>JBCCEA010000003.1:0-162758 GCA_039030515.1 Myxococcota bacterium | reverse complement strand
GGTACGAGTTGGTACCTGACGACGAGGCGCAAGGCGGTAGCAACTGTCTTTCGATGTTCTTCATCCGCAGGTTTGCCAGGCATAGGCGCTCCTGCGGTGCATGCGAAGACGACCCTGGCCTTCGCGCAGATGTGAGCGCTCAAAACCGGCTCACGGCCCCGTACTGGCCGATGATGCGAAGCGCGATGGCTCCCAAGTGCGTTCTGCTTTGAGCATCGCGTTCAAGGTCACCACCAGCTTACGCGCGAGCGCCGTCAGTGCGACACGCTTGGGCTTGCCCGCCGCCTGCAGCCGCGCGTAGCACGCCTTGAACTCGGGGTTGTGTTGTGAGGCGACCAACGCACCCATAAACAGAAGGTTCCTCGCGGCAGAGCGACCACCACGAATTCTTCGTCGGCCTTTTCTCATCCCGCTTTCTTGCGTGTAGGGCGCCAGTCCAACCAGCGCGGCGGCTTGCCCCTTCGTCATCTGCCCCAACTCGGCAACATGGCTCAGCATGCCTGCCGCAATCACCGGGCCCACCCCTTTGATCGACTGCATTCGTGCCGACTTGGACTTCATCTCTGCATCGTTCTGGATGACCTGGCAGAGCTGGCGGTCGACCTCCGCAATCTCTTCGTGCAGCGTGCGAATCACGCGACCTAGTACATCCGCCTCAGCCTCTTCCGCATGTTCTAGGTGATTTTCGTACGTCACCTTCGACTTGACCAGCGGATTGCGCAGCCTCGTCAGTCGCTTCACCTGTTCATGTCTCTCCGACCTCATCCGCGTGGGTGTGAGCTCCAGAGCCTTGCCCATCTGCGCTAGACCTTTGGCATCGATCGAGTCCGTTTTCGCCATGTTGCCAGCACTTCGCAGAAAGCATCGGGCTCGGGCTGGGTTGACACAAGTGAACGCAATGTTCGCCTGGTGAAGTGCACGACAAAGCCCGCGCTCATACCCACCCGTCGATTCCAGCACCACGTGAGCTTCAAGCTCAACGAGCCATGCGACCAAAGCATCAAGCTCCTCAGGTTGCGCAAAGCGACGGGTCGCCCCTGAACTCAGCACCGCCACATCTAGCCACTTCTTCGATACATCCACTCCGACCCAGTTCCTCGTGTCCATTCTGGCTCCTTCCGCCAGAGTCTCGGGCCCTTCGTTCCGCTTTGCAGATTCGAACTACCCCTTGATTCCAAGCGGCGTTCACGCAACTGTTCGAACTTAGCCCAAAGCCGTGGCGGGGAGTCTGGCTTCCTCACGTTCTCTGCGGACAGGAACCAAGCGGCTCGACTTCCCCGCCACGGCCTCTGGTTGCTACAAGTCATAGCAGCCTCCGAAGATACAAAGCGGCTCTATGGCGTGCGTTTGTCGTAAACCCCCGCGGCCGTTCAGGGGCGTCAGAAAGCCAGCGCCCCCGCAGTGAGGAGGAGGAGGGTACACCTAGTACCTGACGACGAGGCGCAAGGTGGAAAGCGGCTCTATGGCGTGCGTTTGTCGTAAACCCCCGCGGCCGTCCAGGGGCGTCATAGAGCCAGCGCCCCCGCAGTGAGGAGGAGGAGGGTACATCTAGTACCTGACGACGAGGCGCAAGGTGGAAAGCGGCTTTGTGGCGTGCCTGGGCGGTCGCGGACGTGGTTTAGAGATTTGGTCTACCGAGAGTAGCCCCCCCCGCTTCAAAGTCTGCAACGTCGTCCCCGGTGTCGATACCGTCTGGTACGCGCGAGATCGATTCGTCGCTCAGGTCGGTCGATGTGGCCGATGCTCCTTCTGCCGGCGCGCCGTTGTCGATCCCGTCGCCACCGCGATCCGTTGCAGATGAGTTTCCGCCGAGTTCCACGGTGTCGACGAGGACGCCGCTGGAATCACGCAGTTCGACCACGGAGTGCGCTCCGATAGCCGAGCGAGGATCTCCGAGGATGATTCGGTCCCCTCGCTGAAGTGCGTCGATGCGTGTTCCGCTGCCGATGATGCGGAGAAACTCGTGGGTGTCGAGCCGGGTTTGTGCTCGGACGGGCGCGGTCGTGCCAAATCCGCGGTAAATCCGGAACGTGTACCCGGTGAGGTCGATCGGCCCGTCTGCCTGCACTAGGAGTTCAACCCACTCATCGTCGGATGTGACGTCTCCAACGCCGGGCACCGCCGAAAAGGCAATCCCATCGCCACCGAAATCATCGTTCCAGTCTTGCCTTGGATCGCCGCAGATCTCGTTGATACGCACGGCGGATTCGGAACCCGGGGCAGATTCGGTCTGGAAGTCGAACTCCCTGCGTCCCGCGAGCGCATTGCCGGCCCGATCGGAGACTGCGATTCCGTCTCGATGTAGGGAGACCAGAATCGTCGCGTCGTAAGGCAGAATGCCGACCGGATTGAGAATGACCTGGGTGTCTCCGTACTCAAAAACGCTCGGGTCCATGGCCACTGGAGATCCATCGGCGGTGACGGTGATGCGCTCGTCAAAGGAAAGGGTGTCCACGGCCTCGGTGAACTGAACGCGGATCTCGTCACTCACGCGATGTCTCGAGCCCGTGGTGAAGAAGGTCATCTCTGGAGCTACCGACTCCGCCCGCGGCGGGCTAGCGATGTTTTCTGCCAGCGGGGTGGCGGCGAGTAAGGAGAAATCCTCGATATCGTCATCGGTATCTGTCGAAGCGGCATCGCGGGCGATCGACTCGTCCTGAGTACCCAGCCCGAATCCGTTGCGTTCGGCCGAAGGTGCTCCATCGAACAAGCCGTCGCCTTCGAAGTCGCGTGATTCTATGAGTCCACCGATTTCCACATCGTCGACCCATCGACCTCTCTCGTCGCGGAGGATGATCCACGCGTCGGAAGAGGCAAAACCATCGGGATCACCGAGCACGAGGAACGCGCCTGGCTGCAGCGCGTTGAGGTTGGATCCCGCACTGGTCACCAAGGTCGGTCCCTCGTCTCCAAGCGTGGTGGTCGATGGTGAGGAGTCGAGGATGAGCAGGGTCCACCCTTGCAGATCGACCGGCTCGTCCTCGAGGTTTCTGAGTTCGACAAACTGGTCTGCGCTGGTGATGCTCCCGCCACCTCGGGCCTGAAACGGCGCTCCGACCCCGTCGGATCGATTCCAATCGTTCCGGGGAGTGAGTACGACCTCGCTTATGACGACATCGGCCGGGGGAGGCTCTACCTCGGCGTCGATGTGGATGCAGTCTTCATTTCGGCTTGAGCCCCCACATCCACCACACCCTGGGAGGAACGCTCCGGTCCAAGTACAGACGAGCATGCCGAGCCAAAGTCGATGCGTTTGTTTTTCTGTTATCAACAATATTTTACAATAATACAGTATTCGATCTGGATCATCTACGGACGAAGTGGCTCCTTGAAGCCGTTGACTGCGCATGGGCGTGGCCTATGCTCCTCATCGCCGATCAGTGACTCTGTATCCGCACCCATCTCGAATAGAAGGAGTGCACTCTGGCCTCGAAAAATGTGCTGTCATCCGGGCCTGGTGCGCAAAAGCCTACGATCTCCGTCGTATGCTACGGCACCGGATACGCCGTAAGGCATTGGCCGCCAAAAGCACCGCGGAGACGCGGCCTCGGCCAGGAGATCACGAACTTTGCTCGTGGGATTCTCGGTAGGACGGAGGATGCCGAGTTCGAGGTCTTCGACGGTCCAGGGAGCATTCAGCTGGGAGCCCAAACGCGCCGAGTGCCGTGTGCCCAGAGTCTTTACAATTGCGCGGGGTCTATCTGCGGCGCGGGCATGGATGCAACGGCCGAAAAAGCGGTAGGCTCCATCCTCAACTTCATAAGCCGAAAGGGAGTCGACGTTCGAATCGTGCTCTTGGGCTGGAGCCGCGGCGCGGTGTCGTGCTTCACCATCGCGCAGATGCTTGAGCGGCGATTTATGGACTGCCCCCAGAACGCTCGGCCGGAGGTCCATATATTTGCGGTCGATCCGGTTCCGGGATGGCCGCGATCTACGCGGGTTTCGGTGCCTCCCATCGTCCGAACATGCGTTGCCATTTTTGCAAGAGACGAAAGACGGTGTACCTACGTGCCGCTCAGTCTCCAAGCTCGCGACCCTGGGGTCACAAAGCTCGTGCCGCTCATCGTGCCCGGGTCCCACAGCGATGTGGCTTACCTGAGGGGGGACGTCGCCTTTTGGCGGGATGGCAAGCGATGGTCTTCTCCAGATGGGGAAAATCCGGCCTTCGAGTTGGTGCAGTGGATGCTTCTCCGATTTCTCCGTAAACATGAGGTGCCTCTAAATGAGAGTGCGCCAAGGCCTAACTCCCGCTTCGCACAAGTTTCAAAAGCCCGCGCTCTGTATGAACGGTGCCGTGAACTGGATCGGGAGTTTTCAGCGGGTGGTCTAAACGGCAATTGCGGCCTACAGACTTCGGAATTCTGTTTAGGTTGTGGTCTTTGCTGCTGCTATCCATCGCGCCGCAATCTTCGTCAGGGCGGTTGTTCGTCCGGATCCTTTTTCAACCCGCATGACCAGGTGATCGCTTTGCCGGTTCCGCCTAGCCCAGGCCGCGTATCGCCCTCCCAACCGGGAACGCGACGCGGTCATCCCACGAGGTGCACGCTAAATTCACCCCCGCCATCGGAAACTACCCAGCCGCCTTTAGGCAAACCGTCCGTGGACGCCCTCTTTGCGACCGGGCTTATCGATCCGCCTGTCGGCTCTAACTACGCACGCACCCACTGCTGAAACACAACCGCGGTGGTCTTTTGGAAGCGGTGGGTTTCATGCAGCGAACGGGTTCTAACTTTCAACGTGAAACCCAATGCGGGCATCTTGCGCAGAGGTGAATACTTGCACCTACCGCTGATTGCAGATAACCCCACGCTCGAGGATGCTTAGCTCAGCTGGATAGAGCGTCGGCCTCCGGAGCCGAAGGTCGCAGGTTCGAATCCTGCAGCATCCGCCAAAATCCCGTTCAAGTTCCCCGTCTTTCATCCGTTTCGATCTAGTGAATAAGCCACTGCAGGTGGACAGGTCGAGCAATGGGCATGGAGCAATCGGCATCGGGAGTGGTGCTTTTCGTGGATGATGAGCTGGAGCTCCTAGAGGGTCTTGAGCAGACGCTGCGAAAAAGCCCCTACTCCGTGCTCACCGCAGTCGGCGTGCAGCCAGCGTTTGACATTCTATCCCGTCAGCCAGTCGATGTCCTCGTGTCGGACGAGAAGATGCCCGGGATGTGTGGCTCGGAGTTTCTGACGCGGGTTGCCGGAACGTTTCCGGGCATCGTTCGTATGGTGTTGACCGGACACGCGAGCGTAGAGGCCGCGATCATGGCGATCAATGGCGCCAGTGTGTTTCGGTATCTCACCAAGCCATGCCTCCCAGATGCATTGCGCCGAGCCGTGGACGAGGCCTTTGAAGAGCGAAAAAGAACGCAGGCCCCGTGCAGGACGCATCTTGCCGGCCTAACCGGGGCAGAGCGACGCAGTCTATCTCCGCGAGAGCAAGAGGTGCTCGGGGAACTCGCCCTCGGCTATCGAGTTCCCGAAGTCGCCAAGCGTTTGTTCATCAGTCCGCACACGGTGCGCAACCACATCAAATCGCTGTTTCGCAAGCTCGAGCTCCATTCTCAGGCAGAGCTGGCTCGCCGCGCAAGGGGGGTCTAGGTCGCACGCTTACGGCAGCAAATGCCTCGATCTGAGTCATGTCCTCCCGAGACGGCAGGCGCACAATTGAAATAGGGGCGAGTCGAACGAAGCACGGCAAAAAGAAGGTGCGTGGAGAGCAGGGCCGATGAAGGGTGTCGTATTCAACTTACTAGAAGCGTTTGTCGTCGAGGGCTGGGGCGAAGAAACCTACGAGCGCCTCATCTCCAAGTGCCCCCTCAAAACCAAGGAGCCCTTTGTGGGTCCCGGCACCTATCCAGACTCGGATCTACTGGTCATCGCAAATGCAGCGGCGCGAACGCTGGGCATCTCTTTGGACGATGCGCTGGTCGCGTTTGGTGCGTACTGCTTTCCAAAGCTGGCCGCGACGCTACCCGCGGGGCTCGAGGGATACGACAGCGCCAAGGGATTTCTTCTCGATGTCGATCGAGTGATCCATGTCGAGGTGCGCAAACTTCTGCCGGAAGCCAAGACCCCCAAATTTACCTACGAAGACCCGTCGCCAGATCAATTGTACATTCGCTATGAATCCGAGAGAAAGCTCTGCCGGTTTATGGAAGGGCTTCTCGACGGAGTGGCGGCGTATTTCCAGATCAAAATCGATCACGAGCAGACCTGCTGCGTCCATCAGGGGGCACCTCACTGCCTATTTGCGTTGCGGTTTCAAGGCGGAGATGCGGGGTGACCGAAGACTTCTACAAAAAGAAGTACGAGCAGGCGCAGGCGCGGGTCGCGATTCTTGAACAAATGATCGAGGACCGCGCCCGGGAACTTTACCTCGTTCATGAAAAGTCACGGACGATGGCGCTTTTTGCGGATCTCAATCCCGCTCCGGTGCTGCGCGTCGACGTGCAGAGTACGGTGCTTTGTAGCAATCCGGCTGCAGTAGCGGTCCTTGGCGACGGAGCAGAGACGGGGGCGAATCTAGCCGAGGTGCTGCCGGGTCTGAACCAGGTCGACCTGAAACACTGCATCGAGCAGTCCCGAGTGGCGTATTTTGAGACGCAACTCGACCGGCGTCACTTTCACTTCGTGGTGCGCGGGGTTGCTTCAGATCAATTCGCCAACATCTACGGTTCGGATACGACCGACATCAAGCAGCTTGAAATCGAGCTTCGACATGCCCAGAAGCTCGAGTCTGTAGGGCAACTGGCGGCGGGCATTGCGCATGAAATCAACACGCCTATGCAGTTTATTGGCGACAACGTGCATTTTCTCAAAAGTGCATTCCAAGACGTGCTCGACGTGGTGCATGCCTACGCAAGTCATCGGGCGGAGTTCGATGCGATCCGCGTGTCCTCGAGTGCACTCTCGGAGATCGATGAAGCTCTGGAATCTGCAGACATCGACTATTTGCGCGAGCGCGCACCCAAAGCGTTTGACCGCACCCTGGGGGGCGTGTCGCGGGTCAGCGAAATAGTGGCGGCTATGAAGTCGTTTTCGCATCCCCAGCGCGAACAGGCACCTGTCGATCTCAACGAGGCGGTGCGGGTGACGCTCACCGTTGCCAAAAACGAATACAAATACATCGCCGATGTCGAAACCGACTTCGGGGCGCTGCCGTCGATTCTTTGTCACGGTGGCGACATCAATCAAGTGCTGCTCAACCTCATCGTCAATGCCGCGCACGCTATTGAAGACGTCTCGAGTGGGCATGGCGGTCGGGGATTGATTCGGGTGCGAACCTACGTCGATGGAGACCGAGCCGTGGTTTCCGTCTCCGATTCCGGCTCAGGAATCCCGGTGAGTATCCGGAATCGCATTTTTGACCCGTTCTTCACGACCAAGGAAGTGGGCCGAGGAACCGGGCAGGGACTCGCCCTGGTTCATGCGATCGTCGTAGATCGACACGGCGGATCGATCGACTTCGAGACTGAATCGGGCGTCGGGACCACGTTCTTTGTGCGCTTGCCGCTGCAGGGGAAGGGTGAGCCAGCGGACGGGGTGCGCCGTTGATCCGCGTGCTCTTCGTGGACGACGAAGTCGATGTGCTTGAAGGCCTTCAGAATCGACTCCGGAGTCTGAGAACACGCTGGAGGATGAGCTTTGCTGAGGGCGGTGTTCAAGCGCTCGAGCAGATGTCGGCACAGTTCTTCGACGTCATCGTGACCGATATGCGGATGTCCGGCATGGACGGCGCGGAGCTTCTCAGTCGGGTCCAGGCGCAGTTCCCGCACACGGTGCGAATCGTTCTGTCTGGGCAAACCGAAAAAGAGCAGCTGCTTCGCTGCCTGCCCTACGCGCATCAATTTCTCAGCAAGCCCTGTGAGGCGGAACTTATCGAGCGCGCGGTGCAGCGGTCGCTCACCCTGCAGGGAACACTCACCGATGAGGAGATTCGCGCCCGGATCGCGGGGATCGATCGCCTGCCTCCATTGCCGCGACTATATTTGGAACTCACCCGCATTCTGGCAAGGCCCGAGCCGAGCCTTGATGCGATCGCGGCCAAAATCGAAGAGGATCCTTCGATGAGTGCCCGCATCCTGCAAATCGTCAACTCAGCTTTTTTTGGACTGGCTCGCGGCATGAACTCCACGCGAGACGCTGTATTGCACCTCGGTCTGAACACCGTGTGCAGCCTCGTGTTGTCCACCGCGCTTTTTGATGCGCTCGATCACGGTCTGACGTCAAAAGAATTTTCGCTGGCGAATCTTCAGGCGCACTCGCTGCGCGTTGCCCAGGTAGCCTCTCGCTTACTGACCGATTCCGAAGAGGCCAAGGCGGCTTTCTCAGCAGCGATGCTTCAGGACATCGGGAGCCTGATCGTCGCAACCACCCTGCCGGAGGTATACGAGCAGTCGCTCGATATTGCACGCTCCGAAAATATTTCGTCCTATGAAGCAGAGATGAAAGGGTACGGGGTGACGCACGCGGAGATAGGAGGTGCGCTGCTCGCACTTTGGGGGCTTCCTCATCCGATCGTCGAGGCGGTCACCTTCTACCATCAGCCCCATCGCTCAGAGGAGATGCGGTTTTCTGTGGTGGGCGCAGTGCACGTCGCAGACCGTTTGGTGTCTGAGGACGCTCGGTTTCAAAATCTCGGCGAGCAGGCGCTTCGCAGCTCTGCGTTCGATACGGAATACATCGAGCGCGTTGAGACTTCAGATCGCATCGAGCGCTGGCGAATGCAGGCAGCCGCCGGCGCTCTTTCAAAGGTATGTGCTGACGGGGGTGCGCTCGGTATCGAATCAAGCGCTGAGGCCCTCGAACCGCTGCGATCGATGAAGGTAGGCCAGGTGGATCATGAGTGAGCGCATGCGCGTCCTGTGTGTGGACGATGAACCGAATGTCCTTGAGGGCCTTGAGCTGCATCTGAGGCGCAAATATGACTTGGTCACGGCGACAAGTGGCGCAGAAGGTCTTGCTCGACTCGAGGAAGGCCCATCGTTTGCCGTGGTCGTATCGGATATGCGCATGCCGCATATGAACGGCGCGGCGTTTCTGACGCAAGTACGCGAGCGTGCACCGGATGCCGTTCGCATGTTGCTCACCGGTCAGACGGATATCGAGTCTGCGATAGCGGCGATCAATGAAGGGCAGATCTTCCGTTTTCTCACCAAGCCCTGCCCACCGAAAACCCTGCTTTCCGGCGTGGAGGCGGCGGCCGCGCAGCATCGATTGCTCATCGCCGAGCGGGAACTGATGCAGGAAACCTTGTTTGGCAGCATCAAGGCCCTTATCGATGTGCTCGCGCTCATTCATCCGCTGGCGTTTGGTCGGGCGACGCGACTGCGGCAGTTGGTTTCTGAGGTCGGGAGCACCCTTGCGATCGAGCCTTTGTGGCCTTTGGAAATCGCCGCAATGGTGTCTCAGCTCGGCAGCATCACGCTCAGCGACGAGACCGCGCAAAAGCTTTACTACGGGCATGAGCTCACCGCTAAGGAGCAGGAAGCGGTCGATGGGCTGCCTCAGTTTGTCGGTCAGCTCTTGGGCGACATTCCTCGCTTGGGCCCTGTGCTCGAACTCGTCAGCGCACAAAGTCACGCTTCGCCGGACCTTGATGCGCCTAGCCGAATCGCGAGCGAAGTACTTCAGGTGGCTCGCGAGTTCGACATCCTGATCTCCCGAGGGATGTCTCCACTCGATGCGGTGGCCACGCTTCGAAATCGAAAAAATCGCGGCGATCCGAGTGTCCTCGATGCGCTTGCACAAACGCAGGATGAAGCGGAAAGCGATCGCGAAGTTCAAGAGCTGCCGATCGCGGCTCTACGCTCCGGTATGGTGTTCGCGGAGGACGTGCGAACCGAGTCGGGCACGCTTCTGGTCGCCCGAGGTCATGAAGTGTCCGCAAGTTTTGTTTCCCGAGCGCGGAGTTTTCGCCGCGGCTACGTTCGAGAGCCGGTTCGGGTGGTGCTGCCCAAGCGCCAAGCACGATGAGTCGCACGCCGGCCTTCGTACGTCACCGGGAGCCGTTTTCTGTGATTTGTCCCGATGTGGTTTCGATCTTGTCTGAAGGGCTCACCTATCTGAAGGCCTAGGTCTCGCCGATTTAGGTAGTTGAACCCGGGATAAAAGGGGGCCCTCCAGCAGCGCGCCGACGCTTCCAGCGCTCCTCCACTGACGGGCTTCCGTTGAGTTGCGCTGTCCAATACAGGGCACTCCTCATCCATTCCGAAAGCCGGTCGAGCGGGATATCGCGCATGAACCTCGCCTCTACGACGGGGTGTGCGAGTGCTGTCTTTCTCCCCTTCGCGACCCCGCTCTGTGGCGCGATCGATTGTAGCGAAGAAATGCTCCGATTCATGACCTCGTTTGCTATGGGCGAACTCGGTTTTTGCCCTAAAGCTGCTTTCAGAAATTCAGACACTGTGGGACCCGAAGCGCCTTCAGGAAACGCACCCATGCCTCGCATCTTTGAGACGTGCTTGTCGTCGAACACAGGGCCTGTCATGACGCGCCCTGTCAGCTGAGCGATGTGTGCAGGGCCTTTACCCCAGTGACTCAATGCGCGCCTATCTCGCTCTGAGAGGCATTGTCTGAATATGTCCCCGATCGGGCTCCTGAGAAGGAATGCGTAGCGATTCTTGATACTCGAAGTCCTCCTCAAATCATACTTAGCCCCATTTTCGGAGAGTAAGATCAACACCAGCAGCACGAGGTAGCCTTGTATCTTGATAAACTTTCTTTCTTCCCGCAGATCGCAACGCATCTGCATGGCTAGATGACGGCTTATAACTTGAGCGTTTAGGATCGGCGATATTTTTTGATCATCCCAAGTCGGAAACTCTCTCGCGGTCGATTGGATGCAGCCGACCGGTCCATGGCGACGATCGAATATTCGTTCGGGAAATCCCAGTGACGTGTTTGGCTTTGGCAGCGTGATGCATTGCGGTAACGCATCAGAGTGCACCACGCCCGACCAAGCTTCCAAAGAGGTGGAGAAGGTGACCTGTGGATAGACAACACCTTGCTTAAGCCAATCGCCGATATCTGGCGGCACAATGTGGTATCTGCGTAGGTATCGACCGAGCTCATTGAGAAGGTCCGTGTCAAAGACGGTGCATAGCAGTTCGAGTTCGCTTGTAACGTTCGTGCCATCCGGTCGAAAACTCTCTCGCAATTCGAATTCTGAATAGTCCTTATTGACGCTTTCAATCCAATCGGACAGCTTGACAAACGGCTTCTTCTCCTCCCGCCAAGACTTTTTGCAAAACTCATATAGGTGGTCGCAAAGTTTGCTCATGCACTGCGTCATGGCCTCAAACTCATTTGAGCCTTGAGGTTCGACGACGGGCTTGCTGACGAGTTCCATACAGCTGTGCAGCGAACTACCTAGTAGGTCAATAGGGAAGGCGACATGGCAGTTACCTAAATCGAATGCATGTTGGAGAATCGGATAAAGAATTCGTTGATAATCGATGTTGCCGTGCACCCATTTGCCATCAAAGATCTTTTCTCCCGTTGGCTCTGCGAGAACTCGGTCGCACCCTTCTTGCGGCCGAGCCAAAAAGATGAGGCCGAGCTCGCACTCGAATCCGATGCTGCCGCTGCTCCGCTGATAGATCTGGTTCGGACTCGGTGGTCTTGGAGGGTGTGGTCCAGCTCGCATCTCAGCAGCTCCTGTAGCCGTTTATTGTGGCATGGCTTTGCGGGAAGACGATTTCACTCGGTTGCCAGCGGCTCGGGTCTATCGAGGCGCCTTTTGCCCAAAGCGTCTGCTGCTTGGTAGCCGTCTAGTAGTGACCGAAACGGTCTAGGCCCATCCAGCACCAGGTGCAGAGCAAGCCTGCGTAGACGAGTCGTGCCCCTGTCGAATGCATCAGTCCTGCGGCGGCTGCTCCTCGCTGCATCACGATAGACAGCCCGACCGCGAAAAAGCCCCACAGGCGGTATACCTCCGCCACCGAGCCGAAGGCGGCGGTCATCCCGATCGACATAGCGATCGCGATCGTAAAGGCGGTCGACATGTGCAGGCGGCGTTTTTGGGTCAGCCGATGCAGACCGGCGGCCATCGTGAGCGTCGATAGTGATGCGATGATCGGTCCCGAGCTGAACATGAATTCGACGACGTTGAGTATCGCAAAGCGCCACGCAGCTTCGTTGCCTCGCCACCCGACGTGAATCGACAGTGCATCTCGATATCGCTCGATCGGCTCAAAACCGAGAGCCAGTGAAAGCAGCGCGATTCCGACGAACACGCCCGCCGTCATCACCAGCCCTCCGCGACAGGCAAACGCGAAGTCGCGAAGGGGGCGACAGACCGCAAAAAGCGCAAGGGCACACGCCGCCGTCGCAAAACAGGATAGGGCGGCGATGGTGAAGTAAAAGTACAGCGCGATGCTCAGCCCTGCCGCAAAGAAGAGCGTCATGCTGCGGCGCGCGACCGCCCAGGTTTGCAGCATTAGGGACAGCGCGAAGAGCAGGGGAAAGAGCCCTCGATCCAGTGAAAGGTGCTCTGAAAGTGGCGCAACCACAGTAGCGGCAGCGATCGATGCGATGGTTGCGTATTGGAGATTCCAGAGCGCAAGGCCCCAAAAGAACGCCATCACGCATACCAAACAGCGCTCTATAGAGGTCACCCAGGGCATCACCCGCAGCGCGCGATGAATTTGCCTGCCGTGGTGCTCGGTGAGCCGCGGGTACTTTTGACTGAGATGCTTCCAGACGGCGATGTGCGGGGAGGGCTGCAGGGTTGATGCGTCTGCCAGATGCTCCGCGATGGGCCCCCACTGTGCGAATCGAAAGAGCGCCACGTGGTAGGCGAGGTTCGCGGGCCCCTTGGTGCGTGCGTACGTGGCCGGGTCCCCGTCTCGCACCAGCGTTTCGAATTCCGTGAGCGTGTGCAGTATCTGCGGATGAAGCGCAGCGCGGGCAAAGAAATGACTGTGGCCGTTCGGGAGCATCCGTGCGACGTGGCGCTGAGGATCACCCGGCAGATCGATCACGCCGGCGTTGAGGCAGAAGCAGCCGGCCGCAACCGCGAGGAGCGCCCAGCGCTTGCGGGTGGCGTATACCGACGCGGCAAAAAGCCCCGTGCTCAGCAGCGCAAGCAGCACCACCTTCGCGCTGTAGACGTGCGACAGCCGGCGGTACGGCCACCACCAGGGTTGCGGATTCGGCCAGTACCAGGTGGGAAACGAATAGACCTGGTCGGGCCACGCGAGGTAGGCGATCGCAAAGACCCACGCAGTCAGAAGCAGCACCTGACCCAATCGAGACATCGGTATGCGACCTCGGCTTCTCATGCGACCCTCATTCATGTGCGGTGGCAAGCTTGGAAAAAGCCAAAGGTGCGATCAAGGCCAGGTGTGAGGCCCTGCGTGACGAGGACGGCAGGGAACATCCCTCAATGGAAGTACGTAAATCTATAGAGGAGGGTGCCGCCTCGATTTAGGTTGTGGTCTAATGAGCGCGCATTTGGCGTGTGTCGACAATGTCTAAGCCTGATGTCCAGAATCAAATCTGAGGTTCAAAAGGGAGATGTCGTATGAAGAGGTGGTCGCAGAACTTGGTTCAAGGCAGCAATGCGGTCGCTTCGGATGACGAAACGGCTCGAAATGTGAGCCCTATTTTGTGTTTGGCTCTTTGCGCATGTACTGCGGTTCTATGCGGCTCAGCGATGCTTGGAGGATGTGGTTCTTCCAGCTCGAACGAGCAATTTGAGGACGGTGGCGTGCTGTGCGAGGCCGGAGCCGATTGTCCCGATGCGGGGAACCAGCTGGATGCGACCACGCTCGATGCCGAATCCGATTCCTCCAAGGGGGGATCGTGCGCCACCGGGGCTGCCTGCAATCCGGCGCGTGGATGCCCGACCGAGACCGACACCTGCCTTCCGGAGCAAAGCGGCGCGCTCACCGACGTAGCGGGCCACCCTAAAGGTCGCACTAGTTTCCCGACGACCGACTTCTCGGCTGGCTACTGCAGTCTGATATTGCCGTTCGAGCCAGAGACCCCGGAGACATGTCCTCCGGAGGAAGACGACCCCTGCGGACCGTGTGCGACCTGCGTGCAGTACTTTGTCGACGCGAATGCGTGTATGGCTGACTGCGCTCCAAACGTTGAGGACAACAGCTCTTGTCGCAACGGTTACGAGTGCGACCTAGGGTCTCGCGTGTGTTTGCCGGGGTGCCTCACCGACGACGAGTGTCGCATTTTTCGAGCGGACACCAATGGGGATGGAGTGATCGATCCTTCGAGCGGCCAAGACCTACTGACCTACGATACCGAATCGAATGCAGTCTGCGATTTGGAGAGCTTTCGATGCACCTTTGTCGGTGCCGAGGGGGCGGAGGCAGGCGACACATGCGAGCGGGATTCGGAGTGCGAGTCGAACGGGAGTTGTCTGCGAGAGGAGACCACCGGCTGGTCAGGCGGCTACTGCACCAAGTTCGGCTGTGATGTCGCCGCGAACGGATGTGCGCCCGGTGGGGTATGTCAGGAGCGTGGCGTAGGCACCCCTCTCTGCCTGAGTCCTTGCACGGCAGGTCCCAGCGCTCCTGGATCGGATACTCCCGCAGAGTGGATCGACGATACTTCAGGGTGTCGTGAAGGATACAGTTGCGTGTGGGGCGGCATCGCTGGGGCGGGGAGCACCAACGGTGGATGTGTGGCGGGATTGTTCAACGCGGTGATCGACTCCTCCACGATCGGTTTGCCGTGCACCGCTGAAACCGAAGATCAGTGTTACTCGCCCTTTGGACTCGGAGAATGCCGCTCGTTTGGATGCACCGTCGTCGACTGTGGGGTGCCCGGAATGCCCTCCGATGTATGTGGGCCGGGAAATGTCTGCGCCGGGATCGACGGCAGCACGACCTCGTTTTGCCTTCAGACATGCACCCAAGGATCCGATTGCGCTGGGAACTTCGCGTGCTGGCGCGCAGGGCTTGGTCCAGACGGTTTTGTGCCGGGCTCTCTCGGCTGGCTCGTGCCGGGCGGAACCGGCATCTGCTTCGATGGGTGTGTCGATGCGGCGCAATGCGGTAGCGGGGAAACCTGTGAAGGGGCAGATGCCAAGGCCGGAGTTCTGGGCGTCTGCACGACCTTTTGATTCCGTTTACTCGAGTTGACCCTGCTGACCCGAGTGGATTGCGTTTACTCGAGACGCCTTCGTCGGTCAGGATTGATTTGACGCGCTAAGCTCGATCGAAGGCGTTCATCGAGCAGGATTGGGACCTCAATCGCCGGTAGATCTGTGGTCTGAATCTTCGGTTTGCCTTGCGGGGCCAGGATGCATCTCATAGACCGTGGCGCTACGCTGACGCGACAGGAAACGACCCATGTACTTACCGATCTCCAAGAGCCCGAGAAAAACCAATCGCGGCAAGACCAGCCGACTGACCGCGAAGCTGAAGTCGCGAAACCGTCGTCGGGTGAATCGAATGGCGGGTCGTTCACTGAACCGACGATTGCGTCGCGCCGGCAAGCGCCGCTAAAAGCGAAATCGTGAGCGTGCCAGGCCGCAGTGTGGCTATGAACGCAGCGTGGCTATGAACGCAGCGTGGCTATGAACGATACGCCATTTGAGCTTCCACCGCAGGCACGACCGGGCATCTAATTCCAGAAGGGCGAACATCTGATTTTGAGTGGGTGTTCGCCTTTAGCGATTAATCTTCAGCATGCGCTCGGTTTTTATGAATCCAAGCCGCTGTGGCGCGCGCGCGGGTAGACAAGACGGCCGAAAGCGGATAGTCGGCTTGATGAGGGGAGTTGGCGTTGGAGCACCAAGATAGACCCATCTTCGTCGTAAGCGATTCAACGGGGGAAACGGCGGAGCGTGTGGTGCGCGCCGCGCTTTTGCAGTTTCCCGATCATCGGGTTCGGGTGCGCCTCTTTACTCGAGTTCGCGACCGGGACGCTGTCTCAGAGGTCTTACGCAAAGCGACCGACCAGGGAGCGATGGTCGTCTTCACGCTGGTGGATCCCGAGCTCCGAGAGTATTTTCATGCGGTGGCGCACGAAAATGCTCTTGAGACTGCAGATGTGATCGGTGCCCTCATCCATAAAGTGGCGAACTTCATCGAGTCTGAGCCCATCAACATTCCGACTGCGACGATGCCGCTCTCCGACGAGTATTTTCGAAGGGTTGAGGCGATCGAATTCGCGGTCAAGAGCGACGACGGGAAGGAGCCGAGGAACCTTCGCCGCGCGGACCTGGTACTCACGGGGGTGAGTCGTACCAGCAAGACTCCGCTTTCCACCTACCTTGCCGGACGAGGTCTTCGAGTCGCGAATGTGCCTCTGGTTCTGGGAGTGGAACCTCCGGAAGAGCTTTTCGCGGTCTCCCCGGACAAGGTGGTCGCCCTCACCATCGATCTCGACAAGCTTCTCGAAATTCGCAAAGCGCGACTTCGTCAGCTGGGGATGCCGGCAGACGCGAACTATGGACTTCGCGAACATGTTCGGGGCGAGTTAGATCACGCGCACAGTATTTTCCGCAGGCAGGAACAATGGATGGTGATCAACGTCACGGGCCGCGCTATCGAAGAAACGGCGACCATTATTCTCGAAGCGGTGAAGGATCGCGTTGAGCGTCACGGATCCGCTTTTCCTCGGCCACTTTATTGAGGACGCGTAAGCGAAGTGAGTAGCCCGCTGGAGGGTTTGCGCTTGCCTCGACCTCTAGGTGCCTACGTCCTTGTTCGAAGAATCGCGACGGGAGGCATGTCCGAGATCTATGCCGCGAAAGCCAGCGGAATTCGGCAGTTCGACAAGCGTGTCGCGATCAAGGTGATCCATCCCCGGTATTCGCAAGACGAGTACTTTGTGCACATGCTCATCGAAGAAGCGAATATCGCGATTCAGTTAAGCCACCGGAATATCTGTCAAGTCTTCGGTCTCGAGCGTGATGAGGACACGTACTTTATCGTCATGGAGTACATCGAAGGCGTCGATCTGCATCGAACGATTCGCCGAGCAAGAGAGCGGAACTATGAGTTGCCCGTGGCACTTTGTGCACACCTGATGTGCGACGTGTGTCGCGGACTCGACTTCGTGCATCGCAAAAGAGGCGTCGATGGACGCGCTCTCGGCATCGTGCATCGAGACATTTCCCCACGAAACGTGCTGGTGAGCTTTGCTGGCGAGACAAAGATCATCGATTTCGGCGTCGCCAAAGCTGCGGTTCGCAGTCAGCAAACGGAGGTTGGGGTGATCCGGGGCAAGCCTCAGTACATGTCACCAGAGCAAGCATGGGCGGATCCTGTGGATGCTCGGAGTGACGTCTTTTCTGCTGGGCTCGTGCTGTACGAAATGCTCACTGGAGAAGTGGCCTATCCGGACGCGCCGTTTCCCGTCTTGCTCGATCGGATTCGTCAGGCAGATTTTGCGCCTATATTGCAAATTCGGCCGAAACTTCCCAAAGAAATGAATCAGATCATGACGAAGGCTCTGGCCTGCGATCCTGACGATCGCTTTGGCACAGCTGCCGATTTTGGGCAGGCCTTGACAGAATTTGTGCAGACCTCGACCCCTTCGCTGACGTCTGCTCGCGTGGCAGAGATGATGGTTGCGCTTTTTCCGGATGAAGTAGCGCTTCATGTGGACATGGTCGATTCTTCGCGGGCTGAGGATCCCGGCGGTGCGTCGTCGCCTTCGTCTGTCTCCGACTGGGAATCGAGCATTACGGTTGTCGACGACCTGCGAGACGTTCGCACCCGTTTGTTTGCTCAGTTTCAGGAACCAGCAACGAATATAGCTTTAGGCGATGCAGCGCCGCCAAGTCGCGCGCAGAAGGTTGATGATCCGTCATCCGCCCGAACACCGGCTGTTCTTCGAAGATTTGAGCTGAAATGGCTGCGCCTGCCCGTTGCCGTCATGATGCTGGTTTTGTGTTCGACCATCGCGGCGAACCTTATCAGACAAGGGTCTCCTTCAACGTCCCTCCTAATTCGCACGGTACCTGAGGGTGCATCGGTTCTCTTGGATGGTCGCGAGATCGAGGGTCTAACGCCCCTTACGGTAGGCGAGGAACTCCACGTCGGGCGTCCGGTGAACCTTGAGATTACGCTTGAGGGATATGAAACCTGGACGAACCAAACGACGCCGACTCGAGGTGTTTATGAGGAGGTTGTCGTCCTCCGTCCAAGCCGCGTGGAGCTCCGCGTTTCAACCGATCCCGCAGGTGCCGCCATTTTTCGCGATGGGATCTGGGTAGGCGATGCACCGCTGACGCTTGAAGGTCTACCTTTGGGTCAGGCGGTTCGACTTCGGGCCAATCTCCCTGGGCACCGTGACGTCTCTAGAACGATTCGAACCGATTCGTCAGAGCTGCACCCCTCAGTGCATCTCGACCTGCAACCGAAGCCGCTGAGCCAATAGCGCATCACTTCAGGGCAGCTGTTCACCTAGAACATGGTTGTCGATCAAACGTGTTTTGCCTACGCGTCCTGCGATCAGAACCACCGGAGATGACTCCAAAACACCACGCTGAGTGTGCAAATTTTGAGGATCAGCGATCTCTGCGTAGTCGACGTGATCCAGTGGATGCAAATGAGAGACAACCCCTTCAGTCAGCGCTTTCGCCGAGCGCTCTCCTTTCGACCAGGCGACGTTCGCCCACTCTAAGGCTTTGTACAGTGCGTTGGCTTTGCTTCGCTCTGATTCTGAGAGGAACCGGTTTCTAGAAGATAAAGCGAGTCCGTCTGATGCTCGCACGATAGGCGAGGATCTTATGTCGACCGGAAGATGTAGCGCCTGAACAAGGGATTCGACTACGCGCCACTGCTGGTAGTCTTTGCGACCGAACACCGCCACACATGGACCGGTGATGCAAAAAAATTGGGTGAGTACGGTTGCGACCCCCTGAAAATGCTCCGGTCGAAATCTACCCTCGAGCGGCAATGAAACTCCGTCAACCCGTACTGAGGCGCTGACCTCCTTCGGGTACATCTGAGCCGCGTCTGGGGCAAACACGAGGTCTACCCCAGAGCTCTCGCACTGCCGAAGATCCGAATCTAGGTCGCGAGGGTAGCGATCGAGATCCTCATGTGCCGCAAATTGGGTGGGATTGACAAATATGCTGAGCGCGATGCACTCCGCACCTGCCCTTCGTGCTGTGTCGACCAGGCTGAGATGTCCCCGATGCAGTGCGCCCATGGTGGGTACGAGTCCAAGCCGTTTTCCGCGCCGTCGAGCGTCGTTGCAGTACGATCGAAACGCTTCGACTTCGGTCTCGAGATGCATCGGAGACGCGTATCCCTCTTTGATCAGGCCTCGGGACCGTACGCGATAGGGGCGTGAACCGAACGCTCGATAGCTCTCCCGCCCCGCATGGCTCTTTCTTGCTGCAAAGTTCTCTCTTCGAACAGAGGTCCGGTCTCAGCTTCCTCTTGAGATGCTTTCGTTCCTTGCACGGCCTTGCTCGGGACACTGCTGATACGTTCCTTCGCTAGGGGAAACATTCCACGACGCACATCGGTGCAGAAGTTTCGGATCGCTTCGACGCCTAGCTCAAAGAAGTTTCCGTAGTCACGTACAAACGTTGGTTTTCGACCCGGATAAAGGCCGAGTAGGTCATAGCCCACGAGGACCTGCCCGTCGCAGCTGGGGCCAGCTCCAATTCCGATGACCGGTACCTCAAGTTCCTGAGTGATGCGTTCCGCCAAATGTTCGGGAACCCCTTCAAGCACCAAGGCGTAGGCTCCGGCGTCGGCCACCGCATGCGCATCTTTAAGCACCTGCTCCGCTTGAGACTCCGTTTTACCCTGCATTCGAAATCCGCCCAGGGCATGGATGCTTTGAGGGGTAAGTCCGACATGACCCATGACCGGAATACCCGCTGAAACGATGTGCCGGACGGTTTCGGCGACAAGCTCACCCCCTTCGAGCTTGACAGCATGGGCTCCGCCTTCTTGCAGCAATCGTCCTGCGTTCCTGATCGCTTCCGTCGCTGACACCTGGTACGAGAGAAAGGGCATGTCGCCGACAAGGTGACACCCTCCAGAACCGTGACGCTGCAGGCCGCGGTGCACCGCACGGCAGTGATACACCATTTCGTCGAGGGTGACGGGCAGCGTCGAATCATGCCCTTGGATCACCATGCCGAGGCTGTCTCCGACCAAAATCGCGTCGACGCCTGCCTCTGCGTACATTTGCGCAAAGCTCGCGTCGTACGCGGTGACCATGGTGATTTTTTCCCCACGTCTCTTCATCCGCTGAAGACGTGGGACCGTAATCTTCGAAGATTGGGCGATAGATGAGCTCATGGTTTTGAAAGGCCGTCACGGCCTAGGCGATTCTAGGTCCGCGCGGAACTCGAGAAACATAGAGTGGGTTTTCGCAACGCTCAAGTCTTAAGATGGATACTTCAATGCATATTGTTGACGAATTAACTAAAGCTTACTCAGCTAAGTGCACAACTTTTATTGTAAATCGAGCGTGTAATCAAATGCGATACAGCTTGCTCGTGCCTTAGATACTTGCACGTGAACTTTATCCGCGTTCCGTAAGCGGCTTTTCTTCCGTGCTGATCGCGTCCGGACAGTCTCGTAAAACCACGATGTCAAAGACTGAAGACTAGGTTTTTTTCTGTCGTTTCTCGAGTTGCTGGCGCGCTAGGTTCTTTATCGCCGGAGCTACGTTGCGACTTTTGGAGATGGCCTTTAAGTCGTTGAGCCGCATATGAGTTAGGAAGCGCATCGAGATCCCTATCGGGGTTTTTGGATTGAAGACCAGGCCTCGCTTGATCTCATAGCTTCTCAGCCATTCACGTCGGCCTCCGATATATCTCAATATGTCCTCGCCGATCTCACGACTCTGCGCAATATCGCTTGCTTCCTTGAGCGTCATGCTGGGTGAGGAAATCGCAGCCGTGCACACCAATCGATTGGGGTCGCGTACCAGAATGGCCCGAGCCGCGGCGTCGCCAACGATCGAAAGTCGGATCTTCTCCGCTACGTTCATGTCGCGAATACGAAACATAAGCGGTTTGAACTGCTCTTTTACCGACTCGGTGCCGTCAGCTTTATCGATCTCGATAGCGTCTTCTGAATCATCGTGAATAAGCGCTTCTGCAAAGCTTTCGTCGGACGGGAGCGGTTCATTTGTGGGTTCCGGAATGAGTTGACCCTGAATCGCTTCAACGTGGGCCTGAAAAGAGTGAATCCCCTGAAGGGTTACCCCGTTCCGTGCCGCGAGCTCTATCAGTCGATCGGCGGTGCTCATGCGTGTTTTTTTATTCTTATAGAGCGACTCGATGATCACCGGGTGTGCGAGCAGGAGTTCCTGGTTGACCGCGATCAACTCGGAAATAGATTCAGAACAGGCGCGGGCCAATCCGGCGATAGTTGCCGGCAATACCCCCTTGTTCAGAACGATCGTTTCGAGCACTTCGTCATCATTCCGAAAACGTTCGGAGAGAAGGTCGAGCACCGCAGGATGCAAAGGGCTTGCGCATGCGGGCTTCAGGACGTTTTTCGGCATCTTATCGAGGGTGGACCTCGCCGCGTCACTGACGGTGGGGTCCTCATCGACACTGAGCTGACAAAGTAGCGTGACCAGGTCTCCCCCCTTGACCGGCACGAGTCCGCGCGCGGCCATCATCTTCGCGGGGCCTAGGGCTTTGGGATCACCGAAGCGACGCACCGTCTCGGGCAGTAGCTCGACGGGGAGCGGTAGCGTTTGCATACCTTCCATCGCCTGTGGATAGCGACGGTCAGGTCGGGGCGTCAAGGGTTTGCCGATGCAGACGTGAAGTAGAAACGAGAGGAAAGAGCACCCGGAGGGTTCAGGAACCGCGAAAGCTTGGAGGGCGTTTTTCCAGCAGTGCGTTCATCCCCTCTACGGCGTCCTGGGTCTCAAGCGACTGAGCCTGAGCCAGAGCCTCAGCCCGAGCCGCACGACGAGGGTCCCAGTTCAAACCATCGTAGAGCATCCGCTTGATCGAACGGACCACGCCCGGGGCATTGGCGGAGATCGCATGCGCAAGGGAGTTTGCGTGCTCGAGCACTGCTTCACTTGAATCGGCCACGTGATTGAAGAGGCCGATCGACCCGGCCGTTTCGCCATCGATCAAGCGAGCGGTGAACAGCAGGTCCGCGGCGTGCGCGACCCCCACCAGCCGTGGGAGCAGGTAGCTTATCGCCATGCCTGAGTGCAGCCCGATTTTTGCAAAGTTGGCGCCGTACTTGGAGTTTCGACAGCCAACACGCAAGTCGCACACCAACGCAAGACCAAAACCTCCACCCACAGCGTGCCCCTGTAGTGCGCCAATGACCGGCACCTCGATATCGAGCACGGAAAGAAAAGGCTCGTACATGGCATACGACTTCTCGCTCGGAGTACGATGGGCCTTGTCGCGTTGCAAAGAATCTCGGAAATCAGCTCCTGCGGAAAAACACCGCCCCATCCCTCGGATCACGATGCAGCGCGCCTCGGCATCTTTTCGAGCCTCTTCGCTTGCGAGTGCAAAAGCATCGAGCAGCGCTCCAGTCATGGAGTTGCGGTTGTCTGGACGGTTCAATACGATCTGACCTACCCATCCATTTCGCTCGTAGTAGACGGCACGTTCTGAAGACATGACGATGCACTATCAGGTTCCAGCTCCAGAGGGGAGACTCGAAGCACAAACGGTTTGAGTTCGATCTCAGCATCGAGAGGAAATGCACGCGCTGGGTAAGGAACCGCACTTTTTTTGATTCCATCGCCCGTCGGCAGTTACCTAAAGCATATGTCCAGACCAGCCGGTCATGTGGTCCGTCCCTTTGCCTTTTTTCGCGCGGGTGCGCGCGCGGAAGCACGTGAATCTGAAAAACCGATCCTGGTCATGGAGGGCGTATACAAATATTTCAGGCCGGACGTTCCTACCCTGAGAGATGTCAACCTTACCGTAGGGCGCGGTGAGTTTGTATTCGTCACCGGACCGAGTGGAGCGGGCAAAAGCACCTTGCTTCAGCTGGTTTACCGGGCCCATTCGGTGGAAGAAGGCAGAATCTTATTTTGCGGTAGGGATGTCGCACGTCTCACAGAGCAATCGATCCCTTTCTTACGCAGGAATCTCGGTATTGTCTTTCAAGACTTTAAAGTCGTTCCGCACTGGACCGCGTTTGAGAACTGTGCGGTCGCATTGGAGATTTTGGATATGCCAGATCGGCTTATTCGAGCGCGAGTGTCTGAAGCACTCGATCGGGTGGGGCTTGCCGGGCGAGGAGAGGAGCGCACTTCCAACTTGTCGGGAGGGGAGCAGCAGCGAGTTGCTGTAGCTCGAGCCATCGTCACGGAACCCGCACTCATCCTCGGTGATGAGCCTACTGGAAATCTCGATCCGCACCTTGCCATCGACATCCTGACTCTATTTGAAGAGATCAACGCGACGGGAACGACAGTTCTTTTCGCCACTCATGATCACTCATTGCTCTCCAAGCGGTCTCACAGAATTATCTCTATCGACGAAGGACGAATCGTCGAGTCTCGACGAGGTCTGTCCGGTTGGAGTGGTGTTCAAAGCATCGCAAGTTAGCAGCACGTTACCGCCTCATCGGTACACGTCGAAAGTGCATTCGCACGCCGTACTCCGCATTCGTGAGAGAACCAAATATGACGCTAAAAACTGTTTTTCGCAGAGCACGGCGAGGCCTTCGTGAGGACCTTCGCCTTTATTTGGTCGCTGTTTCCAGTCTGACAGTTGCGTTCATCTCTCTCACCGGCGCACTCGTCGCGGTACAGAATCTTGAGTTGTTTGCGAAGCGATGGGGCGAAACTGGTCGCTTGAGTATCTACTTGAAGGACGACGCATCTGCTCAGGATGTCTCACAACTCCGATCGGCGATAAGCGCGCTTTCGGAGGTCGCCGATCTGCAGCATCTAACGAGTGAGGCAGCGCGTCAGCAGTTCTTTCAGGAAGCCAAGGTAGGCGCGGAATTCTCCGAACTCCCGTTAGAAGTGTTTCCGTCTTCGTTAGAGGTAGTTTTGGTTGCTGGAGTGTCGACGAAACGCGTCCGCAGGATCGCTTCGAAAGTCGGTCAATTCCATGCGGTGGACTCAGTGGAGACGTATTTAGGCTGGTTTGACCGGATCGCTGGTTTGGTGTCAGCGGTACGTGTTTTGGCCGCGTTCCTGATCGTTGTCGTGCTGCTTTGTGTCGCTGCGGTTGTAGGCAATACAATCCGCCTCGCCATCGCGAGTCGTCGCGGTGAAATTGAAGTCATGAAGCTCTGTGGAGCGACCGACAATTTCGTTCGCGGACCCTTTTTGATGGAGGGAGCGATTCAAGGCGGGTTGGCTGCACTTTTTGCAGTATTGTTTCTTTTTGCAGGCTACATTTTTTTACACGGCGAGATCAACGAAGCGCTTCACGCTTTTACGGGGATACGGCTGGTCTTCGTGAGCGTCCCAACCGTCATCGGGATTCTTTTTGCAGGTGTGTTGCTAGGCGGCCTTGGTAGTTTTATTTCACTGCGAAGGTATCTTTCATGCTAGGCCAGCGCGAAAGATTACGATACTGGCTGTCTGTTTTGGCTGTCGCCTCGGGAGTATGCGGGCTTTTGGGGGGGCCTGAGGCCGTTCAAGCACAGTTGTCGGTCGGCGATCGAATGGCGCAGATCGACTCTGAAATCGCAACTTTGCTTTCAGAAATGGAAGAAAGCGAGGCTCGGGGAGGGCGCCGAGAAAAAGAACTTGCCGGGCTTAGAAGCCGCAAACAGACTGCTCAACGGCACCTGAGGGGGCGTGCGAGAATACTATACCGCCTTAGTCGCGTGGGTATGTGGCCGCTCGGCGGTGGGATTGATTCCATGCTGAAACACGTTGCGCGGATCAAGAGACTTCAAGGGATGGTCGCTTCGGATTTGAAGGCGATCAAGGCACTGGAGATGAGAACGCAGGCCGTTGCCCGCGCGCGTGCGGAAACCGAGACGCGGTCGACCATTTGGGATCGACGTTTGCAAATGCTGCAGGAACAAAAGCAGCGCCTTGCTCAAGAGGTGGATGCCTATCGTCAGTTTCACGGAGCGTTTGAAACCAAACCGTCGATGGAGCACGGCGTCGATAGCTTGGGGAGCGATTCGGGATTTGGTATTCGCTATTCGGATCCTTCTTCTTATGCGTTTTCAACGGAGCGAGGTCGTTTGTCATTTCCCGTGTTTGGAGCGACCGAGATTCAGGATGGGCAGCGCGACGATGGCCCTGGTCTCGAGTTTCTCGTGCCCTCGGGCACTGCTGCCTACTCCGTCGCAAACGGTCGCGTCGCTTTTGCAAATCGATATGGACGTTACGGAGAACTAGTCATCATCGGACACGGAGATAGCTATTTTAGCGTCTATGGTGGACTGGCCGAACTCCGAGTGCGTGTCGGAGATTCTGTGCAGCGCGGGACGATGCTCGGCCAGCGAGCTCAGGATGCGCCCGGTCGCGCGGTGTTCTTCGAGTTGCGGCAGGGCACAAGAACACTGCCGGTACGGCAGTGGCTGGGCATTTAAGGGTTCCTTCAGGAAACGCGCATGGATGGATGCGTCACCTGCTCCTTGTGCGCCTGGATTGGAGCGTTCGCCATTCGTTCCACTAGCTTGCGAAGCTCGTTGGGAGAGACGGGTTTGGTGAGGATAGGAATGTCTATTTGACTGGAAAGCTCTTCGATGCCTGAGGAGAATACCGCTCCGGTCACAAAGAGCATGCACTGGACAAGATCCGGCCGATGTTGCTCAAGAAATCGATAGAGTCCTACGCCGTTAATTCCCGGCATCATCAAGTCGCAGATGATCACATCGAAAGATGTTCCCTCTTTCAGGAGTTCGATAGCGAGACGTGCAGAAGTGAAGACCGTGGTTTCGTAGGCCCGAAGAGCACGCGCAAGAGAGCGACCCACCAGTGGTTCGTCATCGACGATGAGCACCGTTTGTTCGGATGCGGTGATTGAAGGTGGTGGCAAACTGGGTGCAGGAGTGAGTTCCTCCAAGGTGTCGGCTGTCGGCAGGGTGACGCGAATGGAGGTGCCAGAACCTGGTTTCGACCAAATTTCAATTCCGCCGCGATGTGTGGCCACGATGTTGTGACAGACCGCGAGACCGATCCCGGTGCCCACGCCTGGTGGTTTGGTAGTGAAGAACGGATCGAACGCGCGGGTAAGGATGTGCTCTTCCATCCCTGACCCGTTGTCCTCGACTTCGAAGAACGCGACTTTTGGCGACGCAATTCCGGTGCGTAGCCGAATTTGATTTTCCGAAAACGATTCTTCGGACATGGATTGAGCTGCATTGACGATCAGGTTGACAGCTATCTGTACAATTTGACCTTCGTCTGCAAGAATATTGGGAGTTTGAGGTGAAAAGTCCTCAATGACTTGGGCTTTCGAACGGATTTCGCTTTGGCATATTCGCTGTGCTGTTGTAAGCGACTGTCGAAGATCGACTTTTTCGCGCCTTCCGTCCGAAGCTCGCGACAGTGTTTTAAGACTGTTGACGATGCGCGCGATGCGGTTTGCACCCTCGCTGATATCCTCGGCCATGCTAAGGCATTCGCGCATCGCTTTTGTTCGGTCGACTCCAGAGAGCTTATCTAATTCTTCAAGCAGCAGATCTGCATTGGTCTTTATATAGTTGAGTGGATTGTTGATTTCGTGTCCCACTCCGGCCGCCAAGGTTCCGACCGAAGCCATCTTTTCCGCATGGCTCAACCGACGATGAAGTTCTTCTCGGTCAGTGATATCCCGCAGCACTCCGAAGATGGAACGTACCTTTGTACCGTCTGACGAGAGCTGAGGGATTCCCCTTGCATGTACCAAGCGAAAGGTTCCAGTCGGCTGGTGCATGAGCCGCAGCTCGTATTCAAATGGTCGCTTTGATTCGAGAGCGGACCGAAGACTCGCCCGAACATCCTCTCGATCCTCTGGATGGTAGAACTGGGTGAAGTTGTTGAAATCGGGCTGATATTCACCGGGTTTGAGCCCATGGATTTTGAATACCTGAGGGGACCAAAAGACCTTCTTTTCTAAGTAGTCGATACGCCAATGCCCCAGCTTGGCGGCTTCTTCTGCCATCTGCAGCAATTGGATGTGGTACCAGGTTTCGAGCTCGGACTTGCGGGTGAGTAGCTGGTCGACGATTAACTCGCCAAGGGTCTTTAGTACGCTCAGGTCGCTTTCAGTGAGTGTCCGAGGGGCGGTGTCGGCGACACAGAGGGTACCCACCGCGCATCCTTCGAGTCTCAGGGGAGCAGCGGCATAAAAACGAATGTAGGGTGGTCCGTTGACCAATGGGTTGTTCTTAAACCGCGTATCTTCACAAGCGTCTTGAATCACGAACGTTTCGCCCTCAGAGGCGATGGCGTGCTCGCAAAACGAGATTCCGCGAGGCGTTTGCACTTCATCGATACCCACCCGAGACTTGAACCATTGACGATCTGAGTCGATGAGTGAAACGAGTGCGATCGGTGCCTTGAGCAAGCGTGCAGCTAAGTCGGTGATCCGATCAAAACTGTCTTCTGGCATCGAGTCCAAGATATCGAGCCCATGCAGTACACGAAGTCGCTCAAACTCTTTTTTAGAAATTGAAACTTGCAAATTGCTCCGCTGCCCAACGGTAGCTGTGTTTCATCGCTGGTGTCTCGCCCCGTAGAAGAGCGACACATCGTCGTCTTCCTGGGAGGAAGCTCAAGCGACTCTGATCAAGACCGCTGCCTCTATATCAACGGGTTCCGTCGCCAATACTTAAGACAGCGATAATTAAGTCATACAAGATATTTACCCTGTAAGCGTCCGTTTCTGCAAGTTCGGCAAACGTGAGTCTTTGGCGTCAGTCCGAGCTGGACGTCGTTGAATGCCGGAACTATTTGTTTTCAGGGAGTAACTGGAAGTTCCTCGATCGTAGCCTCGTCAATCTCAGCATGAAATATGTTTCCCAGGTGTCGCGCGAGCCGGGACTCGACTTCAGCATGTGGTGGTGCCTCGCCTAGTTCTGCTTCCAGGCTCGTGACCGCTTTGTCTGCAATGCCGCAGGGCACGATCGTCTGAAAGTGTTGCAGGTTGGTGCACACATTGAGCGCCACTCCGTGCATCGTCACCCATCTTCGGATTCGTACTCCGATCGCCCCTATCTTGCGCGGACCGATCCAGGTGCCGGTGAGACCTTCCAGCCTTCCTGCCTGAAGACCGTAGTCGCGACAGACGCGAATCATCGCCTCTTCGAGATCGCTCATGTACCGACGTACGTCTTTCCGGTCGGGCTTTAGGTCGAATATCGGGTAGGCCACAAGTTGACCCGGACCATGGTAGGTGACGTCGCCGCCACGGCCGACATGATGCACCGCGAACCCGCTGGCGCGCAGTAGCTCCGCGCTCATCCTTAGGTGGTCTTCGTTCTTGCAGCTACGACCAAGGGTCAGGGTTGGAGGGTGTTCGACAAGCAGCAGGGAATCTCCGACCTTGCCTTCCGCACGCGCATCGACCAGGCGATTTTGAAGCTCGAGTGCGGCCTCGTAGGCCAAGGTCCCAAGTCGGTAAAAGCGGATCTTTCGAGTCGTTTCAGCCACTTCGGGCACATGACAGGCGCCCTGCAACCCGTCAAGGTCGACCTATTTGCCTAAGGAAGACAAGGCGGACCTTGAGGATGGCAGGGCTGCTCTAACCGTCAAAAGAACGCTTTCGAAATGACGAGCAAGAGCCCGATCGCGAGCAGGCCCGAGTCACACGGGTGCAGCGCTCATTTGTTCATGATGTGTATGGCCTCGCCGAGTGCATGTTTGAAGGCCTCCATCACGCCCTCTCCGAGGGTGGGGTGCGGGTGAATTGTCAGGGCGATGTCCTCTGCGAATGCGCACATTTCCATGCCAAGCGCTGCTTCGCTGATGAGGTCAGACGCCTCTGGGCCGACGATAGCGACCCCCAGAACTTGGTGATCCTCGGGATCGATGATCGTCTTGATAAACCCTTCGGTCGCACTTACCGCCATCGCCCGACCCGAGGCCGCAAACGGAAACTTCCCTACCTTGATCTTGCGGCCCTGCGCCTTTGCTTCGGTTTCAGTCAGACCTACCGTGGCGATTTCTGGTTCGGTAAAGATCGCTGCCGGCATGCCGCGCCAGTCTCGAGCTGCCTTGTGTCCCGCGATCACCTCTGCTGCGATTTCGCCCTCTTTGGACGCCTTGTGCGCGAGATAAGGGCCACCACACACATCTCCGATGGCGAAGATCGAGGGCACGTTGGTTCGCAGCTGGTCGTCTACTTGAATATGACCTCGGGCATCAAGCTTCACCCCGATCTCCTCTAGGCCCAGGCCTTGGCTGTTGGGGCGAAAACCTACCGCAACCAGAACCTTATCGGCCTCAAGACTCTTCAGAGTGCCTCCGTGCCGTACCCCCACGGTCGCGACTTGGTCCCGGACGACGCAGCTCTCTGCCTTCGCTTCAAGTAAGATCTCGGCTCCATGCTTTTTGAGCTGTTTCTCAACGACCTTCACCAAATCTGGGTCGGTGCCGGGGAGCAGCTGCTTTGTCATTTCGACCACGGTCACCTTGGTGCCGAGCTTTTGATAGACCATGCCCAGTTCGAGCCCGATCACTCCGCCGCCGATCAACACCATCGACTTCGGTGCCTCCTGGAGTGATACGGCCTCCCGAGCCGTGATGACGGTTTCTCCGTCCGGCGTGAATCCAGGAATCTCGATCACCTCGGCGCCGGTGGCCACCACGATGCCCCTCGTTGCGGTGAATTGCTGCCGACTACCGTCCGCCTTCGTCACTTCAACCCGGTTTGGAGCTACGATCTTTGCCGCCCCCATCACCTGGTCGGCTCCATTGCTCTTGACGAGAGTTTTCACGCCGCCAGTAAGTTTTTTGACTATCCCCTCTTTCCACTGCTGCATCTTGGCGACATCTACCGAGAGTCCAGAGACGCTGATGCCCATGGTATCGGCGCGTTGGATCTTGTCGACGAGACCCGTTGCGGCGATGAGGGCTTTGGATGGAATGCAACCCCAGTTAAGGCACACTCCCCCCCAATATTCCTTTTCAACGCACAGTGTGTTCAAGCCAAGTTGGCCCAACCTGATTGCGGTGACGTAGCCCCCCGGGCCAGCACCGATGACGATTGCATCGTAGGTTTTGTCCGCCATGATTCCTCTCGGGCCACGCCTAGTGAAGCGGCGCGGGTGGGTGCTTTTCGAGCTCTTCTCTCTGCTCTATTAGGTGCCAAGGAGTGACGTGATACACGTCCTCGAACAGTGTGCTTCGCGCAGGGTTTGGGAGGGACTCTACTGCGGCGACTGCGCTGGAGATCTCACTATCGATTTCAGCGTGCATCGTCTCCACAGCCTCTTCGCTAAGCCGCCCTGTTTGCCGAAGGTAGTTTTGTAGTCGGTGTATCGGATCTCTCTTGGTCCAAAGCGCGACTTCCTCAGGATCTCGATAGCGGTCCGGATCGTCGCTGGAGCTGTGGGGTCCTATTCGGTACGTGACGGCCTCGATGAACGTGGGCCCAAGTCCTTGCCGAGCTCGGTTCGCGGCTTCTTCAATGGTGCCATGTAGTGCCAATACGTCGTTGCCGTCCACACGCACTCCGGGCATGCCGTACGCTTTTGCCTTGATCGCAAATGTGGCCGAAGCGGTCTGCCTTGAGGATGGCACGCTGATCGACCAGTGATTGTTTTGGCAGATGAAGATGCAGGGCACACCAAAGACCCCCGCGAAGTTCATTGCGGCGTGTACATCGCCCTGACTGGTCGCGCCGTCTCCCATAAATCCGGCTACGACGGTAGCGTCCTTGCGGAGTTTTGCGGCCCAGGCTGCCCCAACGGCTTGAGGTATCTGGGGTCCGATGCAGGACGACCAGGAAACCTGGTGCACATCTCGGGCGCTCATATGACTCGGCATCTGGCGACCTTTGAGCACGTCCATTTCATTACCGTAGACCTGAGCCAACCAAAGTTTGAGGGGAAACCCGCGCACAAGCATGATCCCGTTTTCACGAAGCGCTGGAAACACCCAATCTGAGGAAGCGAGCGCACACCCTGCAGCGACCGGTACGGCCTCCTGACCTGTGACGCTTCCGTAAAACCCGATCTGACCTTGACGCTGACGCTTCATCATTTTCTCGTCGATGCTGCGGATACGGATCATGTGTCGGAGCATGGTTCGGAGTTTTTCCAAAGAGAGCTCCGGTGGTGCGCTTGTCGTTAGCGTGCCGTCTTCTGACAGTACTCGGTACAGACCAAGAGCTGCATCGGCAGTTGTGGTTTCAGCGGGCATCGGAGGATGGGATTCTCGTCCGCCTCCTGCAGTCCGTCAACCGGCTGACCGTGGGTACGATTGAAAGAGTTCGCTCATGGACCTCCAACGAGTGCAGTATGAAGAACGCGCCGGTTCCGAGGCGCCCTTCGTTCGCGGCCTTCCCGGGGGAAATCGGCACTTTGTTGCCGACCGGGGGACTCTACGTGGTCAATACGATCTTCGTGATCTCAGGAGGTGACCCGATCCGAGTGGGAGGGCCCGCGGTGCCAAATCCCCTATTGACGTACAATTGGCTGCCTGCGCGCCGGTAGAGACCGCGAACATAACCGTAAGGCAGCACGATATCGGCAGGATTAAAAAACGGTGCCACCTGTCCACCGTGCGTATGCCCGCTTAGTTGAAGATCGACATGCCCGGCGGCGGTCGGAAAAAAGACTGGATTGTGACAGAGGAGCAGCTTGGTGGTCTCTTCGTCCACGCCCTGCAGTGCGCGATCGAGGTCAGGCCCCTTGGTGGCACCGCTTCGGCTGGCCCAGACATCATCTACTCCGAGCAGCGCCAACCTCTGCGTTCCGCGATCGATCAAGGTACTCGCATTTCGCAGCACCGATGCACCTGCGCGCTCGAGTTCGCCTAGCACGACTTCGACCCCAGAGTAGTAATCGTGGTTGCCGGGCACGGCGAGGATCCCGTCGCGTGCGTAGTCTGTAAGTCGTTGCACGAGGCGGGCGACGTAGGGTGCAAAGGCGGGATCGTGATCGACCAGATCTCCGGTGAGCACGACCAGGTCGGGCTTAGCGCGGCGAACAAAATCCTCCGCGACTCGAAGTTCGGCTTCCCCGACAAAGGTGCCGAAATGGATATCCGAGAGCTGAATAAGACTGTAGCCGTGAAAGCTCGAAGGAAGATTCGGCATCGCAACCGGAACGGTCTCCATGACGTAGTCGTGCCTGCCAAACGCGGAGCCATAGATCGACTGCGACGTGCCGAGCAGCAGTCCACCTCCCCAGGCGGTTCGCATGAGAAAATCGCGTCTCGGGGTGGTCTCGCTTGAAGAGGGTTTTAGGTAAAGTGGTTCCGGCGCTTCCTCGGAGACGTCACCGGCCCGCGCGTGATCAGAACTCGGAGTGTCCTCGACCCGAGGGTGACCCAGCGAGTCGTCTCTGAATCGGGTGACCCACATCCGCTTGACCCGCACTGCCAAACCGCGAGCCATCCGAAGAAGCTCGATCGGGAAGAGGAATCCCGAAGTAAGCAGCACAGCCATCTGTATCGAGCTGCCGAAGAGGGCAAGGCTCTCCGAGGCCTCGGTGGGCAGCATACGCTCGAGCACTCGAGGTCCGATGGTGCACAGGGCGCCAAGAACCAGCGTTGTCCCGAGAATCGTTTTGTTCCTATTCGATAAGGCGAATACCGCGGCAGAGCGCCGATAAAAATAGAGATTCAGTCCGAAAAACAAGGAGCCGAACACGAGCAGAATGAGGGCGATGCGAAAGGAATAGGGCAATGATCTACCTCAAACGTAACTTAGCCGGCGCCTCCACTGAATCTCCTTTTTACCTCTAGGCGAGTTCCAGGAGTCCCGCAGCGCCCATGCCTCCGCCGATGCACATGGTGACTACGGCTCGCTTTGCCTTCCTTCGCTTGAGCTCGTAGAGCGCCGTCGCGGTCAGCTTTGCACCGGTGCATCCCAGTGGATGGCCAAGGGCGATGGCCCCCCCGTTGGGGTTCAGCTTTTCTTCGGGAATCTCGAGCTCTCGAACCACACGAAGCGACTGACTCGCAAACGCTTCATTGAGTTCCACGACGTCGATATCCTTCCAACTGAGCCCTGTTTTCGCAAACAGCTTTCGCACTGCAGGAATCGGCCCGATTCCCATGATGGCCGGATCTACTCCGGCCGTACTGAAATGGCGAAAGTACGCAAGCGGTTTTACGCCGAGCTCTTCCGCCTTGGATTTCGACATGACCAAAGCGGCCGCAGCGCCGTCAGAAAGCGGGGATGCGTTGCCCGCGGTGACGCTACCGTCTTTGGCGAAGACCGGACGCAGTTTGGCGAGGCCTTCTCTCGTCGTATCGAGTCGCGGCAGTTCGTCGTTATTAAACTCAAAAAGCTCGCGCGCACCGTCACGGTAGCGTACTCCCTGAACCGGGACGATTTCCTCTTGGAACACCTTTTGTTCTATCGCGTTCTTGGCCTTTTGCTGGCTATTGAACGCGAACTCATCCTGATCCTCACGACTTACCTCGAAGCGATTGGCGACGTTTTCTGCCGTGATACCCATCGGGGTATATGCGGTGGGAACGTGCTCCATCGCGTCTGGAGAGGCACTGAGTTTGTTGCCGGTCATCGGCACCATACTCATCGATTCTACGCCCCCAGCGACGATCACGTCGTGGTACCCGAGCGCAATTTGTCCAGCTGCAAGCGCGATCGCTTGAAGGCCGCTGGAGCAAAATCGATTGATGGTCATAGCGCTGGTTTCCTCAGGGAGTCCCGCGAGAAGACCTACAATTCGGGCGACGTTGAGGCCTTGCTCCCCCTCGGGCATGGCGCATCCCAAGATCAGGTCCTCGACCATTTCTGGCTTCACTGAAGGCACGCGCTTGAGAAGCTCGCGAACGACCTCGGCACCGAACTCATCGGGGCGCCGCTGTGCAAGGGAACCTTTGTGCGCACGACCAACCGCGCTACGCACCGCTTCGGCTATTACGATGTCTGCCATGGTTCTCTCCCTATTCTTAGTTCCGCAAGGGTTTGTTGTGCATGAGCATGTGCTGCATGCGGTCGATGCTCTTTTGTTCACCACAAAGGCTGACGAAGGCCTCGGCTTCGAGTTCGAGGATCTCATCCTCGGTGACCTCGCGCGCCGCACCTCCTGCACCGCCGGAGAGGACGACCGCTAGTTTTCTCGCGATGAGTGCGTCATGAGGGCTCGCGTATCCACCTGCGACCAGGGTATCCACCATCATAGATAGCGTGGCGACCCCGTCTTCACCCGCAAGTCGATAGGACCGGCGCGAAGGAGGATGATATCCCGATTCGGCCATGCCGATCGCGCGCGCTTTGGCCTCGCTCAGTTGACGGTCCCGGTCGAAGCTAACCCCGTCTGAGTGACGAAAATACCCAAAAAACTTGGCCTCTTCTGCGCTGGTGGCCACTTTGGCCATCGCGATGTTCTTGAAGACCTGGGTGATGTAGGGGTGCGGGCTGATCTCAGCACCTTCCGGAGTCGTTTCAAGCGCGCGCCATAGAAGGTTCAGGTTGCCTGCGCCGCCCGGAATCAATCCGACGCCGACCTCGACTAGACCGCAGTAGGTTTCCGCAGCTGCTTGCACGGCATCGGCGCAAAGACAGACTTCCAAGCCGCCTCCGAGAGCCATCCCGTACGGTGCGGCTACTACGGGAACTGAGGCATACTTGATGCGCTGCATGGTCTTTTGAAGCGTCTGAACCGTATTCCGGATACCTTCCCACTGCTTCTGATTCGCCGCCATGACGAGGGCAAAGAGGTTTGCGCCGACGCAAAAGTGCTCTCCTTCGTTGAAGAGGAGCATCGCGCGATGATTCTTCTCGGCTTCTTCGATCGCCTGTCCCATCAAAGCGATCACCGAATCGTCGAGACTGTTGGCCTTGGTCTTGAACGTGACCGCCAAGACTCCATCGCCGATGTCATGGGCTACGGCACCGCTATTGGACAAAACTGGAGGCTTTTCACCTCGCAGCAGCGTGAGAGTCGTGTTGCGCGCGTCGCTTTTTCGGACTTGATACTGACCGAGTGCGGGGTTCCAAACTTCGTTTCCGCGGTAGAAGGCGCTCGCATCTGAACCGAGCATCGTGTCGATCCAAGTGGGAAGCGAATGCCCTTCTTTTTTCATCCGCTCTGCTGTTTCACGAAATCCTAGAGCATCCCAAGTTTCAAACGGGCCCAGTTCCCAGTTGTATCCCCAGCGCATGGCATCATCCACCGCCGAGATATCCTCTGCGATTTCACCCATGCGCCTTGCGGTGTAAGAGAGGGTTTTCGACAGGAGTTTACGAGCAAAGGCGCCTGCCGGGCCGTTGTCTTCCACCAGCTTCTTGACGCGGGAGCGCGCATCGCCATTCAGACTCTTGCAGAACTTTTTGATCTCGGGATCGCCAGCCTTGGGTCGGTACTCGAGGGTCGAAGGATCCAGGGTGCTGATTCCTTCCTTGGTCTTCTTGTAAAAGCCTCCCTTGGTCTTATTTCCCAGCAGCTTTTTTGCCACCATGTGTTTCATGAAATCCGGTATCTGAAATACCTCGCGATCTTCATCATCTACGAGCGCGGCGTGGCAGTTTTCGGATACGTGGACAAAGGTGTCGATGCCGACCATGTCTGCAGTTCGGAAGCTTGCGCTCTTAGGGTGACCCATCGGACTTCCGGTAATCGCGTCCACATCTTCCGGCTCGAGGCCATCGGCCAGCATTTGATGAATCGTGCTCATCAGCGCGTGGCAACCGATGCGGTTGCCGACAAAGTTGGGGGTGTCCTTGCCCTCCACGATCCCTTTGCCGAGAATCGATGTGCCAAACTCCGCGACGCGTCGATAGACCTCATCTGAGGTTTCGGGGCCACGGACGAGCTCCAGCAGCTTCATGTAGCGCACCGGATTAAAGAAATGCATGACCAGAAAGCGGCTTCGAAACGCCTCACTTCGCCCTTCGACCATGCTGGCGATGCGCAATCCGCTTGTATTTGAGGCAACGATCCGTGTGCCTTCAAGTTCGGTATCGAAGCGAGCGAAGAGTTTTCTTTTGATGTCGAGATTTTCGACGATCGCTTCGATGATCAAATCACACGCCGCGAGCCTCTGAAAATCGTCTTCCAGATTGCCCGTGCGCACCAGTGATGCCCTCGATTTGTGAAAGAACGGTGCTGGCTTTGCCTTGAGGGCCTTTTTTAGCCCTTCCTCAGCGAACTGGCTGCGGGAACGAGACCTGGATGCCCCATTTGCCCCGGACTCGGGTGGAACGATGTCGAGCAAAACAACTTCAACGCCGGCATTCGCGAAGTGGGCGGCGATGCCGCTGCCCATTACTCCGGCTCCGATGACGCCAACGCGTCGGATAGGGTCGGTCACGGGTGTCTCCTAGGGTTGCGTATCTGAGGACTATTTGGTTTTGGATCGTCGAGGGTCAAGCGGTTTGAAGCACAACATGGAAGCCATCCTTCGTTCAAGAGCCGTATTGCCGGACCTCGACCGCATGGAACGTGCGCGCCGTGCATCACCGTGATGGTGCTTGGTTGGGTTGGTGCTCAGCAGGCTGAACTCGCGCCGATCGCTCGACGCCGATCTCGTTGGTTCGCTTTGTTTCAACCGGAAGTTCTTCGGCAACCACGATTTCAACAGCGTGAGAAGCGTAGGAGCGATAGACCGCGATCACTCCGGCAAGGAGCAGCAGAGCGAGTCCCAACATGGGTACCCACATCGGTGTATCTTCCGCTTCGTCGCGCACTTTGGGAAGGCTAGGGATATCGGGCTTTGCTTGAGTCACGGCGAGAGCATAGTACCGGGATTGCCGCGTTCCAAAAGAAGTTTCACGACCTGTGGATGCAGTCGTTCGTTGGTGGCAAGGCCTCCGTTGCCGTAAATGGTTGGCGCTCCTGAAAGGTCTGTAAACACGCCACCCGCTTCTCTGACGAGCACCGCAGCAGAGCACACATCCCAGGCCCGTACTCCCGGGTCGATCATGGCGTCAACCCTTCCGAGGAGAAGCTGGCGGTATCCGTCGAAGTCCGCGAAACCTCGTTGAGTAAAGCTCTCCTTTGCTAGGCGAACCAGAGCGCCATCGAGATTCGCGTCGGTGAACTGATGCAGTCCTCCATGGCAAAGCAGCGCCTGATCGAGCGTTTCCGTGGTCGAGACGCGCAGCGGTCTGCCGTTGCCGTAGGCGCCTCCGCCACGAACGCCCACAAACAGATCTCCCGCCGCGGGCATGAGCGCGATGCCTAGAGCGGGACCGTACTCGTCCTCCAGGCCTAGGAGGATCGACCAGGTCGTCAGGCCTCGAACAAACGCCCGCGTTCCGTCGATGGGATCGACGATAAAACGCAGTTCGGGGAGGGATGAGGCAAGCTTTTCTGACTGGCCCCTATCCAACTCTGACTGGTCCCTATCCAAAGGATCCGTCGGGCTGAGGTCCTCCTCACCCAAAAAGCCGATCTCCGGGTATCTGTACCGAAGTGCGCCGTAGATTCTCGCCTGCACTTCGTGATCTGCCTCGGTGACGGGGCTCCGATCGGTCTTGTATTCAAACGTCGAATGGCTCGAGGATCGCTGAAAAGAAAGGGCATAATCGCCCGAAGCACAAACGATATCGATGAGACCGTCTAAAGCGCTTCGACCTCCAATTCGGTCGAGATCGAACGGAGGTGACGTGACGGGTGACGTGACGATCGCGCTGGCAGAGTCTTCCATGGAGTCAGCACTACCCCGACAGGCAAGGAGCCGCTAGGTTACGGCATGGTCCGAATCCAAGGGAGTACCGATGGCCGTTGATCTACACGTGAATGTCGACCACATCGCAACGCTCCGTCAGGCTCGGGGGACCGCGTACCCTGACCCAGTCGCTGCGGCTCTGGAATGCGAGAAGGCCGGTGCCCAAGGGATCACCGTCCATCTTCGGGAGGATCGCCGGCACATTCAAGATCAGGACGTGGAGCGATTGCGGGAAGTGCTGACCACCAAGTTGAACCTTGAGATGGCTGCGACGCGAGAGATGATCCACTTCGCGCTTCGAATCAAACCCGACAAGGTGACTTTCGTACCGGAGCAAAGAGAGGAACGAACCACGGAAGGTGGACTCGATGTGGTGCGGCATCGTGTGTTGCTGGCGGAGGCGATCGAACGTCTTCACGGCGTCGGTGTTTTGGTGAGCCTGTTTGTCGATCCTGAGGGCGAACAGGTTCAGGCGGCGGCGGCGGTCAAGACCGACGAGATCGAACTGCATACGGGTGACTACGCAGACGCTCAGCCAACGCATACCGAACGAGAACTGGCGCGTCTGCTGGTGGCGGCGCGATTTGCGGCGGACGAGGCTCCATCGTTACGCATTGCGGCCGGTCACGGTTTGACGGCTGCCAATCTGGGGCCGCTGGTCGCGCGAAGCTGCGAGATTCGGGAGCTCAACATAGGACACGCGATGATCTCCGAATCGGTGTTTCGAGGTCTTGCTCCGGTGGTCCGTACCTATCTGAACGCGATTGAACAGGCCATTTCGGCCCGAAATACCGATCGAACCAAAGAGTGAGCCGTGGACGACCGTAGGCCAGGTCGAGCAGCGATCGCGAACCCGAGCTACCTGAATTGTTCTGTGCGCCACGGGACTCCGATTTTTACGCGTGCACAGGCTCAAGCGTTTGACGATTCCGCGATCTCCGCAGGAGTTTCTGGTCTGGTTCTCATGGAGAACGCCGGTCGAGGGGCTGCGGATGTCCTCGAGCAGGACTGTTCAGACTTCCTCTGTCGCCCCGTGATCTTGGGGGGACCAGGAAAGAACGGCGGAGATGCTTGGGTGGTTGCCCGCCACCTGCGCGTGCGTGGCTACGTTCCCTTTTGCATTTTTGCCGGCGAATCGGAGCATCTACAGGGCGATGCGCTTGCCAATTGGAACGCGCTTGAGGCCATGCAGATCCCTCGCTTGCATCTGCCCCGTCAATCCTCCTTTGACGAAGCGACGTCGGAACTCAAGCGCGCAAGCATCCTGGTCGACGGGCTCTTCGGAACTGGGCTGGCTCGCCCGATCGATGGAACGTTTCGCCATCTGATCGAACAGTCCAACCGACTCGGGATTCCCGCCCTTTCTTTAGACTGCCCAAGCGGAATCGATTGTGACACTGGACAGGTTTGGGGTACGGCGTTTCGCGCGTCGGTTACCGTCACTTTTGGCGCACTGAAACGAGGGCTCCTCCAGCATCCCGGTGCGGCTCATGCCGGCCGGATTCGTGTTTTGGATATCGGCGTACCGTCTCCTGCCAATGCGGATTCCTGCGTTCGGATAGAGGCGGCTCAGGTGGCCCAAAACCTGCCTTGCCGTGCGAAAGACAGCCATAAGGGCAGCGCCGGCCGGGTAGCGGTACTCGGAGGTTCCGCGGGCAAAACTGGCGCAGCCTATCTTTCAGGGCTCGGCGCACTGCGCGCCGGTGCCGGTCTGGTAACACTCGTCGGCACCGAGGACGTAGCGAGGCGGTGGGAGGCTAAGGTCGTCGAGTTGATGACCGAGAGCGTCGGAGCGGAGCTCTCAGTCGATGCGGCACATCGATGCATCGACGGGATGGACGCAGTTGTGCTCGGTCCTGGGCTGGGCATCTCAAAGAGCACGACTGGATTTGTGCGGCGGCTCTCCAAAGAGGTCTCGATGCCGATGGTCCTCGATGCCGATGCCCTGACCGCGTTGGCGAAGGAAAAGTGTCTCGATGAGCTCGCCGATCACCCGGGCCCGAGGGTGTTGACGCCACATCCAGGTGAGGCCGCCCGACTTCTCGACTGCACAACGGAAGCGATTCAACGCGATCGCTATCGCGCAGCGCTCCAGCTCTCAGACCGGTCTGGGCAGACCGTGGTCCTCAAGGGAGCCGGAAGCATCGTTGCAGGGACATCGAAGCTGGCGGTGTGTGACCGAGGCACACCAGCACTGGGCGTGGCGGGGACTGGCGATGTGCTCGCAGGCGCCATCGCTTCTCTGCTGGCGCAAAAAAAATCCTTCGAAGCGGCGCTCGCCATGGTTTGGCTACATGCCGTTGCCGGTGAGCGCGCAGCAAGGTCCGACCGAGGATTGCTCGCTACCGAGGTCGCCCGTGCACTGCCAGAAGTTCACGCCTCGCTGATGGATTTGATGTCAGGCCCGGCTGGATTTGATGTCAGGCCCGGCAGCGCCTTCCGCATGACGGTCAACAGCTCCCCTGCTTGACCTCCAGCGCGCCCTGCGTAACTCCTCCGGTCGAGCGGCATCATGGGCAAGACTTATTCCGATCTACTCAGCAGGGTAAAAGAAAACGTCCGGCAGGTTTCTTTGGAAGAGGTCCGTCAAAGGCTGGAACAGAAATCAAACTTTGTTTTGGTGGATGTTCGAGAAAAAGACGAATGGCGGCAAGGGTACGTTCCAGGTTCCCTGCATCTGCCCCGGGGTTTTCTGGAAATGCAGGCCGAAGCGCGACTGCCCGATAAATCGACCGAAATCATCACTCTTTGTGCAGGAGGCATCCGAAGCGCGTTTGCCGCCGAAGCACTGCACAACCTAGGCTACTCGAACGTTTGGAGCGCAAACCCAGGGTTCAACCAGTGGAAGGATCTCGGCTATCCCTACGAGGTACCGTTTGCGTTTACCGAGGCGCAGCTCGATCGCTACTCCAGGCACCTGTTGCTGCCTGAGGTGGGGGAAAAGGGGCAAGAGAAATTGCTCACCGCGCGCGTTCTCCTTTTGGGCGCGGGCGGGCTTGGTTCACCTGCTGCGCTCTATCTCGCTGCGGCAGGCGTCGGAACGCTCGGCATCGTCGATGGAGATGTTGTGGACGCGTCGAATCTCCAAAGGCAAATTCTACACGGACAGGACCGACTGGGTGTGTCCAAGGTAGAAAGTGGCGCCCAGACCCTCCGAAACCTCAACCCTGACGTCCGCATCGTTCCTTTTCAGGAGCGTCTGAACTCGGCGAATATCGACCGAATCTTCGACCAAAAATGGGATGTGGTGGTCGACGGTCTCGACAATTTTCCGACTCGCTATCTCGTGAATGACGCCAGCGTTTGGAAGGGCATTCCGGTGGTTCACGGATCGATCTTTCGCTTTGACGGTCAGGTGACTACCTTTTGGCCTGGCAAAGGTCCTTGCTATCGATGCCTCTATCCGGAGCCGCCGCCTCCTCATCTCGCTCCTTCATGCGCAGAAGCTGGAGTGCTCGGTGTGCTCCCGGGTGTGATCGGAACGCTTCAAGCTACAGAAGCGATCAAGATCATCTTGGGCCAGGGCGAGCCGCTGGTCGGAACCCTGCTGCAGTACGATTCCATGAAGATGAAGTTTCGAAGGTTCAAGCTTCGGAAGGACAAAGACTGCAACGTATGTGGCGAGCATCCGACGGTGACCCGTTACATCGACTACGACGAATTTTGCGCGCGCTAGCACGCCCGTGTCGCTCGCTCTGACCGAGAGCCCCTTGCGCTTCGAGATGCGTTCAAGACAGCGAGGCGCTCGGGTAGGCAAGTGCACTGGTGACTTGGCGGGACTGTCGTGCAAGAGTCCGTTCATGCTCGGCGCCGATCGCTGCCTCGGAGCGTGTACGGTTTTTTTGCTTGGGATGCTCGGCGCCAGCTGCGGTCTAAGCACGGCCGCCATGGTTCCTTCAACGGAATCCTCAGGTCAGATCGAGCTGCCGGCTCTTCCGTGGCAGCTTGAGGAAGAGTTGCCGCTCGCTTACTCCACTAGGACCGTAGCGTTAGCTCACGGAACGATGATGTCCGGCGTCGGTACTATCGCGGACAGCCTTATCGTGATGCGAGATGGTCGCATCGCCTATGCTGGACCCTTTGACTCCGAGCGCCTGCAGAACGAGCTCGCTCCGGACGGGAGCCTTATCGATATCCGCGGCCTGTACGTGACCCCTGGCCTCATCGACACCCATTCCCACATGGGGGTTTATGCCATGCCCCAAGTTCGGGCCCACGCCGACGGGAACGAGGCGACCTCTCCAACGACTCCTGGCGTGTATGCGGGTGACTCCTTTTGGCCGCAGGACCCCGCGCTTAGCCGAGCGCTTGCAGCAGGGGTGACCACCGTCCACATCCTGCCGGGCTCGGCAAACCTCATCGGAGGTCGCGGGGTCACGATCAAGCTCCAGCCGGAAACCTCGCTCGAGTCCATGCGCTTTGTTGGGGCGCCCTACAGTCTCAAGATGGCTTGCGGGGAAAATCCGAAAAGGGTGTACGGGCAGCGTCATCAGCCGCCCTCCACGAGGATGGGGAGTGTGCTTTGGACTCGGAACGCTTTTCAAGATGCGCTGGAATACCGACAGAAATTTCTGGACTGGCAACAGAAGCACCGCTCAGGTCCCGAGCACGTCGATCCGGCTCCGTCGCCTCCTACGCGCGATTTCGGACTCGAGACACTACTGCAGGCGATCGAGGGAGCTATCTTGGTTCAGGTGCACTGTTATCGGGCGGACGAGATGTTGCGCATGCTCGATTTGGCCGACGAATTCGGGTTCCGTGTCCGCGCATTTCATCATGCGGTGGAGGCCTACAAGATTCGAGAAGTTCTCGCTTCGCGGCATGTGGGTGTGAGTACCTGGTTTGATTGGTGGGGTTTTAAGGCCGAGGCCTACGACGCGATCTTCGAAACGCTCCCCCTGCTTTCCGAGGCCCGAGTTCGAGCAGCGCTGCATTCAGATGATGCGATGCTGGTGCAGCGTCTAAACCAAGAGGTCGCCAAGGCGATGACTGCGGGACGTATCGCCGATATCGAGGTGGATCGCGAGGCGGCCATGCGCTGGATCACCGCCGATGCTGCTTGGATTCTGGGTATTGAGCACCTTGTCGGAACCTTGGAGGAGGGGAAGATGGCGGATGTCACGGTATGGAACGCCGATCCCTTTTCGGTATACGCCTCGGTAACCCAAGTATACGTCGATGGAGTGCTGGCGTACGCAGCATCCGAGGGCCGGCGCCCAAGCGATTTTGAGCTGGGACAGCCGGGAACCAAAATCCAATGAATCAGCCAAACTCTGCTCGCGACGCGGCCGATCGTGCCGATGCGCTCCCCGAGCGGCGGATCTGCCCTTTGAGACGAGGTGATCCTTGGAGCTTGGCCGGCGTTGCGTCTCGGCCTTTGGGCCGGCTTTGCTTGGCGCTTTTGTGGGCTTTTTCGATTGATCCTATGGAATTTTCGACTTTCGGGTCGAAACCTCGTGCTCAGTTATCGATCGCCCATGCACAGGACCTCGAGAGCCCTGCGTCTTCAATTCAGAGGGTGACGCGATCCCGAGGAGAGAGCCGGGATGCGAGGCGAGAGCCGCCTGTGCCGGACACGTCCAAACTTGCCCTGGTGGGGGGGACACTGTGGTTTCCAAGTGGCGAGGTCCTAACGAACGGTCTCGTGGTCATTCAGGAAGCTCAGATTTCCTATGCAGGTCCTCTGCGACCGATTCCGTCCGACGCGGTGGTTGTCAAGGTAGAGGGTAAAGTTCTGACTCCAGGCTTTTTCGCTCTGGAGACCGGTATCGGTCTCGCGGAGATTTCAGCGGAACCTTCGACGAGGGACGATTCCCCCGGCAACGATGAAGTGGATCCGATTCGTGCTGCCTTCTCTGCGGCAGACGGGTTCAATCCACGTTCAACCTTGATTCCCGTCGCGCGCACTGGCGGGATCACCGTCGCACTGTCGACTCCGACCGGGGGACTGATCAGCGGCACCAGCGCCCTCACGGACTTGGGAGCGGATTCTGCACGCATACTCCGCGCTGGCGCGGCACTGCACGTTCAGCTGGACGCGCCCGGCCTGAGCGCTCTTGAAGGAACCTTTCCACTGGCTCTGATGCGTCTTCGAGAGGCGCTTGACGATACGCGATCGCATGTGAGTCGTCCTCAGGCGTACGAGCAAAATGCACTCCGGGCGCTTCGCACGAGCCGACTCGATCTGCTTTGCCTTGCGGAGGTTTTGGGGAAGCGTCGGCCGATCGTAGCGCGCGTTTCCCGAGCGGCAGATATTCTTCGGATTATCGAATTGTTAAAAGCATATGGGATCCGACTCATTCTTTCCGGAGCGGAGGAGGGTTGGATGGTTGCAGACCAGATCGCGGCTGCAGAAGTTCCCGTGATTCTCAAGCCGCTCACCAACCAGCCTACGTCTTTCCGAGAGCTTGCAAGTTCCTATGAAAACGCTGCACGCCTTCATGAGTCTGGAGTACGTCTGATGTTCACGACGTATGATGCTCACAGCGTGCACAATCTTCGGCAGGAGGCGGGAAACGCGATTCGCGCAGGACTTCCGCGTGAAGTTGCACTCCAGGCGCTTACCTCGACACCGGCTGAGGTTTTCGGACTGGAATACGGACTGACGCTACAACGAGGTTCTCGAGGCGATGTTGCAGTTTGGTCTGCAGATCCTTTCGAGGTAACGTCCCATCTTGAGCAGCTTTATTCCGGCGGGCAGCGTGTCGATCTCACGACCCGTCAGTCGATGTTGCGCGAGCGCTATCGCCGGCGTTCGCCTTAGTCGCAGAGCACCTGAACCACTTCGTGATGGGCCTCTATGAGTTTGCTCCACATCGCTTCGAACACTTCCAAAGATAGTCCGAGGTACTGCCATGCGGAGTTCTTGGTGAGTTCCGTAGCGAACTCTGCACTGTATTCGTGGTCTTTTTGGATTTGGTATTCGATGCCGTTGGCAACTCTGAGAAGCGCCACCATGACTGCAGTATCCCCCCCTTCGGCGTAGGCGCGTCCAGGCTGATGATGCCATGCGACAGTTCGACACACATCTCGAGGCAGATTCCACCGTGCCAACACATGAGCTCCGAGCACGGCATGATCGTAGCCTGTAACTTGTCGCTCGATAGTGTGGAGTCTGTCGGGACTCTCAAAGACCTCTGGATCAAAAGTTTCGTAGGGAACTTCGTTCACCTGAAGAGACATGAGTTTTCCAATGTCGTGTAACAACGCACAAAGGAAAAGATCCGAAGAGCGCTTGTAGCGTGTCTCAAGGGCGAGGATACGAACTATGGCGGCGACTCCGGCGGCGTGATCACGAAACGACTGACCGAGTCCGGAGAGGTCGTCAAACATCGCCATCGCGGCTATGCCGGCGACGATGTCACGTACAGCCGCAAAACCCAGACGTCGAACGGCATCATCGATGCTGCCACACGGCATCCGAGCCGCGTACATAGGAGAGTTGGCGATTCGAAGGAGACGAGAAGCAACGGCCGCGTCGGTTTCTATCTCCTCGCGGATGTCTACGACCCCCACGTTGGGCTCTCCTGTAAGCTGAATGATCCTGGTCGCGATGGCGGGAAAGGGCTTCAAACCCACCGTGGACGCCATCACAGCAGCCATAGACTCTGAAGCCTCCTGGGAGGTTCGCTTTGGGTCTTCGTCTCCGAACCAAAGCTCCTCCACGATCGTCTCGGCAAGATCGCTGCTCCTCGCCGGGGAGGGAATCTGGGAGGCGGTTTGGGTCATCAAAAGAGTGTTACGGCGGGGGAACGGATTCCTTGACCAGGAGCTGCGGAGAAGAAAACGTAGTTGTTGCGGGGGAGGTAAGTGCGTTCGCTAAGTGGTTAGTATGTGAAGGGTGTGTGCGAGGGAGAGCTCCCGAATCCAAGGCCTCGCTCGTGTCTTAGCGTCCAGACAGCGGTTCAACGCGTTTAGAAATTTTTTTCGAGACCATTCGACAGCGCCGAATAGAGCGAGGTGATCGGTTTTGACCTGGCAGTCGATAATCTCAAAGTTCCATTCTTTGAGATGCGCGACCAAAACGGAAAATGCGACTTTCGATGCTTCTTGTTTCTTAGAAAACATCGATTCACCAAAGAACGCGGAGCCGAGGGAAACACCGTACAGCCCCCCGACAAGCTCGTCGTCTTGCCATGCCTCTACTGAGTGGGCATATCCTTCTCTGTGGAGCTGCAAATATCCGCTGATCAAGTCTTTTGTGATCCAGGTTCCCTGCTGATTGGTCCGCTTGGTATCGGCACATGCCTGAATCACATCTTTGAAGCGTTGATCAAAGGTGATGTGAAACTGCTCGCGTTTCAGGGTCTTTCGAAGCGATCTCGACAGGTGGAAACTATTTGGTTCCAAAACGAATCGCGGGTCGGGAGAAAACCAAAGCAGGGGCAAATCTCGAACTGGCCAAGGAAAAATACCCATTCGGTAGGCGAGCAGCAGCCTTTGACGAGATACGTCTCCGCCGATGGCTACGATGCCTTCAGGACTTGCCGATTCTGGCGCAGGAAAAGAAAGTTCGTCGCTGAGTAAATACACGAGCCTCCGGCTTAGTGACCTCGACTAAGAACGGATTTTCCGATCGACAAGGCTCCCGTGCTTCTGCGGCAAATCTCAATGGATAGAAAGCCTCAAAATGGACATTTTGCTATTGATCAGTCGAAAAGGCTTTGGTGTTATAGAAATTTAGGTCCAGCTTGTTATTCGTACAGCGTACTTTGACGTTTGAACCTTTGCTCACTTGATCAAAAACAAGAGCCTTCGCGATCGGTAGCTTTAGTTCGGTTTCGACCAGTCTGGTCATAGGACGCGCTCCGAACTTGCGATCGTAGCCATGTTTTGTGAGCCAGATATACGCCTCTTCATCGAGTTCGAGATGGACTCCCTTTTCTCGGAGCTGGTCGGCAAGGATTGAAACCTCTTTTTCGGCAACTTTGCGAATGATCGAAGGTGAAAGTCCGCGAAAGTAGAGGGTGGCATCAAGTCGATTACGAAACTCTGGGGTGAAGGTCCTTTCGATGGCTTGCCTGGCGCGTGAATGGTCCTCTGAACCCTCGAGTGCCGCCGAGAACCCCACGGTGTTTTGAGCTGCTTCGAAGGCCCCTGCATTGGTTGTAAGCAGCAACACAACGTTTCTAAAGTCGGATGCACGACCGTTGTTGTCGGTCAAGGTCGCTCGATCCATCACCTGTAGGAGGATGTTAAAGAGTTCTGGGTGTGCTTTCTCGATTTCGTCGAGGACGACGACGCTGTGGGGGCTTTGGCGAACGGCGTCGGTGAGCAGACCGCCTTGATCGAAACCTACATACCCGGGGGGAGCGCCGATGAGTCGAGAAACAGAATGCCGTTCTCCATATTCACTCATGTCGAATCGCACGAGTTTGATCCCGAGGATTCGGGCGAGTTGCTTTGCGAGCTCGGTCTTGCCCACGCCGGTAGGACCAGCGAATAGAAAAGAACCGATCGGTTTGTCGCTAGCCCTTAATCCCGCACGGGAAAGCATGATCGACTGAACCAACTTTTCGACCGCGTCGTCCTGTCCAAAGATCACCTTTTTGAGCTCGGGCTCCAGATCCCGAATTTGAGCTCGTTCCTCGCTCGACACCGTTTCCAGAGGAATTCGCGCGATGGAGCTTACCACCGTTTGGATGTCCTTGATCTGGACGCATCCAGTGGGTTCAGAACGCAGTTGGTCTAAGGATCCGGCCTCATCGATTACATCGATCGCCTTGTCCGGGAGAAAACGCTCTAGGAGGTGTTTGTGCGCGAGTCGCGCCGCCGTCTCGAACGTGCCCTCCTCGTAGGTGACCGCGTGGTGGGTCTCGTAACGCTCGCGCAGTCCCTCTAAAATTGCGACGGTTTCCTCGACCGTAGGCTCCTTAATCTCTATTTTCTGGAATCGCCTGGAAAGGGCTCGGTCCCGTTCGATGTGTTTGAAATCGACGAACGTGGTGGAACCGATACATCGGAGCTTGCCAGACGCGAGTGCGGGCTTGAGGATGTTCGACGCATCCATGGAACTGCCCGTGGTCGCACCGGCTCCCACGATGGTGTGAATTTCGTCGATGAATAAAATGGCGTTGTCGATCTCTTGAATGCGTTTGACTACCGCTTTCAAGCGCTCTTCGAACTGCCCTCGAAATTTGGTGCCTGCCAGGAGCACGCCCATATCGAGAGAGAAGACCCGGGCGCCCTCGAGGACTGAAGGTACCTCTCCGCGATGAATCCGCAGTGCCAAGCCTTCGGCAAGTGCCGTTTTTCCGACTCCAGGCTCTCCCACGAACACCGGATTGTTCTTTCTACGACGGCACAGCACCTGAACGGTGCGATGCAGTTCCTCCTGTCTTCCCACGAGCGGATCGATTCGCCCTTGCTCGGCCTCTTCCACAAGTTCAGTGGCAAACGCTTCGAGTGGGTCCTGTTTCCTCGGTGCTTCCTCTTCCTCCTCAACGTCGTCTTCCGCAGACGACTCCTCCGCTCGAAAGGGAGTTTCTCCGTGCGAAACGAAGTGTTTCAGCGAAAGCACGTCGAGACCTTCCCGTTCCAGCAGATAGACCGCTTGGGTGTCTTCTTCCTTGAAGAGCTGTATCAACACGCTGGCGCCGTCGATGTACTTCATCTCGGAGGAAATCGCGTGAATCGCGGCTCGTTGAAGTACGCGCTCTACGGGAACGGTGGATTGCGGCTCTTCTTCCGTATCGATACGCAGTGAGGTGAGGTGGTTTTCGAAAAATACCAAAAGGCCTCTGCGAATTTTTTCGATGTCGCCTCCGCACTGCTCGATCGCTTCTCTGGCCTTTGGGTCCTCCAATAGAGCGAGAAGCAGATGCTCAAGGGTCACGTACTCATGACGTAATCGAGCAGCTTCATCGAATGCTTTGCGCAGGCTGGCTTGTAGCTCTCGAGTGAGAATGGGCTGCGGCACGTTTAGTCTTCGTCTCCTTCGGGTTCCATTGAGAGCCGCAGCGGATAGTCTTGAGATTGAGCGAGGCGCTCGGCTTTTTTCAGCTTTGTTTCTGCTATTTCCCGGCTGTAAAGCCCGGCAACGCCCGTTCCGTGTTGATGCACGTGGAGCATGATTCGAACGGCTTCCTGTTCGGTTTTTCTAAAGATGCTTTGCAACACGTACACGACGAACTCGCGTGTTGTGTAGTCGTCGTTGTGCATCAGTACTTTGTACAGCCGAGGTCTCTTGACCTTTTCTTTTGGGAGAGCTTGGGTCGCCACTCCGGTTTCGTCTTCGTTTTCGAACGACATGATGCCGGCAGGATACTAGCTGCGGTGCGGTCGCGGTGCACTCTTCCGCTGATCGCCTCGTTGTTGAGCCCGTTTCCAGTGCGTGTGGATGGCGCTTTGTAGCGCGTAGACCCCGGTATCGCGGTATCTCGATCGGATAACGAGATCTTCCTGTTGATTCGTTCGCTGCACGCGTACACAAAGGAGCTCTTCATCGACGACAATGGCTTCTACCTCCCCCCAGGGAACGGTGGTGGTCGTGCGCTCGGTTGCTACGATCATCTCCGAGTCTCCCAGCTCGAGGAAACAGTCTGGTGCGCCGCGGAGTTGCCGACGACCCCTAAAAAAAGCCACAAACGAACCGAGTGCGGCAAGCCAAGCCACCAAAATCAGAGTCCAGGCGGCAAATCCCGGCTGAAGAAGCGCCCACCAAGAGCCTGCACCAAGAAGAATACATCCCGCGCCCAGGCGAATATTGGCTTCTGCCATGAGCCCTGCGGAGTCCAACTCGAACCGCTGCGTATTCAGTGAAGCACCATTCGAGCGAACATATTCGCGTTGGTATCGTTGTGCACCGTGACGGTTTGATCGCTCACTTCGAGGATCCGCGCCATGTCTCCGGCTGCAAGTCCAGCGGTTGCGCCGGTGTCGGGGTCGATACCTTCCTCTGAAAACGACACGTAGAGAAGCACAATTCTTGGAACCCTGCCGAGTGCATGCTCGATGCGCAATCGAGCTCCGCCACGGTAGCGAAACCAAGGAGCCCCCTCGGTGTTGCTCTGCCAAATGCCCCATTCGTCTTCGCCAGCGCTTGGTAGATCGAACAGGGTTACGTCCTCGACACCCTGGGCATCTGCTTCACCGCATCCCGAGGCGGCGAGCGAGAGCGCAAGGAAGGTTCCGACTGACGCGTGTCTGATGTGGGTCGCGAGGGTCGAAGGAGAGGCGCCTTTCGGGCCGGATGAGGTCGACATCGAGTGATGCTTTGGCGATGCAAGCCTCAACCCGTGGACGAAAACGCACATCCTGTCGACTGCGGCTGATACCGTTGAGAATCGTTGCGAAGAGCGCTTCATGCCGAGGTATAGTGGTCGCGCAACGCATCGACCAGCCCTTCGACGGTGTAATCCGAGGCGACGACGTCCACGCGGATACCGGAGTTCCGCGCGGTTTCGGCGGTAATCGGTCCGATAGCGGCAACGCAGGAAGGCTCGAGCAACGAGACGACGTCCGCACCCAGTGCATGAATCATACTAGATACTGTCGACGAGGACGTGAAGGTCGCGATATCGATGGTCCCCTCTTCTAGATAGTTCCGTAAGCGATACATATGCTGCGTGGATAGACTTTCGGTGCGGTAGGCAGCGACCACGTCTACCTGTGCTCCCGCAGCTCGCAGCGTCTGAGGAAGTATCTCTCGCGCTACTGCGGCACGTGCCAGCAAAACACGTTGCCCTGCGATCGGTCCTTGAGCGAGGATTGCAGCGGCAACGGCTTCTCCCCGATACTCCTCCGGCACGACATCCGCTTGGATCGAGTACTCCTGCAGAGCGGCCGCTGTCTTGGGACCGATCGCGGCGATGCATGCGTTGCCGAATTGACGTGCGTCTTTGTGCACCCGACTTAGTTCGCCGAAAAGTCGATGCACTCCGTTGGCGCTCGTGAATACGGCCCATGCGTATGTTCCAAGCTCCTGAACCGCCCGCTCCAGGGGACCAGAATTAACTGGGTCGCAGATCGCGATCAAAGGACACTCGATCGGCTCAGCTCCGGCCTCACGTAAGGCGCGGGAGAGCTCTGCCGATTGGTGTGATGGACGGGTTACCAGCACCCGCTTGCCGAACAACGGTTGAACGTCGTACCAGCGAAACCGCTCTCGGACGCAAGCTGGATGACCCACGATAACAAGCGCTGGGAGTTGGATTCTGGAATTCTCCGCAAGGTCTGCGAGGGTGGCCACCGTTCCGGTAGCGGTGTGCTGGCGCGGCGTGGATGCGCATTGAACCACCGCCGCGGGGGTGTCGCCCGGCCGTCCGTGATGCTGAAGTAGCTGCATGAGGGGGGCGAGATCGGACGTGTTCATCAGGACCACAAGCGTTTCGGTTGCCGTGGCGAGTCGCTGCCATTCGGTGAAACTGCGGTCTTTTTCGGGCGATTGGGTCGCAGAAATGAAGGCCACGCTCGAACTGCGCTCTCCAGTTGTCAGTAAGAGCCCAGCGTAAGCCGTAGCCGCCAAAGGCGAAGTCACCCCCGGAATGAGCTCGAAAGGGATCGACGCATCCTGCAGCGCTTCAACTTCCTCAAATCCTCGATCAAAGAGGAAGGGGTCGCCTGCCATGAGGCGCACCACATTCAAGCCAGCACGGGCTCCCTCGATAAGACGCCCGGTGATATCCGGCGGCCTTCCGCTGCACCCTGAGTTCGTTCCAACCGAAATCCTCTCGGCGTGCTTTGGGGATTCTTCGATGAGGTCTGGATGGATAAGCGCATCGAAAAGGACAAGATCGGCGGCTGCCAATCTTCGCCTGCCACGCCAAGTGATGAGCTCAGGATCTCCTGGACCTGCTCCTACGAGAGACACAGTTCCCAATCGAGTGCCCATGCCCGCTCAGTGTACGCGGCCGGATTCAATAACGCTCGTATCGCGGTACGAAGAGCGCTGGCCCGCGAGACGTTGAGGGCTAGACGTTCCTCATGAGAAGATGGCGCAATTGCGTTCAGTGAATGTGCTTTGGGGTATCGCTCTGATGCTTGCAGGTGTTTTTGGCTGCGAGGGCATCGAGATCGCTAAAGGCTACCAAGCTGAGCAACCGACGAGGACCGCTCGACCTGATGAGTTCTCGATCGATGGACTTCGGGTGATCGCTTCAGGCGTGAACAAGCAGCCGGAGCCACAGCCGCGGTCCAGTCGCCGAGAGCCTCGTTTGCCCGACCCGATGCACGGCGACTTTTCGCTTTCCGACGCGACCAAAGGAGTCGAGGGGGAGGGGATCCTGATCGCCGAAATTATCACCGACCTCGGTACGCTGCGCTGTGATCTTTTTGCAGATGACGCTCCATACGCGGTAGCGCACTTTGTTGGGCTGGCCCGAGGCGCAAGGCCTTATTGGGACGACAACGCCCACAGCTGGGTTCGAAGACCGCTCTACCGAATGGCGGAAGTGGCTCGCGTAGTGCCGGGGGGATTTCTTCAGATCGAACCGAACACCCGCCCTTATTCTGTCCACGTTTCGGTGCCCGTCGACGGAAGCGCAGGTGGCCAGCTTGAGCGTTCCGGTCAGCTCGCATTTGTCAGGCGCGGGGGAGTTCACCTCGGTCCAGACCTCGTAGTTACCGACGGCCCATCGCCGAGCTACCGTCCGGAGCACGAGGATGATCGACTGATCGTCTTCGGTCAGTGTCGTCCAGCAGATGTCGTTTACCGGCTGGTGAGGGTGCCTCAGATGGAGGGCAATCGACCTCGCACTCCGCTGCATGTGCGACGGGTGCTCGTGCGTCGCGTGCGTGCAACCGCTCAGTCCACCGAGGAGTAGAGCTCAGTCGTCGGGGTGGATGGGATTTGAGGTCTGAGAGAGACTTTCCTCTGTCGGCGCATCGCTCCCGTCAACCGAGCCCGCCGCAGGATACGATGAGTTTGACTCCGCTGAGGCTGCTCTAGGAGCTTCGCTGACCCGCTTCGAGCGCACTTTGGAACGCACTTTTGGTTTGGCGTAGCCGGCTTCGTTCGGGATAAAGCGTATTTCGGTTTTGATCTCGAAAGATAGCGCGGTGAGGGCGCGTCCAAGCTCTGCGGCGACATCGGTCGCCTCGAGAAATTCACGTACCTCCCTTGCTACCACGCGGACGAGTGCGTTTTTCGTTTCGTCCACCTGGGCAAAGACGAAGCTTGCGAGTTCTCGGGGTAGTTCTCCGGCGACCACACCTCGAATCGCCTTGTCGGTTTTTGCAAAGGTGCCGATGCCCGCCTCGAGTCCTCGCTCCAACACGGAACGAATCCCCTCTCGGATCAGTCGTTCGACCCGGCGGCGACGACCCCGCTCTCCGGTCTCGTCCTCGGTTTCTTCCGAAGAGGGGGGGGCTGAACCCGAACCGCGCGACGCCTGATCGACCATGGCTTGGTACTAATACCGAAGCGCGCTTTCGTAAAGGTTGCGTTTGCAGAGGTGGATGCGTATCCCGCACTCATGCGCCCGGTACTATTTATCTCCAGCGCTGTAGCTCCACCGTGGACCAACAGCAGTACCATCTTAACTAGGAATGTTGCGTCTCATCTCACTCGATACCGTCCGACGGTCATGGGCCAAGGTACAGGTTATGTGGTCCCAAACGGGCGTACCCTAACGGTTTACCGCAAGCATCAAACCATCCGAAACGGCGTGCGCGTCGTACATCGTATTTTGGCAACGGAGGATGCGGATGTGCTGCATTATTTCTTTGCACCCAATGATAAGACCTCATCGCTGATGAGGATGGTTACGGCTGTTCGAGGTCTACCTTCGGTGCAGACCGTGTGCAGCGATCCGGATCCTCGTGCCGATCTGCATCAACTTACGTTCGCATCGCGAACCGTGGTGCTGTCGAAAAGAGCTCTGCGGCGATACGTGGATATCGGAATCGATCCAAAACGACTGATCCGGATACCTCCCTGCATCGAACCCCTCGCATCACTGCCAGATGACGAACGGATGCGTATCCGGCTGAAGCTGGGGCTTCCCGCGGAGCTTCCACTGATCGTGTATCCGGGCGATTTGGAATTCGGAAGGGGCGCGCGTTGCATGCTGCAAGCGTTTTTGGAGCTAGAGGGGGCTGCTTTGGTGATGGCGTGTCGCGCAAAAACGAAAAAAGCTGCGGAAATTGAGCGCACGCTCAGGGATACACTGCCTGCCGGAGCACCCGTCTACTGGTTGGGTGAGGTCGAACAAATTCATGAGCTGCTTGGAGCGAGCGATGTGGTCGCTCTTCCCACCGAAACACTCTATGCCAAAATGGACTATCCGCTTTCGCTACTCGAAGCGATGTCGATGCAGCGGCCAGTGCTCGTCACGCGCGGCACGGCAGCTGAGGAGCTTGAGGAGGGTGGCGCTTATGTCACGGAACACGACCCCTTGGCGGTAGCGGACGGCCTCGAGCAAATGCTGTCGGATGAAACGCTACGACGTTCACTCGGAATACGAGGGGAACACTTCGTGCGGACTGAATGCTCTCCGTCAAACGTCGCTCAACAATACGAGCGTGTCTACGACGAGCTATGCGCATGACCCGAAAGCACGACGAGGTAGTGGGCTCTCGCTCCGATGCGCGGAGCTACTATGACGACTTCAGCCGTCGCTACGATCGTGGTCGGGATCGAGAAAGCTACCACCAGATGCTCGACGACCTCGAGTTGGATATCCTTCAGCCCTACGCGGAGCAGGGTAGGGTGCTCGAAGTGGGATGTGGCACCGGGAGGCTTCTCAAGCCGGTTGAGAACGTAAGTCGACTGGCGGTAGGCCTGGATCTGTCGCCCGGAATGCTTGCGCTTGCCCGCAAGCGAGGACTTCAGGTTGTTCAAGGCAGCGCCCTTCAGATGCCCTTCAGGGATGCGTGTTTTGATCTGGTCTACAGCTTCAAGGTGTTTCCACACGTTCCGGATCTGCGAAGCGCCTTAGAGGAGGCCAATCGGGTTTTGCGCCCTGGCGGACATCTGGTTTTCGAAGTGTACAATCCTCTAAGTATACGATACGTATCAAAATTGATTGCTGGGCCTAAGAGGATCGGTTTGAACCACACGGAGCGAGACATCTACACGCGCTGGGATCTGCCGTGGAAGGTATCAAGATCGTTTCCTTCGGATGCCGTTCTAGTAGAAACACGCGGCGTTCGAATCGTGACCCCCTTTGCCGGATTGCATCGACTGCCTGGAGTGGGGAGGTGCTTGAGGGCTGTCGAACAGCGGCTCAGTGGATCCGCTTTGCGACTGTTCGCCGGGTTCTACGTTGTCGTTTTGCGCAAGGTCGCGCTCCGTGATTCCGAAAGGATAAAGTGAGCCTTGATCCAAAGATGCTGCGGCGAGATGGGTGAGACGTAGACATCCCGAAGAGAAACGACTTTAACCCATCGACTTCCCTATGATGACAGTGGTGTGCTGTAATGGAATAAAGTGTGCGCTGCCGCATTTTGGAAAGCAGTTCGGGGTAACGGCTGCCTGCGAGTGGGACCAGCTCGAAGGCAAGGGGTGAGAGATGGCGAGCACGAGCGACAATGAGGTCGAACGGCTTCGCCGAGAGGCCGAAAAAGCGCTGCGTCGTTCACGTCGAGCCGCGTCTGTAGAGCGTGCACTTCAGAGGTTGCTCGATCGGGCAGAGGAGGGCAGTGACGATTCGCTCTATGCCCGGAGGCATCTCGCAGAGCTCCAACTTGAATCCAATCCTTGGAACGCCGCGCTGCATCTGCGCCGTGTGATCCAAAGCCACGGAAGCGATGACGTCCTGCATGCCTTGATGGGGCTTGCTCAGGCACTACTCGGAAACTACCAGGCCGCGGCCCGAGCGTATCAACGCGCGTTGAAGTTGGCTCCGGAAAATCCTTGGTATCATCATAATTTAGGGCACCTTTTGGATGTCGCGCTCATGAAGCCCGCGAGAGCTGAGCACCACCTGCGTCGTGCCTATCAAATGGAGCCTGAGCAGGACGAGATTGCGGCGTCACTTGCCCACTGCTTGGCACGTATCCATCAGATGAATGAAGCGGAGGAACTTGCCCGTCAGGCACTCAAGGAAAAGCCGGGAAGCCGCGATCACCGCTCTTTGCTGGAATGGATCGAAAAGGGTGCTCGAGACGATTCAGAACGCTCCTCGAGCGATGGTGGTAATTCGACGAGAGCCAAACATTCGATGGGAGCCAAACGACGTGCTGCAAGGCCGAGCAGAAGCATGGACGAGGCGGTGAAACAGCTCCTAGAACAAAACATGACCGCAGCTGGTTTTTCAACGGATGAAGTGAATCAGGCGCAAACTCTTTGGGGGGAATTTCTCAGAAATCGCTCGGCTCGCCTGGTCAAGCCCGAAGGCTATGCGGCGGCGATCGAGTACCTGCTGAGCGCGAGGTGTCAGATCGACGGCGTGACTCAAGAAGACATTGCACGCAGGTACGGCATTGCACGCAACACCCTGTCTCGACGTTATCTCGAGCTTCGCCGCGAACTTCATTCGGAGCATGACCGAGACTAGGACGCGAGTCCGGCTTCGCTTTCGGCAGCGGCATGCACCAACGCAGCCACGACTTCACTGGCCACCAGCTTTGGTGCGCCCGCACGATCTAACTTGTCGGGATGCAGCTTGCTTACGAGTCTGCGCAGCGAGCGCTTGGCTTCGAGAGCGCTCGCTTGCTCAGGCAGGTCGAGAAGTTCTCGCCAGTTCGCTTTATCGCGCACTTGTCGTCGTTTCTTCAGCAGCAGTGGATAGGCGTCACCTTTGCGCGACCCGGGAATCGTGATTCTCAGCAGCCTAAGTGCGTACACGAATCGCACGAGCTCTGCTCGGTGTTGCGACTGTTCGAGTAGCGTCTTGATCGGAGCTCTGGACTCCAGTTGCGTGATAACTGCAAGTTCCCAGGGCCATAGTGGAGCCTCCCGCAGTCGCCTCGCTACTGGAATCTCGATCGTCGGGTCAGTACCTTCAAGCGAGCGTGAAGCTACCTCAAGAGGTGTGGACTCGGTAACTTTGCGAGCCGCCGCGAGAACGAGGGTTTCGATGCGGAGCGCGTCCCTATCTGCCTTGTCGTCAGCGCTGCAGGGGATAAAACGAAACCTCTTGGGAGGGAGCAAAAACAGCTCGATCGCCTGCGATTTTAGCTCTGCTCGAGCGCTGGAGGCCCTTTCGGCAGTATCAAATCGATACGACTGCCGGTGATGCGTTTGGTTTTGAAAAGTCCCTTCGCAGCAGGAGTTTGTCTGGGTGACGCTGTAAATGCGACCATTCTGACAGTAGAGCCTGTAGGTTTTTGAGTCACAACTAAGCTCGAGTATCCCCGCTGCGTTCTTACGCGCAATCGTAAGCATTGCGGAACCGAGCGCCGAGACCGTATCGGACGGTGTCACCATAAGTACGGCTCTATCGTGATGTGTGACTTTGTGGCAAGAAACCAGCCGTGATGGCGGATTCCGAGCAACCGTTTACGAAGCACTAGGCGGGCGCGCTCCGTGAAGCTAATTCCGATGTCTAGCGAGTCTGGCTGTGCGCGTCAGTGATCAGCCGAACATGCTCGGCCGAGAAAAGGAGTTAAAACTAAGGGTGAACAGCATGCTGGGCGAGTAGCTCAGATCGGAGTCAGTCGTTGAGTTCGGCCTGCCCCTCGAGTTCGATTCGGTGGCGCATTCGAACTATCCCATGCTTTGGAGGTTTGCCGATGAGTCGCCAAACGAAAGGGCCGGAGCACGTTGCGACACAGCCTGCGCACGAGCCTGTGCACGAGATGACTTCATTGACCGCGCTGTTTTTCAGGTACTCGCGGCGAAGAACGTCTCTGTTTATTGCAGCCTTGCTCTGCTCGACTGCGCTCTTGGTATTTCGGTCTGGGGGCCAAGCCCGAGGTCGCACGGTCGACCAAGCGCTTTTCTCGATCCTTTCGAGACGCGGACTGCAGCTCGTCCCTGATTCGACGCTCTGGCTGGACCCCCTCGATCGGACTCGGTTCGTATCTGCCCTTTTTTTGGCGAAATTGCCGGAACAACACACCGACGTATATTTTGCGAGGCTTCGAGCCAACCGGAATTCGGTGGTCGACCTCTTTAGCCTTCACAACCTGACTAGGACACCGCTTGCTGAGGAGCTGCAGCTGGTTCGTAGCGGAGTGCGAGTCGCCTGTCTCAGTCGAGTACGGGGCGAGTACGAAGCGGTGGTGGTATTCGACCTGCGGGGAGAAGAGCCACACATCACCGCCGGTTGGTCGCAGCGCCAACGTGTTCAGAATGCGATTACAAATCTCCAAACGTCTGGACGCAGTCAAGGGTTTGGTAAGGTTCGTTACGTATTTGCCGCGCCTCGGGCTCAGGCGCGGCTGGAAGCTTCGTCGGACGAGTTCTTGCTTCGCATGGATGAGGGTGCTGCTGAGGTCCGAGTGGATCTCTTGGCGCTTGAAACTTCCGCCGCAGATTTCGGTTTAGAAGGGCCCGACTTGGTCGTGCAGCATCAATACAAAGGTGCTCCCGGCGGTATCTCCTGGGTAGTCGATACGGTGCGATCGCTACCCTTTGTGGGCCCAGAGCCGGTGGACTGGTTGGAACGTCGGGTCTTTGGCTTGAGGGATCTGATCCAGCGCGCCAAACATCGCGTCCTCGGGGGAACGAGGCGGGAGCTCTCGGCGGAAGTGGCTGAGGAACTGGGGGTATCCGAGGAGGAAACAAGGCGACGACTTTCCGCCACCATCAACGATCCGGAACTGAAATGGCCACCTCCAGACCTATCCCCGCTGATGGCTCCGTCGCTGGATCACGAGGGAGTTTGGGTTCCCGTTGTCGACGACCCTTTTGTGAGCACCTACCCAAACGCTCCGCCCGCATTTTATCAAACATTTCTCCGGCCGGACCTTGAGCGCGTCTTTAGCAAAGTATTCATCGTGCTTTGGGATCCCCGTCAGGTGCAGCTTCGGGTGATGACCGGCACCCAAGAACCCGAGAGCGTCACCGGTAGTCTCGGGGCTGGGATGATTCCAAGGGACTCCAAGCTGCTCCAGCGCGTTGTCGGCGGGTTTAACGGCGGTTTCCAAGCGGTTCACGGCGAGTTCGGTGTGATGAGCGATGGTGAGGTATATCTGCCACCCAAACCTTGGTCTGCAACGGTAGGACTCCTTCGCGACGGCCGTCCCACCATGGGATCATGGCTCCCGGCGCCTGCCGGCGTTCGCGAGTATCGGGAATCATGGGCGACAGCTCAAATCCCTTCCAATCTTATCGAGTACCGTCAAAACCTCACCAGCCTGGTTGAAGATGGCACCTACAACCCTTGGTCGAGATGGTACTGGGGCGCCGCTTCGCCTAATGCAGAAGAGCAGACCTTCATCTATCGAACGGGAATTTGTCTCACCGAGGAACACTATCTGGCGTACTTTTGGGGCCCTTCACTCGGGCCAAAGAGTCTGGGTGAAGCCATGCTTTCGGTCCGATGTATCCGAGGAATGCATTTGGACATGAATCATGTGCACACGGGGTTCGAGTTTTTCAACATCGTGCCTCGGTCCCAGCCGTTGCCTGCTTTGGGACGAGCACTCGACACTGCGAATGAGTTTGAGGGAGATGTGCCCGGTATGCCCGCTCTACACATGCGAGCGCGCAGAGCCGTCAAGCCCATGATTCACATGAATTTTCCTAGGTACGTGGCGAGGGATCCGAGGGATTTTTTCTACCTGACCCAAGTGCCGACACTGCCTGGACCGCCGGTAGACACAGGAGAGGTGTTTTCGACCAAGGGATTGCCGCACGCGGGTTGGCCACATGCTTTTGCGCGCTTGGTGATGCCAGAGCTTACCTTGGTGCGCATTGATCCGCGTCGCGCGATGCCCGAGCCGATGGCCTGGCCTGGACTCGAAAAGCCTATCGCATACTTGACCGAGGTGCCTATGCGCTCCCACCAGGAGGGATGGGAAGCCCTATGGTATCGAGAGCGCACGGCGGGCTATTCTATGGGCGTTGGCCACGTTCCAAGAGGGGGCAAAGTACTTTTCTATGGGCCGGTGCTTACTGAGGACTCGGTCGCAAACGCGGCCCTCGGCGTCGATCAGGACGGGTTTCTACTCTACGCAGAAACTTCAAGTGAAGATCGATCTCTGTGTTCTCGAATGCGATCTGCGGGCGTTGAACGCGCATTGATCCTCTCGGAGGGGGCAAGGCTTGCGTTTGTCGTGGGAAGCGAAACCATGGACCTCCAAGGCTTCGAACGATTGGTAAACCCGGCGGAAGCGCTGAAATTCTTTGGAAATGATCGACCCGCGGCGGAAGTTCTGTTTCCCGAAGTACAACCTCGGCCCTACGGCGTTTGGGCCCATCTGCAGGACGCGAGGGTACGTTATCTCAAACTAGAAGGTCCCTCTCGGTTCTTGGGACCCCAGTAGTTACCGATTTCGCACGTTGCTTCCGAGCGATTTTCCGATCACGATTTAGCCTCAAGTTACGACTTAGTTTCACTTTACGATGCACCAAATCCATGACGGCATGCAGGTCCGTAACGGCGTCTGGGTCCAAACGACTTTACCGACCCGTGAAATTGTGTGGCGAGATTAGTCCGTTGTCGTTCTCTTCTCAGACGAGTTGTCTCCGGCGGGCGCGCTCCTTTTGCAGATCCCGAGGGGCGCGGTGAAGAAGCCGATTCCTTTTGGAACTTACCTCCTACTCGAACGGGTGAACGTTGGAGGCATGGCCGAGGTCTTCAAGGCAAAGTCTTTTGGAGTGGAAGGCTTTGAGCGCCTGGTCGCGGTGAAGCGGATTTTACCGAGCATCGCTGAGGACTCTGAGTTCGTGACCATGTTTGTCGACGAGGCCAAGATTGCAGTACAGCTCAATCACGCCAACATCGCACAAATATTCGATCTTGGCCGAGTGGAGGACTCGTTCTTCATCGCCATGGAGTATGTCCACGGTAAAGACGCCCGTGCGATATTCGACCGGGCACGCAAACGAGGGGAAACGATTCCGATTCCCATGTCCTGCTACGTATTAATGAAGGTGTGCGAAGCGTTGGACTACGCGCACAACAAGAAAGACGATAGAGGTCGCGACCTATCGCTCGTTCATCGCGACGTGTCTCCGCAAAATGTCCTCATCTCCTACGATGGAGACACCAAAATCATCGACTTCGGAATCGCTAAGGCCGCAAATAAAGCTGGGAAAACCCAGGCCGGAATTCTGAAGGGGAAATTCGGTTATATGTCGCCTGAGCAGGTTCGGGGCCTACCCTTGGATCGGCGCAGTGATATCTTTTCTCTCGGGATCGTCCTCTACGAGCTGCTCACTGGCGAACGACTGTTTGTGGGAGAGAGCGACTTTTCGACACTTGAAAAAGTGCGCAACGTCGAGATCGCCCCTCCTCGAAGCTACAATCACCGGATCCCAGAAGAGCTTGAGCAAATCGTGCTAAAGACTCTGGCAAAGGATGCAGACGATCGCTACCAGACCACGATGGACCTGCACGATGATTTGCAGTCCTTCACGTACACAAGCGGGAATGTTTTCTCCCGGAAAGATTTGAACGCCTACATGCGTAAGATGTTTGCGGACGAAATCGCGAAGGAGTCCGCCCGCGATCAAAAATTCCGTCAGACAGAGGCTCCATCTGGCTTTGCTCCATCTGGCTTTGGTGCGCTCGAAAAGTTGCCTCCACGGCTCGAGCGGGGTGAGCGCGTATCACGTCGCCCAACCTTGCCTCCACCACCACCTCCGGCGAACATCTCGCAGGCCCCGCACGGACGCTCCGCTTCGCGGTCCTCGCTACCACCACCTAAGCCGCCGGCGTCGTCGCGTCCTCCGCCTCGCCACTCGTCTATCGAAGCCTTGAGGGGAGATGCACGACGCTCCGGAGTTCCTCCGCTGGCCTCTATTCCTTCTCTGCAACCCGCTGGTGTTCCAAGGGATCTACCTAACGCCTCTCGTGATCTGAAAAGTAGATCCTCATCCTTAGATGCCAATGTTTCGGGCACTAAGCAGCCAAAACTCGAAGTTGCAAGAAGCAGAGAGAGCGACGTTCCCGCGATGGGCACGGGACCCAACTTAGAGATGGAGTGGGATGACGAAGAGCTCGCCACTCAGATTTACGATCGTCCTGAGGATGAAGTTTCCTTCGGCGGAATTCCCTCTCCTTTCCACGAGATGCAGGATGAGAAAAGCGCTGAGGACGACTCTGGAGCGGACGCTCATATCCTCGAACAGTCCCTTGCCGATTCGAACATTCAGGGTGAGGCTCTCCACGAGTCCACCGAGCTAACCCAGCGCCCTGAAGATCCCAATCGACGTATTGCTGGTGCGGTGGCCGGTGTTTTTGTAGTTTTCGCCGCACTTCTACTCGGAATCGTGTGGTGGGTTTCCGGTATTCCTGAGTCTGGCGCGATCCATGTGATGACCACGCCCTCGAATCCGGACCTTGTGGCCTTCGATACAGTTCCTCTGCAGGCCACCGCGAGCCCCTTCCTCATCAACGACGTGTCGTCGAACGAAGTCCATCTGATCGAGATCCGTAAATCCGGATATCGCTCCTGGATACAGTCGGTGAACTTGCGACCTGGGGAGGTTTTAGAGGTTCCTGTGGTGCTTGTGCCGATTCCAGATGCGGTCGAGCAGGTCGGCCGAGTGGTCGGTGATGTGCAAGGTACCGGATTCATCCTCGATACGGTTCCAAGCGGTGCAACGGTGTACATCGATGGCAGCGAGCAAACCGAGCGTACTCCGATTCAAGCAACGAGCCTAACACCGGGCACACACTCGGTACGTGTCGAGATGGGAGCGGACTATACGCCCTGGCAAACCGAGATAGAGGTTGAGGCAGAGAAGGTTTTCGAACTTCCGCGTGTTGCCTTAACCCGCCGGCAGCTTACGGTGTATCTGCGGTCGACTCCTCCGGGAGCCCGCGTCATCCTTACGGGGCAAGGAACCCGCCGTACGCTGCAGTCCAGAACGCCGATAACGGCGGCCATCGATCCCTCTGATGCGCCTTGGACGGTAAAGATGATTCGTCCAGGTTTTGTGCCTTGGGAGCGTCCGCTTCCGGTTCCTGCAGATGTAGATGAGGTTGAAGTTCGAGCAAGACTCGTGTCTCGCCCCCCAGCAAACCCTGGCTCCTCAAGCCGCGGGGCGTCTCTCTCCATGAGCTCACCGTCCATGCCGCCGATGCCGCGCCCACTTCAGGCCGTAGCAAGCATGCAGATCGCAACGCCAACAGGCGGCGAGCTGCCAACGACATTTGCGCGGTCTCCCACGTCCTTTCAGGCGACGCCCACCCCGAATAGCGTCGAGCCTACCGACGGAGAAGCTGGCCTGTTGCGCGTGAACACACGCCCGTGGTCGCAGGTTTATGTGGATGGACGCCTCGTGGGCAACACCCCGCAAATGTCGATCTCTCTCCGACCTGGGACACATCGGCTTACCTTGGTCAATCCTGAGTTCAACATCCGGCAGTCACTGAACGTCAACATCCTACCGGGACAAACCAACACCAAGATTTTGCAGCTAACGCCTGGCGCAGGTCCGTAAGAGACCGGTTTTCAGGGAGATAGAAGGCATGCGATCTTCAAGTGGGAACGCTGGCGCTGTCCTGCGGAGGCGCTCTATCCGAAGTCGAGATATTGCGAGCCGACAAAATCCAAAAATTTTTCGTCGACAAAGAGCGCATGGACTGTCCCTCGTTGAAGCGACGCTTGTGACCTGTATCTTCAGCCTGTTGCTTGCGGTGTTTGTTCCCACGTTCTTTAGAACAATTCGTAGCTCGAAGATCTCAGAGGCAAGCGAGCAACTCGCATCGCTCTATCGTAGAACTGCAGTGTATTTTGAGACCGCGTCTTCTGCGACCGGGCAACATCAGTGTCTTCCCAAGTCCGCTGGACCCACCCCACTTCGCGCTGCAGCAGAACCTGTCGAAGTTGATTTTCTCGATGCAGATCGAAGCGATAGCGAAGTTTGGGCAGCACTCGGGTTCCATCCTGAACGAGCGACGAGATACCGATACAGTTTTCTGCCGAAAGAACATGGGTGCGGACAGTCCACGCTTACACCCAATGAGATATTGGTGACGCTACGTGCAGAGGGCGATCTGGACGAAGATGGAACGCTTTCCACGTTCGAACGACACGCAACCACGACCAGCGACGGGCTTTTGGCTCCGGTAGGGATTCTATACGTGGTCAACCGGGTCGAGTAGCAAAAAAAATGCTCCCGCCGAGGCAGGAGCACAAAAAAGTTCTTTGCTTGAAAGAACTACTCGAGTTCGTTGACGACGTAGATACCAGGCGTGCGGTAGAGTGCGTTTTCGTTATTGGACGCCACCTGAATCTCGAACGTGCTGACTACGGTGTCTCCGTCAAGGTCGCCGAACGCCGAGAAGGTATAGGCGCTCGTCCCGGCAGCATTACCGCAGCCGCCTGCGACGGCCGCTACTACGTCATACTGGTAATAAATGGGATCGGCCACCTGGAAATTGTAATCCTCGAAATCGAGAAGAGCCGCTGCGCTCCAGTCGATAACGGTCTTTTCGACGCCAATCGCGTTGCCGGAGTTAACGGTCGCGCCGTGGCAGGCCGTGGACGCGGCAGCGCTCATTCCGACCGCCACCACGCCTTGGGCCCAGTGCTCCGCAGAGTAGTAGGCCGCGGCACCCGTGTAGAGCGACTTCAGATTGCTTCCCGCCTCTGAAGTCTTGGACCGCTTAACGTAGTTGACGAATGCTGGGATCGCAACAGCAGCGAGAACCCCGATAATGGCTACCACGATCATCAGCTCAATGAGCGTGAAACCTTCCTTCTTACGCAGAAGCTTTGACATCGCTATCGACTCTCCTCTTCCTTGATGGGTCAGGGCTGTGAGCGGCCCATGACGCGATTATATGCAGAATATATACCATAGTGCAGTATTTTTGAATTCAACGATCTTTCAGAATCGAGCGCTTCGAAGGTCACAATCTTTGTCACCTTTGGCGGGCACAAGTGACAAAAATCGGCAGTCCAAGTGCGTGAGGCCGAATCACCCACCACACCACAGCGGGCCTAGGTTGGTCGAAACAGCCAGCGCCCCAGAAGCACAGGAGCGCAGGAGCGCAGGAGTATTAACGATACTTCAAGCTCCGAGCATGGGAGGTAAGCAGCTGTTTGGGCCGACATAGGCCCGCTGGAGCGCGTCTCGATGGGTGTGAACGGCCAGCGCCACCTCCTAGCGGGCCTAGGTTGGTCGAAACAGCGAGCGCCCCGGAAGCACAGGAGCGAAGGCGTACTTTGGGTACGTTGAGCGACGAGCATGGGAGGTAAGCAAGCGTTCGGACCTAGCGAGGAGTGCTGGGGGGCGCTGAGTCGGCGTGAGCAGCGGCTTACGATTCGGCGCCTTCGGCGAGTCGCGTCCGCATCCGATCGAGCAGGGCGTCGATGCCGTCACGGGACAGTATCCGTCCAAATTGCCTCTTGTAGTTTTGCACCATACTGACCCCGTCGGTCACCACGTCAAAAACCTTCCAGGTTCCTTCGAACTGATGCATCCGGTACTCAATTTCGATGGGTGGAGCGCGCCGATTTTCGGCCGAACGAGCCGTGGTAGCCACCCTGACCTCTTCCTCTTCGGTGGTTTGTCCCAGGTAGGCCACGCGGTACGTCTGGGTTTGCGTGAGGTTGCTCCGATAGCTTCGTTCAACGAGCTGTCTCAGTAGAGATACGAACTCGCTTCTCTTGTGGACCTCTATGGTTTCCCAGTGAGTCGCGAGGGAACGCTTGGCAAGGGCATCAAAGTCGAGAAGCCTCTGAAATATCTCGTCAAGCTGTGCCGATCTACGCTCACTTACCGGTCTTCTAAGGACCCGCATTGCCGCATCATGGCTTGCGCGCAGGGTGTCCTGAGCGCTTTGTGCGCAAGCCTTCGGTAGGCTTCCACTGAATGTGGGAACAGCTCCGCTACACACCGTGGTCCCAATGCCGAACCACAACAGCCAGAGCATCCCATTTTTTGGTGAAGGTCGAGAAGTCATCATGTCGTTGGACGATGCAGCGCCCGGATTATTTCGAGCACCTCTCTTGCCTAGGATGGATTGCAAATAAAACATCGAGCTTTGCCAGCTTTACATCGATAGCGGTTCTGCGGCACGCAGAGCCTCGGACGTTCCGAAAAAGTGCGCAGGCCCCAGTTCAACTCAAGCTCCGAGCACGCCCGATATACAGCCGTTTAGGCCGACAAAGGCATACTTTAGAGGCGCGCCCGCATCGACGTGGCGTCGGTGACCAGAATCCGCCGATGGTCAAACGCAACCCATCCGTTTTTCCTCAGCTCCCCTAAAATCAAGGTCACGGTTTCACGGGTCGAACCCACAAAGCTTGCGATCTCCTGATGAGTAAACTTTATACCGACCAAAGTGCCCCGGGAGTCAGGCTCACCGTGGCGCTCCGCTGAATCCAAAATGAACTCAACCACCCTCGATTCGACCGAACGAGTCAACAGAGTTTCCATCCTTCTTTGACTCGATCGAAGTCGTTCACCGATAAACTCCATGAAGGCGAGCGCAAATCCAGAGTGATCTGTGAAAAGGCGCTTGATCGTGTCCACACGCAGCTGAACGGCCTCGATTCTCTCGCTCGCTAGATTCAACTGATTCTCTGGAGCATGAATCAGGGCTTCTTCCCCGGTAAGTTCTCCGGGGTAGCGGTAGTCCATCGTCAACTCGCGGCCATCCGATGCGCGCCGCACCACCCGGATGCGTCCTGCGCCGAGAACATAGACGTATCGCAAATCGGAAGGCAACGCGGTGCGACGCTTTGCCTCGAAGAGCGAGGATGCAGACACTACGTACCGCATCGTAGTCGCGTCAAGTGTTCGGAATACCCTGGATCTCTCGAGAATCCTCTTCCGCCGCAGCTCCTCCGCGGTCGGCTCGGCATATACTTCAGCCGGTCGCATCATTTCGGTACTCGTCCTTTCCATCGCATCGAACTCCTGTCCATCTCAAAGCGCCTAAGTTCGCTGCGTGCCGCGAGCCCTCACACTCCATAGTCCCAAGCGCACCGATATTTCTCGGCGTGCGAAGCCACCGACGTTGACCCTGAGCTTCCGCTCCGCTAGGTTTTGGTCCGAATATCTTATGAAACTTTACAGCGGTAAAATCCCGACAATCGCAGAGGAAATCGTCAATAAGCTTGTTGGCGAAGGCAGTATAGAAACCGAGAGTCGGGAGGAAGTTCGGCTGGATCTTGAGGCGGTGCTCAAAGAGTATCTTCGGCGCGATCGTGCGGTTGTGGAAGAGGCCAAAAACCGGATGGAGCACCGTAAACTCGGTTACAGCCATTTGGGTAGGACCAAAGCAGAGGTGGCCAAGGATATGGGCGCTCCGACGCAAGATGATATTTTACCGTATCTCATCGGACAGGTCCTTAACATGCTATTTCACTCAAACAACGTCGAGGAAATATACGCAGAAGACCGACAACTACGCATCGCACTGACACCCATTTTCAAAAGACACATGGACCTAGATGACGAGCTAGATCGGGAAGTTCGTTCTAAAATCAAGAACTTGCAGGAAGGGACTGCAACTTTTGAAATCGAGTATGGACGCGTGATGGAGCAGATTCGTCGCAAGCGAGGATTAACCGAAAGAAACTAGGTACCAGTCCGCGCATCTTTCTAGAGAGTATCGAGAACACTTCATATTTCAGCTAAATCCCAAAACTTGCAGCGGAACGTCTGCAAAGATGGCTACGCAATGGCAATAGTGGGTACCGAGAGACACCTAGTTACGGGCGGCGCTGGTTTTATCGGCTCGCACATCGCGCGGGCACTTTTAGGTCGCGGAGAGCGCGTTACGGTACTCGATGATCTCTCTACCGGAAACCTCCGCCGGATCGAGGGGCTTCGCGGAGACATTCGCTTCATCGAGGGAGACGTGCGCAGCCGTGATGACGTCGAAAGCGCGATGCATGACGCCAAGACTGTGATCCACCAAGCGGCAGTCGTGTCAGTTCCAGAGTCCGTCCACGACCCGATGCGGTGCGTTTCGGTCAACGACGTGGGCACCCTACAGCTACTGCTAGCTTCGAAGGCGAAAGGCATCCGCCGCTTCATTCTTGCCGCCTCTGCGGCAGCTTACGGAGACACGCCCACGCTGCCCAAGCGAGAGGAGATGCAACCGAAGCCACGCTCCCCCTATGCGGCGAGCAAGGTCGCGGCGGAGCATCATCTACAGACCTTCGCCCATCTACACGGCATGGGCACGATATCCCTGCGGTACTTCAACGTGTACGGCCCCGACCAAGATGTCCGGTCCGCTTATGCATCGGTGATTCCGAAGTTTGTCACCCAGTTTCTTGCGGGGGAGACTCCGACCATCTTCGGCGATGGTTCTCAAACGCGAGATTTTTGCTTTGTTGGAGACGTCGTTGCGGCCAATCTCGCAGCGCTTGAATGCCCTGAGCCCAAGGGAGAAGTGGTCAATATAGGGACCGGAGTATCCTGCAGCGTGAGTGCCTTGTTTCAGCTCCTTTGCCGGGAACTCAGACAAAGTCACATCCCACGGTTTCATGGCGTCCGAGACGGGGACGTGCTGCACTCAGTTGCAGATATCGCGCTGGCAAGCCGTCTACTTGGATACCAACCTCGGATATCCATCGAAGAAGGTCTGAAGCGCACCTTGAGTTTCTATCGGCAAGCAGCATCCGCCGGTCACACGCCATGAGGAGCATGACCGGCTACGGCACTGCCGCTGCACCCCTAGCGGAAGGCCAGGTGATCATAGAGCTCAAAGCGGTAAACCACCGATTCCTGGATATTCGCGTGCGGGCTCCAACTGAGCTCTCCGATCACTCGGCAGCCCTGGAGCAGATCATCCGCTCTCGGGTTCTTCGGGGACGCATCGAAGCGACCGTGAAGCTAGAGGGGATGAACTGTCAGCCCCGTCTCGATATAGAGCGTGCTGCGAGCGCCTACGCCCAGCTCTGCGCAGTACGCGATCGGGTGCGGCCGGAGGAACCCTTACCGCTCACCATTCTCAACTGTGTGCCCGATCTCTTCACTCGAATTCAAGACTTCGATCCAGTTGCGGCATCCAACGCAGTGGAAACCGCGTGTACTCAAGCTTGCGAAGAACTCTCTACAATGCGCCAGCGCGAGGGAGCAGCACTCAAACGCGAGTTAACTCGACTGATCGAGGAAATACGAGCTCATGAAGCAAAAATACGCGGACAGGTACCTCAAATTTTAAATCGATATCGCAACCGCTTGCAAGAACGGGTACGCACTTGGCTTCCCGAGCTCGACATCAAGCTCGATCCCGGTCGTTTGGAACAAGAGCTGGCCCTCTTCGCCGACCGATCGGATGTCGCAGAGGAACTTCAACGACTGCACAGTCATGGCGAACAGTTTCTCGAACTGATCGAGACAGAGTCGGCTCCAGTGGGGCGCAAGCTAGAGTTTCTGACCCAAGAGATGGCCCGAGAGGCCAATACCCTTGGCAGCAAATGTCCCGACACGCTGATCACACCTTCGGTGATCGCGATCAAGGCCTCTGTAGAGCGAATCCGCGAGCAAGTTCAAAACATACTCTGACTGCAGGGCGAGCTTCATCGCACCGCGGTTCGCGCTTTAGCACGGTGCGTTCAATTAGTGCCGATCATCCCCTAGGCTGCGATCCCGATGGACATCAAGCGAGTCACTGTTATTGTCGCGCGGTGACGCCTGAGGAACTGCTGCTGCTCATCATCAGCTCCCCTTCTGGAGCGGGAAAAACCACACTCACTCGCCGTCTGCTTCAGCAATTTCCACTTCTCGATTTCTCGGTCTCCCACACCACCCGAAAAAGGAGAGCGCAAGAGGTGGATGGGAGAGACTATCACTTTGTCGATCGAACAACGTTCGAAGCGAGGATCGCGGGTGGCGACTTCGCCGAATGGGCTGAGGTCCACGGCAATCTGTACGGCACCAGCCTATCGGAGCTCGACCGCGCCCGAAAGAACAAGAGATCGGGAATCGTATTCGATGTCGACTATCAAGGAGCACGGCAAATCCGGTCGAGCTTTCCCTGGGCAGTCGGAATCTTTATCCTCCCGCCGTCGATGGAAGAACTCGAAAGAAGGCTCCGAGGACGTGCTTCTGAGGACGAGGACGCGATCCGGCGTCGTTTTGAAAAGGCGAAGATCGAGATCGAGCACTACCCGTTTTTTGACTACGTCATCGTCAACGACGAACTGGATCGAGCCGCCGCTCAACTTTGCGGCGTAGTTCATGCGGAGGGTTGCCGGCGACAGCGTATGGCCAAACACGCAGAGCGGCTTCTCCGCTGATCCAACATCGATGGCCCTAGTTGGATGGCTCTAGCTCCTCCGAATCACGCCGCAAAGTTGAGCGGATCGAGCCGTTTCATTCTTTGCAACACCGCCCTTGTACGCATCACTTTGGGCTGGGTTTCACTGGTCATCACGTTTACAACGGTGCTCGGTGTACGCGCCGAAGGTGCGACACCACCGGAAGACCAGCGGCTGAGTAGGCCTGAGCTGGTCGTCGTGCTCGACGCAGACGACGACAACGAGGACGGCCAGTTCGATGCACTACAGGATCAGAACATTCCGATAGAGGATCTCACCGAATTGAGGGTTGCCCCCCACACCTCGGTGCGGGTGTCGGGAGGAGTGCGGCTGGTTCACCTAGGCCATCCCGTCGAAACCTTCAGGTCAGACGCGCTAGATCAAATGGTCCATATCCAGGGGCTTCAGCTTGGCGCAGCCGAAGTCATCCTCACAAACCAGGTGCGAGAGGAACGCATCCGCGTACGCGTCGTGGAAGTGCGTTTTTTGAACCACCACGGCGCCCCACTGGAGGCCACCCACCAAGCGCTCTCGGTTTCCCTCGACTTGCCCAACGGCCCCACCCTACCTCGGCAAGGGATGACGGAGCCGAGCGCACCGGACCGTCGCAGTCTTCAAATCGAGGTGGTCGATCCCTTGCGCATAGAGGAGGTAGCTGAGGTTGTGTTTTCCAGTTCGGCTGTGGGCATGCCTCCTATCCTGCGCGATACAATAGACCGCGTTCGACTCTTCAGGGTGCCAGAAACCCCGCGTTTTCGTTCCAATTGGCTGCGTTTGGTGGGCGACTCACTCGACCGAACAAGCGAGGGCGTGCCCGACCAACTACTTCGCGTGCGGCTGCGAGATAAAGTCACCGCATCGTACGGCACGGCCAAGCAAAGCCTTCGCGTCGGCAGACCGGGAGACGAATCGGGCCCCTTGGCCGCCCGCCGAGCACATCTGCGGGTCGTGATTCTGAAAAGACGCGACGCGAACACGCCGGTGGTGGGCAGCTCCGTTGCGACGGCACTCGAAATAGGGCGCTCACAGATCTCGATCGCAAACGAAATCTGGCTGCAGTGCTCGATATCGTTTGGGCCGCCGAGTGAGGCAGAGGTCCTCATCGCGCCGGAACCCGCCTTGACACTGCTTACGGTGGCTGAAGGAGATGGGCTCTGGGCACGCGGAGACGGTTCGGTTCAGCTCATGATCGATGACGTCGCCCTCGGGCCGGTACCGACCGCGCCCTTCGCACGTCCTTTAGAAACCGCGCTTCAGATTGCAGCCGCGATCGAAGTCCAGGGGTATCGCACCTCTACTTTTAGAAACCCGCCAACCTCCTTCGGGGCATCAGGCTCTGCAGATGTGCAGGTCTACCGACCGGATGGAAGTCCGGCAACCGTGACCACACTCGGACACCTGAATGCGTCCACCGATTCACAGCAGCGCGTCTCCCTCACAAAGGTAGACCTGCGCGATGGGCTCTCGGAATTTGACAATCGAACCGCCGGAGTCGGAACAGCGGAAGAGCGCGCTTTGATCCGAGGCATCGCCGACCACGATCCATCCACGATCGATGTGATCCTCATCAACCGATTTACCGGGGGAACACGGCAGGGCGAAGCTTTTCTGGAATCGGATCGAAACGATCTCATCAACGCGGTGATCCTGGATCGCCTCGGTATCGAACGACAGCGGTCTGCGTACACCCAGGCCCACGAAATCGGCCATGTGCTGCTCGATAGCGGATGGCATCCCGACAACTACGGGCCCGATCGACCTTGGCTCCTCATGGACAGCAACTCGAACGCCGCAAGCATTCGAGGCCCAAAACGCCTGACCGAGGCCGAATGTGCGAAAGCCCGAAGAGGAGCTCCACGCACTCCTCTGCTCACGCCGATGGACGCACGCAGACAAACTCCCGAGCAACCCATGGAGCACTACCCGTATCGCTATGGTCGGTTGCCGGAACCGCCCGGTGAGACCACTGCACGGTCGACTGACGCGCATTAAGGTAGAATCGATGCGCATTAAGGTAGAATCGATGCGCATTAAGGTAGAATCGATGCGCATTAAGGTAGAGAAGCGCTTCTCTTCGTACTCAGGAGTGGAAGGCGGTTTCGAACGCCTCGGAAAGTCCCGCTACCGGATGAAGGCGTAGACCCGGGGGCGCATCACCGAGACGCTCCGCAGTCGCTTTTGGCAAGATCACGTTGGAGAATCCGAGTTTGGCGGTTTCGGCGATGCGTCGCTCCGGATGAGCAACCGCTCGAACCTCACCTGCAAGACCTACCTCACCAAAGACCGCCCAATTAGGCGGAAGTGCTCGATCCCGAAAGCTCGACACCACCGCGATGGCCAATCCTAGGTCGAGCCCTCGCTCCCCGAGACGAATTCCACCGGTGAGCGATGCAAAGACGTCCTGGTCCAGCACCTGAATCTCCGCTTTTCTCTCGATGACCGCGAGCAGAATCGCCATTCGGCTGGCGTCGAGACCGGAGGCAACGCGACGCGACGCCCCGAGACGAGAGGGAGCCACCAATGCCTGCACTTCAACCAAGAAGCAGCGAGATCCCTCAGTGGTTGGAACCACAACCGAGCCGCTTGCGTCGACAGGCCTCTCAGACAGCAGCATCGCACTCGGATCCGGAACGTCCCTGAGTCCCTCCGAAAGCATCTCGAACACCCCTGTTTCATGGGCCGGCCCAAATCGATTCTTGACCGCGCGCACCATACGAAACGCATGGGTACGGTCGCCTTCAAAAGAAAGCACCGTATCCACCAAATGCTCGAGCACTTTAGGGCCCGCAAGAGAGCCTTCCTTAGTGACGTGACCGATGAGCACCATGGAGATGGAGTCCACCTTGGCACGTTCGGTCAATCGAGCAGCCACCTCTCGAACCTGTGCAACGCTTCCTGCCGTGGAACTGAGATCGTGGCTACGCAACGTCTGCACAGAGTCGATGACGACGACCTCCGGCCGATGCTCAGACCAGGAGGTCTCCACGTCTTCGAGCTGAGTCGTCGCCAAAATAGCGATCTCTTGGGCGCCCTCTCCGCCGATCCGATCCGCACGCATGGCAACCTGAGACGCCGACTCCTCCCCGGTCACGTACAGCACACTGCGTCCTTGTGCGGCCAACCCTGAAAGAACCTGCATAGTAAGTGTGGACTTACCGATCCCGGGTTCACCGCCAAGAAGCACCACCCCTCCGACCACCAGCCCGCCTCCAACCGCGCGATCAAACTCGGCAACGCCGGAGGGCAAGCGACGCGCATCTTCAGCGCAAACATCTCCGAGACGGACCGGGCGATTCCGAGTGGATGCGGGAGCTGCTGGAGACACTTCCGAGGAGTCGGCACGCTCCTCTACAAACGTATTCCATTCGCCACAGTCGGTACATCGACCCATCCATCGGGATCGCACAGAGCCGCACTGCTGACACACGTAAACCGTCTTCGCCTTGGCCATATGCTCTTATCGAACCCAAACTCGGTATGTTGCTTGGACCTTCGAAGACTCGGAAACCTGGAACGTTAGAATTCGATGCCCAGGATCAGCCGCAACGCTTGGGCGTTCGACAGCGACTGATCTTCGACATTGGAGGTCGAGGGATATCCAAGTCCCGGTCCCGGAAAGAGAACCCCGTACTGGAACTCCGCCACGAAACCATCGTAGAAGGACGGTCCACTTTCGCTGCGGTAGTACAGCGCCGCGTTGAGCTCGATACCCAAGTGTGGATCGGAGCCGTACGTCTGTACTTCTTGCGCGGCTCGGCTGTAAATGAGTGCGGTGCGGAACCCGAGCAAACGCCCGTGTACGTTTCGCAAAATGTCGTAGCTGATCGAAGGCTTCAGGTAGTAGGCACCGGCGAATCGCCCCATAATTCTGCGCCAGAGGATCATGTCGATTTGATAAGCCGGGTGGAACGCAAATGTGGTCAGACGCGTGTCCGCGTTCTGCTGTGTGACCGTGTCCTCCCGGGAGCTCAGCCCATCGACGTCAGCATCACCGGTCGCATAGCCCGTGTGAAGCGCAATTCCGAGCTTGTCGTCCAGCAATCGATACTCGGCCTCAAAAGCCAAACCGAACTGCAAGATTCGGTAGTCGTCGTCATCGAAGTTGTTCGTTTCACTGTTCTGCAAGGTACCGCTGACCAAGGCGGCCTCAAGCTCGAGTCTCAGTCCTCCCCAGAGAAATTGTGCCCAAAGGTCGGGTACAAAAGCCTTTGCTTTTCGCCGGGTAAGCAGATCTTGAGAAGTATCGCGATCCGACAAGGGATCGCTCACCCCGATCGACGATAGAAACTGACGCCGCATCATAAAGTACAGGCCGCCGTTGAGGACCCAGCCTCCGCCTCTGAGCCGGTCTTTCTGTTCGTCCTCATCCATGCGTCGCGCCACGAAAAACGTGTACTGTCTGAGGTCGTCCTCGTTCGTCGCGTCCCACGCCCCCTCGCGAGAGTCGGCGATAAGAAGACCGTCTTCACGATTTGCGGTGGACTGGCTCCAGTTGATCAGTCCCTCGGATGCAAAGTCCCATGCAGCTCCGATGTAAAATCCCCCGAGGTTGGTGATGCCCATCACTCGATCCATGTCGGTGGAGTAATCCGCATCGATCCCCTCCCCAGCATTTTGGAATATGCCGAGACCCCAGTGGGAAGCCATGCGACCAAATCGAAGTTCGCCGAGGTCTCGGTTCCGAACCTGGCCCCAAGCGCGGCGCGCCACGATGCTGTCCTGGAGGCTGTTTCGGTACGCTTGCGGCGGGTTGATCGTGGTCGCGTAGGAATCCACCGGCACTCCGGTGGTCGACGTCGATCGGCTAAAGCCCCCACCCGGGTCAGCCACCCAGACTTCGCTATCGGGAGTGGACCCCAGCACCACGTTGTCGAGCACGTCGAACATCATGTGCACGTGCACATCGTCCGAAAGCGAAAGCGTCGGTGCGAGGCGAAGTCGCATATTTGCAAAACGAATGCGACCGTTGCCGCCGCAAGCCGAGTCGACATCGGATCCGCTACATCCACCAGCAGGCCGTGCTCGGCTGTCGATGGGCACGAAGGCGCTGAAAGGCAGATCATCCTCGCTGGGGTCGGACACATCCCGTCCGAGTGCATGGCTGTTCCACATTTCACCCCGAACCCGGAAGTAACCGTGCAAACTGAGCACCGTCTCAGGAGCTGTCCAGGGTCGCGTGGGATCGGCAGGGGGCGCTACCTGTTCGGGGCTCTGAACCGCCTCATCAAACAGGCTTGTCGTTTCTTCATCTGCTGAGTCGAGAGGCTCTACAGGCGCCGCGGAAACTTCCGGAGGCGCGACTTCCGGGAGCTCGACGCGCGGGGGCTCCATATCCAAAGGTTCGATTTCAGGAGCGCGCAGTTGAGGTGTTCCCTCGTCCCATGCATCCTGTTCTACTTGCGCCGCTGCAAATCTCGGAATCCAGAAGACGATACCGGCGACAACGACAAGCTGCGTAAACCGATGCATTGTGAACACTCAACTTCCCGCGGTCCCTAGCCGCGCGGCGCTCGACGTAACACGCGGCGGTTCGACCGGTCAACGCGAAGACCCCTCACGCCTCTCGCAGGCTAGGACTCGGTGTCGCGAAGACATGCTATGGATTTCCTTGTGAGCGAGCACGTCCGCTTCGTACCCCTTGGGGGCCTAGGCGAAATCGGCATGAACTGTATGGTCGTCGAGTATGGTGCCGATGCATTCTTGATCGACTGCGGCATCACCTTTCCGGACTGTACGACTTCGGTAGATGTGATCCATCCCTGTTTTGACTACCTCGCTCGGCAACGCTCGATGCTTCGCGCGTTGATCGTCACCCACGGTCACGAGGACCATATCGGCGCGATTCCCTATCTACTCGAAGAGTTCGACCTGCCGATCTACGGACCCCGCTACGCACTTGAGCTGATTCGCGAGAAGCTCCATGACTCGCGTTCCAAAGCAACATGCGCGCACCTTACCGAGCTTCAGCCGGGACGCCCTCTTTCACTCGGTGCACTCGTCATTGAAAGCTATTCGGTCACGCATTCGATTCCAGATGCAACGGGTTTGATCCTACGCACCCCCCACGGCGTGACAGTCCACAGTGGGGACTTTAAAATCGACCACGCGCCTCCCCATGGCCCGCAATTCGACAGCGAACGTCTCCAGCGTCTGCGGGGGGAAGACGAGGTTGCACTACTGTTCAGCGATTCGACCAATTCCCTATCTGCAGGCCGAACCCTACCTGAGCAAAACGTCAGTAGAGCGTTACGAAGGCACATAGAAAACGCATCTCAACTCGTAGTGATCTGCCAATTCTCCAGCAACGCGCATCGGCTTCGGAGTATTCTCGAAGCGGCACTTCGTTTGGGACGTAACGTCTGTCTTCTCGGCCGCTCGGCAAGACACCACTACGAGATCGGCGTTAGAACAAACGTTCTACCTGGATTTCATCACCTACTCGTAGAAGCCAAAGAGGCCCGTAAAATGCAAGGTTCCGATCTTCTGGTCGTCGCTACAGGCACCCAGGGAGAACGGCGCGGGGCGATTGCACGCCTAAGTCAGGGCACACATCGCGAACTCGAATTGCGGGCAGGTGATACGGTCGTGTTTTCATCCCGTGTGATCCCCGGCAATGATTCAGCGGTGCTCCGAATCTGGGACTCCTTGGCCCGGCGCGGGATTCATGTCGTCAACTCAGACAGCGATCCCGAGATTCACGCGAGCGGACATGCACATCGCGAAGAGCAACGGGAGCTCATTCGCATGATGCGTCCGCGCGCCTTTGTACCGATTCACGGAGCGCGAATGCATCTCGAAGCCCATGCAGAGCTCGCCCGCAGCGAGGGAGTTCCATGCGTGAAACTGCTGGAAAACGGGGAGGTTCTCGAGTTGAAAGAGGGGACGGTCTCGAAAGCAGGGTCGGTGGAAGCAGGTCGAGTCTTCCGCGAATGGGGCGACCCCGTCTCGGAGGACGTGGTGCGAGAACGTCAGCTCCTGGGAGAGCTCGGATGGGCGATCGCGACTGTGCACATCAACGCTGCGTCTCAAAACCGGTGCGTCGACGTGATCACCCGGGGGGTCAACCTACAGGGCTCAGAAGAGCAGAGGGCAGCTGCGCGAGATTTTGTAGACCGAGTGGTTCGAAAGCCCGGGCTCGAGTCCGAACAGGAATTGAAGGATGCCGCCCGACGCGCCCTCAAGCGTTGGTTTGCCAAAAGAAACGGAAAAACGCCGCTGTGCAGCGCAATCGTGGTCAACGCCTCCTGAGTTCGTTCAGGGTGGTCGGTTTGCTGATGATGCTTTCGGCATGCACCACGCCCGATCAAACGCCTCGCGCTCAGCCAATCCCAAACTCGATCCGGCACATCAACGGACGTAGCGCAGATACAGTCGAGCAAAGCGCCGAGGTCCGAGGAGAGGCCTCCGGACGGAGCGGACGTCGTCCGATAACGCGCCTAGAGCGCAGGGCCATTCGAAACTTGCTCGATCGGGCATCTCGTGTTCGCGCACTTCCATTTCAGGCCCCGATTCAGGTCGAGGTTCACGACGCGACGGCGATCACCGAGCATCTCACCTCCGAACTTGAAGAGGAGGATCTCAGCAAAACCAGGAACCTCTACGCTGCGCTCGGCCTACTGGACCCGGATAGCGACATTCGGAGCATTTTGGAACGGGTGCTCGGCGAACAGGTAGTAGGGTACTACGATCCAGACCAAGACCACCTTGTGATCCGAAACGACGTGATGGCGGCGCTGTCTAGGGGCGGGCCATTGCTCGACCGTGATCGAAGAATCAACAATAGCGACCTCGGCATCGCGGGGGCAAACCGCGTGCTGCTACATGAGATCGTGCATGCACTCCAGGGCCAGCACCTCAACCTTGCGGAGAGCCACCGCGTCGAGCGCGATAGCGACGCAGAGCACGCATACCGCGGACTCGTCGAAGGCGATGCCTCCTTAGCGATGTGGGCCGACGCGATCACCGAGGCAGGCGGTGCGATCGACATGCTCCCTCAAAGCGCTGCGCTCTTGGACGCCATGCTCTCTCGCGAGACAGCTTTTTCCAATCTCGGCGCAGAACTCGAGGAGGCTCCGGCCATCCTAAGAATCACGCTGGTGGCAGCCTATACCTACGGCCTCCGCTTTTGCTTGGAGCTACATCGACAAGGAGGATGGCGAGCTATCGACGAGGCGCACCGAAACCTACCGAGCTCCTTCGAACAAGTGCTGCATCCAGAAAAGTATCTCGCAGGGGAACTACCGGACGAGGTGATCCTCGGTGAATTTCCGGAACTCACGGAAGCTGGATTTGTCACGCTTGATGAGGACACCCTCGGTGAGCTCGAGCTCGCCATCTATTTTGGACAGGGAAGCACGGGAGATCTCGCGCTTGAGGCAGCAAAGGGGTGGTCTGGTGACCGATTGCGTGCCTACTACCGCCCTGACGGCGCTCTCGCGGTGATTTGGTACACAACCTGGGACAACGAAAGCGCTGCGAAACGCGCCGAACGCTGGGCCCGTGACGTCGCGAAGCTCGACGGGTCTACGGCAAGCCTCGAGCGGGTGGTGGCGAGATTTGGGCGCGCATTGCTGATCACCCGGGGTGTACCCGTCCCATACCAACACTCCACTCGCAGACGATTTAACCAGTTTGCCCGCATGCTGCCCGAACAAGCCCCGTTTCGCCCTACCCCTCCCTAGCGTTCGACTAGGATACGGTCCTGCTCGAAACGGAACTCATCTTGCTCACAGCAAACCCATCCCCCTTGACGTACACCAGCCCCAGGACTACGCCCACCGAAGAGCGTGGAAGCGGAAGCCCAGCTGAAGCGGTACACCAATCGAGATAAATTCGGCCGATGAGGCAGGGTCAATCCGAAACCAGAGGTCGACCAAGTCAAGCTAGGCCATTCAGTTCGGTCCTTCGTGGCCGGAGGTCGATCGCGCTGGCGGCCAACCGGCGCTGGAGGATAGTGCGCCCATGGAATCGCAGATAAGCGAAATCAGTCCTGTTCTTGTAGAAGTATCGGTGCAGTTCCCCTGGGAGCGAGTTCGCAAGGATCTAGATAGCAACTACAAACAAATCGCCCGAACGGCACGAGTCAAGGGATTCCGACCCGGCAAAGTGCCCGAGCAGGTGGTTCGACGCCTCTTTGGAAGGCAAGTTCACATCGAGGTGTCTGCGCAGCTCGTAGAGGAGGGGCTCTCCCAGGCGATCGTGCAACATGAGATCGATATCGTGGCCCAACCCACCATCTTGCCTCCCTCCATAGAGGATGGGGAGCCTTTGCGCTTCGTCGCCAAGTGCGAGGTGCGGCCTACCGTCGAGCATTTGAGCTTCGAGAACCTAGACGTCACCCGCACGACTGTGACGGTGACCGACGAAGAGGTCAGTCAGCAGATCGAGCAGCTGCGTGAACGGCATGCCGAATTTCGTGAGCCCGATCCTATGCGACCCTCCCTCGCCGGAGACCAGCTGACCATCGACTATCAGGTGATGGTCGACGGTGAGATGCTCGAGGAGCTTGGAGCCACAGGGCGCGTCGTTGAGGTAGGCTCAGATGAATTGGTTCAGCAGGTGAAGGAAGGACTGGTCGGTGCGTTACCTGACGAGGAGAAGTCCTTTGAGATCAGCTTTGGAGACGATCATCCGAGCGACACACTCCGGAGCAAGACCGCAAACTTCATCGTGCAAGTACGAGAGCTGCAGGAGAAGGTCCTGCCGAAGCTCGACGACGAGTTCGCCAAGGATTGCGGGGAGTATGAGACGCTGGTGGACCTGCGACGCGACCAGCATCGTAAACTCGAAGAGGCCGGCGAGAAAAACGCCAAGAGCCAGCTTCGAACCCGGATAGTCGACGCACTGATCGAAGCGAATAAGATTGAGCTGCCCCCATCGTTAGTCGAGAGCCAGCGGAGAAGAGGGCGGGAAGAATACCTGAGGTTCTCGCAAATGATGGGCATGACGCCCGATGCCCCCGTCAGTCAGGAGGTCTCAGACTCAATTAACGAGAGGGCAGAGCGGCAGGTTCACGCTGCGCTTCTGCTGGGCAGTCTTGCAAAGCAGACAGAGATCGTCGTTACGGACGAGGAGCTCGAAGCCAAATTCAAGAAAATGTCGGAAGAGAGCGGGAAACACATAGCGAAAGTACGCGCAGAGTGGAGTGGAACAAGGCGCGAAGATTTAGAAGCCATCGTCCTCGAAGAGAAGCTGATAGACTTTCTGATCTCAAAAGCGCATATCAAAGAGACGGCCGCCGAAGAGAGTGATTCAGGGGCATCCTCCTACGCAGCAGAAGATCAGGCGGCAGGAGATCAGATTGGGGAGCCCAGTTGCGATGAAACCGGATCGGAGAGCGGATGATACACGACCCATTTCCATCACCTCGGGCGTCGATACCGTATCCCACCATCGTGGAGACCACCCATCGAGGTGAACGTACGTGGGATATTTTTAGCCGACTTCTGAAGGATCGCATCGTCTTTCTCGGAACCGAGGTAAACGACAGCGTCGCCAACGGAATTATCGCTCAAATACTCTTTCTTGAAAGCGATGATCCGGACAAGGAGATCACGTTGTACATCAACAGCCCTGGTGGCGTGATCACTGCCGGGCTAGCGATTTACGACACCATGCAGTACGTCCGCTGTCCGGTAGCCACGGTGTGCTTGGGCCAAGCTGCTTCGATGGCGGCTTGGCTACTGGCTGCCGGAACCAAAGGTATGAGGCGTGGACTTCCCAACAGCAGGATTATGATTCATCAGCCTTTGGGAGGCATCCGAGGTCAGGCCACGGACATCGAGATCCACGCCCGCGAAATGCGTAAGGTTCGCGAGCAAATGAACGTAATTCTCTCCACCCACACTGGTCAGCCGGTAGAAAAAATCAAAGCGGATACGGAGCGAGATCGCTTTCTGGATGCTCAAGAAGCTGCAGATTACGGAATCATCGACGATGTCGTCTCTCTCCGTGGTTCCGATGCAAACCCTCCAACTACGGGAAATCCCTGATTGACCGCACAGCTCCGAGAGCATTCTCCCGCTAAACCTATGTTATTCCGGGCGATTTCAAGGCATCAGAATCTGGACGCTGCCTTGCCACAAAATCGAGCCGACGCTACACTCAGGGAGGAAGTTTTGTTGGCGGTGCAAGCGTCCATCGGGTCAACCCTGAGAAAATTTTGAGGCAGGTCGGGAGTGGATCGAAGGCGAGACGAGGGTCACGGTAATCTTCAATGTTCTTTTTGCGGAAAATCGCAGAAAGAGGTCAAAAAGCTTATAGCTGGACCCACCGTATATATTTGTGACGAGTGCATCGGGCTCTGCAATGACATCATCGCAGAGGAAGTCGATAGAGAAGACTCTCTATCTACCGGAACACCACTACCCAAGCCGGCTGAGATCAAAACGATTCTCGACGAGTATGTCATCGGCCAGGACCGAGCAAAGAAGATCCTCTCGGTCGCGGTGCACAACCATTACAAGCGTATCGACTCCAAGGTTTCCAGTGAAGAGGTGGAGTTGCAGAAATCGAACATTCTGCTGCTCGGCCCTACCGGCTCAGGCAAGACTTTGCTTGCCCAGACCTTGGCAAAGATTCTCAATGTACCGTTCGCGATCGCTGACGCCACAACCCTTACCGAAGCCGGTTACGTTGGCGAGGACGTAGAAAATATCATCGTGCAGCTGTTGCAAAATGCCGATCACGATGTCGAGCGGGCTCAGCGCGGAATCGTTTACATCGATGAGATCGATAAAGTTGCCAGGAAAGGCGACAATCCCTCGATCACTAGAGACGTTAGTGGCGAAGGAGTTCAACAGGCACTGTTGAAGATTATCGAGGGTACGGTCGCCAATGTACCTCCAAAAGGAGGCAGGAAGCATCCGCAACAGGATTTTCTTCAGGTAGACACCTCGAATATTCTCTTCATCTGCGGGGGAGCCTTCGTTGGTTTAGATTCCATTATCGAGCGACGCATCGGAGAAAAAACGCTCGGATTCGGTGCCGACATACCTTCACGACGAGACAAGAGAGTAGGAGAGTTACTGGTTCAGGTGCAGCCAGAGGATCTTCTCCGGGCTGGGCTCATTCCCGAATTCATCGGGCGCCTTCCCGTAATCGCGACCTTGCATGAACTTAACGCCGACGCGCTGGTCGACATTCTGACGCAACCGAAAAACGCCCTGGTCAAGCAGTATGGTAAGCTCTTCGAGATGGACGGGGTGAAGCTCACCTTCACCAAAGGAGCGCTCCACGAGGTAGCTCGTGAGGCGCTTAAGCGTAATGCTGGAGCAAGGGGTTTACGAGCGATCATGGAACACGCCATGCTCGACATCATGTATGAGATACCCTCATCAAGCGGTATCAAAGAGGTGGTGGTCAACGAAGATCTGATCGCCAAGGGCGAAAAGCCCCTTATCGTGTACGAGAAAGAGGCAGAGCTGGCCTAAGTCCGCCGTTTCGTGACGGGGGACCGGCCTAAAGGCGCACATGTTCTTCCACAAGAGCGACGACGAGCGAGACGACGCGCAGGGAGGTGGACAGATGATTCCTCTGCTCCCTCTGCGAGACATCATTGTATTCCCCCATATGGTGGTTCCGCTTTTCGTAGGGCGAGAGCGATCGATTGCCGCTTTAGAAGAAGCGATGAGCCAGGAGAAGGAGATCCTCCTCGCCGCGCAGAAAAAGGCCAAAACCAACGATCCATCGCCAGATGACATCTTCGCGATGGGAACCGTAGGGATGATCATTCAGCTGCTGAGACTGCCCGACGGAACAGTGAAAGTTCTCGTCGAGGGTAAGCGACGCGCCCGAATACGTAAATTCATCCCAAAGGAAGAGTTCTTCCTTTGCACGATCGGAGATGTCGCTGAAATTACAGAGGCTTCGGTAGAAATCGAGGCCTTGATGCGTTCTGTACAGTCGACGTTCGAAATGTACGTCAAGCTCAACAAACGCATCCCTCCTGAGATGCTGATGACGGTGCAGACCATCGACGATCCTTCGCGACTTGCGGATACCATCGTCGTTCACCTCAGCTCCATCAAACTCAACGATCGTCAAGAGATCTTAGAAACGATCGACCCAGGCAAGCGACTGGAACGTCTTTTTGAGCTGATGAATGCAGAGATCGAGATTCTTCAAGTGGAAAAGAAGATTCGCTCTCGCGTCAAGAAGCAAATGGAGAAAACTCAGAAGGAGTACTACCTGAATGAGCAGATGCAGGCCATTCAGAAGGAACTCGGGGAGCGAGACGAGTTCAAGAGTGAGATTCAGGAGATCGAGGACCGACTCCAGGGTAAGGGACTCACCGATGAGGCCACAGATCGAGTCAAGAAAGAACTACGCAAGCTAAAAATGATGCAGCCGATGAGCGCCGAGGCGACCGTCGTGCGAAATTATGTCGACTGGATCCTGTCGATTCCCTGGTCAGAAAAGAGCGAAGAAAACTACGATATCGACAAGGCAGAAGAGATCTTGGATCTCGACCATTACGGCCTAAAAAAAGTCAAAGAGCGGATACTCGAATACCTTGCGGTTCAGGCTTTGGTGAAGAAACTGAAGGGACCGGTTCTGTGTCTTGTTGGCCCACCGGGAGTAGGCAAAACATCACTCGCTAAGAGCATTGCGAACGCAACGGGACGAGAGTTTGTGCGACTCTCACTGGGCGGAGTTCGTGACGAGGCGGAGATCCGAGGCCATCGCCGTACCTACATCGGCGCCCTACCCGGCCGGATCATTCAGTCCCTCAAAAAAGTTGGATCGAACAACCCGGTTTTCTTGCTCGACGAAATTGACAAGATGTCGAGCGACTTCCGCGGAGACCCAGCAGCCGCTTTGCTAGAGGTTCTCGACCCGGAACAGAACAACAACTTTAACGACCACTATCTCGATCTCGATTATGACCTGTCGGACATTATGTTCATTACGACCGCAAATACGCTCAGTGGGATTCCTCTCCCGCTTCAGGATCGTATGGAGGTCATGGAACTCAGCGGATATACAGAGTTTGAAAAACTAAACATCGCAGTGCGATATTTGGTGCCCCGCCAGATCAAGGAATCCGGTCTAGAGAGTACTCGAGTCGAAATTACTGAAAACGCGATAAGAACCGTCATTCACCACTACACAAAGGAAAGTGGCGTACGGAATTTAGAGCGAGAGCTCGGTAGCATTTGCAGAAAAGTCGGTAGAGAGGTCCTTAAGAACAGGAAAGTCGGTCAAGAAGACAAGCTGTACCGCATCGCTGCCAAAAGCATTCCTCACTACCTCGGTGTTCCCAAGTACCGCCCGAACAAGGCGAGCGACAAGGACAATATCGGACTCACGACTGGACTGGCCTATACCCAGTTCGGCGGCACCACACTTGAGTGTGAGGTTGCAGTAGTACCCGGAAAGGGAAAGCTGGCGATCACCGGACTGCTCGAAAAAGGAATGCAGGAGTCTGCTCAGGCGGCCATGAGCTACATCCGATCGCGGCAGAAACTGCTCGGCTTAGAGGACAACTTCTACCAGGAGCTCGACTTCCACGTACACTTTCCAGAGTTCGTGCCGAAGGACGGTCCTAGCGCGGGAATCACGATGGCCACGAGCATTGCGAGCGCGTTGCTCAAAATACCTGTCCGAAAAAATGTAGGGATGACAGGAGAGATTACCCTCCGAGGACGAGTCCTACCGATCGGTGGACTCAAGGAAAAGATCCTCGCCGCACATCGAGCGGGAATCGATACGGTGCTTATTCCTCGAGAGAACCGAAAAGACCTCAGGGAACTTCCGAAAAGAGTCTTAAATGCGATTCGTCTGGTGCTCGTCGAGCATATGGATGAGGTGTTGCGAGAGTCTCTCGTCATGAGCGATCCAGACGAGCTCCTGGGAAATCGACGCCTCAAACCCATGGAGTACCGTTACGGCAAACTTATCGAATCAAAGGAAGACGGAAACGAATCCGAGTCCGTTCCTAGGCCTACCGTTGCGTCGCCCGGCGCGCAGCAGTGAGAGCGCTTCAGCAATAGGCCCGTTCTCGATCAAGCTCGACAAGCATGCATTAATGACTTAGAGGAGATTTCCGTACGTCACGCGAGATATTTGGGCGGGTAGCTCAGTGGTAGAGCGTCGGCCTTACAAGCCGAACGTCGCAGGTTCGACCCCTGTCCCGCCCACTACCAGCTATCGATCTAAGGGCGCGATCGATAGCAGCCCACACGCATCACCTTAGTGCTCACGGCTACGGGCGATCACTGAGAAACTGCCTAAGCAACGCAACGAGTATTTAGCGCCACCGACAAAAGACGCCCGATCGACGAATGTAGCAGACCATCGACCGTAGCGGGACATCCCATAGCGTGTGCGGCGTAGACCAGACGGTCCCACTCACGGAGAACTTCAACCCGTCCGTGGTGAGAAGACTGAGACTCGACCGCTATAGACAAACGCTGAAAGACCTCCGTCGTGCCTTCACCTGCGTGAAAGGCTTGTTCTGCCAATCTCGGCAGCACCAGTTCCCAAGGGTCTCCTGCGAGGAGATCGTAGACCCGTCGAACGGAGGGTTCGATAGCGTCCAGGACAAACTCCGCATTCGGACTCGGTGGCACAGTCCCGGTTCCGGGTATCACGAGTCTCTCGTCGGGAAAGTGCCTCCACCCCGCCATTTCAAGCACCGTCCAGCATTCCCAAAGATCCTGGAATCCCAGCAGGCAAATGCGAAGGCTCTCGTCCAGGAGAACACAGCCGCTGAGGTCGCTTCGACGCAGGAGTGCCCAGTCGCTTAAGCGCAACACCAAACGTGCAACACGAAATGCCTGGTAGGAGTCCGCTTCCGTCAAGCCACAACCTCTAATCTCGCTCGCCCGAGGTTACGCAAATTTCGATCCATCTCGAAACACCCCGTGATTTGCGCCGCGCACCCACAGCCCAACGCTTGAAGCGACAAAAGCACACCTCGAATGCGTCATGTGTCCCACCCACCGTAGCCTGAGCGGCAACGCTGAGCGACTTCAGTGCGACCCGGTTGCGTTCGATCATGCGTCCGATAGGTTCCAACGCCTCACACCGGCCGTTGTCGTGCAGCCAGGTGTAGGGACGCTGATAGAACGGAAATCTGGGCAAAAATTGAACGAGGTACGTCCACACACACACAACCGAAATAGATCGCACTGCGAGCTTGTTTCGGGGGATGGGGGTAGCCGCTTGACCCACACCGATTGCGCTCTAGAGGCTCAGTTGCAACGACGGACCAGAGAGACGTCCTATGAATAGATATCTGCACTACGCTACCGCCGCGTCACTATTTTTTGGCTGCTTGCCGTACCGAACAACCCAGAAGCCCGAACCCACCTTGGTGATCGAGGACCACTATGATTCTGCCCCGGCAGAAACGACGAGCAGCACCGCAGCACGCCAGACGCCTTGGTGGGAAACCTTCGGAGATCCCGTTCTCAACGCCCTTGTGGAGCGCGCCATCGCTTCCAGTCCGGACATTCGTTCCTCGTTTGCTCGTATTCGACAGGCAGACGCCGTTCGCCGGCAAGCTCGCTCTGCCTACTTTCCCCAGATAAACGCTCAGGGAGATTTAGGATACAGCCGCAGTCTCAGCGGGGCACTCGGCACCTCCGACGCCTACACCGCATCGGCATCGATTCCAGTTTCCTACGAAATCGACCTCTTCGGACGCATCGACGCCAACTACGACGCGGCGCGTTTGGGTCTTTTTGCGGCGAGAGCCGACACGGAGACGGCCGCGCTTTCACTTTCCGCCAGCGTGGCCGAAGGCTGGTACGACGTCATTGAGGCACGTTCTCGTCGTGCCATTCTCGAATCGCAAACGGAGAGAAATGAAAGCGTCCTAAACCTTCTCCGTTTGCGTTTCGCACAAGGCCTGTCGTCCGCAGTCGATGTGCATCAGCAGCACGAACTCGTACTCGCTACGCAGGCAAGTCTGCAGCAGGTCAAGGCGCTCGAGCGAGTGACGCAGCATCAGCTAGCCGTCCTTCTCGGCTCGGCTCCCGGAGACCTACCCGAAACGCGATCTGCGGGTGCACTGCCTCCACTACCCGAATTCGAGCCGAGTGCGGACATCGGTGTGCCGACGAACTTATTGCGAGATCGACCCGACGTTCGCGCCGCTCAGCTCAGGGTGAAGCAGGCGGACTACTCGGTCGGCGTGGCTTTGGCCTCGCGGTTTCCTTCGCTGACTTTGAACGGTTCGGTCGGTCAGGACTGGCTCCGGGTCGAAGGCGAGCTGAGTCAACAGGTCGATAGCGATGGGGATGGAGTTGCGGACACTGCAGCAAGTCAACCGTTCGAGACGAGCAACAACGGCTGGGTATGGAATGCCGGAGCGACACTTTCGGTGCCGCTCTTCGATGGCGGCAACCTTCTTGCCAGTACCGACGAAGCCAGAGGTGCGCTTGCCGAGGCGGTCGCCAACTACGACTTAACCATTCTCAACGCCATCATGGAGGTTGAAAATGCGATCGTTCAAGAGCGTGCGGAAGCGACACGCCGATCGCTTCTACAGCAACAGCTCGAAGTAGCCACCCTCAACGTCGAAGCCTCCCGCCAACGGTACCAGCAGGGACTCTCTGACTTCTTACCGGTGCTCAACGCCCTTGTATCCTCCCTCAATACCGAACTCGAGCTCCTCAGTTCACACCGCCTGCTCATTTCCTATCGAATCCAGCTTCAGCGCGCCCTTGGAGGCTCGTGGACCGAAGGTCTAGGAGCCAAGAGCGATCGGGTGGCGTCGTGAGCACCAGGCTACGCACAGCATTTCGGGTTCTTGTTCCCTGGCTCATCGTAAGCTCCGGTGGACTAGCGCTCGCCTCGATGATCGCAACGAAACCTCAAGCGGAACGCAACGACCGAAAAGCACAAGGTCTCTTGGTGCGGACTACCCGCGCAACCTCGGACACTCCAAAGCTTAGCGTGCAAGGGCAAGGTACGGTAACGGCCGCGCAGGAGGTCGATCTGATCGCCCAAGTCTCGGGACGAGTTGTTTGGATCAGCGACGAACTCGAACGTGGAGGCGTCTTTGAGAAAGGGGATCCGATCGCACGCATCGATCCTTCGGACTATCAGCTCTCGGTCGACGCTCGGGTTGCAAGTCTGAAACAGGCCGAACTTGAACTCGAACTCGAACGGGGCCGGCGCGTGGTGGCCGAGCATGAGTGGGACGTGTTTCGCGGAGAGCGCGAAACGGAACTCGGTGAAGACGCAAGACGTTTGGCCCTTCGCGGTCCCCAACTCGACACCGCAGAGGTCGCCATCCAGGCGGCCGAAAGCGACCTAGCGCGAGCCCGTTTGGACCTCAGCCGCACCACAATTCGGGCCCCGTTCAACGCAACCGTAGTTTCGGAGCAGGTAGAGCTCGGTCAGGTAGTGAGCGGTCAGAATCCGATCGCTACCCTCATAGGAACCGATGCCTATTGGGTCCAAGTAGCCGTTCCGGCAGATCAGCTACCTTACGTGAACCTTCCAACGCGAACCGAGCCGGGTGCCGAAGCGACGATCGATCAGTCGCTCGGCAGCGACACGCGAACACATCTTGGTAGGGTCATTCGCCTGCTGCCCGATCTCGATGCCGTAGGTCGCATGGCACGCCTCTTGGTCGAGATCGAGGATCCCCTTGGGCTTGCCCAGGGAGACGCACGCGATCGATCAGCGATTCCCTTGCTTATCGGCTCCTACGTCGACGTATCGATCGCCATCGCGCCGTTCCAAGACGCGGTGGAGATCCCTCGGATGGCCCTCCGCGAAGGCTCAAAAGTGTACGTAGTGGGAGACGATCGGAGGCTTGATGTGCGGAGCGTGCGTCTGGCGTGGAGACTTCCCGAAACAGTGCTCGTGCACGAAGGGCTTTCCGGGCGTGAGCTGGTCGTTACAAGCCGGATCGCGACCCCTGTTCAAGGTATGCAGCTTCGCGTGGCCGAAACCACCGGCCGCGACGCAGAATCCTCTACGGCAGTCCAACTCGAGAAATGACAGAATACGCATCCAAAGACACGCGTCCCTTGGAAGATGCGCACACGCCACAGCCCGATGCCATCGACGAGGACGCCACTCGGGCAAGCGCTGAGGCTCAGGTCCGCGGCCCACTCGCCTGGATGGCGACCAACCGAGTGGCGGCCAATATATTGATGAGCGTTCTGCTCTTCGGTGGCTGCATAGTCCTTGCAACATCGATCAAACAGGAAGTGTTTCCCGAGGTAGATCTCGATACGGTCTCCGTTCAAATCGACTACCCGGGCGCTTCACCAGCGGAAGTCGAGCAGGGCGTCGTGCTTGCCGTCGAAGAAGCTGTCCGGGGGCTCGATGGCGTAGAAGAGGTTCAATCGACCGCCCGAGAAGGCTCTGCAAGCGTGACCGTCCGGCTCCTGATCGGAGCCGATCCAGACGCTGCGCTAAACGACGTCAAGAGCGCGGTAGACCGCATCTCTTCGTTCCCCGAGGATGCAGAACGGCCGGTCATCAGCCTACTCACCAACCGCAACCAGGTTCTCTCCGTCGTGATTTCGGCGGTCGATCAACCGGGTGAAAGCACCGAGGAAGTTCTCAAGCAGCTCGCAGAACAGCTTCGTGAAGAGCTGCTCAGCGACGATGGCATTTCCTACGCAGAGGTCTCAGGCGCGCGTCCCCTCGAGATCAGCGTGGAGGTGGCCCAGGACGCCCTGCGCAAATACGGACTCACCCTGCCTGCGATAGCGGATGCGATTTCTCAAAGCAGTGTCGAGGTTCCCGGAGGCAGCGTTAAGACCGACTCCGGCGAAATATTGCTTCGAACCGCCGAGCGAAGAGATCAAGGCCAAGAATTCGGCGATATCGTTCTGCTCGCACGGGAGGATGGAACCACGGTCCGGCTTCGTGACGTCGCACAGGTACACGATGGGTTTCAGGAACTCGATCAGGAAACCTATTTCAACGGTCGCCGGGCGATCATGGTCCAGGTCTACCGAGTGGGCCGCGAGACCCCCATCGAGGTCTCCTCTGCAGTGCAGCGTCACCTCGAACTGCGACAGTGGCCTCCAGGGGTAAACGCGACCCTGTGGAACGATCAATCGGTCATGTACCGGGAACGCGTGGAGCTACTCGGCCGCAACGCCGCGCTCGGTTTGATGCTCGTGCTGGTGATCCTGGGAATGTTCCTCGAGCCGAAGCTCGCCTTCTGGGTCACTCTGGGCATTCCGATAAGTTTTGCGGGAGCGCTGCTGTTCCTTCCCATCGCCGAAGTATCGATCAACATGATCTCCTTATTCGCATTCATTGTGACATTAGGGATGGTGGTCGACGATGCGATCGTCGTTGGAGAGTCGATCTACAAGCAGCGTGAAGCTGGAAAATCCTTTGCAGAGGCCTCGATTCAGGGCGTCCGCGAGGTCGCTGTTCCAGTAACCTTTTCCATCATCACTACCTGTGTCGCGTTTTCTCCCATGCTCTTCATTCCGGGTTTCATGGGCAAGTTCTTCCGAGTGATCCCGGCCGTCGTCATCGGTGTGCTCATCGTTTCCTTGATCGAATCATTTTTTGTACTCCCCGCGCATCTCTCCCACCGCATGCCCTGGTGGCTGCAGGGCTTGTTTTTTCCACTCTTTAAGCTCATGGAGTTGCTCGGCGAGAAAAGGGTATCGAAAGGCCTCTCCAATTTTATCGAGACCCGCTATCGACCTTTCGTCCGAGCCGCTTTGCGTTGGCGCTACGTGACGGTCGCTACCTGCATCGCCGTATTTCTCGCCTCTATGGGCATCGTTTCCGGCGGACGACTCCCGTTCACCTTCCTACCCAAAATCGAGGGGGATATCGTTCAGGTGAACCTTGAAATGCCGGTGAGTACCCCCGCATCGGAAACGAGCAGGTTACGGCAAGAGCTCGTCGACGCGGGCCATCGGGCGCTCCACCGTCTGGGCAGCGAAGACGATCTGCGAGGTTTGATGTCTTCCCTGGGTTCGAGACTGCGGGTCGAAGAGGACAGGCTCAACCCGGGATCCTCTGGAGGACATATCGCTGCGGCCATGCTTGCCCTGGTGCCGACATCTGAACGCGAATTTACAACGGGAGAACTGGCGCAGCTATGGAGAGACGAGGTTCAAGAACTTCCCGGAGCGCGATCCCTGACCTTCGAATACGCCATCGGGGCAGACAGCGGAGCCGCGATCGACGTAGAGCTCTCGCATCCGGACGCCGAAACCTTGGAGGGGGCAGCTGCAGAGCTTGCGCAGAAACTCCAATCGTATGCGGGCGTTACGGATATCGATGCCGGTTTTAGCCAGGGCAAACAACAGCTCGATATTCGGCTTCGGCCAGAGGCCCGCGCATTGGGACTGAATGAGTCGGATATCGCACGCCAGGTCCGAGGCGCGTACTACGGATCAGAGGCGGTTCGACAACAAAGGGGTCGAGACGAGGTTCGGGTATACGTTCGTCTGCCGCTTGAGGAACGTCAGTCCCTTTACTCCGTAGAACAGCTGATCGTTCGCACTCCTTCGAATGGAGAAATACCCTTGGCCCAGGCCGCGACGATAGATTTTGGCCGGGCATACACAGAGATCAACCGCACCGAGGGGAAACGAACCGTCAGTGTTACAGCCGATGTTGATGAGAGCGAAGGAAACGCCAACCAGGTCGTCGCCTCTCTCGTCGAAAAAGAGCTACCTCAATTGATGACGGACTACCCGGGTTTGACCTACCGATTCGGTGGACAGCAGGAAGCACAAAGCGACGCACTCACGATCCTCGGACTAGGGTTCCTCATGGCCCTTATCATCATGTATGGCTTGCTCGCGATCGTATTCCGCAGCTACGCACAGCCCACCATCGTGCTCTCCGCAATTCCCTTCGGATTCGTCGGCGCGATCTGGGGTCACGTACTGATGAATTCGGGACTGTCGGTCATGAGCATGATGGGGGTGGTCGCGCTGTCCGGAGTCGTCGTCAACGATTCCCTCATTCTCATCGTGGCCGTCAACGAGTACCGCCGAACCCACAGCACCGAAGATGCGGTGGTCGAAGGAAGCGTGAGGCGATTTCGCCCGATTCTGCTCACCTCGCTCACGACCTTTTTTGGTCTTGTCCCGATGATCCTTGAAACCAGCGTTCAGGCGAGGTTTCTCATCCCTATGGCGATTTCTCTCGGATTCGGCGTGTTGTTCGCGACCTTTATCATCCTGATCCAGATACCGGCGAGCTATCTGATTCTCGAAGACCTCAAGCGCTCGATAAGCCGCATTCTAAGTCCACTCGACGTGCAAGAATCTCCTGCGCATCAATCGTCGGGAAACGATGCGGGTTCAGGTTCCGGCGGGGGCATGGGTGGTCTAATCACCAAAGATCCCTGAAATACAAAACTATTGTCTAGTTGAGCGTCGAGGAAAGAATCGTTACCTCCATCGAAGATATTGAGGTTGCGATACAAGGTGTAGCCTCCGAAGGCCTCCAACCAAAGTGCCGATGCGATGCGAAGACCGACGACTGGACCCGCTTCGAGCTGCGTCGTTTGGAGATGATCGACGAACCCTTCTTCATCTCCTGAGCCGCCGATAAAATACTGGCTACCTTCAAGTCCGAGTCGTGCGCCCACTAGAAAACGGTCGCCCAAGAACTGTCGAACCTGCACCCCTTCCGGAAAGCCCGTCACTAGCGAAGTGGATGCTGTAGGGCGCCAATCGATCGACACGATGGGCAGCGGGAGCAGACTTCCGAACTGATAGCTGCCCACCAGGCCAAAGCTGAACGTTGTTTTTTCGGACAGCAGAACACTCGCTGCCGCCACGGAGCGAAAGTTCCAAGCATCCGTCGACGCTTCCTCGAAGTTACTCGCCAAGCTCGGGGCAAACATTGCGCGCAAGGACCAGCGCGGACCAAATGGAATCACCGCGCCCACCGTGACCCCCACCTCCTGGAAGTTGTCGGGTTCAGCGGCACCATCTACTCCGGAAGTCGAGGGCGAGAGCCAGCTGTAGTTGGCACCAGCGATCAAGATCGTGCCGCTCTTCTGCAGCACGATGGGCAGCGTGAACGCTCCGCGGAACTCCAACGTGGATAGGGAGACCCCGTCGACCTCATCCTCAGCGCCTTGCAGCTCCCCGGCACCGACATATCGCACGTCCGTGCGCACGATCTCTTGAGCCTCGCTGTGACTCGGCATCCCTAGGCAGCAGAGCATCCCTAGGCAGCAGAGCCCCAGAACGTAGATCCCCAACGCCCACGAATCAAAACGGGCATCCCCTAACGGTCTCGTCCAAAACATCTGACCAAGCCTAACAGTCTTGAGTCAGTACAAAGGGTGCTCATGGAACATAGCCTAGCTCATGGAGCATAACCTCGCGGAGGCGAGCACTTTTGGATGTAGTGCTGTAGAGGGTTTCGATCGGGCAACGCGTTACGTTTACGCCAATTCAGTCCAAGAGGTTGCGCGGCCGGGTCGAGAGAATAGAGCGCCCGCAGGATATGTGTTCCGTCGGTATCTTTCAGACTGAAGGAAGCGTAGTAGTACGTTGTGAACTTTTGAGATCTCCGAGCTGGGTCGACGAATGAAGAGATCAAAAGTGCACCTGGCCCAACCACCCCGCTCTCTCGGAGCTGATCGATACTGCGAGCCAGGTGCACACCATCACCACAATAGTGTTCCCACCAGACGTTGCTGATATCGAGCATATCGAACACGCAGCCGCGATCACGTAGGATGCGCTCGACGTGTTCAAGATCCGATGGACGACTCAGATCGGCCCGACAGGTCAGGTAGCGGTGTTTGCGTGCGAGGTCCCGTAAGTATTGATAGGCGCTCACGCCTGGCCTCTGGGAACAGGCTGCACCATCCGAAGAATGTGCCAGGTTTTTTATGTACTCAGTTACGCTGTAGATTTTCCACATGCATCGCAAGTTGCGGTCAACACTTCTCCTGTAATGTATCGGTATCGGTCTAAGAGAGTCCGATCGCCCTCGTTGAATGCGAAGTCTGCGACGAGGTTCGCATGACGATTGGCAAAAAGCTGTCGGGGATCCGTCGCGATGCCCAGGTAGTCGTCAGAGTCACCAGGTAGTCGTCAAAGTCATAAGACTCGCGAAGCAAAACTGCGTGAAGCGCGTGAAATAAGCCTGCCGAACTGTCGAGATCGACCGCGAGCAAAAGGTCGGCGTTATTGAAGTAGGCTGGCGCAATGGCGCGTGAAAACGCCACCGAAACGCAGGCCCTAGGTTGAGTTGCTGTTCTCTACATGTCCATTCTGCGACCCAAACCGCTTGGAGTTTTTGGCAAGGTTTTTGGTCGAGCTTTTTGACAGAGCTCGGCGCGCGGGCTAAGGAGCGTAATCCTTATGAACGCGTTTCGGGCGACCTTGCCGTGTTCAGAGGATGCCTTGGTTCGAAGGGCACCATGGTCTGAAAAACACTGTGGTTTAAAAGGCTTCATGGGTGTTTCCATCCACGATGATCGCGCCAGGGCAACAATGATTGGGTCTTCCCAATCTACATAGGAAATACACCACCGTTTCGGCGGTTGGTCCCAATGCGGAGGCCTCGTTGGAGTCGCTTAAGCTCTGACCAGGTCCCTTATCAATTGGGGCGGTAGTTAAGTTGGTTATAACGCCGGCCTGTCACGCCGGAGGCCGCGGGTTCGAGTCCCGTCCGCCCCGCCAAGAGCCCCTGCAAACGCGGGGGCTTTTGCTTTCCGTCGCACCCTCGCCAAGGTAGGGGCTTTTGCTTGCCGTCGAGCCAGTGGATGCGTGTCGTCGTGGGTGGCGTAGCGTCCAGGTACTCGGCTCGTGTCGAGGTGGCCATGCGGTATCCGTTGCAATGCTCATCGCCGGTCCCGCGCTCTCCAATACGTGTATGCGTGTGAGCGAAGCTCTTCCCCAGCCCAATATAGATGACCAGCCTGTCAGGCCAAAGGCCGCGGGTTCGAGTCTCTGACCTACTCGAGTCCCTGACCTAGGTGCGAGCCGCTTCGATGGCGACCAGCGCTGCACGCGCTTTGTGGACGGTTTCGTCGTATTCGCCATCGGGTGAGCTGGCCTCTACGATACCCGCCCCGGCCTGAATCCAGAACTCGTCTTTTCGCTGTATGATCGTACGAATCGCGATCGCCATATCCATGTTCCCGTCGAAGCCCAAATAGCCGACCGCGCCCCCGTAGATGCCGCGCGCTTCCGGCTCCAGCTCCTCGATGATCTGCATCGCCCGCACCTTCGGAGCGCCACTGAGGGTGCCGGCCGGAAAGGTCGCCCGAAGCAAATCGAGCGCATCACGATCTTGGACCAGCGTGCCGACGACGTTGGAGGCGAGATGCATCACGTGAGAATAGCGCTCCACCGCCATCTGCTCGGTAATGCGCACCGAACCCGGCGTGCTTACCCGACCGAGGTCGTTGCGACCGAGATCGACCAGCATGACGTGCTCGGCGAGCTCTTTGGGATCCGCAAGCATGTCGAGTTCACGAGCCCGATCTTCCTCTGCAGAGGCTCCACGTCGTCGCGTGCCGGCGATAGGTCGAACTTCTGCAACTCCATCTTCGAGTCGCACCAGAGTTTCCGGACTGGCCCCCGCAATACTCACATCGGGTAGCTTGAGAAAGTACATATAGGGTGAAGGATTGACGATCCGCATCGTGCGGTAGACATCGAACAGGTCGGTACCCGATGCAGCCACTCGAAAACGCTGAGAGAACACGACCTGAAAGATATCCCCCGCCCGGATGTACTCTTGCGCTCGCTCCACCGCCTCGCAGAACCGGGGGCGATCAAAGGAAGACGCCGGCAGCTCAGGTTCATGGGTGGGCTCAGGCACCTTGATCGACGCGATCGATTTCGGACTTCTAAGCTTGGCGATGAGCGAGTCGATCTTCGCGGTAGACTCCCGATAAAGCGCATCCACATCCGCTGGCCGATCCGGGACCAAAGCGGGTACGACCACGTTCACCGTTTGGCGTAGCGAGTCGAAGATGAGCACCGCGCCGCCTATGGAGAAGGCAAACTCGTCTTCATCGTCTTGCTCGGCAACGGTTGGCTCAAACCGTCGCACCGCGTCGTACGCGACATAGCCCACAGCGCCCCCCCAAAACCGTGGCAGGCTCTCGAGGACGGCCGGACGGTAGGTTTGGAGCAACGCACGCAGTTCCTGCCATGGATCGACGCCGCGACGCACTTCAGGGGAAGCACCCGCACCGCGCCAACATTCAAAACGGGTTCCTCCGCCTCGAACGATCAGGTCTGGATTGCAGCCCACAAAGCTGTAGCGTCCCCACTTCTCGCCGCCGACGACGCTCTCCAGCAAATAGGAACCTGGACCTTCGCCTACGGTCGCGAAGGCGGAAACTGGAGTCAGCGTATCGGATACGATTTCTTGATACACCGGGACCACGGAGTGCTGTGCGCAAAGTGTCCTGAAGTCTTCCAGATTGGGATGCTGCATCGCCTGTCTGCGTCTCCACCTATCATCGCGTCGCCATGCCCGCCACTGGGTAGTGTGGTACGGCCGGATGGGAGAACAGAATGGTGGAATCGAACTTATCGCAAGCAGACCCGGAAATTTCCGAGCGCATCGCTGCCGAAGCCGAACGTCAGCGATCGACCCTGAGGCTGATCCCAAGTGAAAACTACGCTTCCAAAGCGGTGCTGGAAGCGACCGGGAGCGTGCTCAACAACAAATATTCAGAAGGGTACGCCGGGAAACGTTACTACGAGGGGCAGCAGCATATCGACGCGATCGAGCAACTGGCGATCCAGCGGCTCAAGCATCTATACGGAGCCGAACACGTCAACGTTCAACCGTACTCAGGATCGCCAGCCAACCTCGCGGTCTATTTCGCGTTTTGCAAACCCGGAGACACGATCATGGGCATGGCGCTGCCGAGCGGAGGGCATCTCACCCACGGCTGGAAGGTCTCGATCACCGGCGCATACTTCAACGCGGTTCAGTACGGGGTGCGTCGTGAAGATTGCCGAATCGACTTCGATGAGGTCGCCCGGCTCGCTCGAGAGCACAAACCGAAAATCCTCTACTGCGGAACCACCGCCTACCCCCGCGTGGTGGAGTTCGAAAGGTTTGCTGAGATCGCGAACGAGGTTGGTGCCATTCCAGTAGCGGACATCGCACATATTTCCGGACTGGTTGCAGGCAAGGCGCACCCAACCCCGGTCGGAGCGTGTCAGGTGGTCACGAGCACCACCCACAAAACCCTGCGAGGCCCGAGAGGCGGCATGATTCTCTGCGATGAGACCCATCGGAAGAAGATCGATCGTGCCGTGTTCCCTGGGCTTCAGGGAGGCCCTCACAATGGGAGCATCGCCGCACTCGCGGTGGCCGCAAAGTTCGCCGCCACCGAGGAGTTTGTCGACTACGCGCACCAAATCGTCAGCAACGCACGTCAGCTGGCAGAGTCGCTTTTGGAGCACGAATTCGACTTGGTCACCGGCGGAACAGACAACCACCTCATTTTGATAGACCTCAGCTCCAAGGGGGTTTCCGGTAAAGTCGCCGCGAAGGCACTCGAGCGTGCAGGGATCGTGACCAACTACAATTCGGTGCCCTTCGACACCCGAAAACCGTTTGACCCGAGCGGCATTCGCGTTGGTACGCCCGCCATCACCAGCCGCGGGATGGGCGAGACTGAAATGAAGCAGCTCGCAAAGTGGATCGATCGGGTGGTGCGAGAGCCGGAAAGCGAATCGACACTCGAACACGTTGCCGGTGAAGTTCGCGATCTCTGCAAGCAGTTCCCCGCTCCTGGTCTGAACTGAACTGAACTGAACTGAACTGAACTGAACCGTCCACTACCCGAGCAAACGCTCGATCCCGCTCAAAATTTGACCAAACCCCGACGTGCTGTTGACCTCAGCGGGTGCTGATGCGGCTCATATTCAGTAGCGCTGGTGCTCGCATTCTAGGCGCATCGCTATGCTTCCTAGGTTCTGGAGCGATCACACTTTTCACACTTTCCGGCAGTTCGGAGCCGGCACATGCCGCTACCCCTGATCCGATCGTCACCGTGCAAGGGCGCCAGGTGGATGTACGCGGCGACCTCGAAGCGCAGGTTCACGCGTTGATAACGGAGTGGAATCAAGCCCCCGTCGTGCTCCGCACCCGTTCCGGCACACACACGCTGACCAGGACTCGTCTCGGGGGCTCTATCGATGCCGACCATCTGCGCACGCTGCTCGAACAGGCCGCAGACCCAAGTTCCGCGATGCGACGATTCCATGCTGCCTTGCGGCCGGTGGGCCGGCTGGACCTGCCGGTCCCGGTGAAGTTCGATGCGAGCCGACTCCGCCCGATGCTGCTGCGTATCAAGGAGGAGCTCGATCGGCCTGCACGCAGCGCCCGAATGGACCCGAGCACGCGACTGGTGGTGCCCGAACAGCACGGAATCCAGGTCGACGTCTGGTCCACCCTCGATAGGGTGGCAGCCGCCCTTGAGCGTGGATCGCAGGAAGTGGAGTTGGTGCATGTTCGCGAGGACCCCGCCCGCACCGAGGTGCAGCTGCGAGACGCAAAGATGGAGCAGCTCCTCGGCTACTTTGAAACCCGCTACGATGCTTCAGGTCGCGCCGCGGATCGGACCCACAACATGCGCGTGGGAGGCAGAAAAATAGATGGATATGTCGTCTTGCCGGGCGAGATCTTTGACTTCAACGAGGTCGTAGGTCCTAGAAACCAAGCGAGCGGTTTTCGTCTCGCGCCGGTCATCGCGGGAGGAGAACTGGTGGATGGCGTCGGCGGAGGGGCCTGCCAGATCGCGGGAACACTTCACGCAGCCGCCTACTTCTCGGGTCTAGAAATTCTTGAGCGAACCCCGCACAGCCGTCCAAGCAGCTACATCAAACTCGGCCTAGATGCGGTGGTCACCTATCCTCAGCTCAATCTGAGGTTCCGGAACGACCGTGACGCACCGGTCGTACTCACGTTTTCGGTGGGCGAAGGGATCGTACGCAGCGAGGTATGGGGAAGCGGATCGAGGCGTATGGTCAGCTTCGTTCGTCGAATCGATCGATGGAGTGCATTTGAAGAGCGAGAGGTGCAGCGCTCCGACCTGCCGCTCGGTACCCGCGTGCTCGCCCAGCGAGGCGTGCCTGGATTCACGGTCCGAACGTGGAGGATCGTGCGCGACCTAACACTCAATCAAGCCAGGCGACAGGCCAGCGAAGACACCTACCCCGCGACGACGCAGGTATGGAACATCGGTACGGGAGAGCCACCTCCGGAAGGGTACACGGCACCAAAAGGCGACACGCACCGCGAATACATCGCCGATCAGTTCTTGACGGTCACCCAGGGCCCACCAGAGGGCAGCGTTCAAACCGTGCGACGCGCTGGTAAAACCGGTTACTACGGGTGGACGATTCAAGAGGGGATGCCGGGCATCTCTGAGGCAGCTCTTCAGCAAACCGAAGTGCCGTCCACCGGCGCGTCGGACCCCGAAAATTCCGTAGAACAAAACCAGTAGCGTACTCCACCTCGACGACCGCCCAGAAAAAGGCCACACCACGGCGGGTGAACGTCGTTGTCGGCATCAGCGGCAGCATCGCTGCGTACAAATCCGCTTTGGTAGTCCGGGGACTTCTGTCTAGGAACCTTGAGGTCCGCGTGTGCATGACCCCCAGTGCAACGCGGTTCGTTGGACCCTCGACGTTTGAAGGTCTCACCGGGAGTAAAACGGTACTGAGTCTGTGGGACGGCCCGCATCCCGGGGAGGAACATGTGGCTCTTGGACAGTGGGCCGATCTGTTCCTTGTCGTTCCTGCGACGCAGAATCTCATCGCTCGAGCAAGGATGGGGATGGCAGACGACATGGTGCTCGCAACCCTCGCATGCACGACTTCCCCCGTATTGTTCGCGCCGGCGATGCATTCGACGATGTGGCTCAGCGCCGCAACCCAGCAGAATGTCCAAGCCCTCATCTCTCGAGGAGCACATTTTGTGGGACCCGTCGAGGGACCTCTTGCAAGTGGCGATGTGGGGATAGGACGGCTCGCCAACCCGGAGGAGATCGTGCGTTACGCCCTCGATCTACTTCAACCACCGGCGCGACATGACGATGCAGATCTCACCGGCTTCAGGCTACTGATCTCCGCAGGCCCCACGCTTGAGGACCTCGACCCGGTTCGGTTTCTGGGCAATCGTTCCACCGGAAAAATGGGCTTTGCCCTCGCGAAGGCAGCGGCCCGCAGAGGTGCTTCGGTCTGCCTCGTGCACGGCCCAGTGCACATCACCCCTCCGCCCGATGTCGAGGCGGTTCCGGTCCGCAGCGCACACGAGATGCTGGCAGCGATGCAGTCGCGATTTGAAACAGTAGATGCCGTAGTGCTTGCAGCGGCCGTAGCAGACTACCGGCCTGCAGAGCCAAGCCCTACGAAGATCAAGAAATCCGATGGCGATCTAAACCTGCGACTGATCCGAAATCCAGACATCGCCATCGAACTCTCCTCTGCTCGCAAAGGCTCTTCTCCCCTCCTTGTCGGGTTTGCGCTCGAGACCCACAACCTGATCGAAAGAGCAAAAGAGAAACTGCGCCGCAAAAAGATGGACCTCATCGTGGCGAATCATACGAGCCACGGTTTTGGAGAGGGGATTACGCAGCTTAACCTGATCGACAAGCAAGACGTCGTATCGCTGCCTCGCATGACCAAGGAAAAAGCCGCGGAATCGGTCCTGGACGCCCTTGCAGAACGCTGGCGCACCTCGCTCTCGAGCGCCTAATCACGGCAGAGATCGCGCAAAACACAGCACGTTCATTCGATGAGGTTCAAACATCCCGCCGGCACTTCTGAAACATCCACAAAACGAGCGAGCGCGATCGATCGACTGCGATCGGCCATTAGTCCAGCAGCATCGCTGCAAACGCTCAGCGGAGCGCTCCGAGACATCGAAGTTCACTACGGTTTCGTGCTGCTCGACGATCAGGACCTTTGCGTCGCTTCAGGCGGGTATCGGCCCCGAGCCGGTACTGGGGTTTCCTTCCGACATCTCCGAGATCGCTGCCGTAGCTGGGAGGCGTTCGACCGCTACTTTATCGCCATCGAGCCTGAAGTGACCGCGGCCGCACTCGAGCCATCGTTTCTCGCTTTTATACGAGAACTTCCGTTCGACCTCTCGCCTGCATCCTTGGAGCAGGATCATCGATTGCTGCTTCGGAATGACATAATTACAAACTTACCCCCGTGTACCCAGTCCGATCGGCCTCCACTTCCATGCAACGCAGAGCGACTGCGCCAGGCGATCGTCGAGCTGCGGATTGACGACGAAAGGCAGGGTGTTCTTCTTACGCCAGTTCCACCGGACCGGCACCTTCGCGTAGAAGTTCCGCGTCGTCGCCAGAGAGGTCGATCACCGTTGAGTGGTGTGTAGGTCGAACGTCGACATCGAGTACCATCCCCAGCCCCGGAAAAGCGCGATCTATTTCGGCCGGATCGCTCAGGGATTCTCCATCGATTCGGGCGCTTGTAGAGACTAGAGGTCCGCCCAATTCCTCGAGTAACGATCGCACCACTGGATCGCTCGACACGCGGATGCCCACGGTCTTACGATTCGACCGAAGTGTTCGGGGCACCTCTCGATTTGCAGCAAGGATGAAACAGTAGGGCCCTGGCGTGAAACGACGCATGATTCGATGAGCATAGTCGTCCACCCGTGCCCACTGAGATACCTCCCGGAGCCCTGAGCACAAAAAGGTGGGTAGCTTATCCTGCTCCAGTCGCCTGATCTCTCGAAGTCGAGCGGTAGCTTTACGATCGGAAATATCGCAACCGAGAGCGTACGTCGTGTCCGTTGGGTATGCGATCACCTGACCGCGCTGCAGGAGGGCCGCTGCGCGTTTGATCTTGCGGGGCTCTGGGTGATCGGGGTGGATCGCAAGACGCATGACCAATACAGGGTGCTTGAGCCGTGGAGCTGTTTAGACCGTAGAAGGGAAGTTGGATGTGGCGGCGTGATGCGCCTCACTCTGAAGGAATAGGTCCTGATATGCCGCGTCAGACGACGCGGCGTTGAATCTAGGACATTGGACTCTGGGCTTGATTGCGTGGGCCGGAGCTGCGGCAAACATCCTGCCCATCGCCTCTTAGACGCGCCCGTGTACCATGCGCCGGGTATCTCCCCCTTCGAAAAGCACGGTCATCGCATTGGGTCCGTCGACGCCCTCTACGCGGCCGACCCCGAACTTGCTATGAAGGATCCAGTCACCGGCGATGTAAGAAGACTGCATGCTGTACGCAGCGGCTGACGTGCGATGTTGTTCTACATCCGCGGGGTCGAGCACCGGTTTGGCGGGCTCCTTTTTTCGCGACGTGGCACGCTTTCGGGTCGTCTTCTTTTCTTCTGCAGTTCGCTTGGGTGGCTCCACGCTCTTCGCCAATTTTGCCACCCGTTGCTGCGCCTTCTTCAAGACGCTCGCGCTCGGCTCGCACACGAGAACCACCTCTACGACCGGTTGACGGCCATCTCGATAGCAAGCTTCCTCGTACTCGTGAGCCGCACGAACGATGACCGCCAGACGGTCTTCGGGACTGACCTCAGAGGGACCTGAACCCAGAGCCGGAAAGGCGATCCGTTCTACACTTCGTTCCGCGACATAGCTGAGCACCGAGAGTACTGCTTGCCTGAGCGCGTCCTCATCCGGAGCACTGTTGCGGGACGTACCCGACTCGGGCTCTCGAGTCGCAACCCAAGCCAAAAAATCGCAATGCAATCTTCCTGGGTGGATTCGAGCTATCTCTCCAACCTCCAGGACTTCAACTCCCATCTTTGTGCGCTCGGTGTCGAGCGCTTCCTGGAGCTCACCGCCCCAGACTTCGTTTAAGTCTCGGTCGGATCCAGGTCCGGGCCAAATGCGAAGGTCGGCTGCTCCGTCATGAACGATCGCGCCAACGCGCTGTTTCGACGGGAGATCAAAAACCGACGAGCGAACAAGCTGTACCTCCATGAGACCGAGCTCTTAGCACGCCTTCGGCGGTTGAGAAATGAAGGAATCACGAATCGCTTTCATCACTTGCAGTTGGTCCGAGATCGTTCAATGTTGCGACCGCCATGACTGAATCTGCGGAGCAGCGCGCCGAACCTGTCGCGACCGACCTTCCCTTTCTCGTGTTAACCGTCGTCTTGGACTCGGGCGCACGAGCGGCGACGGCTACGATGAGTCATGCCGACGCACTTGAAGAGGCACGAAAATCCGTTGCGTCTGAATCGATCGCGGGCCTCAGTCTTGTGGAGCTGCCGATCGGCCCAGCTCCCTTTGGGGCACTGCGAAAACATCTCGGAGTTGCGCCTACGGTGATCGGTCTTTACGACCTGTTTCCTCTCGCTAGCCATCTTGATTCTGAGGTTCGTCGGGTGGCAGGTCAGTTCCTGGCTGCCGAGGCTCTTTGGGCGCTTGAGGAACAGGGAATGCTTGGGGGCGTACCGCTCAACGTGAAGTTTGAAGTGCCCCCAGGTTGGTCAAGTGAGCCAAAGAAACTGCATGATTTATTACTCGAAGCAGGCGCCCTCGAACTGACCGCGGCGGGAATCGAAACCTTCAAGCGCGTCAAGACCGACTTCGATCAGCGCCGACACGCGCTGGAGGCCACATCACAAGGTGCTTCGAGTTCGGACAAACTGCCCGCTGAGGGTGAGACCCACTCGAGCAATGCATCTGAGTCTAACGATACGTCTGCGTCTAACGATACGTCTGGGTCGGAGAGCTAGTTCGATTGAGTTTGAGAGCTAGCTCGACTGAGTCGGGGAACTAGCGCGACATCTGATGATCCCGACATCTGATGATAGAGCCGCCGTAGGCCAAGCGTTCGCTGAAATAGCCTGGAGCAGGGACTAGACTTGAGATCGCTCCGCGTGATCTAAGCCCACTTCAGCTCTAAAACTCTGGGATAAATCTGAGCTACTACGAAGGCGTTGGGCACTGCCCAAGGGAATGTCTGGTGACCCCAGCGGGACTCGAACCCGCGTTACCGGCGTGAGAGGCCGATGTCCTAACCACTAGACGATGGGGCCTTTTGGATTTCTTGCTCCCCTCGGAACTAAATCAAAAGGATCGCTTCAAGCGCGTTTCTACCGGCAAATGGATTTCCCGAGAAGCGATGGCTTATTCAAAATAGGACTTATCAAAAAGCATGATGGATTAAGACCATCGGCGGCTCGGGGACAAGGATTCGAACCTTGATAACGAGAACCAGAATCTCGTGTCCTACCGTTAGACGATCCCCGAATGAGGAACCTTGAGCTTCCTGGGATCCGGCTTGCCGGCGGCGAGAGAATAGCCGTCAGCGGTTACAACGTCAAGGACGAGACGTTGCTTTTTCATGAAACGGCTAGAGCGCAAGGCGCGCCGGCTCGGAGCATTGCACGGACCTTCTCCACCACCCGAAGGTCCGAGGGGGGGAACGTATATCCAGCGAGCCCTTCTGCATCCACCCAGGCGTGGTCGGCCACCTGTACATGTTTCACCGCTCCAGACAGAAGTCGGCAATCGTAAAACAGCAGCAGAACGTCGATCTCGGGGAAACGATGGTAGGTCACATCTACGATATCACCCACAGCCACCTCGATCCCGCACTCCTCTCGACATTCGCGAACCAAGGCATCCTCCGGAGATTCCCCAGACTCCAGCTTACCGCCAGGAAACTCCCATCGGCCGGCGAGATGTGTTCCCTCCTGTCGCTGGGTCAAGAGCACTGTATTGTCGTCCCGTCGAATCACCGCTGCAGCAACCGGCACAGCCAGCATATCCATCTCCTTTCGCAAAGACCAAGGTGCTACCCTGAACGTCGACCAACCGGCAACGGTCGCTTGTGGACCTGGTCGAGCCAAGCCATAACCTCGCGATGGCAGAAGCTCCAAAAGTTGCGGTCGTCGGCGTAACGGGCGTGGTGGGTCGTGAAATGCTTCGGGTACTGGAGCAACGTGAGTTCCGACTGAGCAGCTTGGTGCCGGTCGCTTCGATTCGAAGCGCAGGTCAGAAAGTTCGCTTCAGGGGAGTCGAGCAAGAAGTCTTGCCGATTGCACCCAACGTGTTCGAAGACGTCGATATCGCACTGTTTTCCGCAGGGAGCAGCACCTCTCAGCGATGGTCTCCGGTAGCGGCCTCTAAGGGCGCCACCGTGATCGACAACTCGTCTGCGTTCCGAATGGATCCAGATGTGCCGCTCTGTATTCCCGAAATCAATCTCGAAGCGACGCGACGACGCCCGAAGGGGATCATCGCGAACCCGAACTGCTCTACGATTCAAATGTTGGTCGCACTAGCTCCGCTACATCGCGAGAGCCGTGTGCGCCGCATCATCGTATCGACCTATCAAGCGATAAGCGGTTCCGGCGCGCGCGCGGTCGAAGCGTTTAAGCAGCAGCAGCAGGACCTGCTTCGGAATGAGGCAGTCGAGACGTCGTCGCTCAAAGGGCAGCTCGCCGGTTCGCTTTTGATGCACTGGGCGGTCGATACGGCTTCCGGTTACCAAGAAGAAGAGCTTAAGATGGTGCACGAGACGCGCAAGATCTTGGATGATCCCGAAATCGCCGTTTCTCCGACCTGCGTGCGCGTCCCGGTCGAGTGCGGGCACGCTGAGTCGATCGCGATCGAGACTACCGAGCACATTTCCCTAGAGCGCGCCCAGGAGCTGCTTCGAAACGCTCCGGGGGTTCGCTTCGTGGAAGATTTCGAAGGCGGGAATTATCCAACTCCTCTCGATGTGATTGGGCGCGACGAGGTCTACGTTGGCCGGCTGCGCGCAGATCTAGGCAACCCGTCTGGATTGCTCCTGTGGGTGGTAGCCGACAATCTGCGCAAGGGAGCCGCTCTAAACGCGGTACAAATCGCGGAAGCGATGGTGTAGACCCTGCCCGCTGTGGGCCACCGACTCGGAACGCGAGCAAAGCCGTTGACGGTTTGTCGATCGAACCCGGCTGCTGAACGCCCAAATCGCCATTGTGTCAGAGGAGACGAGATGGAGGGGCCGACTTGGGTAGACTCACGACAGCGATTCCGCTAGTTCTGCAGGCGATGCAGTGGACGGACCGTCATTTGCTAGAGAACGCGGGAATGAAGCGTAACTCGGCGACTCCATCTGCTCTGGCGTTCGCGACGGCAGCATTATGTCTCATCACGAATTCAGCAGCAGCTCAGAATCTCGCCATCACGGTGGAGGAGATCACCGATTTGAACGATGGAATCTCCCGAGACCGGGGCGACAGCAATATCCAGCTAACGCTCGACACGAATCCGATTGGAAGAGCCGAATGCCTCTTCGCAGAGGGCGGAGGCGCTCCGACCGGAGTCACCCTAACCCTGAGCATTACCCGCAGCGGTGATGTGTCCACCAGTGATGGGTACGACTTTTGGCGCGGAGATGAACCCTGCAATGACGCAAACGATCGTTCCGACTTAACCAACAGCAGCTGCATTCCGCTACTTACCGGTGACGACGCAACCACACCGATTACAAGCGACAACCCGCAGTCAGTCACCTTTCGCCTCGACGAGCTTCTGGACAACGGCCTGTCATCCGATCGGCCAGACGGAGCGACCATCGGCGAAGACACGATGGAGGAACTCTGCGTCAGCGGAGAAAACGAAATCGTACTCACCATACTTGCGACGAGCAGTAGCGCCAGCACCGCCGATGTCGGGGAAAACTACGGCACGTACACCATCGGTCTCGACAACAATCTGCCGACGATATCCGGCCTTTCCGGGGGGAGCGGCGAAAGCCAGATCTCTGCGTCGTGGAACTCCACCGATGATGACAACCTGAGAGACTACAGAGGGTTTCTGCAGTTCGCCGGCAACAGTGTAGAAAGCTGTGAGAGCACAGATATCGCGGCGGCAGCCACTGCTGGCGTACCACTCGACGAGACGCTTGGCTTTTCCGACACTTCCAGCGCGGTCAACACCGCGACGCGACTCACTCTAAATACGACCACCGAGATCGAAGACGATGAAGTATTCTACTATTCGATGACGGTGCTTGCGGTGGACGACGGGTTCAACCGCAGCGAGGTGGAGGCCTTGTGTGTCCAGCAGATTTCTACCACCGGCTTTTGTGAAGCGTACGATCCCGAACGTGGATGCCCGAGCGGCTGCGCTACATCCTCCACGCCTGCCTGCCAACGTGGACAATGCGGGTCAGACGTGCTTTGGGTCGCCTGCGCCCTCTTGTTACTTGGGTTTACGCGGCGAAAAACGCATCGGAATAAACGCTAAATCGCACTCCGCGACGGAAGTACATGCCCATGCTTAAGCCGAATAAGTCCGAGACAGGTCCACCGACCATGGCATCCCGAACGATCCGCATAGGGACTACACTTGCATCCCTGATCGTTGCGATTTACGCAGGACCGGCTGCTGCTCAATTTGAATCCTTGGAACCACCTCCTCGAAAAAGCAGTGTCGAATCGCGAGAAAACATCGTGTTGGAGCTCGGAGCCGGGGTCTACAAACCCGACGTCAATGGTCAAATCGAGCAAGCCTTCGACGACATATTCGACGGAGATCGAGGGCCTGCAATTCACCTTGAAATAGACGGCCTAATCTATCGTATTCCCTATCTAGGCCACCTCGGTGTCGGCGTCGGCATCAACTGGGCGCGCTATAAGGGCAGAGCGCTCGACAACTCCGGCAATCGAACCAGTGAGCGATCTCGCTTTGATCTGGTCCCGATCAGTACAGTCGGACTTGTACGCATCGATGTGCTGGCGCGCGAGCTGAATGTTCCGTTGGTGCTCACCGGCAAGCTCGGCGCGGACTTCATCCCCTGGTTCTCGAAGACTGGAGCGGAATCCGTCGAATCTGGCACGAGTATCGGCTTGCGGTGGGCACTTCAGTTGGCGCTCGAGCTCGACTTTATCGACCCGAGCAGCGTGCGCCGATTGGATACGGAATGGGGTATTAACCACACCTATTTCTATTTTGAAATCTTTGGCTCCACAGCTTCCACCAACCTACCTCTGGGCGACCGCCTCGCATTCACCGGAGGGTTGGCACTGGTCATTTGACACTGGTACTGATCCTCTGAAGAGGTAGCTTGATCCGGATGCTCCATTTGTTCGCCCCCTACTCTTTCAGATCGAAATACCTGGCTCAACACTGAGATCGGTCGCACGATTCGCGCTCCCAGTGATGAATGCAACCTACGGAATCCGAATGATCGTCGCCTACGACGGGACTGCATTTGCCGGCTGGCAGTGCCAACCCGAACAACGGACGGTTCAGGGAACACTGCAGGACGCGGTCGGATCGATGGGAGGGAAGGTAAGCGTCGTTCGCGGAGCCAGTCGCACCGACGCGGGAGTACACGCCCTGGGACAGTGTGTATCCTTTTCAACAACGCGATCGATCGACCCCAAAGGCTGGAAACGGGGGCTCAATAGCCGACTTCCGAGCGATATCTCGATCGTGGACGCCACCGCTTGCGATCCGACGTACGATCCTCGCCGAGACTCGACTGCCAAAACGTATCGCTACGTACTCCGGGTCGGTGAGACGGCCGACCCGTTGATGCGCCACGTTACGTGGCATATCGGGCCAGCAAATGCGCGCAGGGACCGTCCGGGTGGTCGACACGAGCTGAACGACTGGCTGGATGTCGATGCAATGCGACGCGCCGCCAACATGCTGACCGGGACCCACGACTACCGAGCGTTTCAAGCGAGCAACGACTATCGCGACCAGACTACGCGCACCGTAGACTGGGTCCGCATCGCAACCTCGGAAGCATCCCACGAGGCGAGTGCAGTGGAAATCGAAGTTCGAGGCGATTCGTTTCTTAAGAATATGGTCCGAATTCTCACGGGTACTTTAGTCGATGTAGGTCGAGGCTTTCTCCCGGTGGATCACGTGCCGAAACTTGTGAGTCCAGGAGCCTGCCGCGCCGACGCAGGTCAAACAGCGCCCGCCCGTGGCCTAACCCTGATTCAAGTCCATCTGGGCCGTATTGCTCAGAGGCTCTCTCAAGAACAGCACCACAATGAACGAATGGCCTGACCGCTCCTACCCCTCCCTGCAGGGCGGAGGCGCTGGATGCCTGACGCTTCGTATCGTGGCACTGCTAAGCCTGCTTTCCGCCCAAGCTGTTTCGATCGCGTACGCGCAGGGCGAAGACTCGGATAGCGACGCTCAACTCAGCTTTCGGAAAGTGGGGGTGGTCCTGCTCGGCGATGCGGATGCGGTAGTCGAGGAGACCTGCTCAAACCTCTACACCCTCCTCGAGGGCACCCCAGATGTGGTGCTCCCAAGCCAAAGCAGCACCCGCCAGATTTTATGCGGCCAGCAGCCCTCAGACGTCAACCACGGGCTCGAACCCCTATACTCCCGCCGCATGGCACTAGGCTGGAACGAAACTCGAGACCTCGAATTGCTGTCAGAAATCGCTGATTTTCTTGGGGCATTCGTGATGATCGTCGTGCGGCGTATCGACCAGGTACCCAAGATCTCGGTGTTCGACGCTCAAAGTCGCACGTTTTACCGACGTTCCGCACCGGCAGATGCTGACCCTGCCAGACTGCTAAGATTTCTCGAGGCACGCATTTTGTCTGATGGATCCCGGGTCCAGCCGACTCGTTCTCGTTCGGGGAGCCTGGAATCCGTACGCATGCCGCAAAGCGGAATCCACGGATCTCAAATTGAAACAGGACCACAGGGCGTACAACTGGATACCAAAGACAAAACGAATACGCGCGGCTCAACAAGGACCTGGCTGAGACGTGCTTGGCCTTATTTGGCGGGTAGCGCGGTTGCGGCCGCTGGCGTCATTGCACTCGCAGTGCGATTGAGCCGGAGTGATGGATCTTCAGAACCGATGTTGCGTTTCGAGGCCGGAGCGAACTAACGCGGGTCGGAATCGCTATCGATTCGTGTAGGCTTTCCAATTTACTCAGAGTGACTGGTAGACTGGCCAGCTTCCACTTGCTCGGCGGCGCTAGGCTCGACCCAACCATCGGGGATTAGTGGAAACGCTGGAGTCGTTCCCTTTTGGGCCAAGTTGCGTTTGCGGGCTCGGCCCATCTTACGAGATTTCGCGAGTCGGCGTTTTCGGGTTTTCTGAGTATCGGAAGGCATCTTCTTCTCTGGTCGGAGCGGAGACTTAGACCGGCAAAGGCCATCGGTCAAGACTCACAATGCCTGCTTATTTCATCGCGATACGCTCGATGCAAGCGTTGGGTCATCGGACCGGGGGCGCCTGAGGCGATACGAACCCCATCGACCTCGACCACTGGAACTACTTCACGAATGCTGCTTGTGAGGAATACCTCGTCTGCAGCGTAGAGATCTCTTGGAAACAGGGGACTTTGTACGACCCGTATCCCCATCGCCTCGGCCAAACGGAGAATCCAGGCCCGGGTGATGCCTGCTAGGATTCCGGCCTCCACTCGCGGGGTGTGTAGCGACCCCTCTGCGAAGGCAAAGATATTGCTCGTAGCCCCTTCTAGAACCTCGCCGGACCGACCGAGCAGAACCACTTCATAGGCTCCTTGCCGCTTCGCCGCGTGCACAGCAAGCAAGCTCGAGAGGTAGTTTGAAGCCTTGACCCCAGCCGCAAGCGCATCGTCAGTCGGACGGGATGCTCGCCCGGTCAAAACCGAAACCCCCTTGCGATATGTCTGGGCGGCTGGTGTAACCACTTCGGCAGCAAAGATCACAAGTTGCGGATCGCGTGCCGTTGAGAGGTCCAAGCTCATCGGTCCACTGCCCCGGGTCACCACCACCCGAATCGATGAATCTTCGTTACCTGCCGCCTCAAGGGTTCGATGCACTTCCCTTGAAATCATGTCTAAGCTCATCGGGAGCGGAATCCATATTTGCTCTGCCGAGCGCGCGAGTCGGTCTAGGTGTTCCTGCAAAGCAAAAGGCACCCCGCCGTACGTACGCAAGACTTCGAACACGCTGTCGCCATAGAGAAACCCGCGATCAAAAACCGAGATTCTCGCATGTTCCGGATCGCAGGGTGCTCCATCGATCCAAACCTTCGAAGTCACAATCTCACTGCTACATCCACTCGAGCGTCGATTACTTCCCTCATCTAGTTCAGTGTTTCAACTGCTCGAGCAGAGCCAAAGCACCCTGATGATCTATTTGCTCGGCAATCGCTCTTTCCAGCATGGAAATAGCCTTCCGCACGTCGTCTTCCCGAGCGGCAATGTCTCCAAGATAGTAATAGACATCCGCTTTGGTTATCCCGGCATCTGGAGATAACTTTTGAAGCAACAGCGCACGAAAGGTCTTTTGAGCGCGACCAAGATCCCCCCGCCTGTGGGCCAGAAGTCCAAGATCTCGTAAGACATGTACGTTGGTCAACTCGATCCTAAATGCTGCATCATAGTGCTGAAGTGCCCCCTCCTCGTCGCCCATTCCTTCCAAAGCTCGCCCGAGACGATGATGGTACTGGGCGAGCTCCTTCACGCGACGATTGCCGTAACTCGCGATGATATGCTCGAGGACCGGCACAGCATCCACCTCTCGTCCCGCGGAAATGTAAAGATCACAAAGAGGCAAGAGCACTTCTCGCATCTGTGGAGCCAGCTCCGCTGCCCGCTCGAGGTAAGCCGCCGCAGAGGAGAGATCTTGGACGCGGTCCTGAGAAACCCCATAGTCTAAATAGATCTGAGCGATCTGCTGAAGAAGGCGCACCCGCTCTTCTGCAGAGGGAGCGTCCTGTTCCGCGAGCACGAGCATGTCCACCACACTCGGATAGTCGCCAGCACGTTCGTAGAATGAACGCAGTAGTTCTCTCGTCTCCCGCGAGTTCGTCTGCGATTCAAATGCAGAGCGCAGAATCTTCTCTGCACGTGCCGCATCCCCCAACTCATGCTCCAGGACGGACGCCAAGCGATGGCTGACCTGCAGCGACTCCTTGGACGGCATCACCGCGATGAGTCTCTCCAAGACATCGGCCGTCTTCACCCAGTTTCTTTGCGTCTCGTGTGCATACGCCAGGGCTTCAAGCGCCTCTCGGTGAGCAGGATCGAGTTCGACTACTCGCTCGTAGGCTTGGATGGCAACCTCCACTTGATTCAAATGACGCGCATAAATATCAGCCATTCGAAACAGCACTTGAACTGCGTCAGCGAAGTCACCGGATTCTTCTGCAAACCGGTGACGCTCCTTAAGAAGTCGAGCGGCATCCTCCCAACGCTCTTCCAACATGAGAAGTCGTTCGAGCTCCTCCTGTGCTTCTCCGTTGTGAGGGTCCATCTGTAGAATTTCCTGCAGCTGGTCCATCGCCTCCGCCCGCATACCGAATGCAGTCTCAGAGAGTCGCGCCAGTCGAACTCTGGCTAGAATCCGATCCTCGTCGGTATCTGCGAAGTTCAAACGCTGTTCCATAAGCTCGCGAAGATCTTCCCAGCGCTCCAATCGCTCGTACACCTGTTCAAGTCGATCGGTGCCCTGAGGATTGCCTGGATCATCCCGTAACAAGTCCTCTAGTACTTCAGACGCTGCGGCAAAGTCTGAAAGCGCTTCCTCATAGACGGTCGCAAGCTCGAATCGCAACTGCAGTCGGTGTTGTAGCACCGACTCTACCTCGATCTGACGGGACAAAAGCGAAGTCAAGTCAGGCCATCGGTTATCTAGTTTCGCTATTCGCGCAAGTTCGGAGAGTGCTCGTTCATCTGCAGAGTCGATCGCCAGAATCTCCGAATAACACTCTGCAGCCAGCTCCGGCGCATTGAGGGCTCGTTCCGCCAGAGAAGCTGCCTGAAAAAGGCGGGATTTTTTTGCATCCTCGACAAGCTCGATGGCAGACCAGCCTCGCAACACTGAGATCAAGTCGGCTTCTCGACCGACCGACTCGCCGAGAAGCAGTGCAAGCCGCTCATATGCTTCCGCCGCATCTGGATCCGCTTCAATGGCCGCCCTAAGTCGCACTTCTGCTGCATCCTGATCTGCTAAGTATTCTCGATACCATCCCGCAGCGCGCAGATTTAGGTCTCGTATGGTGAAGCGGTCGAGCCCTTCAAATTGAACCGCCTGCTCAGCAGCACCTCGAAGAAACTCCCAGCCTCGAATCCGCGCTGCCAAACGCTCTAGGTCGTCGAGCAGAGTGAGATCCCGTGGGTCTAAGAGAAGCGCCCATCGAAGCTGCTCGAGGGCACGTCCGGGATCACCCAGCTCGGTATCGTATAGTGCAGCCATCTCCCTGAGCAGATGGGTCCGCTCTTCATCGGAATCAGCTATCTCAGACCGTACTTCAAAGAGTCGGATAAGTTTGGCTGGCTGCTGCGTTTCGCGGTAGACGCGGTCGAGCACCTCTACCACCTGAGGTGCAAGTTCCGAACGGCTCAGCAATCGCTCTAAGGCTTCTTGAGCCACAGGCGACCCTGGCTCCACCTCGATGACATCCTGGTACGCCACGAATGCGCCCGTATGGTCGTCGAAGTGCACTTCCTTGACGGTGCCCAAACGTAGCAACAGTGCATTGCGAATCGAGGGATCGCTCTCGAGACCGATGCGTCGCTCGAGAACATCGCACAGCCTGGGCCAGTTTTGGGACTGGTGATGCAGGCGGTCGAGCTCGGCAAGTAGTTCAGCATCATCACCGACCTGATCTAGCGCCCGGGCATATGCCTCGGTGGCCCTCATCAGGTCAGACATCTTGACTTCAGCCACCCTTGCCAGCCGAACATAGAGGACGCGAGCTGTCATAGGATCGAGCACCGAGGAGGCTCGTACCGCAAGCACATCCGCAAATTCAGACCAGCAGTCCAGCTCCGAAGACAGGCGCTCCAGCCCCTCGAGCACTAGGGGGTTGGACGGTTCCTCGTCGAACGCACGGGTAAGCGACTCAAATGCCGCACGCTTGTCGCCACGTCCGTTCTCGTGAACTTCGGCAACCCGAGCGAGCAAATGACTACGCTCGATCGGGTCAGAGGTGCCTTCTACCTTACGATCGAGTACTTGAGCCAAATCGCCCCATCGTTTCTGATCGATCAGAAACGGCTCGAGAACCTCCACCGCTCGATCTCGAAAATCCTCGTCAAAGGTCATGCGCATCAAGGCAGCAAGAGACTCCTCGTGACGGGGATCGAGCCCCAGCGCCCGTTCGTAGAGGGCCATGGCTTCGTGCAGATCGTGGAGCTCTGTCTCTAGGATCTCTCCCGAGCGGCAAAGCAATTCGACTTTCACCGCCTGCTCTGAAGCGAGTTCAACGCGCCAACGCAGATTGTCGAGCAGGTCGGGCCACATAGACTGCAAATGGTAGAGGCGCCCAAGCGCAGTTGCCGCCACCTCATGTTCTGGAGCGTCTGCCTGCACTTTTATGTACGCTTCGATCGCCTCAGTCGGTTGCGCCAAGCTTCCCTCCAAAAGACGAGCCAGGCGCAGGTTCAACTCGACTCGGAACTCGGGATCGGAACCAAGCTCGACACGACGCCCCAAAACATCTGCAAGCTGCTCTTCGTATCCCAATTGCCCGTAAAGTCTGTCAAGCGACTCGAGGGCGACATCATCTTCAGGGTCGTCTTCCGAAGCGCGGCGATACGCGTCGACTGCTCCGGCGGTATCTCCGAGAAGTTCCTCCATTACGGAACCAGCCCGACGCAAAATTTCTGCGCGCTCCCCCGGATCGTAACTACGGTCTACTTTGCGAACAAGGACGTCTACAAGACCGCGCCAATCTCCGATCATCGTATGCAGGGCTTCTAAAGAGTCCAGCGCACTGCCGTCGTCAGGATACTGGGTGAGCAACCGTTCATAGGTCTCGATCGCGGAGCGAGGGTCGCCACGACGCTCATCGTGAATCCTAGCGATCGTCATGAGAAGGTCCGAGAGCGTAGCCGGATCGTCGCAATGGCTCACCGCGGCCTCATAGGCTGCAATCTGCTGATCCCATTGCCCCAAAAATATCGCGAGCCGGTCGAAGTGCCTACGAGGCTCCTCGCTTAATGCATCGATGATGAATGCCCGCCCGTAGGCGTGAAACGCCATCGATGCATCTTTGCCCCTGGACTCGTGAAGATCGCCGATCTCCATCAGCAAGCGCGCCCGGTCGCTCGCGTAGTGTGAGAGATCGATTTGGGCTTCGAGAATGGCCACGAGTTTTTTCCACTGACCCGTGCTCCGATAGAGCGGCTCCAAGATCTGGGTGATGCGGAGGCGATGATCTTCGCCTAAAACCAGCCGCTCAAGCGCCTTCAGCGCAGTTTCATGCGCAGGATCAACCTGGAGAACCTCCTCGTACATATCGATAGCCCGATCGACGTCCGAGAGTTTGTCGTCAGAAAGTTGGCCCAAGCGGCATTTGAGCTCCAGAGCCTCTGCTGTGCCCTCGACTAGCTCCAACCTGCGCCACAAATGGTCGGCCTGTTCGGGCCAGCGTTGTAGCTTACCCAAAATCCGGTCGAGTGCGCGCCAACAAGCCACATCCGAACCGTCGATCTCCAGCACCGAGCGATACGCATCGGCAGCGCCTTCCATATCCTGCAGTCGCTCTTCGAGAACCACGGCAGACCGACGATGAAGCGAGGCGCGATCCGAATCATCATCCACAACCTGAATTCGATCGCTGTAGAGCGCCAGAGTCTCGGGCCACGCTTCTCGTCGAACACGCACCGACTCCAAGGCGGCAAACACTTCTGTTCGCGCTGGGTCGAACTCCAGAGCCATCGAATAACAGCGATCCGCCTTATCTAAGTTGTTGAGTCTCTCGTCCCACAACCGTCCGGCCATAACCGCCAGTTGGATACTGTCCTCGCCGCCAAACACTTTGGACTCGAGAATCTCAGTGTACAGCGCTGCTAGATGCTCCCACTGATCGAGTACACGGGCCATGCGCCCAAGGGTTTCCCAGACATCTGAATCGGTAGGATCCTCACGAAACATTCGGGCGTACTGATCCCGAGCGCCCTCGAGATCCTCCAGGTAATCCTCGAAGATCTCGCCGAGTCTTCGGAGCAGTCGCTTACGCAACGTCACATCTACGGACGCAGACAGACGGGCCTCCAAGGCTCCGGTAACCTTCGGCCAGTTCATCTGAGCCAAAAAGACGGGCTCCAGAATTTCGGCCGCCGAAGACCTTAGATCTTCATCTTCCATCAGTAGCTCAAGGGCATCGATACTTGGCTGATGGTCACTTCGGGCAGAGATCGCACCTCGAAAATACTCGAGCGCCGCAAACGAGTCGGAGAGCTGCTCCATACTGATCTTGCCGAGCTTGTACTGAATCTCGACCGGACTACCGACTCCCTGCTCCAACTTTCGTTCGAGCAGTTGCGCCAAATCGAGATACCGCTCGGCCCTCTCGTAAAGCCGTTCAAGGCCTTCGAAAGCCTCGGGTAGCTCGGCCTCATTCAGCACTTTCTCGAACGCGTCGATCGCCGCAGGAATATCCTCCAGCTGCGTCTCACAGAGCTGGGCTTGCAGGACAAGCAGTGGAACTCGAAGCTCTGAGTCGGTCGCGATCTCGGTCTTTCGAACCAAAATATCGAGCAGCGCAGGGTAGTCCGATGCTTCCGTATGAAGTCGCTCAAGAGCGTCCAACGCAGGACCGTGTTCCGGCTGGTTTTCGAGGACTCGCGTGTAGTAGTGACGAGCCTGTTCATAATCTCCCAGTCGCTCGGCCGAAGTGCCGGCAATGCGCAAAAGCACCTGGGTTTGCAGTTCTCCGTCAAAGATATCGGGGGCGATTTCTTCGAGAAGAGAGACATATTCTTTCCAGCGACCCGATGAAGAGGCATGACGCTCCAGCTCGAGCAATAACGACTCGAGCGATGCATCACCAAGCGCCAGCCGGATCGATGTTCCGAGCAGTTCAAACGCGCGTTGGGCGTCGTTCAAGCCCACATCTGCCACTTCAGCCGCCCGACGAAGAGATTGAAACTGAAGCATCGGATCGTCGACATCTGCCATCACGCAGAGTGCACGAACCAACGGCTCGAAACGTTCGCTGGCCTCGTGAAGAGGGACGAGTGTTCGCGCCGCCCCGACCCGAGCACTTCGCTCCGAAGAATCGAGAAGCTGCTCGAGGGCCAGCCGAGCTCCTTCATGCTGCGGCTGGATGTCCAAAACCTCCGCGTACGCCTCGACGGCGCCTTCCAAATCGACGAGCTGCTCTCGCATCAGCTCTCCCATGCGAAAGCGAAGCTCTGTTCGGCTCTCGACGTCCTGAACCAGCTCAAGATCGATCCGTAGTGCTTCGCGCAGATCGTCCCAAGCCCCTCGCTGCTCATAGAGACGAATAAGCGCAGCGAGTGTTTCTCGGTCTGAGCCGAACCGTACGAGGACATCATTGTAGGCCGCAATCGCTCCCGGAACGTCCTTTAGGCGGGTCTCGTAGATGCTGCCAACTTGGCGCGCGAGCTCCCGCTGCTCCTCTTCATCAGGGAGCGAAGCCTCTCGAATTTGGAGAACGTCAATGAGCTGCTTCCATTGTTCCGTAAGCTCATACAGCGCTTCGAGTGCACGCATCGAATGTTGATCCAAAGGATCAATTTGAAGGCGCTCTTGATGCGCCTGGATCGCACCGTCTAGTTGACCAAGCTGACTTTCGTAAAGTTCCGCAAGACGAAGCAACAGACCTGCGCGCACTTCTTGTTCGCGTTCGAGGTAAATCTGACGTTTTAGATCGAGAGCAAGCGCCTCAAAATCACCTGCTGCGAGATGAATTCGTTCGAGTGCTCGCGAAGCGGGAAGCACGACATCGGGATTCTGATCGTCTATCGCGATGAGACGCTGATACACCAAAGCAGCTCGCCCATGATCTTGCACTCGATCATCCCATAACTTCGCAAGCTCCAGTAACAAGTCACTCTGTAGAAAGGCATCGCCGTAAGAGGCATCGACAGCGCGCTCGAGTACTGCAGCATGATCTTCGTTTCGGCGATCGAGGACGGCGAGACGCGCAAGCTCTTGTCGCGAACGACTGTCTGCGGGATCACAGCATAGAGCCTGGGAAAGTGCCTCAAACGCCTGTGCGTTGTCGTGTTCGCGGGATTCGTACACCTCCGCTATGCGTAGCAATAGGTCCACCCGCGCCACAGAATCGGATGCATCCTCTAGCTGAACTCGCAATACCCGAGCAAGTTCTCTCCATCCGCCCTGAGCTTCGTAAAGCGGCTCAAGTATCCGGGCAATACGCTGCCTTTGCTCAGGGATCTCGATAAGGCGTTCGAGGGCCTCTTGCGCCCGCATGTGGGTAGGACTCTGAGTGAGTATCGCATCGTAGGAATCGACCGCTTTTTCCGGCTCACTAAGGTGCTTTTCATAAAGGTCACCGAGTTCGAAAGTCAGATCGATCGCTTCTTGGCCGTTTGCCTCCTCTAGATTTCTTTGCAGCAAAAGCGCCAAGTCATCATACCGCTCGGTCTTTCGAAACAATCTCTCGAGAGCACGTCGCGCGGGCAGGTGGTCTGGATTGAGCTCGAGCACCTCTTGATAGGCGGGAATCGCCATCACTGCGTCGTCGAGGATTTCTTCAAAGAGGAAGCACAATTGCTGAAGCAGCTCGAGCTTTAGTTCGGCATCGATGGTTTCAGCAATGCGTGAACGATAGAGCACTTGGAGCTCTTCCCAACGCTCTTGCTCTGTATACAGTTCTTTCAGCGACTGAAAGGCAACCATATCGAGCGAGTCCACGGAGAGCACTTTGCGGTGAAACCGTTCCGCATTGCTTGGGACCCCGAGAGCCACGTCCCAAACCTCGGCAGCGCGACGCGCGAGCGCAGCCGAATCTTCTGATGATAGACCGCCGTCTTCGATGGCCACGGAATAGGCGGCTACCAGCTCATGATTTCGGTCCGCTGCACCCGCAGCCGCGTGCAGTTTTTCCCAGAGTTCAGAGTCACGAGGATCGTCGAGGAACGCGGATTCAAGGGTAGCGTACGCTCCTTGAACATCGCCCAGTCGGCTTCCGAGCAGCTCCGCCAGGCGCAAGCGCAGGCTCTGTTTTGTGGGTTCATCTACGGCGCACTGCACTCGATGACGGAGCACTTCAGATAGCTTGTGCCAAGAACTAGAGGCTTCGTACGCCGGCTCGAGCAAATACCCCGTCCTTAGGGAGAGGTCTTCGTATTGGCTCTGGATTTGCTCCAGCCCTTGGATGGCCGAGGAGTCCGATAGATTCAGCTCGAGCACCGATCCCCAAGCCTCCAGCGCCCCTTTCGGATCTTCGAGACGCTCCAGACGCAACTCGGCAAGGCGATCGGCCAGCTGGATCCGTTCGTCATCGCGTTCGACAAGCTGCAGCTGGCGCGTCACGACTTCGACGAGTTCGTTCCAGCGCTGCAGCGCAACAAAGAGACGATCCACGGCACGCAACGCGCCCAAATCGTCAGGACGCAGCTCGAGTACCCTCAGAAGACGCAAAAGGGCCGATTCGGGCTCTTGTAAGGAGCGTTCCTCAAGGTCGGCAAGTGCAAAGAGCAGCTGAATGCGCTCTTCGTCTGCAGACGAAACATGCTCGAGCTGATGAACCCACAGGTCGCGGAGATCGCGGGTCCGATTCTCCGCTTGGTAGAGCCGCTGTAGTACGTCGATCGCCTCAGAGTCGGATGGGTCGGCTGCCAGAATCATATTCAGCTGTTCGATGGCGGCATCGACCCTCCCGAGGCGTTCCCCAGTTAAGGTGGCGAGACGACGACGTAAATCGAGCTGTTCGCTCAACTCCCGGGCAAGCTGCAGTCGGCTTTCATACACTTCTACAAGCGCCTCGAACTTCCCGGTGGCTAAGGCATCCGCCTCGAGTACTTTCGATGTGTCAGGATCCTTCGGCGCAAGCCTGTACGCCTCCTTCGCCCACGAAAAAGCCGCCTGATGGTCGCTGAGCTTGGCGCTGGTCAACTCTCGAAGCCGTTTGAGAATCGAAAGTCGTTCATCTGCTGCTTCCTCATCAAGCGTATGCAGAATCACTGCAAGGAGTCCTACGACCCGGCTCCATTTTTCGCCTTTCTCGTAGATCGGAAGAAGCGCCCTTGCCGCCCGAACATTGTTCGGATCCACAGACAGCACTCGTTCGTAATTGCGAAATGCACGCTGCGGAGCTTCGAGTTGGTCTTCATAAATTTCCGCAGCCCGAAAACTAAGCCTTAATTTCGTCGCGGAATCCTCAGTTCGTTCCGCAGCGGAGCCGAGCACCTCGACCAGCGCTTCCCAATCGCCGACCCCGGAGTAGAGGGCCTCCAAGCCCTCAAAATCTGCAGATTCAATGAAGGTCTCTCGCAGCGTACGCAGAGCACGACCGTTGCTCGGCTCCATCTCGAGTACCCGCTTCCAAACCCCAGCTGCCCGGGACGCATCTCGCATGTGCTCGCCGTAGACCGTACCGAGCTTTTGCAAGACCTTGACACGCATGCGGTCATCCTCGGCGCGCTCTACGCGAAGCTCCAACGCTTCCGCCACGGCGGGCCAATCTTTTTCACGCTCCGCGTAGCGTTCCAAAGCATCCAGGGCCCCCGGAGTTTCTGGGGCAAGTCTCGCGATCTGCCTCCAGAGCGCCACGGCATCCGCATGTCTGTGTAGCCGGTCCCCAGCGATTTTTGCACGATCGACGAGTAGAGAAAGTCGTTCGGCGTCGTCCGATACCAGTTCGTATTCTTTGTGGAGCACATCGTAAAGCGAACTCCAAGCTCGCTTTTTACCGTAAATTTCCTTGAGCAACCTGATCGACTCCAGATGCTTTGGATCGATCTCAACAACTCGCTCAAGGGGTTTGGTAGCTTGATTGTAATTGGCAAATCGCTTGATCCAGAGATTCGCGACGTTCATGTAGAGCGCGACCTGATCTTCTTGACTGCCCGCTGCTTCCGCCTGCTTGCCTAGGATCTGTATTAAGTCGCTCCACCGGCCCATCGCCTCGAAGGTCTCCCCAAGAGCCTTGAGCGCTTCCGAATCTGTAGGAACCTCTTGAAGAATCGCATTGTACGTATTGATCACCATCACATCGAGAGCCAGCTTATCCCGGTACACAGGAATCATTTGCCGCAGCAACTCGAGTTTCTCATCCGTATGGTCGGGCGCGGTCCGTTCTAATTCCAAACGCAGCAGCTCCACCAAAGCATTCCACTTCTCTGCTTTTCGGTAGAGAGACTTGAGGGACTCATGGGCTTCTGCGTGACCAGGATTTAAGCGCTGGACCGCTTTCCAAGCGTCGATGGCCCGCTCTAGGGTCGCGCTGTCCTCTTGAGCGGCGCGCGCGAGCTCTACCGCCAAGGCGAGCTTGTGATCCTGATCTTTCGCCACCCGATGCGCATCACCGAGTATGTTGAGTAACTTTGAGGCATCGCTCGACTGCTCTCTATAAAATTGCAGCATCCCCGAGTGTGCCGGATCGATCTTCCGCAGCCGAGAGAAATAGGGCTCAGCCTCTTCCGGGGCTTGCCGGATTCGCCAATGCACCATGGCGAGCTGCATAAGGATACCGACTTCGTTTTCAACTTTTTGGCGGGACCGCAGCGCCTCTTCGTACAGCGTCACAAGGTCGTCCCATAGTTCTCGCTCCGTGTAATATTCGACCAGATAACGAAGTGCCTCTTCATGGCTCGGCAAAAGAGCGAGAACCTGCAGATAGCTCCTTGCTCCTTGCTCCTCCTGCTCGAGATGCCGAATCTGGATGCGTGCAGCTTTGACAAAACAGTTGCGTTTCTCATCTCGACTGCGGGTTGTCTGGGCGGTGCTCAGAAGAACCTTCGCGCACTCCCCCCAAAGCCCCCGAGCGCGCAGGGTCAGAACGTGGAGGCGGGAAGCTCGAGTGTCAGAGAGATCTGCGGCACGCGCCTCGGCGAAGAGCGCATCAGACTCCGAGTCACGGTCTTTTTCTGAGGTCTCGTACTGCCAAACGAGGGAGGCAGCCCGCAAGAGTAGGGACGACTTTAGCGAGGCGTCGCTAGCGCTCGAAGCTTCTTGTCGAAAACGATCGGCGATCTGACGCCACTTTTCACTGGCTCTGTCGATATGCTCGATCGCGTCCTGGACATCCTCATCCCCCGGGCGCAGCGCAAGAGCCTGCTCATATGCATCGCGGGCAGTAGCGTAGTTCAGCAGTTCTTCTTGTCGAATACGACCTAGTTCCTTCCAAAGCGCCGCTTGAAGGTCGGGGTCTTCTTGTGCCAGGTGGGTTTGTATCTCGAGCAGCCATGCTGTCGCGCCGAGCTCGCGACGCCGCTCGTGGGCGACTCGAGCAGCCTCGACGAGCCGCACCGGATTCTCTCCCATCGCTGCGGGATCGGGATGAGTCAGCAAGTCGAGGATACCCTCGAAAATCTCAATGTTTTCGGGATCTTCTTGAAGCATTCCCAGGTAGTTGGACATCGTCAGCCGCGCCATATAACCCTCAAAAACTCCCGACGGGCGTTCCCGCTCTCCTGGACCGACGATGTTAGAGGCCGCATGCCACTCCAATCAAGTGATTCGGAACGAACGCGATCCTTGAAATCGCTCGAAATCAGAACACCATCGTGGCACCAGCCCAAGTGAGCGCACCAAACGTGATCCATCCAACTGCCTGATGTACCGTCGCCATCGCTCTTAAGGCTTTGTAATCATCCGACCGGTTCAAGCCCAGATTCTCGTGGTTCGCAACCATGAAACCAAAGAAAACCTGGGCGAGCATGCCGCCAAAATGGACCCATCTTAGACGCTTGTGAAGGCGCAGATTGCGTGCGTATTTGCTGTCTCCCTCGTCAAGCCCGATCGGGTCGGGCATACGGTAGGACATCGCAAAAGTCGCCCCGTAGAGTGCGGTAGTCAGCATGGCTGTGGAGAGATGGAATGCTGGAACGCGGTAGCACTGGTCCTGGCCGAAGACCGCAGTGCCCTTAACGCATGGATTGTCGTCGCGTCCGGCAAAAAACCCGTAGAGGTTGTGATACTGAATCGAGCCCGCGATCACCGTGACAAGCATCGATGCCCAAGTAGCAATACCGAAACCGCGATGTAACTTCGCCCACTTGCCACGGGTCCGAAGATCGCGCGCGAGCTGGTGTTCGCCAGACTCCGGCTCACTTTCAACGGAAGGCAAATCGACAGGACGAAGGGAGAGGTGAGACCGCATCTCCGAAGCACGAGATGCTCCAAAAGCGGCCGTTTCAGAGCCATCTTCCTCGGAACCATCCAAGGCTCTCTGCCGATCCAAGACACCCTGCCGATCCTCCGCATCAGCCCGGCTCTCGCCGCGCTTTGGGGTAGGGTCGGACTCGAGCCCCACACTCACCCAGCCATCGACTTCGTTCCAAGCAGGGCGCGCCGAAGCGGGCATCTCCAGCGCGGGCAAGTTCAAAGTAAAGCCAAATAGAGGGCTCGCGAAAACGAGGGCACTCCAAGGATCCATCGATACTCCTTATCGGCGCTTTCGCGCGCCCGGAGCCTAACTCACCTAAACACGAGCCGCCGCTGCTCAGAGAGCAAAAAACCCTCTCAATGAGTCAGCGAGCGAATCCCCGCTCGATGCACCTTGCCCGGAAGATCCCGACCTACGATCGCGGCCGCCACTTGACCTGCTTCCCACAAAGAAGTCAGGTCTACGTGGGTCTCGATTCCCATTCCGTGAAGCGTGTAGAGCAGATCCTCTGTGGCCAAGTTACCCGCTGCCCCAGGGGCAAAAGGACACCCCCCAAGCCCTCCGACCGATGCATCAAAATCCCGAATGCCCATTTCCAGCCCAACGATGACGTTACTCAGGGCTGTGCCTCTCGTGTCATGCATATGAAGAGCCACCTCTTCTACCGAAAACTCTACCAGAAATTCCTCGAGAATGCGGCGTGTCTGCAAGGGCGTTCCGACGCCAACAGTATCTCCCAGCGCGATCTGATAGCAGCCCTCGCCACGTAGGATCCTCGCAACTTCAAGCGCACTGCCGAGAGAAACCTCGCCCTCGTACGGACACCCCCACACCGTGGATACGTATCCTCGAACCTTCATTCCCTGCTGCGCTGCCGGGCCGATTACTTTACTCAGCGCTTTTAGGGTTTCAGCCACCGTCTTGTTGACGTTCTTCCGATTGTGGGTCTCGCTGGCGCTTACAAATACCGCGATCTCATCGATTCCAGCATCGCATGCGCGCTTCAAACCGAGGCTGTTGGGAACCAAAGCCGAATAGCGCACACCAGCTCGGCGAGGGAGGAGCTTGACGACTTCCTCCGCATCACCCATTTGGGGCACCCAACGCGGGGAGACAAAGCTAGCCACCTCGATACGACGCAGGCCCGCATCGATCAGCGCTTCGATCAGGCGAATCTTCGCGTGGGTCGTCACCATGGCAGCCTCATTCTGTAGACCGTCGCGAGGAGAGACCTCGTAGAGGGAAACGCTGGGTGGGAGATGTTCAAAGAGGGCCATAGGGCGCGTGTACGGCGCAGCCTTTTCCCGGTCAACCGCAACGGCAACGAGGTACTCCGAACGGCACTAGGGGACGCGCATCGTGGTGTGGTCTCGTTTCTTCTCTGAGGTCTATTCGTTGGTTTGCATCAAATGTCCCGATCGGCATTCGTAGCGTCGCAATCCCACATCGCCCGCGAGAGGGTAGGCAAGCAAAAGCGCATCTCCCGTCCACACGGCCCTCGTACGCGGAGGGGTGATCTCAGACGGCAAAAGGGACTCTACCCGGCTCTTCGGCCCTCGTAGTGGGAACTTTCGGTCGTGCCCCTCGGAGGAGACGATTTCGAGCATCGGATGGCCATCGACACAAGGAGCCTTAACCTCTAGTTTTTTGAAGGCATTCCGGCGTCTACCGGCCGCTTCAACTTCGACCCCTTCAAGTCGTCCTTCGCAATCGGCAAGATGGACCACGCCCTCAGGCCCCGCGGTCATCCCCAGCGGACTGCACCCCGGCAGCAGTCGTTCCGTATGGACGTACTCGGGCTCAGACTGCGTGGCGTACAGCGTCGTTACCGGAACGCCATGCTCTTTTGCGCAGACGGCGTAGTACCAGGTATTGCGAATATTGAGATGTCCAGTCACCGCAGCTCGACAAGGATTCGGCACGAGGAGCGGCACCCCAACCAAAGCATCTCCTGCCTCACCCATCCGCTGTACGGAAAACTCAGTACAGCGACCCTCTGAGCAAGGTTTTGTAACTCCGCGCGCAACTAGAGAAAGGGTACCGTTCGCAGCCGCAGCCAGGGCCAGGTGACCTCGACGACCTGTCGTGCGCATCTCTGTAGTACCGAAGTCTATCGGGGGCCCAAATGTCCCGTCTTGTCGACCGAGTGCACCTTGAACTCGTAGACGAAACGGCTCCCGAAGTACCCAGGCAACTCCGTAGCGTCCACCACCAAACGCTGCAGCAAGCTCAACTACGTCTGCGGGCTGCTCAGAGGGAGTTCCACCCGATGCCGGCGTGTCACCCGAAAGCAGCGGTCGCTCGGCGGATCGAATGCGACCTAGTCGGTCCAGCTCTAGCATCTGAATACCAGCGCCGACTCTGCGTGGTTGACCCCAAAACAGGGCAGCTCCCGTCGATGTCGCAACTAAATCGAAAGCGGAATCCGTGGCAAGGGAACGCGGTGCGGCGATCGGCTCGAGCTTGGGTGGAGGCGGCGGGGGTGGAGACGGGGGCGGGTCCTCATCGCAACCTAGAAACAGGAAAGAGGCAGCTACCAAAAACTTAAGCAGCACAGTCGGCGCCCGCACTTCGGTCCAATCCATGGGACCGCTAGTGTACTCGACCTTTGGACCGCTCACGGATAGAACTGAGATCCCTCAGCGTAGACCTTTCCCCACCACACCTCGCGAGCCGTGGACCAAAGCGCGGGGTTCGGTGTTCACTCGAGCAACTCAAAGTCCTTACAAAACACGACCGAGGAATCAGGATCTTCGTACCTCAGGAGTCGATGGTCGGCAGTCGGGTAGCCGTAGACACATGAGGCGTCACGCGGATCGAATAGCGCGCAGTCCTCACAGCAGAATTTAAGCGAGAAGCGTCTTAGCTCTTCTCGGAATCGGGCATCTTGCGAGAGGTTCATGCGGGTTCTATCTGGTCGACGCGGCGTTGATGGCGTCCGCCCTCAAACGGGGTAGTCAGAAAAGCTCGGCAAAGACTTGTCGCCAAACTGAACCCGACGACACGTGCACCCAAACACAACACGTTCGCGTCGTTGTGGCGCCGCGCCATGGCTGCACTGAATTCGTCTGAGCAGACCACGGCGCGCACTCCTCGATGGCGGTTGGCGGCTATGGACATACCCACTCCCGTTCCACAGACCAGCACTCCATAGGTGCCGTCGACCTCGAGTACGTGCCTCGCCACTGCATGTGCGAATTGGGGATAGTCACAAGACTCAGAATCGTGCGTTCCGAGGTCGACCACCTTGGCGAATTCACCGAGGGGCTGAATCAGCTCTTCTTTCAGGGCAAGCCCCGCATGGTCGGAAGCGACAACGATAGCGTAGTTCGATGGATCAAGAGGCATCGTTCGGTGTGGTTTGCGAAAGGTCAGGTCTCTCGAATGCAAGGGTCACGTTGGTCCCTCCGAACCCAAATGAGTTGCTTATGGCGGCGTGAATCGGCTTCTTCTTGGAAACGTTTGGTACCAGGTCAAATCCAACCGCCGCCTCTTCAGGGTCGACCAGGTTCAGGGTCGGTGGACACAACTGATCTCGAATCGCGAGAACGGTGAGCACAGCCTCGAGTCCTCCGGCGGCACCGAGCAAGTGGCCATGCATGCTCTTGGTGGAAGAAATCGACAGTCCTCGTTCCACGTGAGTGCCAAATACACCACGCAAAGCTTCGAGTTCCTTGGCGTCTCCCATCAGGGTCGACGTGGCGTGAGCGTTGACGTAGTCGATTTGTTCTGGACGGAGCCGTGCGTCGGTCAGCGCAACCCGCATCGCTCTCTGGGCACCCTCCCCTTCGGGAGCCGGCTGAGTGAGGTGATAGGCGTCCGCAGTCGCACCGTAACCGACGAGCTCCGCTAGAACAGGAGCGCCTCGCTGAAGCGCATGACCTCGCTCTTCGAGCAGCATCATCCCCGCTCCCTCTGCGATGACAAACCCATCCCGACCCTTATCGAACGGTCGACTGGCCTCTGCTGGCGCGTGGTTCCTCTTCGAAAGCGCGCGCATGGCACAAAACCCTCCAACCCCGGTGCCGCAGACGCTTGCCTCAGCACCGCCGGCAAGCGCGGCATCCACGTCACCACGCTCGATCTTTCGGGCAGCCTCTCCGATAGAGTGCGCTCCGGAAGCGCAGGCGCTCGTCGTGGTAAAACTGGGGCCACGGAATCCCCATCGCATGGAAACTTGACCCGAGGTCATGTTGGCGATGGCCGCTGGAATGAAATAAGGAGACATCCGACGGGGACCCCGCTGCTCCATCGTCAGCACCTGTTGCTGAAGCAGCTCCAAGCCGCACATTCCGACGCCGACGATGGTGGCGACCCGCTCCTTTTGGTCGTCTGTAGGTTTAAACCCCGCGTAATCGAGCGCCATCTGACTTGCAGCGATCGCAAAATGGGTGAAGCGTTCTGCTTCTCTCACCCTTTTCTTTTCGAAGTAGTCGAGCGGGTCGAAGTCCAGAACCTCTCCGGCGATCTGGGAGGCGAAGGAAGATGCATCGAATCGCTGAATCGTATCGATTCCGCTACGGCCCTGAACGATGGACTCCCAAGTGGACTCGGTCGTGGCGCCGCAAGGACTTACCGCGCCGATGCCGGTGACTACGACCCGTCTTCGCATACCTACTCTGTGCTAGTGAGATGCGCGCTCGGTGATGTAGGATACCGCATCTCCAACAGTTCGGATTTTTTCGGTATCTTCGTCAGGAATCTCGATCTCGAACTGCTCTTCAAACGCAAGTACCAGCTCGACAATGGCAAGCGAGTCTGCTCCGAGGTCCTCGATAAATGCTGCAGTATCGTTGATCTGAGCTTTATCTACGTCGAGCTGTTGCGAAATGATCTCTTTGACCTTCTCCGCGATCTCCATGGGCGTTTCTCCGTATGAACTAAACGTGTTCGGTACTACATGTACATGCCACCGTTTACCCTCAGAACCTGTCCGGTGATATACGAGGCTTCCTCACTGGCGAGAAAGAGTACGGCGTTTGCCACTTCCTGTGGAGTGCCGACTCTACCTAGCGGCGTTTGCTTGACAATCATTTCTTGGGCCGTGTCGGTGAGGCCCGCCGTCATATCGGTCGCGATGTAACCTGGGGCGACCGCATTCACAGTGATGCCGCGAGAGGCGTACTCGCGAGCAAGGGTCTTAGTCAACCCGATGAGTGCGGCTTTCGAAGCGCTGTAGACGGGTTGTCCTGCATTGCCCGCCTCTCCCACTACGCTTGATACGTTGATGATTCGACCCCAACGATTCTTCATCATTTTCCGAATCACCGCCTTCGCGCACCAGATCGCACTATCGATATTGGTGCGCCAGGTCTCGCTCACCTGGTCGGGCTTCACCCGGGCAAGCAGCTGATCGATGGCAATCCCGGCATTGTTGACCAGGACGTCTACCCTGCCTTTTTGTGACACTAAGTCTCGAATAGCCTCCCCGCAAGCTTCTGAATCGCCGACATCGAACTGAAGCAAGGTTCCGTCACCACCACACTCCTGCACCTTTTGGAGCGTTTGCAGTGCCGCCTGTTGATTACTTCGGTAGTTGATGGCAACGAACGCACCGGAGTCCGCGAGCCGCTCGACGATGGCCTGCCCGATCCCGCGAGAACCACCGGTCACGAGCGCAACTTTGTTCTCAAGACGAAACAGCATAACCTACCACCGAAGCATCGCGCTGCCCCACGCGATGCCACCTCCGAGAGCACACATCAGTACGAGTTGCCCGGACTTGACGAGGCCTGCTCGCACCGCCTCGTCGAGTGCGATGGGAACCGAAGCGCTCGAGGTATTGCCGTATTTATCGATGTTGATAAAAAATCGCTCTATGGGGACTCCACAGCGCTTGGAGACACCGTCGAGAATTCTAAGATTTGCCTGATGGGGGACAACCCAGTCCACTTCATCGGCAGATACCCCATTGGCCTCTATCGCGGCAGAACTTGCGCTCGCTAGCGCTCGAACGGCGAACTTAAAAATCTCGCGACCGTCCATATGCACAAAGTGGAGTGCATTCTGCACAGTTTCGTAGTTCGTCGGCTGCTGGCTGCCGCCAGCGCGAATCGTGAGTGAATCGGCAAGCGTTCCATCCGCGAAGAGATGCGTTGAAAGTAGCGCACCGTGATGCGGTTCTGTGCTGGGAGATAAAACGACCGCACCTGCTCCGTCACCGAAAAGCACGCAGGTATTGCGATCCGACCAGTCCATCACCCTCGAAAGAAGCTCCACGCCGATCACCAGCACATTCCTTGCAGCGCCGTTGCAGATGTACTGGTTTCCAATTGAGATTCCGTAAATGAATCCTGCACACGCAGCTGCGAGGTCAAATGCGGCACAGTCGTGACGCAATCCAAGTGCTCGGTGCACAAAGATCGCAGTTGACGGCAGCGGCCTATCGGGGGTCACCGTGGCCACCAGGACTAGGTCTACCTCTTGGGGATCTAAACCGGCGTGGTCCAGCGCTCGTCGAGCGGCCTCGGCAGCCATATCACTGGTGGATTCGCCCTCGCCAGCGATGCGACGCTCTACAATGCCGGTACGTTCACGGATCCACTGGTCCGATGTGTCGACCATGGCGGACAGGTCAGTGTTTGTGACAACTTTTTCAGGAACGTAGTGTCCGGTTCCACCGATTCGCGAGGCGGTTGCCTTGATCGTCGCCTCGCTCGTCATGCTTCGTTGCAAGCGGCTCGGCTTACTGAGCCGTGGTTCCCTTTGGAGTGGTCGGCCCGTTTGAAGCCATGTCGAATTCGTCGGTGACTGACTTCGGGGTGATGACTTGCCTTCCTTTGTAATGACCGCAGGAGGGACATACCCGGTGAGCTACCATGACGTCGCCGCAACTAGGGCAGGGGATGAGATTCGGGGCGAAAACCTTATCGTGGTGTGCTCGACGTTTTTTAGTCTTGCTTCGACTGGTTCTACGCTTCGGAACAGCCACCGTTATCTCCTCTTTCGAACGATTGTCGTATTCAGAAGGGGCTCGACGCAGGCCTATTTTCTGACACCGCGTGTGTCCGTTTAGACTTGCTCGAACCCTTCCGACGTGTCGCCAGAATCGGCGCGTTATAGGCGTCTGTATTCAACTGTCAAGGTGCAGATGCATCCTCAGTCGCTACGCGTTCTGCGCGCAGCCCTTGTGACGTAGCTAAGAGCCACACCAACCCGGAGGGCTTCAACGTCCCGTCAAGAAGTCGACGAGGTGGTCCGCCGACGCGTGGCAGGCCGATCCATTCAAACTCCTCCCCAGTCGACGTAGCCGAAAACGCTTCGACGCCCAGCGTACCCAGCCCGTATCGCGGCAGGTCCCCTTGGTGGTAGGGCCACGCGTAGAAGCCTTGTGCGATCCCAGCTTGGGAAAGCCGTCGAAGTAAACCTGTGTCAAGGCCGGCGTGACTCCAGGCGACCCACACGGAGGTCTTTTCCTTCCCGTCCTGCTCACTTCGATCGGCTCCGCTTTGGTCGAACGCAAGCGGCTCAAGATCCGAGGCTTCGTAGCCGCAGCCTCCGGGTCCGCTGACGTAACGTCTTGGACCGCCTGAGAGCAGGAAGAGCTCGAAGTCTCCGAAATCGATCGACCGCAGCCCCCTGCCGTCGACAACCGCTCCATCTGTCGCCTCCGTGCCGGATCGAAAGGCACCGGCCTGATCTCTCCCCCCGGCAATTGCGACCACGGGCATCTTCAGATCAGCCAGCCTGGAGAACAAAATCCTAGACTCGGCCGGCGAAGTGGCGAGCTCACCTACCACCAAGAGCAGTTTTGCATCTCGAGCGTCGAGGGCATGCAGCAAGGCATCGTCAAAGGTTCCCGGGGAGGGTCCGGCGCCCATTGCGATCCGATCTCCAACTTGAACACCCGCCACCGACAAAGTTCGGTCTTGAATACGGAGCCTCAATGATCCCTGACGCCACCAGTCGCGTTCGCTGAGCTCATGGGCTAAGCAGCGCGTGTAGGGATTCGGCCCACCCACCTGCATGCCGGAAAGGTCGGTCGAGCATTCGCAATGCCAGGTCGACAGCGCGAGCAGGGCCGCGATCCTCCATCGAAAAGGTCCCGATCGAAACGACATCGTTTTCTGGACTTAGCACGGGCGACGTAGTTCCACGGATCGCGTGTGCACAGCGACTTGAACAAGCCGCATGCCGAAGTAGGCTCCTCGGAAAAGCCGTACTGGAGCCATTCGATGTCGTCGTCTTCATCATCCGCACCTCGTTTTCACGGTACCGAACACTATTTGACCAGCGGTCCTTTGGAGGCGTCCGTGAACTGCGCGTTGGTGCTCGAGCGACCACTGCTGGTGCGAGGAGAGCCGGGTACCGGGAAAACCTTACTCGCCGAGGCCGTTGCAGAAGCTTTGGCGCTACCCCTGCTTCGATGGCAGGTCAAAAGCACCACCCGCGCTCAGGACGGTCTCTACGTATACGATACCGTCAAGCGTCTTTACGACTCGCGTTTCGGCGGTAGAAATGTCGACGACATCAGGACGTACATCAAAAAAGGTCCTCTCGGCCAGGCGATCGCGTCTCCAAAGCAGGTCGTGCTCCTGATCGACGAAATCGACAAGGCAGATATCGAGTTTCCCAACGACCTCCTGAATGAACTCGATCGGATGCGCTTCTTCGTCGACGAAACCGGTGATGAAATCGTCGCGAAGACACGGCCCATCGTCATCATCACCAGCAACGCCGAAAAAGAGCTGCCCGACGCGTTTCTCCGCAGGTGTGTCTTCCACTTCATCGAGTTCCCGTCACCGGACTTGATGCGTCAGATCGTACAGGTGCACCATCCCGACCTCGAAGAGCGCCTCGTCGAGCACGCGCTGCAGGCGTTCTACGATCTTCGGGACATGAAACGACTGCGCAAGCGGCCGAGCACGAGCGAGCTTATCGACTGGATCACGGTACTCACCAAGGCCGGAATCGGCGACGTCCGGCTCGGCAAAGAGCTTCCGTTTCTCGGAACTTTGCTGAAAAAAGAGCAAGATCTCGTCGCCTATGCTGACGAGCTCGCCGGCGGACACCGATTTAGAAGCTGATGCTGGAAGCAGATGCTGATTTCATTTGTTCAAACTCTTCGCTCCGTGGGCGTACCGGTCGGAACTCAGGAGCTCCTGGGGCTCTGCAAGGCGCTCAAAGAGGATCTCCACGACAGCTCGCTGGACGGCTTTTATCACGTGGCCCGATGCTTATTCGTTCATCGAGAAGCGCATTTGGACCTCTTCGATCGAGCCTTCGTCCATCACTTTAAGGGCGTCGAACTCTCCTTGAGCCGAGTACACGAGGAGCTTCTCGAGTGGCTTCGGGACGCCGTGGAGCGACAAAGGGAACTGACGGAGGAAGAACGAGCCTTCTTTGGCAACCTCTCTCCGGAGGAGATTGAAAAACTCTTCGAACAGCGACTTGAGGAACAAAAGAAACGTCATGATGGAGGGAACCGATGGATTGGCACCGGTGGAACCTCTCCCTTCGGCCACTCGGGCGCGCCGGGTGTGTCCGGGATTCGAGTGGGTGGCGCAGGCCAAAACCGGAGCGCGTTTGAGGTTGCCTCGGAGCGACGCTTCGCATCCTATCGGGACGATTTGACCTTAGACGTTCGCCAAATGCAGTTCGCCCTTCGAAAACTTCGTTCGTTCGTTCGCTCCGGCGAAGAAGAAGAGCTCGATCTAGAGTCTACCATTCGAAAAACCTCGGATGGTGGAGGCGAGATCGACATCGTCACTCGGCCGCCCAGAAGACCCAACACGCGCATCGTGCTGATGATGGACGTCGGTGGTTCGATGGATCCCCATACCGAACTCGTCTCGCGGCTCTTTTCTGCGGCCCGAAAGTCTTCCCACTTCCGAGAACTGCAAACCTACTTCTTTCACAACTGCGTCTACAGCCACGTCTACCCTAGCGCCCAATTCGACAAGGGTATCCGGGTACGCGATCTCGTCCGACGCTGCAGCAGAGAATACCACTTGATCGTCGTAGGCGACGCGTTGATGGCGCCATACGAATTGCTCTCTGCCGCTCGAGCAGAGGAACCGGACGACGACGGACTCAAGGGAATCGGCTGGCTACTCCTGCTCGCTAGGCACTTTCCCAAAGCCATTTGGTTGAATCCCGAGGCGCCCCGGTTCTGGGAAGGAAACACCATCGAATACGTCAAGCAGGTCTTTCCCATGTTTCCGCTCACTCTGCGGGGGCTTGAAGAGGGGATCACACATCTGAGTCGTGTGACAGTCTGAGCACACGCTTGTCCCCTAGGCTCGGAACTCAAAGTACCCAGTCGCTTCGCGCACCTTCACTTCTGGGCCTCCGGTGCGCTGACGCTCACATCCCCGGAGGTCGCTCGTCATCGAGTTGGAGCAGAGAGGGGTCGAGCGCACGCGTTGGCGCTACTGAAGGCGGCGACGATTCGGCCTCATCCGGCGCCGTGCGACCCGGCTGCTGGGGTGCTGGGCTGTGCTGAACCGGACGCCCGGATGCATCGATAGCGTGATGAATTCGATCCTCGGGCAGATAGTCACCGGCGGGAAACTCGACAAACGTAAAGAAATAGCCGCCGTTTCCAGCCACGCTCCGGACCACCGGAACCACCACCGTCCTAAGGTCGATCGTCAAGCGTACATCACGACCCACCTGGTCGATCCGCGCGCGCAACGCAGGCGTGTTGAACCAGTGGGTTTCGAGAGGTCGTCGGTTGTTGCGTAGATGGACACGCGTGTTTTTCAGTATGATTTGATACGCGCCCGCAATCACCTCGGATTGAGTCTCCACCGGGCGAGAGGTTTGGAAGAAAAAACGGCTACGGCGTTCCTCGAGCTGCTCAAATCCAGGCCAGGTGAGCAAACGGGCTTGCTTTCGTTTACGTGGACGATTCGCGACCGAGGCCGCATCGGGGGCGGGCGGAGCGGAAGGGGAACCGGGACGTACTCCGGCGTACATGGCACCAGATACCCGAGCAGCCTCTGCGTCTTCCCCTTGAGCGACCGTCGTAATCGGCAGTCCAAGGAGCAGCAAACTCGTGATTAGTCCCACCGTATCGAATCGTTTCACTGGATCAGGATACTTGACTCTTCGGTGGGTGATCAAATCGGTAGTTACTCTTTTGGTCACAGAGCCGTGGTAGGGTAGCGCTCCGCAACGCCAAAGGGAGCAGCGCAGAGATGTCTGAAATAGGACAGCCACCGAGCGGCCAACTGCCGGGAACCTTTGGAACGCCTCCAGGCGAACCCTTGGGTCACCCTTCCGCTACGGGTGGTTTTGGCCAACCTCCGAGCGCGGGGGATTTCGGCACGCCTCCGCAAGGACCCTCTGGGACCTGGAGTCCCATGGATGCGATCGCCTACGCCTTTGGAAAGATCAAGGCCGACCCGGCAGGAATCCTCCTACCGTTCCTGGTTGCGGGGTTGTGTATGTGCATGCCTGCGATGTTTTTGTACGGATTCGCAATCGCCGCACTCGCTTTGCTCGACAGCACTACGCTCTATCTGCTGTCGATGCTGGTTTCGTTATCCGTCTTCGCGGTGAGCACTGCCTTCCTTACTGGAGGCGGAGTTCTCTTTTGTTTGCGAATCTGCCGTGGTGAGCCCTACTCCATCGGAGATTTTTTCTCCGCAAGCGGGTTCATGGTCCACATACTGGTCGGGCTGATCTTACACACTGTTGCAGTCAACATCGGCTTCTTGCTCTGCATCGTGCCGGGCATAATTTTATCGGTAGGCCTTTATTTTTGGCCCCTCGTAGCGATCGACCAGCGGAGCGACGGTATCGAAGCGCTGAAGAAAAGCTGGGAAGCTACGGACGGTCATAAAGCGAAGGTATTCGTGTTTCTGACGCTCAACGGCCTCATCTCGTTAGTCGGAGCGATGTGTTGCTACATCGGACTGATCTTTACAATGCCCCTTTGGTTTCTCTCAGCAACCTACGTATACCTGAGACTGACCGAACAACCTGTGGTCTAGCGAGAGTTCGAAACCCAAAGTTGACCCTTTCGCATAACACATGCTATCGGCTGAATTAGCGACGTAAATACATAGCGTCAGGCCGGGTTCGAGTCCTATTTCGAATCGCCCCCGCCACACGTCCTGAACCGCTGAGGTCTGGCCACAGCAAAGGAATGTGATGACGACGGAGATGCCGCGGCGCAGACGACGCAACCCGCCGCGGCGAAGGAGATACAATGCGCCTCAAACGATTTGCTTCAGCTCTGCTTTTCTCCGTTTTGGCAGCAGCCTGCGATTGCAGTAGTGATGCAAGCAGTGCCACCGAGGCCCAAGCGGGTCTTGAGTCACGTACGGACGAGTTCCGCGACCATCGCGTGCACACCGATTTTCAGAGCTTGCTACACCTCGCAGATGTCGACCGAGAGGGGCTCTTTATCGACTTCGGTACGCCAGCGGAATCCAAGTACACCGTTGGGGGATGGCGGAGTGGCTGGGGAAGTCAGGTAGCTGAAGGCGATCGCACAGCGACATTTGTAGGTCGACGTGGACGCGTGTACTTCCATTCAGCTGCCGATGCGGACCTTCATGTACGACTCAGGCTGCGTCCTCACGGCACCGGAGCGCTGACCCCTTGGTTTAACAATGAACAGCTGACTTCACTGCATTTTCCCGCGAGTGGAGACTTTCGAAACGTGGACTTTGTCGTTCCAAAGAACAAGGTGCGGCGCGGAGAAAACTATCTGCTGCTGACTTTTGGCGGCGCAACTAAGGTCGGGGAAGAAGACGTCAGCGTGGCGATGGACTGGATCCGAATCCGAGCAGGTCAGCCACCTGGCGGCGAGCAAGCGCTGCCCGACTACGAGACGCTGATTTCCAACGTTCGGATCGATGGTGAAGACCGAACCTCTATCGCTGTGCGGTCCCCAACCACCCTGAGTTGGCATGTGTTGATTCCCGAGCAGGCGCATCTCAGTTTCGGTGTCGGCGCGGAGAGCCAAAGTGGAGGCGTGGTTCGCGCCGTGGTGACTCCTGAAGGCGGTCCGCCCACCGAGATTTATCGACAGAGCCTCGGAGCGAATTGGCACAATGCGGTCACCGATCTAACCGAGTTCGCCGGCAAGACTGCCCGCATTCAATTGATCACCGAGGCCACAACCACCGAATCCCGGACGACCGAAGCAGACACCAGCGGGCACGCCGACACCGGGCGAATCGCCTGGAGCACTCCAGCCCTACTCGTACCTCCAGCGGAACCTCAGGAGCGAGAACACGGCAAGAATGTCGTGGTTCTGCTCATCGATACCCTGCGGGCCGAAAAGCTACGCGCCTACAATCCTCGCTCTCGCGTGGAGACTCCTGTTCTCGACAAGATCGCGGCAGAGGGAACCGTATTTGAATTGGCTCAAGCGCCTGAAAACTGGACAAAACCGTCGGTGGCTTCGGTGCTCACCGGGCTGTACCCCCTGACCCACGGTGCGAAAGAAAGTGAGTCTCGACTACCAAAGGAGGCATTGCTGCTGAGCGAGCATCTCAAAGCGGAAGGCTTTGCAACGGGCAGCTTTATCGCCAACGGCTACGTCTCCGATCGCTTCGGCTTCGATCAAGGGTGGGATCACTACACGAACTACATCCGCGAAGGAAAGTCGACCGAGGCCGAACATGTATTCGGTGAGGCGATGGAGTGGATTGAGGGACATCAGGGGGAGCGTTTCTTTGCCTACATCCAAACGATCGATCCCCACGTGCCCTATGATCCCCCAGCAGCGTACCTGCGCATGTATGACGATCGCCATTACGATGGCCAAGTTCGGCCGAGGAAAACACCCGAGCTTCTCGAACAGGCCAAACGCAACCCGCCTCAAGTTACTTTTTCCGCAAGCGATCGCCGCCGATTGGAAGCCCTTCACGACGCAGAGATCACCCAGCACGACCATCATCTCGGTACGTTCGTCAACCGGATGAAGGAGCTAGAACTTTGGGACAACACCCTTTTTGTTGTCGTTTCCGACCACGGAGAAGAATTCGGAGAGCACGGATCTTGGGGGCATGGACACTCGGTCTACCAAGAGCTTCTCCATGTGCCGCTGTTTGCGCGACTTCCCGACTCGATTCCGGCGGGCCGACGAATCAAGGACGCGGTGACTACCCTCGATGTCCCAGCGACCGTGGTCGATCTTCTAGGGGTATCACCCATGCCCACCGAAGGCGAAAGTTTGATGGACCTGGTCGATGGAATCCCGTCGAGTCGCCCCAGAATCGCGTTTAGCGACTTCTTACACGATCGTCGAGTCGCGGTAAGCGGTCACTGGAAGTTCATTCTCCGAGGCAACCTCACCGCCAGTATGTTTGATTTGCGCAAGGACCCTCAAGAAGTCGATCAGCTCGACTTGAACGTTCATCCGATCGCCCAGCGATTCCTTCGGATCCATCTCGGGCAATATCTAGGTGCAAGCGATCGAGCCAATTGGATCGCTGCCGAACAGGGCCCCGGTATCCGTGTGGATCAGCAAGCCGCTGAAATGGATGACGCGATTCGGGCGCAACTCCGAGCGCTAGGCTACGCAAACTAGAGCACGCGCTTAGTTTAAGCCAGAGTACGCGTAGTTTTAGCCAGAGTACGCAGATAGCGGCGCGCCCTGAAATCACGAGAGGGGACTCATGGACGAGCAGCGACCGAAGTCGAGTGAATTACACGGTCCTGACAACGAAGCGCACGACGCAGCGGTGCCCCGCATCAGTCCGACGCAGATGGATGGGGTGACACCTCGGCGATGGCATCACCGCAGCCCGAAACGCATCCGAGTGACCGCTCCTGAGCTGCGTCGGAATCGAGGAACTCCGCAGCAAAGAACGAGACGGTGGCAGGAGTTTGCTGTCCCTCTGCAACGCTCAAGAGAGCTCACCGCACAGCCTCTCGGATGGCGACAGCGGCAGCTGGGACGTCCGGAAGCTCGCTATCGAACATCGTCACCAAACCTGCAGAAAGCACCTCTCAGTCGCTCCGTTGAAGCAGAGCCGATCTCTGTGGACTCCGTCTGCGTACTCTTCGAGGTGGATGCAGAACACGGCAAAGAGATCCATGCGCTGCCCTGGTCTACGATGGAGGATCCGCGCCCAGTCCTCCGGCTAAGACGTGAAGACCCCGAGGTGCGATCGGCTCACTCTCGATGGATGCCGCATCGAGGGATCGCCCTCGGCCTCGCTGATGGCGGCGTGCTCTACACCCATCCCGCGAAAGGATCGATCGCGTCTCCGCAGTCGAGTGATGCGCAACCTGTACACACGGTCAGTCTATGTCCAGAGGGTCAATTCGTGGCGTGTACTCGCGGAAACACGGCAGAGGTGTGGAACACAAGTTCGATGAACGAGCCGGTGTGGCAGTCCGGTCTCTGGTCCTCCGGGGGCGACTGCACTTCGGTCGCCTTTTCTCCGGATGGCTCACGATTGGCCCTTGCCGATCGGGCTCTGGGGCAGGTGGTGATCTGGCGACGCATTCGACCGACGGTGCTCGACTACGAACAAAGTCTCCCCTGCACCACCGCGGTGTCCACCGATAGCTTCTCCAAAGACGGCAAGCTGCTTGCGGTCGGGGATAAGAATGTAGCTCGCGTTTGGGATCTAGAGGCTAGCAGAGCCCTATTTGACGACTCAACCTCATCAGAACACCTTGAAATTGTGCGTCTCTCTCCTGAAGAAGCGTACCTAATTACCCTTGGAACCGATGGATTGCTCCGCACTCTTGAAACGGGCGAAGGGGCTCAAATACAAGAGCTTGAGACCTCCGGGCGCCCGGTACACGCCGAGTTCTCGGTTACCGACGACTCGTTTGTTCTTGTGAGTCCACAGGGAGGGGTTCAGGTCTTTTCGTTCGGGAATCGACCTGCTGCAGAGCGCCTCACACCGCGTTGCGAAAACAGCGTAACCGCAGGGCGAAATTAGGGCTCAGAAGGCAACTCCGCGACGCGGGTAAAGTCTTCTCGAACCATCACGAAGAGATGCCTCCAGGCACCTTCACGACGAAAAGATATCTGGTGTATCCCTTCCCGCAGCGCCAACTCGACGGGAAGCTCTTTTCGTCTGTCGCCGATTCGAACTTCAGTATCAGGTGCATCAGACGCATTGGTCACCCGCAAGAGGCCCTGTCCCGCCCGCACCCGCACCTCGGACTCGGTCCCTTCGATCAAGCGTCCGAAAGACGCGATGGGAGCAGCCTCTTCAAACTCATGCGATTCGGGATCGACCGGAGGCAGCTGCTCAGAGCTAATTTGCGGCAGTGAGTCTTCGAGTTCCACCCCGCCTTGCTGCTTTTGCGATGTATCGGGCGGGACATACGTCGAGGGCGGTGAAAGCGTGGGCCAAACCAAGTATCCGGCCACCGCCAAAGCTGCCAGAACAAGTGCAAAAACAGCCATCCCAGTGCCGCTGCGCTTTTCTGACGGATCTGCGAGGTCCTCGGAGAAAGACCCATCTTGCGGCTGCTCCTCAAGTGGGTGAACGGGCGACTCTGAAGCGTTGATGGAGGCTTCGATGTCGGTTTCCCAATCTTCTCCGACCTCGAGATCGTCGACCGAGAGTGCTGTGCTTGAGGGACCGATAGCGGTCGACAACTGGTCTGCTTCAGCTTCCAGACCTCCAAACTGCTCCGGGAGGTCGCGTTCTTTCTTTGGAAGGATCGGGGTGCTCTCGCCCAGAGGCACTTCAGGTGAGGAGCTATCTATCGCTTCGGTGTGCGGCGCCGGTGCTGGCGTACTCGGCAGCGACGATTCGACTTCTTCTAGCCTCTGCTCTAGGTGGGAGGCGATCATGTCCCGACCGGCGGCATCCCGTACTCCGAGGACCGCACCGCGACGCACCAAATCTACGAGCGCTTCTTCGAGCTCGGACGGGTCTACGGTTCCCGAAAGCAACATCTCCCTCGGTCGCTCTCCGAGCTTGATGCGCTCTACCAGGCTCGCCACCTTACCCGGCGAATTTCTCAGAAACGAAGAGCCAACGTCTTCATCGACATCGATCTCATCGACCTGCGCAAGCGAGGATCCCGAAACCGAGTCTATCGCTGCACCCAAGCGGTAGCAGGCCTGAGAAAGCACGTCTTCGAGTGTCCCTTCGAATGCAGCGCGTACCGGACGAGTCGCATCGTCGATCGTATATCGTCCGGCCGTAACGCCGAGTAGCTGAGCAAGAGCACGGGGTCCCCGCGCAAACGTGCCATCGGTCGCCGTACGGGTGAGATTGGCAAGCTGCCCGGAGCGCAAATCGACTTCGAAAAGATTCCACGCGTCTCGTACGGTGACCCGTGAATCCGTTCGCTCCTCTGCAACCGCGTAGAGCAGTGGAGCGATCCCGAGTCCCTCGATCCTGCCTCGAACTTCTCCACCAGAACGAAGCCGGCTTTCTAGATTCGCACGCGGTCGGAGTACATCGCGGACCTTACCGAGGATCTGCTCACGATCCGCTTCCTTACGCAAATACGCCTTGGCACCCGCCTTGAGGTCCCGCATTCGCTGGAGAAAGTCCTCTTTCCAGGAGAGCAGCACCACAGGCAGTTCCGCAAGCATCGGATCTCGACGCAACTGACGACAGAGCTCAAAGCCGTCCATCCGAGGCATGAGAATATCACTAATGATAACATCCGGGCGTGCCTGGCGTGAGATTCCGAGTGCTTGCTCTCCGTCCTCAGCCTCCATCACCGTGGCGCCCTCGTCTCGAAGTAGGCCTGCGAAGAACCATCGAACTTCGGGATCGTCGTCCACAACGACGATCTCTCGGCCCTGAATTGGGACCGCGAGGTCCGATTCCTCTCTGACGGGCAACTCGTCGTCGACCAAGGCCAGCATCGCTGGGCCGCCGCGGCGGGCAGAGTCGCGGAATCGCACCCTACCCTCGGAACGTCGAGCAACCGCGGCGCGAACCCGGGCGATGGTGGACCAAGCCGCGGCCATCAGCTCCGCTCCATCACCCACAGGGACCAGCAAGTCCCGGCCTCGTTCGGCACTTTCCACGATTCCGCGACGCACTTCGACCGCGATGCGATCGGCAAGCTCAGACAGCGTCACGTCCCCGACCATCTCAAGCCCCAGTTCGCCGCGATCGGGCAGGGTATCGGTCAAGCGCCCGATACTGCGAATCAACGCATGCGCGGAAACCGGTTTGCGAATCCCGTCATCGGCTCCTGCTTCGCGGAGCCATGCTGGCTCATGGTTGCCGGGCCCGAGAAGCAAGATGACCGGCACAAAGTCGGTCAAAGGATCACTGCGCAATCTCCGAATGAAGTCGCCTTCCGCCCGAAGCGCGAGATCACGATCTACGAGCACCACGTCGGGCGCACTCGAGCGAGCGACGCGTAACGCCTCGGCTGAATCTTCTGCGACCAAAATCTCAAAAGTGTCTGGAGGCAGCGCCGCGCGTACTTGCGCTTGCGCCTCCGACTCATCGACCACCAGAACCGATACCAAGGTCGCAAGACGATGGGGCTTGGGGCTGTCGCTCGTGCGAGCTGCCGTAAAGCTCCCGGAAGGCCTTCTGGGCGGGGTGGTTTCGGAGCCGGCAAGGGACTGCACACCGAGCAGTGTTCGGGCGGGGTCGGCCATCGGGCGGCTCGACCTTGGCGGAACTCTCGGGGGTGGGATGGGTACTCGCGACACCGAAGGCGGTTCTGAAATGGGAACAGACGGTTGACTCAAATCAACCGCGACTCGGGCAAGGTTGGGTAACTCAGCGGCAAGAGAACCCAGCGCGTCGAGATCTTCTTGTAAAAGAGGTCGCTTCGAGTCGCGCGCCTCGTCCAGCCGGCGAATCGCTTCGGCCAGCCGTTCCGAAAGCGCCTCGATATGAAAAACTTGAGCTGAGGCGTACAGCGCATGAAGTCGCCGCCGCAAGTCCTCCCTCGGCTTGTCCGCCTCAGGCGTTCCAACAACAAGCGCAATCGATCCGCGAAGTTCGCTCGCCTTTCGAGAAAGCCCCTCAACAAAACGCGCCCGGGCCACACCCAAAGCAGTCTTCGTCGTTCTACCTTCAGACATCTTGCGAGGCGATTGTAGGTGAGGTTGTAAGAATCGCTACTTCCCGCGCACACTACGGCGGGCGCAACCGCATCCAAACGCCCACATGCCCCCTGTGCTCGAGGTTTGAAGAATCCCCGCGAGCAGAAGCCAGGGTGTCGCCCTGCTCGACGCCGTGCACAAAGCGATATGTGCCCGGTTAATTCAGCAGAAACGTGTCAGCGAACGCACGCTGAGCGGACCTATCACTGGAATCTGCTAGTTTGGCGAGGTGGATTTTATCGATGAAGTCACTATCGAAGTGCGCGCAGGCGATGGTGGCAATGGCTGCATCGCGTTTCGACGCGAGAAATTTGTGCCCCTGGGAGGGCCTTCTGGCGGCGATGGTGGCGATGGCGGCAGCGTCGTCCTTCAGGCCCAATCGAGTCTCTCCACGCTGTTCGACCTTCGCTACCGCAAACTCGTACGAGCCGGTCGCGGCGAGCATGGTCGAGGCAAAGACCAGTACGGTAAACGCGGCAAGTCTCGCGTCGCAGCCGTTCCGATCGGTACCCAGGTCTTCGACCTAGAAACCGGAGAACTTCTCGCAGACCTGTGCAGACTTGATCAGGAAGTTACGGTGGCGAAAGGCGGTCGCGGTGGCCGCGGCAACATCCATTTCGCAACCCCATACGACCGGGCTCCCCGCCGGGCTGAACCCGGAGGAGAGGGACAGCGCAGAAAACTGAGGCTCGAGCTGAAACTGCTCGCGGATGTTGGCGTCGTCGGTTTCCCCAATACCGGTAAAAGCACTTTGATCTCGGTCGTAAGCAGAGCTCGTCCAAAAATCGCCGACTACCCCTTTACCACCCTCACTCCAAACCTCGGAGTGGTCTCCCTCGGAGACTCGCGGAACTTCGTGATGGCGGATATTCCGGGCATCATCGAGGGAGCCTCCGAAGGAGCGGGACTGGGCCTCCGGTTTCTGAGGCACGTCGAGCGATGCCGTTGTCTCCTCCATCTGATTACGGTGGATCCGGACCCCGCACGAGATCCTCTCGCAGACCTGGACCGCCTACTCGTCGAGCTCGAGTGCTTCGATCCCGCCCTCGCCAAACGGCCGATGATCGTCGGACTCAGCAAAACCGATCTGCCCGAGGTTCGCGCCCGTTCCGAGGAGATTCACGCCGCGCTTCAGAGGAGAAACTTCGAAGTGTACGGTATCAGCTCTGCAACCCGGGAAGGACTAGACGAACTGATCACCGGTTTAGAGAAGCTACTCATCCGTTCCGAGCCCCAGCACCCGAGCGCCCAAGAAGCGCAGGAGCAAAGAAGCGAACACGATACTTCGAGTTCCGAACACCCCCGGTAGGCAGCCACTCGGGCCCACTCAGGAGTTGCCCCAGCCCGCCTCGATACGACTGACCGCCCAGGCGGCTGCCTCTCGAACTACAGGCTCGTCGTGGGATACGGCCGCGCTCTGGAGCACGGGCAGATAGCGTTTGTCCCCGGTGTTGCCAAGGACGATCGCGGCGTTGCGGGCCAACCCCTTCCTGCCCGAACGACGCAATGGCGAGGCGGACGCCCAGACCTCAAAAGCAGGCTCGTCCATTTTTAAGAGAGCCGGCGCATCTATCGATGCGTGTCGGGGATGCGGCGCATAGGGTTCCGCAAGCCCTTCCGCAATATTGGAGGTCGCGTTGTAGGGGCATACTTCTTGGCAGACGTCACAGCCGAAGAGCCAAGCGCCCATGCCTTCTCGCAGCGGCTCGGGGATGCTTCCTCGATTCTCGATGGTGTGGTACGCGACGCATTTACGGGCATCGAGTTCCCCGGCAGCGACTAGAGCGGCCGTAGGGCAGGCATCTAAGCAAGCGGTGCAACGACCGCAGCCTGCTCGAATGGGCTCATCCGGGGGAAGAACCGCAGTCGTGACCAGAGCCAGTAAAAAAACATAAGACCCGATGCCCGGTACGATAAGGCAGCAATTTTTACCAACAAAGCCAACCCCTGCTCGAGCGGCCCAGGCTCGCTCAAACACCGGAGCCGAATCCACACATACGCGACATCGATCCCCGTCGACCGTCAGCACCTTGGCGAGCTTTCGTCCAGCTCGGCGAAGTACGTTGTGGTAGTCGCGGCCACGCGCGTAGCGCGCAACGCGGCTTGGTGAAGGTCCGACTGGCTCTAAATCCCGGCGATGGTAGGTCGCGGCCAGGATCACCACGCTTTGAGCGTCAGGCAGCATCCCCGGATGCGATGGATCGCATCGCACCTCGGCCGTGCGCGCCATCCAGTCCATGTCTGCGTGACGACCGTCCTCAAGCCATGCCCGCAAGCGCTTGGCTTCCTCGGTTAGGGGCTCCACGCGCGCGACCCCCAATCGGACAAAGCCCAACTCGGTCGCTTTCGCGACCAGGGTTGCCTTTCGCTTCTCAGCCAAGCGTTTCTCGTCCGAGCGCTCCTCAGCCAAACTGGGCGTCCTTGAACGAAGTGGTTTCACTGCTAGAGGCGAAGTATGCGTGTTCAGGAAATGCAGGCAACTGTCGAAAAAGCCTTCGCCGATCGAAAGCTATTGAACGAGCCGAACTATCGAGATGCGGTGGAGGCCACCCTAGAGGGCCTGGATAAGGGAACCGTTCGGGTCGCATCTCCAAGCAGCTCCGGATCGGAATGGACCGTTCACGCCTGGGTCAAGCAAGCCATCCTGCTCTACTTCGCGATCCGAAACATGGAGCGCATCGAAGTTGGGCCCTTTGAGTTTCACGACAAGATCCCACTGAAACGCGGACTTGAAGCCGCAGGGGTTCGCGTGGTGCCCCCCGGAACCGCGAGATTCGGTTCATTTTTGGAAGCAGGCGCGATCCTGATGCCCGGCTACGTCAATCTCGGCGCTTGGGTCGGTAGCGGCACGATGGTGGATACTTGGGCCACCGTAGGTTCCTGCGCTCAAATCGGCAGAGACGTGCACCTCTCGGGCGGCGTGGGAATCGGAGGCGTCCTCGAGCCGCCGGGAGCTACTCCGGTCATCGTTGAAGACGGCGCATTTTTGGGGAGCCGCGCCATCGTTGTGGAGGGCGTGCGCGTCGGAGCTGAAGCGGTGCTTGGAGCCAACGTCGTGCTGACCGCTTCGACCTCGATCGTCGACGTCACGGGGGATGCACCCGTAGAGCACAAAGGGTTTGTCCCACCTCGCTCTGTGGTCATCCCGGGGACGCGAGCAAAGGAGTTCCCGGCCGGTACATACGGCGTACCGTGCGCACTCATCATCGGCCGAAGAAACGCAAACACCGATCGTAAAGTCTCTCTGAACGCAGCGCTTCGCGACCACAACGTAGCGGTGTAACGGCGGAGGCGTCTTCTGCGGCACGGCCACTCACGCAACACCTGTGCCTGGCTCCCTCGAGTCAAAATGCTATGTTACCAGTGCATTTTTAATAGAATAACGGAGTGAAACCTTGACTCACTTAGGCCGCTCAAAACTCACCCTGGCTTTTTTGATATTCACGATCGCATGCTCCGACGATAGCGAAGAAGTCGCAGCGGACTCGGGCAGCGGCGCTGTCGATGGAGGAACGCAGGACGTCGATGCCGAAACGCAGGACGGAGGAACGCAGTCTCAGGACGGGGCGATGCAAGCGGATGGCGGCGTTACTCTGGACGCTGGCGACGATGCAAAGACGACGTTGGACGCCGGTTCTGAGCCCTGCTCGCTGGTGACGACGACGCTCACTTCTCCGGGCGAAATCACGATAGAGTCGATCGACTTCACCCACAATAGAGTGGTGCTTTTCAACGGCATCCGCATGGGTCAAAAATCGACTGAGGAGGTTCAGCTCAACTCCGGATGGCAGCTCCGGGTGGTCGATGCAGAGATCAACCTGCCCGACACGACCCTCTCGGTTTCTGAAAGGATCACGATTCATCTCACCGATAAGGGTCAGAACACAGACTCTGACTTTTATTACGACAGTGAACTCAGCGCGTTCGACCTAAAGCTCGATATCGGTGAAGTGATCATTTACAACGACAAGCAGGGAACATTCACTACGCCGGAAAGGCTAGACGCCTTCGTCGCATGGGGTGGCGTGTATGAGAGTCCGGAACCAACGTACATATCCGTTGCGGTCAACGCGAGCCGTTGGGATTCGACAGATTCTTTCGTCGCCACAAGCGCACAGACCGTCGGATTGGTCGCTACCGGGAGCACAGACCGCCCGGCAGGATTCGCTGCAACCGACAATCCTCGGTGTCTACCCTGAACCTTCAGGTCCAGTAGCCCCGAAGTCACCCAGTAGCCCCAAAGTAACCCAGTAGTCCTGAGGTAGCTCAGTAGCCTCGAAAAACCATGGCAACCTGAGGGGCAAATCGACTTCACCTAAATCCTGGCTAGACTAGGGCCCCGTGGAATCCGCACACGATAGTTTGCAAAGTCCGGCCATCGACTGTCTGCCCGAGGATTGGGAAGACCTCGTGCAGCAGTGGGGATACCCTGCTTATCGCGGGCGTCAGATATTCGACTGGATTCACCGAAGACAGGTCTTTGAGCCGGAGTCGATGGTCAACCTGCCAAGCAAGCTCCGCGCCCAGCTCCGGCGCAGCGAGCTGAGGCTACCGCTGAAGGTCTCAGACATGCATCGAAGCGGAGACGACACCCGCAAACTACTTGTCCGCACCGATGACGAGAGGGTCATCGAAACCGTTCTGATTCCGGAACTAAAGCCCGGTGCCGTTGCAGCATACACAAAAGACAATCGCACAGGCGAGCCCGATGCTCGGGTGGTCACTCAGTGCATTTCTAGCCAGGTGGGTTGCGCGATGGGCTGCGTATTTTGTGCTTCCGGAGTCGCGGGACTCAAGCGCCAACTCAACCCCCCAGAAATCGTAGGACAGGTACTGCTAGGCAAAACCCGGCTGGACGAGCAGGAATACCTACGCAACGTCGTGCTGATGGGCATGGGCGAGCCTCTGCACAACTATGCGGCGGTCGCCCGAACACTCACCCTCCTCTTTCATCCCAAAGGTCTCGCGCTCTCCAAGCGAAGGGTGACGCTTTCTACGAGTGGACTCATCCCTCAAATCGACCAGCTCGCGCGGGACTTCGGAGGCCAGGTTCAACTCGCCATCTCGCTGCATGCGGTCGACGACGTGCTCCGTTCGGACCTCATGCCCATCAACCGAAAGTATCCGCTCCCTCAATTGATCGAGTGCCTGAAACGCTATCCACTTCCGCCTCGAAGACGGATCACCATCGAATATACGCTGATCGGAGGGGTGAACGACGAACTGCGAGCTGCAGACGCGATGGTCAGACTGCTCCAAGGAATCCCGATCAAGGTCAATCTGATCCCGATGAATCCCGTGGAGGGAAGCCCTCTCGACGCACCGGCCGCAACTCGAGTGCATGCGTTCCAGCAGCGCCTGAGAACGCACGGGGTTTCGGCTTTTGTTCGTAGACAGCGTGGAGACGAAGTCGATGCGGCGTGCGGACAGCTGGCGCTCCGGGGGGCGAAGCGCAAGGTGCGCATGAGGCTACCCCAAGCTCAAGAACACTAGCCCGGACCGATTGCGGCATGTCCCTCCTTCGCCTCATTGCTGTTGCGATCGTGCTCGGCCTGAACCTCGGGAGCACACGCTCGGCGCACGCCCAGATGCGGCTGGGCCTCCATGAACTCGGCGATCGACGGATCCGTATCGACGGCGTCTTACGCGACTGGCAAGGGATTGCGCTTCAGTCACTGCGTACAGAGCGGGGAGACTCTTTTGACATCGCTCTTGGACACAACCAAGAGGGGCTCTACGTATCCGCCGTCGTACAGGACGAGTCGCTGGTTCGCTCGTCAAACCCAGACCGAAACGAGGACGCACTCATCCTGACGCTGGCCATGCCGAACGGGAGCCGCTACTCCGCCGTCGAGATTTGGCTGTGGGCTGGCCGACCGGGAAGCATCGCCTCGCGAGCCGCAGTGGTTCCGTACGGCACCCCTCTTCGACCGGCAGAGGGAATACCGATAGTGGAAGCCCCTCGTGACGGTGGATATGCGATCGAAGCACTGATCCCTTTCAGTAAGCTGCCAGGCCGTAACCTACGACGATCGAGAGCTTCAGCTCGAATGCAGGATGTCGATACGGAACCTCAGCCGGGGGGGCCGGGTAGCGAACGGGCGCCACGCAGACAGAGGCCATCACCGCATCTAACGAGCCCGGCGATACACCCTGAGCATCTCCCAGCTCTGCGACCCATAGGACGGCAGTCGGAGGTTCTAGGTACGTTCCTGAACGAGCGCGGCCTCAACGAGGGTTCGATTCGATTCGATTTTTATGGGGATGTCACTGGAGACGCAGAAGAAGAGCAGGTGGTCGTTGCGGGACGATACGTCGCGGTCTTGGGATCCCGCTATCGTCGAGGACAAGGCTATGACTACCTCACCTTGCCGGTATCGTCTGCACGCGATGTGCTTCATGCAGAGCTGGTAGATGTGACAGGCGATATGCAAGGAGAACTCCTGCTGCAGCTCCGCCAGCACCGATCGCGCGGTAGACGAACTCTGCTCTACATCGCCCGCTTTGACCGAGGATCGATCGAAGCGATCTTTTTGCTCGAAACGTACCGAGAGATCGACGGGGAATCGATTGAAACCAGAACCCAGATTCACCCATCCCCGGATGGCGCACCTGGCGCACCCACTTTGATCGCAAGCGTAGATACATCGGAAGGTCTTTCGCGGCGAGATCACCACTTCCTCCCCGCCACCGATGTGGAGCCGATGCTGCTGCCGTGGGGTCCGGTGCATTCTAGGAGCTACCGCTGGAGCGATGCGGGGTTCCACGTCGTTGCCGAAACGCCCAACCCTCGATACGAGGCATCGAGTTCACGCGATGCCGTTCGAGAGCAAACCCGACCAAGCGAACCCAAGCGAGCTCCGCAAGCGAGCCCTAGGCCGCAAGCAAGCGCCGAGGGCGCCTCCCAAGAAATGCCGAGTGTAGAAGAGCTTCTGCAACTTGCACGTACCGAGTGGAGTCTTTCGGCACGCGAGTCGAATCGTAGAAACGTCGATCTAACCGGGGACGATAGGCTGGAAACACTTGTGCTCTACGACACAACCCTGGTGGTTGTCGGCCCCGGCTTTCGTTCAGGGGTCGGCTACTTTGCCTGGTCGCTGCCGGTAGAGGACGCCTCGGACATCGTCGCTCTGCACTGCGCGGACGTCACGGGCGATGGTGCCGAGGAACTGTTCCTCACCCTTGCGCAACATCTTCCAAATCTCGAACCGGAAACCACACGTCAGGTGGTGCTCGGATACCGGTTTCCAGACGACGCACATTTTTCCCGCATGCTCGCGGTAGAGATCGCGCGCTTTCAGGCAGGGCGTCAAATCATCAATCACATCGCGTACGCAGAAGGTGGCGTTGAGATCACCGCGGGTGAGGCGAGCGGTTGGAACGCCCTCAACTGGCCGTTTCAAGAGGGCACTGGAGACGGGGTGGATCCGATACTGCTACCTTGGCAGGACACGCATCAATACTACCGGCTTGAGGGCTCACGTCTCGTCCGAACACGGTGACCCTCCTCGGGCGGAACCGACCTCATCGACACAGGCGTCTATCGGTAAAGCCTGCATCGAGTTCCGTGCTTGAAGAGCTTTGAGGATTTCCGGAATACGCTGTGCCAACTCTTCTGGGCTTTTGACGGGCTGGAATCTGGAGTCGAGTCCTGTGCGTTCAACTTGCAGGAACTGCGTCGGAAGGTACGCAGTCAGCTCACCTATGAGACGTTCAAACTGGATCGCGGTGCGTCCTTCTACCGTCTTACGAACCAAAAACCAGGACAGTGCAAAATCCTGATCCAACGCAGAGGCGGTCATCGTCATTGTGTTGGTGTTGAAGACGGGTATCGCATCTTGATCGAACTCATTAGGAAAACGAAACGTCTCGACGATCTGTGGGACGCCGCCCACCCGAGCAGGAGCCCCACCCTGGTCTCCGCAGGCTTTTTTTACGACCTCCACGGTCACGGCGGCACCGCATTCGATGTGTGCACCGACGATCGCGGGATCAAGCGTCGCGGTTAGATTGTCCACGTTCGACACACAGAGATAGCGTCCGCCGTTCGACATGAAAGCATCAAGCAAACCACTCTTCCTTAGCGCTGCCGGCAGGTCGCCATGTCCAGGCGCATAGGGAGAAAGCGAACCGTCTTGAGTTCGAAATAATGCACCGTCTTCGGTAAGCCGAAGGCTGATGAACTGACAAAACGTCTGCACGTTCATGCCACTATTGCGAAATTGCCGTGCAGCTTGGTGCAGAAGCGCGTCACTTCCAAAGCTTGTCATCAGGAATACGGGCAACGTGCGACGGGCGCGCTCAGAGCAGGAGCGCACGTCGGAGAGTTTGAAATCGAGAAAGGTCTGGCTTTCGACTACCGGGGCAAGCGCCTTGACGACACCTCCGAAACGAGTCGCCATCCCGCCAGCCAGAACGACTGCGCCTACCTCACCTCGAGCAAAGGCCTGCAGCCCTACCTCAGTCAGACGTCGACGCTCGATACTGTCCGAGCTCGGGAGAAGCCGTATCTCACCTGACCCCAGTGGCTCCACCCCAGCCTTCAAACAATTAAAACGCTCAACCCCAGGTAGTTCTCGCAACAGCGCCTGCCACCTAGAGCATAGTTCTTGGTCAAAACCATGCGTTCTTAGAAGCTGGAGCGTGGCCTCATCGATACCGTCAACTATCAAGAACACCTCAAGACCAGTCCGGAACAGGTCTGGTTGACCTGTTTGGAGCACGCGGACGTATGGCTTAGCGCCATGTAGAGGTGCGCGCATCAACTCATGGCAAGCTGCGTGATGCGCTGGACTACAGCAATGCGAGGCGATAGACCGATCCAACCTTAAGTTGAATCGATAAAGGCAAGTCCGAAGTATTCTACTCAGGAAAGAGGGCATCCTGAGGATCGAAACAATGTGGCTCTGCTATGTTGTATGCCCAGTTCAAGGTAGAGGAGACGATGAACATGTCCTACGTCAATCGGCCGATCGTGATGCAGCAACTCCTCGTTGGCAGTTCTCTGGCGATCGCGTTGGCCTCGCTCCACTCAGGCTGCACCGTACATACAACAACACCTGCGTACACGACGACAACCTACGCTACGACGGCCCAGCCTGTACAAACCACTACCGTGCAGCCCGTGGTGCAAACCACCACTGTGCAGCCTGTACAAACCACGACCGTGCAGCCCGTGGTGCAAACCACGACTGTGCAGCCTGTACAAACCACGACTGTGCAGCCTGTGGTGCAAACCACGACTGTGCAGCCTGTACAAACCACCACCGTACAGCCCGTGGTGCAAACCACCACCGCGTACACGCCAGGGACCGTCGTTTATACGGCACCGCCAACGGCGCCACCCACCCACGTGGTCGTTGCGCGACCTGCACCGCCGTACGCGGGAGCCGTCTGGGTCAACGGTCACTACACCTGGAACGGTCATCAGCACATTTGGGTTGGCGGAAGGTATATGCGGCCGAGGGGCGGACAAATCTATGTACAGCCCCGCTGGGAACGTCGTGGTCGCGGATATGTCTACGTACGCGGAAACTGGCGCCCAGCAGCCCGCGGCACAGTACGTGTTCGGCGCCGCTAGAGGTTAGTCATCAGCACTCCAAGGAAGAGGATTGCGTCGTATCAGTCCCGCACTGGTTGTCTTCGGAAGCGCGCTAGTAGCTTCGATCTGCATCCATGTGCCTATTTACGGAGCCCTGGGAATTCTCGCCGAAGCCCTCCAGGCCCAACTTAAATCGGCACAACCCGAAGCGAGCATCGAACTCGATTTCGACATCCTGGAGAATACAGCTTCAGAACCAGCAGCTCGCGAATCCGCACAATCCAAAAAACCCACTCGCGAACACGAAAGGCCCAAGCGCCCGAATCTCGATCCGCCAACCACTTCCCGGAACAAAGCGATCTCGCCGCAGACGACCGAAACGCGTCGCCCGAAGCTCCCAGAGCCCGTAGTAGAGCCGGAGCTCGAGGCAGAGCCGGAATCCGAACCGATCATGCCCCCCGCGCCTTCCCCGCCGCGCGAGGAACCTCCCAATCTGCAGGCAGTGCAGGTAAAAAGCACCAACCCCGAGGTGGAGCCTCCTGCAGATACCCAATACATCGCGGAGTCCAACAATCGGGTCGAGGAGGAAACCCGGGCAGAGATCACAAATCTGGTGCAGGACGACGAACACCAGGCTGCCTCTCGTGCGCCCAGGGAACGTTCGCCAAACCACGGAGATGGTGACGAAGATCTACTGGCCGAGATGCGCGATATGGAAGGAAGCGAGCAACGGGCTCCGACTGAAAGAGAAACGTTGGAGGAGCGGCCGGAAACATCTTCAGACGATGTGCTTCCACCAGTCGCTCGCGGGAACGGACGCACGGAAAACGACGGCAGCGATACCGAGGAAACTCCTGAGACGGCAAGCGAGACTTCATCAGCGAGCACAGAGGGAGGCGATTCCGACGAACCGCTTGTCCTAAGCGACGGTTTTGGCGCAATTCGCATCGAACAAAGCGCGATTCGAGGAGCAGGCTCCGGCACCCGGAACGATGTCGACAGGGACCGTGCCTCGGAGGCTCAGGATCGGAGAACAGGTCGTTCCGGCAGTCAAGGGATGGGCGCGGGTCTAGGCAACCGAGGGCCAGATCGCCGAGCGGCGTGGAGCAACCTTTCTTCGCTCCTCGGCCAAGAACAACTCGATCAGGAACGCGAAGCCTACGTCAGAGAGCGACGATCTCGACGCCGAGGATCATCCAGCCAAAACAACTGGAACGAATTCCGGGCCGCGCTCGAAAACTTCACGCCCTCCGTGCGCCCCGGGAACCAAACCGCGCTGAACACCCGGGCTTCACCGTTCGCCAACTATCTCGCCGCCGTTCACCGACGGATTCATCGAGAATTCGCCGGCCGTTTTCTGCGAAGCCTCCCCACGGTGGGCACGCATCCATTCGCTGAACCCTCACTGCGTTCCAAGCTCGAGATCGTCATCAACCAAGACGGAAGCATCGAAAGAATCGCCATCGTTCGAAGCAGCGGGTACTTACCTTTCGATCATGGTGCGTTTACCTCAGTGATGCGCGGTCAACCCTATCCGACACCTCCAGCCGCGATCCTCAGCGGAGATTCCAGAGTCTATTTCCACTGGGGTTTCTATCGGAACCATCGACAATGCGGCACGTTCAATGCCGAACCCTATATCTTACCGAATCCACCCAATGCAGGTTCGAGTCCAGTGGGCCCTACGGACGAACCCCGCTGGGGGTCCAGCATTCCTTCAGCAGCGGCTCCGACCTGGGGTACCAGCTCGGAGCCGGGAACCGCCGCCGAGGACAGCTCCGCCTCTGAGGTAGTGACGAACTCAGAGGACGAAGCGTTGTACCGTCGAGCGGCTGAACATGAGCGTTCGGCCGACGAAGCGTCAAACGTTGAGCAGGACTCCAGCGCTGAGGGAAACCCTTGAGCTGCGAGCTCGATATCGTGATCCAACCGAACGAGCACGCGGCCTAGAATCACTCCAGAGCTCGCTATGTGTTCTGGAGTCCGTCACGACATCCAGCACGTGTTATCAAGATCCGCTCGCCAGACTTAAGCGAGCTCGTAGCTCGGGAAATAATAGCCAATTTCGAATTTGGCAGTCTCCGGAGCGTCACTGCCGTGACAGGCATTTTCTCCGATATCCGCGCCAAATGCCTTTCGAATTGTTCCCTCTCCAGCCTCTGCTGGGTTGGTGGCCCCCATCAGCTTGCGATAGCGAGCGATCGCGTCTTCACCCTCGAGGCACATCACCACGACTGGACCTCGAGTCATGAATTCTACCAGCTCACCAAAGAAGCCACGCTCACGGTGCACGTGGTAGAATCCTTCTGCCTGGGAACGCGACAGGTGCATCATTTTCATCGCGCGAATCTTAAGTCCCGCGTTTTCGATCATCGCGACGATCGCCCCAACTTTGTTTTTCTCTACCGCATCAGGTTTCACGATGCTGAGTGTGCATTCTAATGGCATGGGAAGGTCACTCCTGGTCCTGTCTAGGCTCGTGTTCTCGGCCTAGGCGAGCAACGATTGCATGGTCGTACCCATATCGCTCGGGGTAGGAGCCATTTTTACTCCTGCGGCTTCCAGCGCCGCCATTTTTGCATCCGCTGTGCCTTTACCACCGCTGATAATCGCGCCGGCATGGCCCATGCGCTTACCTGGTGGAGCTGTGCGTCCTGCGATAAATCCAGCCACCGGCTTGGTAAAATGTTCCTTGATGTAGTCTGCAGCCGATTCCTCAGCGTTGCCGCCGATCTCTCCGATCATGATCACGCCCCTTGTTTCGGGGTCTTCATTGAAGAGCTTCAAGACGTCGATGAAATCCGTTCCATTCACGGGATCACCACCAATTCCGACGCACGTACTCTGACCGATGCCGAGCGCCGTCAACTGCCCCACTGCCTCGTAGGTCAACGTTCCACTTCTGCTGACCACTCCGATGTCTCCGGGCTTGTGAATGTGCCCGGGCATGATGCCGATCTTGCATGCACCCGGCGTGATCACACCGGGGCAGTTGGGTCCAACCAAGCGTGACTTTTGCTGCGCACCGAGCACACGTCGAACCTTCACCATGTCCATCACCGGAATCCCCTCGGTGATGGCGATGATCAGCTCGATGCCGGCATCGATCGCTTCTAGGATTGCATCCGCTGCGAACGGAGGGGGTACGAAGATGCAGGTGGCGTTGCAACCGGTCTCTGCCACTGCCTTCTCGACTGTGTTGAAGATGGGTACGGAGCCCTCAAACTTCTGACCTTCGCGTCCGGGGGTTACCCCTGCCACGAGACGAGTTCCATAGTCCTTGCAGCCCTTGGCGTGGAAGCTTCCGGTCGATCCCGTAATTCCTTGAATCAAGAGCCGAGTGTCTTTGTCTACCATAATCGCCATGGCTATTTCCCCTCTCCAACAAGCCGACAGATATACGCTGCACCTTCGGCCATCGTGGACGCCGGATGAATGGCAAGACCGCTGTGTTCCAGAATCGCTCGTCCTTCTTCGACGTTTGTTCCCGCGAGGCGTACGACCAATGGAACGGTGAGACCGAGTTCTTTGGAAGCGGCGACTACCCCATTGGCGATGATGTCGCACTTCATGATGCCACCAAAAATGTTGACGAAGATTCCCCGAACCGTGTCCGACTTGAGAATGATCTTGAACGCCTTTGTGACAGCCTCTTGGCTCGCGCCCCCACCTACATCTAAGAAGTTTGCAGGCTCTCCGCCGAAATGCTTGATGATATCCATCGTCGCCATCGCGAGGCCGGCTCCGTTGACAAGGCAACCGATGTTGCCATCGAGCTGAATGTAGCTCAGCCCTGCCGCCTTAGCCTCCGTCTCCGTCTCTGCCTCCTCGGATGGATCGCGCAGCTCATTCCAGGCTGGGTGACGAAAGATGGCGTTGTCGTCAAAATTCAGCTTTGCGTCGAGCGCCATCACCTGGTCGTCCTCGGTGATGATCAGTGGATTGATCTCTGCGAGGGAGCAGTCTTCTTTTTCGAAAAGCTCAGCCAATTTGGACACGAGCACTCCAAAGCTCTTTAGCTGCGCCTTGTTTAACTTGAGACCAAAGCCGAGCTGCCTAACCTGGTAGCTTTGAAGACCGACTGCCGGATCAAGGAACACCCTGAAGATTTTCTCGGGAGAGTGTTCGGCCACCTCTTCGATGTCTACGCCTCCCTCAGTGCTCGCCATAATCGCAATACGGCGGGTGTCCCGATCGACGACCAAAGCGAGATAGAGCTCGCTTTGAATGCCCAGTCCCTGCTCGACATAGAGACGTTCTACCTTTTTACCCTCAGGGCCGGTCTGGTGCGTCACCAACGTAGTTCCGAGCATGGCTTGGGCCGCATCCCTGGCGGCCGAAGCTCCTTTCACTACCTTGACTCCCCCAGCCTTACCGCGACCACCTGCATGAATCTGCGCCTTGACGACGACGACTTCACTGCCGGTCTGACCGATAAGTTTAGAAGCTGCCGCTTCGGCCTCCTCAACTGAGAAGGCCGCAATGCCGTCGGGACACGAAATTCCGTATTTGCGGTAGAGTTCTTTGCCTTGATATTCGTGGATATTCACGGGCTATCTCCTGCGTTTCAGGCCTTACTGGCGGCCTCGAGAAGTTCTTTCACGTGCGAAGCACTCTTATCCAGCTTCGCTCTTTCGTCCTCGGTGAGCTTAATCTCGACTACTTTTTCTACGCCCTCAGCGCCTACAATACAGGGAACTCCCATATAGATACCTTCTTGACCGTACTGGCCAGTCAGATACGCGGCGCAAGGAATCAGACGATTTTGCGCCTTTAGGTAGCTCTCGGCCATCGCGACAGCTCCCGCCGCGGGAGCGACGTATGCGCTCGTCCCCATGAGCTTGACGATCTCCCCGCCGCCCATCTTCGTGCGCTCGACCATTGCCTGTAAGGTCTCAGCGTCGATCAAGTCACCCACTGGAATGCCGTTGACGGTACAGTAGCTCAGTGCGGGAACCATCGTATCGCCGTGACCGCCAAGCACCAAAACATTGACCTCCTTGGGACTCACCTTGAGGTGATCTACGATGAAATGCTGAAAGCGTGCAGAGTCAAGCATGCCGGCCATGCCGCAGACCCGCTTGTGGGGAAAGCCGGTCACTTTTTGCATCTCGAATACCATCGCGTCCAAGGGATTGGAGATCACGATCACGAACGCTTCCGGCGCGTACTTTTTGATCCCTTCCGCAACAGCGCGAATGATCTTCAGGTTGATCGAGAGGAGATCGTCACGACTCATGCCGGGTTTACGGGGTACGCCGGCGGTGACAATGCAGACACTGGCACCCTGAATATCGGCGTAATCTCCAGTGCCCGTGATCTCGGCGTCGACCCCATCGAGTGCGCAAGACTGAGACAAATCGAGCGCCTTGCCTTTCGCCACATCTGCTTTTTCGGGAATGTCGAGAAGCACCACGTCGCCGAGCTCTCTACGGGCCGCCATTTGGGCAAGCTCGCCACCGATATTTCCCGCTCCGATAAGAGCGATTTTTTTACGCTGCGGCATTCTCAAGCCTCCATGTTCTTGATAATGGCGTCCCCAAATTCTGAGCATTTCAGCTTGGTCGCGCCCTCCATTAGTCGATGAAAATCGTAGGTCACCGTCTTGTCGGCGATAGTCTTTTCGATCCCCTTGAGTATCTTGTCCGCCGCTTCGGTCCATCCGAGATGACGCAACATCATCTCGCCGGATAAGATCACGGAAGAAGGGTTGACCTTATCCAGATCGGCATATTTGGGAGCGGTCCCATGAGTCGCCTCAAAGATCGCGTGTCCGCTGGTGTAGTTGACGTTGCCTCCAGGCGCGATCCCGATCCCTCCGACCTGAGCAGCGAGCGCGTCAGATAGGTAGTCACCGTTGAGATTTAGGGTGGCGATGACGTCAAAGGTCTTTGGCCTGGTGAGCACTTGCTGCAGCGCGATGTCGGCGATCGCATCTTTCACGACAATCTTGCCGTCCTGCACCGCCTTGGCTTGCTCTGCGTTGGCGGCTTCCTCTCCTTTTGCGGCCTTGGTTCGATCCCACTGGCCCCAAGTATATGTTTGATTCGCAAATTCTTTTTCGGAGAGCGCAAAGCCCCAGTTTCGGAACGCGCCCTCCGTAAACTTCATGATGTTGCCTTTGTGAACGAGGGTGACGCTCTTGCGCTGATTCTCGATCGCATACTGGATCGCCCCGCGCACCAGCCGCTCTGTTCCCTCTATGGATACCGGTTTGAGGCCTACCCCGGCAGTGTCCGGGAAGCGTATTTTCGCGTGGCGCTCCGGAAAAACCTCTTTGAGCCAAGCGAGTAACTTGGCGGTATCGGGAGTTCCTTGCTCAAATTCGATCCCTGCGTAGATGTCTTCTGTGTTTTCGCGGAAGATCACCATATCAACATCTTCGGGACTCTTAACCGGCGAGGGCACTCCTTCGAACCATCGAACCGGTCTGAGGCAGGTGTAGAGGTCCAGCTTCTGACGCAACGCAACATTGAGTGAACGTATGCCACCGCCTATCGGGGTCGTTAGCGGGCCCTTGATCCCCACCAGGTACTCTCTGAACCCTTGAATCGTGGCATCCGGCAACCAACTACCAAATCGGTCAAAAGCCTTCTGCCCAGCGAACACTTCCCACCAAGCAATCCGTCTGCTTCCGCTGTAGGCCTGCTCCACTGCAGCGTCGATAACCCGGCGGCTTGCTTTCCAGATATCGGGGCCTGTTCCGTCACCTTCAATGAACGGGATGATCGGATCGTCGGCAACCTTCAGCCGACCTTGCTCTCCCATGCGGAGAGGGGTGCCGGACGTAGGAGCCGGGAAAGCTGGATTGGACATCTCGCAAATCCTCCATTGGCCAACCGCCTGAAAGGGAACTGGTTCAAGACACAAAATCGGGCGGCTGGCGGTTTATACCACAACCGAACGCCGGTCTCCTATGTCGGCTGCAGGGAGCGCCTCAAAAAGACCGACTGAGCTCTCTGCGAACACGCCTTAGCCGGAACCATCAGGGCGACGCGCTCAGGTAGACGAGTACTCAGCAGCTCCTCGTGGGTGGTATCGACGGTGCATCTCTGCAAGGTGGTCTTGAGCGACATGAGTGTATACCTGCGTCGTGGAGATGTCCGCATGGCCGAGCAGCAGCTGCAGCACCCGAAGGTCCGCACCTCCGACAAGCAGATGAGTTGCAAAGGAATGCCTGAGTTTGTGTGGAGAGATCTCTGTTTGGATGCCGACCTCGCGAGCGTAACGCTTGACCAACTTCCAGAATGCTTGCCGCGTCATGCAAGAACCTCGAGAGGTTACAAAGACGTGAGGCGATTCTTTTTTGGCCCAATGAGATCGTTCGTCGTCGAGCCACTGAGCCACCGCGGCGCACGCAGAGGCTGCCAAGGGCACCATGCGGGCCTTTCGGCCTTTGCCGTAAGGCATGACGAACCCTTCGGTGACGGAGATCTCCCTCAGCTGCAAATGCACCAGTTCGCTGACTCGAAGACCGGCAGCGTACATCGTTTGAAGCATGGCAAAATCACGAACTCCTCTGCGCGTATCCCGCTGCGGCGCCGAGAGCAGGCGTTGGACTTCCTCAAACGAGAGAATCACTGGCAAGCGCAGGCCTACGCTGGGACGGGCCAGCGCTTCTGTAGGATCGCTGTTGGTTTCACCTTCTTGTCTGAGATAGCGAAAAAAACCTCGGATGGAGCTCAGGAGTCTCGCTTGTGAGCGAGCGTCGAGTCCCGAGGATGCTCTGCATTGAAGGAACTCACTGAGCTCCGTGAGGGTGATCGAATGAAGCTCGAGTTTTCGATCTTCTACGTATCGGGCAAAGGAGCGCAGGTCTGAGGCGTACGCCTCGATCGAAAGAGGACTGAGCGACCGCTCCACGGATAGGTGCTTGAGGTAGTCGTCGATCCAAAGGTAGAGCGCATGGGGCATATAGAAATCGAATGTTCTTTCAGCGCGCCGGCGCGAGCAATTTCCGTAAAGCAGCAACCGACCCAAATCGCGGTGTTATCAGAGTGCAGTAGTCATTGGACTTGAATCAACTTTGCATGAGGAAGCCGCGATGTTTGCGCCCTCGATGTTTACGCACAGTGCAGCCGCTAGCGGGCACCATCGAGAACCCTTGTGGACTTTGAGGAACTTCAGAGTACGTGCTAATCTCAAGGATAGGACGGCGGCTCGGGAGCTTGCTCTTCAGCAGTCGTATAACGGTATCTCAAGGGAAGGCAGGCGGGGTCGGTGGCGCTTGTCGTGATCGAATTACCCATGATTCAAAGGTTTCCTGAGTCACTTTCGGGGAATCGTTTTTTGAACAAAGGTTCGAGAACCCAAAAGATGCCGTACTGCGGACGAGATCGGGGCGCCCGTCATGAGGTGATCACGGCGACCAGCGGAACTTTGTGCAACTCCAATACGTCGTTTGCTCAGCGGTGAGCGCGCCTTTGGAATCTAGGGAGGGGATAGATGGCAGGTCTCATCGCGTATGTCTCGAATCGCCGTGACCGGCTGAGCAACGTGCTGCACCAAGAGCAACGTATCGTGAGCACGCTCGCTGCCGAACCAGCAGCTGCGTGGGGCATCGGCTTCTATCAGGACGGCGAAGTTCTACATAAGAAGCGGCCCATGACCAGCGACCACGGCATCGACTGGGATGAAGTCGCGAGTAACGTGCGGTCGGACTGCGCAGTGATCCACCTTCGCAAACCCACCGTGGGTGATTTTCGTGCCGAAAACATTCATCCATTTCGAATGCGCCGATGGCTGTTCGCCCACGACGGTACGATCCATGGGTTCGATGCAATTCGTGATCGAGTGCTTCATTCACTTCCAGATTTTCTACGTCGCAACATTCGCGGCAACACCGACTCCGAGGCGTTCTTTCATGTCATCTTGTCGTTTCTGCACAGTTCGGGTCAGCTCGACCGACTAGACATCGATGAGCATGACCTACTCGAGTCACTTCGATCCAGCATCGCAAGGATAGATGGTTTAACGGACGAAATCGGCGCAGAGCGTTCCGCCTTGAACTTTGCGCTAACGCAGGGCGCCAGCATGGTTCTGGTTCGGCGAGGTCCTGCGATGGCCTACACCACTCGAGTCGGTCTCGATGAAACGCAGAGTCAGGAGTCCACACCAAAAACCTCCGACCCGCAGGCCGTTCGGTACGTGCTCGCGCTAAGTCTGGCAGACGCGCCCCCTGCAGACTTTCAGCTTATCCCTGAAGATTCTGCTCTGCTCATCGACCGAAATTTGCAAAGCAAGGTCGTCGCTTTGTAGCGAGCGGGCTCCGTCAAACACGCAGTCCTCTACGCTCGAAGTAGACGTGGCTCGTCCAGTCTAAGGGCGCTGTTTCTCCAGCCACGCGGCGACCATGACGCGGAGCAACCTGGCAGCGCGACCGTTCCTATGTATCGCTGAAGAGAGGGTTATTCGTCCTGAGACAAAATGGCGGTGCTGGAGGACTCTTGCAGACTGGAAACCTTGTCCCCTTTCTCGTCTCGGACACTATCCTGCACCCATGTTCCGTAAGGCAGGGCAGCCTGCGCGGGCAGAGCCACCACCTCAGGAACATCGTAGGGGTGATGTTCCTGCAGAAAGGACGTCAAATGCACCACCATCTCTTCTGTGGTCTTGATCATCATCAAGAGTTCTGCCTCACGCGCTACTGCTCCGTCCCATCGAAACAGCGAGCGGACTTGAGGAATGAGGTTCACACATGCAGCCAGACGCCGCTCAACCATCTTCGAGGCGAGCAGTTCGGCCTGATCCAGCGAGTCGGGAACCGTGCACAGTACGACCACCATGGGTTGAGTAGAAGTCACTCAGAATCAGGCCTCTCCGACCGCCCGCATGTTTGACGCAACATCGAACACACCTCGGCGCTTCGATGCGGCCAACATTCGAAGTGCCTCTCGGTAGCCCCGAGTGAGCAGCTTTTGAAAATTGGAGCGTGAGGTAAAGCTGAAACGCCCCAGATCGGCAGATACGTTGATAACCGTAACGTGCGGGTAGAGTCGATGAATGAGATCGATGCCTCTCTTTTCTTTCTCGCTTAGGATCACATTCAGTGCCTGCCGAGTCACTCCGACAACGCCTCGATGCGCTAAGGACGGTTCCTCAGGCCGTGCGACATGCGGTCGATACACGTTCGAGACGACCACCACACTTGCCCCTGCTTCTACTGCCAGATCAATGCTCAAAGTCCGCACGACCTCACCGTCGATGTAGTATCGGTCTCCGATGCGATACGGTCGAAACAGCAGGGGCACACAGCTGGATGCTGCTACGGCCTTGCTGATCGGGACGTCGTCTCGGTAGCCGGTGCCAAACACGGCACGCCCACGCCCATCCACGTCTGCCGCAGTCACAAGAAAAGTCCGGCCAAGAGAGCGGAAGTCATTGCATGGCAAGCGTCTGGCTAAAAAGCCCTCAAACTTGTCGATCGAAAACAGGCCGCTGAAGAGGTAACCAAGGTTCAACCACTGCTCTCGATTGGGGAGACCGAGGAAATCACGACCTCTCAGGGCACCGCTTGGATTTTCTCGCTCGTAGAACGGTCGAAACCAGTCGACCATCTCCCCCGTAGAGAAACCTTGAGAGAAAAAAGCACCCGCGATCGCTCCAGCCGAAGCACCCACAAAGATATCCGGCTTGATATTTAACTCATACATCGCCTTGAGTACCCCGAGATGAGCTACCCCCTTTGTGGCTCCTCCAGATCCCACGAAAGCCACCTTAGGCTTCGGTAGCGAATCGCTTGGAACCAAAGGATTCAAAACGCGACCCGGATCCGGCTCTGTTCGCTCGACACACCTAGTTCTGCCAAAGATCCCATACTTTTCGTCGCCCTATCTTCTGTGTGAGCCCATCTTTTACGGAACCCTAGCTACTTCCAGAGAACCTTAGTTCACGCCCCTTCGTCAAGCGCAGACATGAAGACATACGTTCGAACGCGTAGCTGTTGTCTCGTGATCGGCCTTCAACGAGAGCGCTCCAGATGCCGACGAACTCTCGCAAACGTGTTCTCCCAGATTGCCCGGCTCGTACCTCAGAGAATACGGTGGAAGGCATGAATAACGCTGCTGAAGACTGGATTCTTGCCGAGACGCTTGCGCTTCCGGATCAAGGTCGGGCCGAGATCATCAAGCAGGCGATCGTGGAATCAGCACGGAGGCGCGCCGAGCATTCGTTTCACGGCAGCCTCTGAAGATACCTAGCGGGCGTTCCGACCAACCTAGGCCCGCCGGGCCGAGGAGGACGAGCGTACTCTGAGTACGTTGAGCGACGAGCATCTTCGGTCAGCAGCTGTTTGGGCCGACATACGCATACTCAGCGGGCCTGGTTGGTCCAAACAGCCAGCCCCCCCCCAGCACGCCTCGCTAGGCCTGAACGCCTGCTTTCCTCCCATGCTCGGAGCTTGAAGTATCATTAATACTCCTTCACTCCTGCGCTTCCGGGGCGCTATGCGT
>JBCCEA010000002.1:0-227035 GCA_039030515.1 Myxococcota bacterium | reverse complement strand
TCAAGATATGTCCGTAAGCGGCTCGGGTGTCGGCACTGATGTAGCCGGTTGCGCTTTCGAGTTCGTTGACAAACGAATGGTCGTGGGTGAGCGGAGCCAGGCTGCCATCCCGAAACCGATAGACGCGACTGTCACCGACATGGGCGACGACGACCGTGCTACCGATCACCTGAATCGCGGCAAGGGTGGTGCCCATATCCTGCAGTGTGCCCACGCAAGCCCTGCCTACTTCCCGGCAGATCATACCCACCGAGTCTTTCATGCGATCGGTGGCGCCCTGCGCATCGCAGGCCAGGCCTTCTCGCCTCGCAATGTCCTGGTGGTAGCGCAGTAAAGTCTCGATCGCGAGTCGGGAAGCGACTTCCCCGCCGACCGTGCCGCCCATCCCGTCGGCCACCGCGAAGAGGCCGAGCTCCGGTGCGAGGACGTGTGCATCCTCGTTTTGGGATCGAGGCCCCTGATCGCTGTAGGCGTGTCCGCTGATTCGCATGTTCGACGTCTACTGCACGATGTAGGCCAATGTGGTGACAGCCGCTTTGGAGGTCGAGACCCCGAAAACAACTCCATCATCCGTTCGAGGCGTCCGGTCGGACCTGAGGATGATGCACCGTTGTCTGGGGTCTCCACCGCCCAGTGATGCCTCGCGGTCCACAGTGATCCACAGGTGAGCTCGCGCTTAAGGTGCTGCTAGGCTCTAGGTTGCTCAGACTCGGTTTGGGTCCATTCCCGGTAGGCCACGTCGAAACGCTCTACGATCTCCGCCGCAGGTTCCACCTTGTCGATCTCGGAGACGCTCTTACCCGCCTGCCAATAGTCCTTGTAGCTGCCGCCTTTGAGGGACGCCTGCTTGAGCTGTAAAATGCTGCGCAGCGTGTAGTAGGTGCGAACCCAGTGCTTGAATTTGGGGTGCCTCAGCATGCGTTTGGCGACGAATCCGGCGTCGGTTCCAATTTTCTCGATATACGGGGTGCGGATGACGGCCACGGGAACGCCGCTGATCCGGTTGGTCAGAACGATGTCCTCTGCATCTGCCTTTACGATCGCCTGCTTATAGTCCTGATGGGCAAGGCATTCTGGGGTGGCTATAAAGCGTGTGCCGAGCTGCACGGCGGAATAGCCGATATCGAGTGCGCGCACAAAACTCGCGCAGTCGCCGATGCCCCCGGCGCAGACGAGGGGAACCCCCAAATCGTGCAGTTCCTCGAAGAGCTGTTCGGGGGTTTTGGGCCCCGCATGGCCCCCTGCTCGTGAATTCACGGAGATCAATCCGTCTACCCCGGCATCGACCGCGCGCTTGGCCCATTTTCTCTCGGTGACATCGTGATACACGATGCCCCCAACCGCGTGAACCTTCTGAACCACCCAATCCGGCTTGCCCAGCGCGGTCACGAAGAAGCGGATGCCTTCTTCCAGTGCGATGTCGACCCATCGCTTCATCCGCTCCAAATAGGTTTTGGACGACTGCTCTACGATCGCATTGAAACCGATGGGCCGTTCGGTCTGGTCCCGGATTTTTTGGATTCCTTTTCGAAGGTCCTGCCCGTGCACGTACGTCATCGAGATGGGTTGAATCACACCGATGCCCCCAGCTTTGGACACCGCTGCGATCAGTTCCGGATTGCTACAGGGATACATCGCGCCGCAGATCAGCGGGACGTCCACCCCCACATCTTTGATGAATGCGTTTTCAACGTCGGTCATGACGGAGAAGTATCCGGCCGACCGGCGTATAGGCAAGGGGGGAACCTGAGTCGATGCATCAAATGACGCTCCATCCAGGCGCATTCGACGTACGGCAAGGGGCTCCTTTGACGCTAGATTTTGCAAAGGATGGTTGGAGATGACGACTCGAACGGAATCCGGCTCTGCCGAACCGACGCCAGAATCCAGTTTTCTCAGCGTGCTGATCATCGATGACGATGATGCGCACCTTGCGCTGATGAGGCGATCGCTTCGCGGGCAGCAGCTGTTGGTGTTCGTGGCGAACCATCCAAACGAAGCCCTAGAGCTCATGCAGCGCGTCAAACCCGATGTCGTATTAATCGATGTGCACATGCCCGATGTGCCCGGAACCGAGCTTCTGCCTTTGCTCCGCGACCTAAAAACCAAGGCGCGTCTCGTTTTGTACTCCAATGAACCGTCAGAAGCGTTGCGCGCTCATGCACGGGCGGTGGGGGCCGATGGCTACATAGAAAAAGGCCAGTCCCCAGCACAGCTGGTCCGTCAGCTGCACTCGATCCTTAATGCGATGTAATCGACAGTCGCGTCGACCGTGTCAGTGTTTGGTATGCTTTCCGCCCCAGTGAATCAGGGATACACAGTAGTAGCGGTAAAATCAGTACTGGCTTTCGGAAAATGTCTTTATCAAGGGAACCCAACGACAAGGCTCGACCGGCAATTTGTAATATCAATTCAATCTAGTCTTCAAGAGAACCACTGTGATTGCACCCTTGAACAGACTGATATCTTGCTCCAGGTCGGCCTCTTGACAGCTTGTTGGTATTCGGATTTGCTTAGAAATTATCCCAAAATGTCTGCGGACGAACGTCTAACGGCCTGGTTGCGTTTGGCGGAACTAGTTGAACCGGAGGAGGTTTCGAAAAGCCTCTCCATCTCACGTTATTTCACTAATCTTAAGAATAAACTTGCCCTTGACGGATTCAGTAGGCTCAACGCAAATGATCTGCGAAATTGGCATGACCAACATAAGAGTGGTCAGCGACCCTTTCCCAAAGTATTTTTCTCCAACATTTATCCTGGAGAACCGAACGCACCGAGCGTTGCTGACTGGTGCCGCAGACAACTCAACGGTCCCAAACTTCAAAAACCACCGTGCTGGACTGAGCCCTCACCGCCTGGCCGGGGCCCTCATCACCCCCAAGCCGGACGGCAAACGCCCGTAAGAGCTCCGGGGCGTCCTGCAGCTGGGTGCCGCCCCCCTGTGCCAAGCCCGAGACGAGTACCTCCGCCCATGCCTCCTCTATCACCCATGTCCCCTCTATCACCCGGGCCTTCCGCATCTCGCTCATCAAGCGCAAGTTCTGACGGGTTTTTAGACGAACTCGTTGCGGCAATCGCAGACGATTCTTGACGCCTGCCGGGAGAATCTCCAAGAAGTCCTTCCGCGCTCTCTAGGTCGAGATTATCGTCTTCTCGCGGGTCTTCTACAGACTCTCTGAAAGGTGTTGATTTGGCAGATGCCCTTCGCTCACCAAGGTCGTCACTCGGCGACTTCTCGTTCAGCTCGGATGGCGAGTCTTGATGAGGGTGCGCCTTATCGCTCCATGTCCACCGCGCAAGCATTCAGCTGTCCTAGCTGGTTGGTAGATTCGTCGAACGGGTGATGCTCTAAAATGTGGCCTGACGAATACCAACCGCTGACACGCGAATACGAGTTACCAACGTACGCAGACATAGATTCTCTCTACAAGCGCCGACCGGAGCTCCCTCAGACGGTCTATTCCGCACACGCAGTCTGTGCAGTTTATGGACCTATCTTAAGCAATGTAGACGTGTTCATGCGAGGGCACGTAAACGCTTGGCACATACACGTAAGCATTTGGCACATATTGGAAGTCTACGCGTATCTCTTTTGGCGTTATGACCGCCACTGCACTCCGCGCCAAGTAGTTAAGATGATCGCAATACTCATAAAACACAGATACTGCCCTTGGCTTTTTCCTTTTCCTTTCTACAGCATAAATTTTGCCGAGGGCATGCACATCGCGGCCAAATTAGAACTCATTGATTTACTGCGGCAGGAGCGGGTAGCAATTCAGCAAACACAAGGCTGTGCTCCCGGATCAGATTGCTTTTCTTACATTCACAGTCAGCTTTATTTACGTGCTCATCAATGGTTGAATCAAGAAACCCTACGGAGATGGATTCAGGATCAAAACCGCCCTGGTTTCAGTGGCCCTCGAGGCGATTCGTCTCGAGAACTGCAGCCGCTAGAAGAACTGGTACTCCGAACCGAGTACCCTTCTGCTTTCTTCAGTACTTTTCCGTGCGAACCAATGCTGCCGACTACCATAGAACACGACAGAGTTGTTCTGCCATGTCGATTGAAATACCCACGTCCCCGACATCCATCATGGTGGGCGCCGTTCCCATCCATGCCTCCGCAGGTATATTGAACACCCCGAGACTACGGGGGTGCATCCCGAAAGGAAGGCTCGCTAAGAGGTTGGCGCTGCGGGGTTGAGTTCTGACTCGTCGGCTTGGTTTGGCGTCTGCTTCGATGCGTCTTGCGCGACGGGACGTGGCTCAAAGAGCGGCGCGTAGGCCTGCCGGTAGGCGTAGGCGAGGTAGAGATGCCCGACGAGGAGCGCTACTGCGACCTCTGCGCCTTCTGGCGAAAGAATGACGTGGAAGGTGAAGATATTCACGGTGATCGGGGCCAGCAAAACCAGCGCTAAAGGAACAAAACGCGAGGTGAGCAGGGCGACTCCAGCGAGAATTTCGACGACCTTGACCATCGGAAACATGTAGCCGGTTGCGGCGAGCGCACCGAGAAATGCGCCTCCTGCTGGCGACGCCGGTGGCTGCGGCAGAAAATTCAGAAATCCATTCAAGCCGAAAACGGTCATCACCAGCCCGATGAGGACCTGGGCTACCGTCGGCACGTGTTTTGACATGAGAGCGTGATTCTTCGACACAAGAGCCTCCTGGATCTTTGGCGCCACTTTAGTCATCACGCGGCCCCGTGAGCAAGGTCTGTCGTCTACTGGAGGCGTTCCCCCTGAGCGGCACTTGCCCGCGCCACCAACGCGGTGACCGCGAACCCAAGGCATATGAGCGCAAGGGCTCCTGCCGCCTGTGCACCGCTCGGCGAGAACAACTCGGTCGGGTACTTGTGGGGCTCAAGGGTCTCCAGGGTCTCGGCGGTAAGCACGCGTCCTCGATAGAGCTCGCCCACCTTTGGGCGAACGCCCTGCTGAAAAGGAAACAGCCCCGCGCCTGCGCCGACCAGCAGACCGAGCAGCACACCGAGCGTTGCGCGCTCTGCGTGGCTGAGAAGCCATTTGAGGAGGTTGCTCACGGCGAGCACGCCGATCACCACTCCGAGGCCGACCGGAAGCAGGACCGAGAGACCAGGCTCCGTCGCCGCGCCCAGGTTTCCCTCTTGAAGAGCTCCCTTGAAGCGATCGATCGCATCCAGAATCGGCACGTAGACTCCTAAAACGAGGAGCAGGTAGCCTCCACTCAGCCCCGGCAGGATCATCGCGCCAGCCCCAGCGACGCCCGCGAGCAAAAACAGCGGCGTGCTCTCGGGCAGAGAGCTTGCACCGGCGCCCCGCATCTGGACATAGGCCAAAAGCGCCATCGAGACGAAGCCCAATCCTGCCCCCCATAGGGTGGCTCTGCTAACGGGCTGGGCGAGCCGCCACACCATCGGCACGCCTCCGAGCGTGAGACCTATAAAAAGGCTGTACATAGCCCATCGGTGATGGACCACGAGGTCTCGCACCGCTCCCGAACAAGATGCGATGGCCAGAACCGCTGCGGCTACGACGACGAGAAGGACGAAGAGCGAAGCACGGCGAAGGCGAAACGTGCTGACCTCCGCAATGGCCTGAATAAATCGGGGATACACGCCAGAGGCGAGAAGCATCGTGCCGCCGCTAATGCCGGGAACCAGATTTGCAAGGCCCATCAGCACTCCCCCACAGACACATCGCAAACCAAGCTTCAGGAACGTTTCGGGTTTTGGGTTCTGGGGCGGAGTCCCCGTCATCTGAGCTCCATATCAGTCATCCGGGCTCCATAAAAGCCAGGTCGCCTGAATGCAAAGCATCCGAACTCCGAAGATGTTGCGCGTTTGCCGCTTACCCAGACGTCACTATCGGGTGATACGGGCAGCACGCATTGAAGGCTTCTTCTTCGAAGTCGCTTATCGAACGGCGGATTACCGAAAGACGATGGCGGCTAGAGTTCCAAGGGCGATCCATAGCGAGGGTCGAAACACAGGGTGGGTCCACATAGCGTAAAGGCTCAGGCCACCTTCTTCCGGTTGTCAAAAAAGGTACGCTTACTCGACCGCGCTTCGAGGCTATACTGCACTGGTGAGTTCCGAAGACCTCAGATTCCTCATCGTCGAGGACCATCGCCTGTCGGGGCGAGCGCTGAAGGGGTTTTTCTCCACATATGGAGATACGGCGCTCTACCGGACGCTCGAAGATGCACGGGCGGCCGAGTCGCGGATCATGAGTTGGGATGCGGTGGTGGTCGACGTCCGACTGCCCGACGGATCCGGCGTGGAGTTTCTCAAAGAGCTTCGCGCTGCAGGATGCCGGGCGGAAGCCTTGGTGCTGACCGGCTGTCGAGACTTTGAAACCATCGTGGAAGCTCAGCGGCAAAATAGCTTTTTTCTGCCCAAACCCGCCGATAAAGAAAGCTTGGAAGCGTTTGTTCGCTGGGTGAAGACCGCGAAACGCCCTCAAGCCAAGCCTTTGCTGACTGCGGTGCATCGTCTTTCGGACAAATACGGGCTCTCCCATCAGCAAGCGGAGGTTGTTTGGTTGGCCTCCCGCAACGTCTCCCGAGATCAAATCGCCGAAGAGCTTGGGCTAAAGCCAAGCAGCCTCAAGACCCAAGTCCGGCGCATCCTCAAGAAGTCTGGCCATGCCTCCCTGCGCGCGCTGCTGCAGGAGGTCGCCTATCAGACCGACTGATCGAGCGCACACCACCTTCGACTGACTGAGCATGGGCTCGTTGCCGTTGTTTTTCGACTTCGGGCTGAATCGGCTTTTTGTGTTCGCGCTCCCTTGGTTGGACGTGTGTCGACCGGAAATTTCCCATCGAGACACCGCCAGGTTATTGCAGACAGGATGGACGGTCGCGTTTGTGTACCTCGACTCGCAGCGCTCTGCCTCGGGCTTTTCGCTCTTATGGGCTCGATGCAGCCCTCTCCGGCGCGTGCGGAACGACGCACTTGGAGGGTGCGTGGTGGAGATGCACTGAGCATTATTGCCGAGCGGTTCGGGGTGAGCGTTTCCGATATTCGACACTGGAATCGACTCGATAGCGACGTGATTCAGGTGGGGCAAGAGCTCTACGTGGCTCCTGAAGCAGAGGCGGATCGCTACCGGGTGCAGGCAGGCGATACGCTGAGTCAGCTTGCCGAGCGACTTCAAGTTTCCATGGAGGCGATTCTACAGGCCAATGAGGGCCTTGATCCGAATCGAATCCGCATCGGGCAGTCGATTCGGCTCCCTCGTCAGGGGCCGCGCACCGAATACCGCGTTCGGCAAGGGGATCGTCTCACCCGGATCGCCAAACGCTACGGGGTGCACGTGTCCGAAATCCTCCGGTGGAACCGCGGGCTGGACCCAAACCGACTGCGACCGGGGCAGACCTTGGTATTGCTCGCCGAGCCCCTGCCGCCTCCATCGCAGTCGGTGGGCGCTCCGAACGGGGGGAGTCTCATGCACGGGGTGAAACTGCTGCCGCACCCCGCCTATGTGATCCGTAATCCGGAGCGAAGTTATGGGACTCAGGAGACCATCGACGCGCTTCAGGAGGGGTTTCAAATCGTGCAGCGGCAGCATCCCGGCGCTCCCAAAGTGCGGGTTCACGACATCAGCCATCCAGCGGGCGGCACGATGTTCGGTCACCGCAGTCACCAAAGCGGGAGGGATGTGGACCTCAGCCTCTTTCACCGCCGCGGATGCGCCGAAAGCGGCTGCCTCTTTCGACGGATTCACCCATCGGAACTCGACGTGGGGCCTCAGTGGACGCTGCTCTTGTCTTGGCTGCGCCGTAATCGGGTCGAAGCCGCTTTTTTGGATTACGCCCTGCAAAAACCGCTGTACGAGGAAGCGCGCCGGCGTGGCGCGTCAAGACGCCAGCTGAACCGCTGGTTTCAGTACCCCCGCCCGGTCGACCAGCCGGTCGGGTTGATCCGCCACTACCCCAAGCATCGCGATCACGTGCACGTGCGCTTTCGCTGCCCCGCAGACGATTCAGAGTGCCGCTAGCCGAGATCCCAGCCAGGTAGGGTGAGCGGAGTAAGCCCCAAAGCCCCTTGCACGCGCAGGGCCTGAAAAACTGCTTGAAGAGGATCAGGGACGCTCATCGGAAATGGCTTTGAGACAGCGTTCCGCTCTGCCGTGAACTGCGAATCCACGCGCTCCACTAGGCCCTGGCAAGATTCTAAAAAGTGCCCCGGATACCTTCCCTCTGAGCCGCGCAATTGAGCTGCGGCGCTCGACGGGTAACGAGGGTTTAGCGCGCTACGTACAATTGAGATGAGTACGCTGTGGAGGTCGCGCGTGACGCGATAGAAACTTGGGCGCAATTGATATCGGTCCTGCGCCGACCATGCAGACTTTTGAGTGAGCCGTCCCTTATACGAGTCGCACTCGGCGAAATAAATAGCCCCCTCGATCTTGAAAAAAAGAAAAGGGACGAACTCGGTTCGGCTGCCCGCCAACAAATGCACGCACTGCCGCATGCCCAGCCCTGTTGATGCGTATGTGCCATGAGGGCGTGCATCGAGATCTTCAATCGCTTTCGCAATTTCACGAGTCTCTTCAAGAAGCGCTTTGTCGAAGTCACGACGCTCGTCGTCAGAAGGAGTGCCCGATGTTCCCAAGGGAACGAGAGTCCAAAGTTCGGGCACATATCCCGCTACAGTCTCCTGCTCTAGGATTCGGTAGGCCGACCCCCTCCGGATGTGCTCGGCGATATTGTTTAGTCCCAGCCAATCGCCCTGGGGCGATTTTTCATTCAGAGTTTTGCTCCACTCGCAAAGCTGTTCGACTAGCTCATCTTCGGTACGGACTGATTCTGGCGAGACCCTAGGCATTCCCGCCGCGATGATCACGCGCAATTGGTGCTCGCATTTCTCAACACGTGCACTCGGCCTGCGCGGAAGAGTTACCGCCTTGTCGTGTATCCATTTGGCGTCTGCGGCTCGCTGGATCACTCGTGGATCTCCCCCAATGTTGGGCATCGGTGCATGCGCCTCCCGATCGGACCCTCGACCCCGTTCCGACCATCTCACGCACATCACATAGCCGGCGAGTATGGCTGCGATCGTCAGCCAGAAATGCGGTGAACCCCCCCAGGTTTCTTCACGTACCGGAGACGCTTTGCTCGCGAAGAAGCCCAGTGGAGTTTGCAACGGTTCATGACCAGGAACGCATGACTGGTTTCCGATCGACAGGTTTGCGAGTGCCGTGACAGCGCTGTGAGGCAAGTGCACAATCTCGTCAAAATTGGCATTCCCAAATGTGTAGGCTGCTCTCGAGTCGCCGAAGTAGGGACTGCCCGCATCACCCAACAGTGAATGATAGATTAAATTGAATAAATCTGCGCTTGATCTGCTATTTTTCCTCGTGCTTCGGGCATCACGCTTCATCTCAGGTGTGCTGGAGTTAAAAACGCTATCGAGATCTTTTGTCGAGAGGTCTAGATACTGACTCTTATGCGTGATCCCTGGCTTCGGTTCGTGAGGTAGTTTGAAAACGATGGTGATGTTGTCGCGGGGTTGCCTCTGCGTTGGGTGATGCGGCACGTATTTCCGCCAGAAACTCAGATTCTTGGTGTGTGTCGCGCCGTTATGCGGAACCGGACATATCGCTGGCGTTCCGGAAGCACTTGGACGTCGAAACGGGCCTGCCCAGCGTTCTGTGCGAGCGCTACCAGGCGGTGAAAAGCCACCGGGCGGCGGAGCGTTGCCGAACGGCCTCTTGTTCCCGTTCGGTGGAGAGGACGTCAGCCAATGGTGAACTTCGCCGTTCGGCGTGAGGCAAGATAAGCAAGGTGGATCTTGCCTATCGTGGACGAAGCGAGGACGGGCCAGCGAGTACGCGGTAACGTTGCTACTCGAATCCCGCATGCGCGCGAGCAGCCAAACAACAACGTTCCGAAGCGGTGTGGGACCGATCCTCAAGGGCTGTATATGACGTGCGCGTGGCTCGAGGTACAGAGAATTTTAGGGGCTTTGGGCGTGTGAAGCCCCCTTGGACACCCACCGTCGCTGCTGGGTAGTTGTCGTTTCAGGTCGCACAAATACCGAGATTAGGTCGTCTTGAAGCGCACACTGTGCGCGTAATCGTTTGAGATTTCTCAAAGAGCGCTCGCCCAAGGCATGTGTTCAGCTTTTCCTCTGGCGGCCGTCTTTAATAGGCGCGGGTCAAGGTTTTTTGGGGGCCATTATTTCGGACGCGATGAATTTGCTAGGCGCCTCGACAGTAAAAATGTAGCCATGGTTGAGCTTGGGTTTCGGAGAAGGCGAAAACGCACGCGATCGAGTCGTACCCTGCGCCGAGCGGAAAGTGGGGTGCTCGATCGGCGCGACCCGGGGTTTTACCGCGCCGCCTTCGATGCAATGCCCACGCCGACCGCAGTGGTTGATCCGGAGCGCGGCTCGCTTCGCTATATCAATCCGGCCCTCGAGCGGTTGATCGACCGATCGGCAGCCGAGCTAGAGGGTTCCGGCTTGGAGGCGCTCATCGGTGCCGAGGGCATGCGGCCTTTCGTGCACGCGCTGCAGGCGGCAGACGATCGAGACCTCAGCGTCACGCTGCGCACGGAGGGCCATGCTGTGCTTACGACCGCGCGTCTCAACACCCTGCATCAAGGGGGACAGAACCTGAGGCTGGTGACGTTTTATCGAGAAGCCCGGGAATCTACGCGGCAGTCTCAGGTGGACGCAGAAGCGCGGCTTGAGACGCTTGCTGCGCTGGCGGGAAGCTTGGCTCATGAGCTCAACAACATGCTCGGGGTGCTCGTGACCAACGCCGATTGCGCCCTTTACGAGCTTCCCCCGGACAGCACGTCCCACAAGGCGGCGCTCGCCATGCGCGCGGCGGCGATGGAAGGGGTTGCGATGACCCACCAGCTCCTCGCTTTGGCCGGTCGACCTCCCTTGGCCCGAGAATGTAGCGATGTCGGTGCGGTTCTGGCAGAGCTCGCGCCCAACCTACGGAAACTCGCCGGTTCGAACAACGCACTAGAGTTGCGCGTTGCACCCGCGCTGCCGGAAATCGAGCTCGGAGGCGGGCTCTTGCGTCAGCTCATCGTTCAGCTGGTGACCAACGCGATCGAGGCGATCGGTGAGCGCGCCGGCACGGTCAAGGTGAACGTCGAATCTGCTGAGGTTGCGGGCAAGTTGCTGGATCGATGTCACCTGCGAACGGACAAAGGCACCTGCATTTGCCTCGAGGTGATCGACGACGGGGTTGGTTTATCTCCTGAGGATATCGATCGCGTCTTCGATCCTCTATTCACCACCAAAGCGCAAGGACGGGGCCTCGGTTTGGCGACCGTGCTCGGGATGGTGAAGACGCATCAAGGTGGCATGCGGATTCGAAGTCGACCGGGTGTAGGCACCACGTTTTTCGTCTGCTTTCGCGCCGCGCCGCGTGTAGCAGCTACGCGACCCTCGGTTCCTCCGCCTCAGCAGAGTGGTACCTATGTCTTGCTGGTCGATGACGAGCAGACTCTGATGGACGCCCATCGAAGGGTCTTGAACCGCCACGGGTATTCAGTACTCACCGCGACCGATGGTCGTGACGCGGTCTCTACGTTTGCCTTGCATTCCTGCGATATTCTGGCCGTAGTGATGGACGTCACCATGCCGGTGATGGATGGCCTGACTGCGCTCGGCCATATGCGCGAGGTAAACACCAAGGTTCCTATTTTGCTGACCAGCGGTTTCGGAATGACCGCAGAGGTCGATGCCGCCTGCGCGCTTCCCGGCGTGACCTTTTTTCAAAAGCCGACCTCCACCCGAGCGTTGCTCGACGCGCTGGGTAAGCTTCGATCCAACCCTGCACCGTGCCGATCGTAGATGCGGCTCAGGTCCTAGACGCACTGCCGTCTTGGGCCGCAGTGGAGACCACCATCCGCGCACGAATCGCACTTCGCATAAACCATGCTCGGTCAAAGCTAAAAGCTTGGGGTCTCGTACTCAGGTAGCTCAAGAGGCACTCGGCCTAACGCCCACTGCATGTGCAACGCGCTCACGATCGACTGAATCGCGCAGCTTCCCCCGATTTGGTTGTTCATCTCCGCGCTCGCCCTTTGGTTTGCAAAATAGGAATTTACGCACGTTACTGAGGGCTCACAAGAGCGTAAGAAATGTCCTGGCCAGTAGTCTTCCCCCTCAAAGTCGGCGTAGAACGGATTGAGCTTGCTTTTTACGATGGAAGTTAGGAGCGGTTTTAGGTCTCCAATGACCTGATAGACGTTAGGTTGGATCCGGCATCTCTCATCTTCGATAAGGCTCACCGTACTGCTTCGCTCTAAGCCGGAACCCGTATTGCATTCGGCGAAGAAGAAATTACCGAATGCAATAAAGAATAGAAAAAGCACCGAGTGTGTCCGACTGCCGGACATCAAATAGAAGCACCTAGGGCGTGTGCCCCTGTTTGTTGTACGCAGTTTTTTGAGTTGCCGGATAAGGACTTGAATCGGAGTCTGAAGCGCATCATCGAGTCGCGTCTCCTCCTCATCATTTGGCCGGTCTACCCGCATTGACTCACCCTCCATCCAGTTTCGTGCTCGCCAACTACGGGGAATCTGGTGGGCTACTGCGCCGTGTTTGAGGATAGTCCTGGCAGAATACCGCTCGATATGCATGGCGATCCGCTCCAGCATCAGGGTCTTGCCCGCGGGCGTGCGGCCTAATTCTCGGAGAAGCGTGACCAGCTCGGGATCGGACCAGCCTTCATTCGAACGCAGCGGCTCCAGCTGACTAAAGTGTGCCAGTGCGTGCCGGGCGGTGTCCCCAGAGAGGTGTACGGCCCCAGGTAGACCGCAGTTGGTGCCCGGTCGATCCCCACCCAACATCGCCGCCAAACGCCGGTATCGTTTTTTCGCGCTTTGATGCGCGCGCTTTCGAGGTCTACTGGCCTGGAGCAGTAGCTTCGTTACCTCGCTGAGCGCTCGATCGCATCGCTCCATCCGCTCCCGCATAGCGTCGGGACCCATATCCGCTTGCGGCCCTCGTCTCTTCTTTCGTCGTCTTTTGGTCAGCGCGGGCGGCAGAAGAGGTTTTTCGGATGCATGCTGCCTGCGTCGGCAACTGAGCCACATCATTGCCGCACAAAAGAGGATGGACGTGAACGCCAATCGCTCCCAAGGGCGCGAGATCGATGATCGAACCCTGGATGCACTCGGCCGGGTTGCGTTTTCGAGCCAGTGTGCACCGCCTCTGTAGGGAGTTGCCGCGGTGAACAAGCTCTCCAGAAATTCACGGGGCAGGTCGCAGGTGAAGCTTGCGGTTTCACGACCTGACGTGTTTCTGACAGTACGGCTTTCTCGCGTGAGGCGAGCCGTGAAGGGTAGCGCATTCCAGTCAAGGTCTGCCGGTGGACTCGTCCACGTCTGCCCTGGCCCCCATTGATCCGGCATCCATTGATCCGGCATCCATTGATCCGGCATCCATTGATCCGGTACTTCGAATTGAACCGGCGGAGCTGGGCGGCCACTCGGAAGACTCCAACGGATGCTCAAGGTGTTCGCCGGCTGGACGCGCGGGCAGGTATGGAGCGTCAAGCTGGTACGAACACCGGCGCACTCTAGTGAACTGTTTGCGGCGCTGGCCCGCGTAGTTCCGTAGAGCACCTCCTTGCCGGCTCGGCATTCAAATTGCCATAGAGTCGCGTCCTGCCTCGGCATGCCACCCGAGTTGCGCATCGGACCCGGGAGCTGTTGCAGCAGCGCAACGACAAGAGATTCGACCGCTTGTTTCAGACGCAAAGGGCTTCAGTCCACACTCGCACGCCTCAGTACATCGTCGCGTACTGGAGGTTTTTGTGTTCGAGACGATGGCTCCCGTCAGGCTCCGGCAGATACACGCCGCACTGCTCGAGTTCGCGTCCATAGACGTGGACGGTCACCGCAGGAGTGGCCTCGCGGTTTTCGATAGAGTGATACTCCACCGGGGGGATCAAGGCGCCGGTGCCGCCAAGGCCTTGTTCGAACTGACCGTGTTGTCGAAAATGAAAGACGCTCGAGCCTTCCTGTGAGGCAAGGTCGTATCGGGTGACCAGAATCCGCCCTGCATAAACCCCCTCTACGCACCAGGTTCCCGCATGATCGTGAATCGGCGTCGTCTGACCTGGAGCCCACACCATCGCCACGACGGTGACTCCCAGGTCGCTCGAACGATGCACCAGGTGCCGCGCGTAGTGCGCTGCCTGAACTTTCTGAAACTTTTCCGGCAGCCAATGTGTACTTTGGAGATAGTTCCGAAGCACGGTGGCCACCCGATCGACGCGAGCGGTTTGCTGGTCTGTGGCGCGTACGGCGTCTTCGATATCCGCGATGAAGGACTGAAGCGTGTTGGTCGTGAACATGGGCCCTGGACTGGTCATGACGTGGGGAGTTCCGATCGAGCGCCTTACCTGGAGACGCTGGGTCAGAAGGATCAAGGTGCAGGGTGTCTCGGTGCCGTGCAATCGCAAAGCATTCGCCACAAGGAAGCTGGTCTCTTCGTCTCGAAGAGTTGTTTACGTTTGCATGAAGAACCCGGTACCCTTAGAACCAACGCCAAGCGTCTACGATACGACCGCTCCTGTGACCGCAGAAGACGACGAACTTACAACCCATACCGCTGTGGGCCATGCTGTAGGCAGCTGGATCGCTCAATCGAACCGGTCGCGAGCTAGAATTCTGGTGCTGGCAGGCCCTGAGGTTGGCCGCAAATATGTAGTCGAGCATAGCGCCACCATCGGACGGGCGACCGAAGCCAATATTCGCATCGACGACCCCCAAGTGTCCCGATTGCATTCCCGGGTGATGGCGGACGAAAACGGCAGTTTCGTCGTCGAAGATATGGGCAGCCGCAACGGAACAATGGTCAACGGTTCGGTGGTGGAAAAGCAGTCCTTGAACTTTGGCGACCGTATTCAGGTGGGGTCGCATACCGTACTTCTGTTCACGCATCAGGATCCTCTAGAAGACAAAGTACTCCAGCGCCAAAAGATGGAGGCTATCGGGCGCTTGGGCGCTGGAATCGCGCACGATTTCAATAATTTACTCGGGGCCGTCATGGCCAGCATGGACTACCTCGCGGAGCTGCCACCAGACAGCAAGCTCTCGGACGAGGAAGTGCACGAATGCTTCACCGATATTCGCATGGCGAGTAAGCGCGCCGCAGATTTGACGCGCCGCCTGCTTGGATTTGCGCGCCGCGGATCTTCCCAACACGGTCCAGTGGATATTTCGACGCTCTGCGAAGAAGTGGTGCATCTGGTCCAGAGGACCTTCGACCGCTCGATCTCGATCAACTCCAACGTAGATCCCGACATCGTCGTAACTGGAGACCGAGGGCAGCTCTACCAGGTGCTCATGAACCTCTGCATCAATGCGCGCGACGCGATGCCCGGTGGAGGTGTGCTTTCGGTCGTCGTTCGCTTGCAGGGCGCTGAGACCCTAACCACAGTGCCCCTGTCTTCCTCCACAGAGCATGCCGTGGTGGTGATTCAAGATACGGGCGTCGGTATGGACACCGAAACCCGTAAGAGGGTCTTCGAACCCTTCTTCACCACGAAGTCCGAGGCCGGGTCGGGTCTCGGGCTCGCTACCGTCTATGAAGTAGTCAGTGCCCACGGGGGGCATGTCGATGTGCAAAGCACCCCGAACCGAGGCACGACGTTCCGTGTTCTCCTGCCCGCCATCCGTCAAGGCCGCCGCACCGGCACCGCTCCCACCATGGACCGCGCCGAGGCGCCGCCTACGGTGCGACCGAGCAAGACCGGTACGATTCTGCTGGTCGATGACGAACCGGTCGTCCGTCGAAGCGCGGGTAGGCTGTTGCGCCAATCCGGCCACAACATCATCTACGCAAAAGACGGCCGGGAAGCTGTCGAAATCTATCGCAGCTCTTCTCCCAAACCCGACCTGGTCATCCTCGACTTGGATATGCCCAATGTCTCGGGTGAGGAGGCGTACGAACGTCTCAGAGCGCAACATCCTGGCGTTCAGGTGCTCTTTGTCTCGGGATACTGGGACGATGAACGTGAACGCAAACTTCAGAAACTGGGCGCCCTCGGGTTTTTACCCAAGCCCTACGACCTCAACTCGCTCAGAGAGGCCATCGCCAAGGCCTTAGGTGAAGAGCCTCCCGAAACCGCGTAGCCTTCTCGAGTGCACTGTGTCTTCCCGAGTGCACTGATCCACTACACTCGATGCGACGCATTGGTTTCGACTCCGCGTATCGGTATTGGTTTTCGGCATCAGATTCGACCCCACGTACCTAATTCGATTCAGCGGGTCAGATTCGATCGAGTGAATCGGGCGTGATTCAGCGCATCAGCAGATCGAGGAGGGCAAGATTTTCCGCCTCCTCTTGTTCGACGGAACCATCCGCGAGGATCATCGCCCGCGCCGCATCGAGAAAGAGCTGGCGGTGAGCCTTCGGGATGTCTGTCGGATCGAGCTCGTCGGCAGCGGGAGGGAGCTCGAGCCAGGCCTCCACTTGAGCCTGCTCGGTACCGCTTAGTTCGAGTCGTCTCACCATATCGGACACAAACGCTTTTTCGGAAGACTTGACCTGTAAATCCGCCCAGGCGAAGGAGCAGATGAACTTCATCAGCTGCATCCGGTCCTTGGAGTCGAGGGTGTCGAAAGATAGCGTGGTTTCAGTCATTGCGGCCTCCCGTTTGCGCAGGCGTTGCCCGCATCTACCCGGTTCGAGACTACTTTGACGGATCGATCTCCGAGCCGCTTTCCGTGATGTCTCCGAACGCTCCTGCGGTACATGCTCCAATTTCCGCGCTGATCAACTTGGCGTACACAAAGAGCCCGAAGATCGCTCCCAGCACCAGCGTCAAGACAAGGCGCGCGACAAACATTTTGTCCCGTTTAGCGAGCTCTTGCTCTAAGTCGACCACTACGCCCAGCATGGTTCGTTGCATCGCGCTGTGCAACAAACGCCGGAGCCTGCCTCGGAGTTCATCACGCAACGATTTCCGCCGGATAAACCGATCCAGACATCCGGACCGATCGAGGTGTGCCTTAGGCATCCGAACGGATCGGCTTAATCGTTTCTCTTCGTCGGGACCTTCAGCGCCTGTGGTTCGGCATAAGCAGTGGAGATATCTGCGGTATTTCCTTTATCGCTGCTCCGTTGTTTTTCCTTCGATAGGCCGTTTCCAGGATCTTTTCGACCGAGAATCGATCTGCTTCCTAAACTTCGTGTATGTTCCTCACCAAGACTCTGGAGGAACCGAGCATGGCTACCGAGGTGAGCGTTCCACAGCTGGGAGAGAGCGTCGTTGAAGCGACCGTAGGCCGCTGGCTAGTGGAAGAAGGTCAACAGGTCGAAAAAGACCAACCCCTCGTCGAATTGCTGACCGACAAGACCGACACCGAGATCAATGCCCCGACGGCAGGAGTCGTGCGTCGCGTACTGAAGGCGGAAGACGAGGTGGTGGCCGTAGGTGAAACCCTCTGCGAGATCGAGGCTGGAGCGACGGCAGATGCCTCGTCGGGCCGCGATGCGCTCGAGGCAGCAGCCAATCGCGCGGCTTCGAGCGGTGATGACGCAGAATCGGTTTCTTCGAGCGTCGGGCTCGCATCTCCCTCGGTTCGCAAAGTTGCGCGCGAAGAAGGGGTCGATTTGCAGGCGGTTGCCGGCACCGGCGATCGCGGCCGCATCACTCGAGACGATGTGCTTCGCGCGGTCCAAGGCACCGGTCTTGCCGCCATCGAGCAGCCCCAATGGGAGGTGAACGCTCCCGATTCGCCCAGCAAGCCCCGCGTTGCTGCGGCTGCCCCAAGAGCCGGAGTTCTCCCCCCTGCGACCCGAATTGGAGCCTTCAAAATGCCGCCCTATGTTGCGGAGGAGGGCGACGAGCTCATCCCGTTCTCAAGGCGCCGTCGCATCATTGCCGACCACATGGTGTTTTCGAAGCAGAACTCGCCGGAAGTGGTCACGCTGGCAGAGTGCGACCTGGACAAGACGGCCAAACTACGGGACGCGCACAAGAACCAATACAAAAAAGAGGGCGTGGGGCTCAGTTTTCTGGCCTTTGTGGCGGCCGCCACCTGCCGTGCGCTGCGCGAGTTTCCGGAACTGAACGCTCGAGTTCTCGAAGACTCCTACGTTCTGCTGCGAAACATTCATCTCGGCGTTGCGGTGGATACCGATGAAGGTCTGGTAGTGCCCGTGATTCGAAACGCGGACGAACTGACGGTGAAGGGGATCGCTCGCTCGATTCAAGAACTCGCCGGCAAGGCCCGTGGTGGCAAGCTCACCCCGGACGACCTATCGAGCAAAACCTTCACCATCTCGAACCCAGGCCGCCAAGGCAACCTGGTCGGCGGAGCGATTCTTTCTCAGCCGAACGTAGGCATTTTACGGACGGGCACGATCAAGAAACGCCCCGTGGTCGTCGAAGTCGGTGGCGAAGATGCCATCGTGATTCATCCGGTGATGTACATGGCTCTAACCTACGACCACCGCATCGTGGACGGGGTGAAGGCCAACGGTTTCTTGCATCGGGTCACCGAAATTCTCGAACGCGCCGAGTTCGAGCTCTAGGACCCAGTCGCCGGACACCAAGCCACAGCACAATCAGCCACAGCGCAATCGGCCAAAGCGCGGACAGAAATCCGATACGGCCGACCGCACTACAACCCGAGCTAGCGTCATCTTCCGGGGGAACTGTGCCGGAATCGCCGAGACCGCCATCCGTCACACCACCGTCGTCTAGATTGGCTGCGAGGCCAAGATCTTGCTCGAGATCTGGATAGGCCTCGGCGCAGCTCTCGGTGGTCGCCGGATCCGATGCACACACCACGGGTTCAAGGGGGGTAGTGTCAAAGACCACTTGCGGCTCGAAATGCAGGCCTCCATCGGTCGATTTTCCAACGGAAAACCCGTCGATCCAGTTCTGAGCGCACGCCCAAAGCTCATCTTCGCGGACCGCGAGGCATCCGATCTGAAGATCGTCGCGCACGGTTTCAAACGTCATCCCCCCGTCTCGTGACACGGCCAGGATCGACGGATCGGTTCCTCCTACCCAGATTTCGCCGGAGACCTGATCCCAGGCAAAGCCCCGTAGCGTTCCCGCGGTCCATCGGTCTTGCCAGCTCTTGCCTCCATCACGGCTTTCAACCAGGCGATCCGGCACCTCGAAGTCGTTATGATGTGCGACCTGCATCAAGAGGTGATCGGTGTTCTGGGGATCTACCCCTAAAAGAAAAATATTTCGTTCCCCTTCTCTGAGCTCGAATGGGGTGCCGACCCAAGAGACGCCGCGGTCTTCGGACCGGTAGACTCGTGCTTCACGCGGGCTTTTCGCGCTTGCCGGTTTTGCGCCGCTTACATAGATCACGTCTCCGGAGGCGCGGACGCGCTCTGAGAGATAACCCGCCTCGGCGATGGGCACGGGTAGCGCCGAGAAGCTCTCGCCCCCGTCCCGGGTCGCAAAAACCTCGTTGGGTGCGTTCCCCGGAGACGTCAGCACAAAGGCCTCATCGACTGCGGTTTGGAACACGTCGATCACGATGGTCGCACCGAGCACCGCGCTCGGCGAACGAAAGCCGCATCCCGAAGCCGACCCGGTGACGAGTCCTCGAAAGGTGGTGGCGAGTATCGTGTCTCCCGCGAGGAACGAAAAAGGGGGATCTTCGTTGAGGGTGATGTCGAGCGCCTCCCGGCAGATCCAGGTCCAGTTGAGGCCGTTATCCTCTGTGATCAAGATTCCGAACGTGGTTCCAACCCCAATCCGCCCGGAGTGGGCAGGGTCGAACTCGATGCGGACCGATTCTGGAAAGCGGCCGTGGGCCCACGCCTCGTCTGGCGATAGCGAGAGCGAACACACGAGCAGCAGAAGCCACATGCCAAAGGCGGTGTTCCACGACGACAAAACCCACATCCCGTTAAACGAGGTTGACACGACAGCCTTCCCGGCGCACCTCTTTGCTCGAGCGGCGGCGTTCAGAGGCGTGCTGCAGTTCGCGCGAGGATGGCGGAATTGGTAGACGCGCCGGATTTAGGTTCCGGTGGGTAACACCCGTGGGGGTTCGAGTCCCCCTCCTCGTACCGAATGTTTTCACTGATGTTGAGGCGGGGCGACCGAGTCGTTCCGCGGTCGGAGGCTCCGGTTCCGCGCCATCCTGCGCGCCAATACCCTCTTTGGCGGCCGCTTCTAGCACCTCTCGAGCCGCCCGCTGTCGAGGTTTCGCGTAGATGTTCGTCGTAGTGATCTGCTTGTGCCCGAGCAGGTAGGCCGTGCCGGGCAGATTTTGAGACCGGGACGTGAGAAGGGTCGCCCTCGCATGGCGAAAGTCGTGGTTTGAGAGCCTGCGGACCTTGTCTCATGGCAGGCACGCAGCCGCAGCAGCCTTTCGAAGCGCGTGACGATAGTCGACCCGTGAGAAGATGTAGCCTTTCCCTGTCGCGACTCTGTCCAGGATGGCTGCCGCGCGGTCACTGACAGGAAGCTCTCTCTCGAACCGGCTTTTATCCGCTTTCGCACGAATAAGAAGGGTCTTCTTGTCGGGGTTCCAGTCGTCGGCGATGAGACGGGTTAAGGTGCCCACCCGAAGACCTGCCTCCCACATCAAGGTATAGAAGGCCCGCACAGGATGATGGCGGCTGGTTGTTTCCGGAAGCTCCCTCAGTATGGACTCGACCTCCTCCGGCGACAGTTCCACGACCTGCGGGTTGAACCGACGCGTTCCTATCGCTCGGCGTGGTACACGGGGAAGACGTAGAGCCGCCGGAAGATACCCGTGCTCAACGGCCCAGTCCACGAATCCCTGAAGAGCCGAGAGCTCCTTCTCGACCGTTTTCCCAAGCACCTCTTGAAGTCGGTCATCGATGTATTTCTGGACGTTGACCGATGAGAGCGCGGGTAGGCGCTGGAAAACCTTCTGAAATCGTCTGCAGTAGCGAACGTATTCGTCGAAGGTCGATGCCGCGAGCCTGGGCTCGACCGAGGCCAGCCACGCCGCCATGAGCTCTTCCAGCGGCGCCGATGGATTCGTGCTCGCAGTAGTATGGCCCCGTGTGCCGCCCACGATTTCAGCATAAAGGCGTGCGGCTACTTCCGTAGCTTCTCGACGATCTCTCGTGCGCGTGCTGATGCAATGCCGCTTGCCGCCGTGGGAGAAACGTACCTGATAGTGTGGCTGCTTCGCTCGCGGGCCTTGCAGCTTCCAACCCTGTTTGCTTCGACCCATCGCTCCAGCTCCTTTTGTTCGTACATCCAACGACCACCGACTCGAACCTTCATCACGACCGGCATCACGTGCCGCTCAAAGGAGCGAGCACTTATGCCGATGAGCCTTGCCGGCTTTCTGCTTGGTCAGAAGCAAGCATCCTGCGTATTCCGTCGTCAAATGACCCGCCCAAGAGCAATGTTGGCCAAGTCGGTCGGTTCGGTCCGGGATTTCCCGGCGAAGACCCGAGGTTGCTCGAGGGAAGGCTCATTCGGTGAGAGTGCTTAAGCTCTATCCGTTCGCTTCTGGTTCGCGTCGATGCTTTCGCAGTCTGGCCGGTCCAACAGCAACACCGAGTCGAGTTCAAGCCTCACATCTTCTGCGATCGATCGATGGTCCATGTAGAATTGGCGCAACGCGACCTTCAGTACTTCATGGTAGTCAGAGTCTCCACCGAGGCCCAACAGAAGTCGCAGTCTCGCGAGCACCGAGATCAGTTGGCGTAGGTCTCTGTGTGCCGGCTGTGCGGGAGCTCTGGCCGCCGGCCTAAACTGCCGCGTGTTCCCCTTCACAGCGGAGGAAGCGTCAAGAACGGCCCGCCACCTTGCATCAATCGGTGAACGCCTCAAGCGAGTGGCATCGCCCGTTCTAAGGACCTTTCGCGACGATACATACTCCCAAAGCACATCGACTCCTTCAGGCGAAAATGCAGTGGCCGGGTCCGAAAGCTCGACGTGCTTCCCTTGGCAAACGAGCTGAAGTTTTCGCTGTGCGCCCCGAGCCCTACACTCGACTCAAGTTACCTGTTCGTCATTCCAGTCAGCAGCTCGCCATGTCGTCGAGTAGATCGATTCGGAAGGCACTTCTCGTCTCCTCCTTCTTATGGCGTTTGTCTTGTCGTGGACAGCCACGCGATAGGTGGGTCTCGTGCTGCCGACCTCGAAGGATTGAACGCATGAGGGGTTTCCGTGTGTGGTCACCTGACCCCCGGTGAAGCGTTTGCCGTCCTGGTGCAACAAGGGAAACCCAATGAAGTCGGCTCAGGCATCGAGGCGGCAAACACGCCAACCGTGAGTCGCTGAGTTGGACATGGACACTCCGCTAATTCCCAAGAACAGAGAGGAAATGTCCTTCGTGCAGCCAAGGATCGTCCCGCCAGAGGCCGTCGGCCCGCAGTTCAACTTTCAAATCGTGCGCAAGTCGAATCGAGATGAGGCCCGGAAGTTCGAATATTGTGATTCCCCCGACGCGCCTCGAAAGTCGAGCAAGCCGATGTCGGTCGTCAGCCCACCGGACTGCAGTGGACCCGTCGATACGTGGCCCGGCAATGCAGCGCGTGCGTCCAGAACCTGGCATTGGTCCGCTTCGGATCGAACCGAAAACGACCGGGTCACAGGGTTACCGTCTTCAGTGTTGACGCCCAACCAGGACGGTCCGACGGAAAGGCCCAAGAGTTTGGGGATGCCGCTACATAGCGATTCCCGAAGTCGGCCACGCCAGGAGTCCTGGCGGTCGAGCTGCTTCGACGCCAGCGGTCGGAGAGCCCTCAGGATATCCGCAGAGTGCGTCGCCAGGATGATTGGGTATCCCTCCTATCAGCGACATCAAGAAGGTGTTGGCCGAGTCGGTGCTGGGCGTCTTGATGAAGAGATGTTTCGGGTACTTCGAAAGTGGAAAGGCTCATGGTCAGCGCGGACCCCATTTGGTCGATCATGCAGATCTGAGAAATATTAGTAATTACAGTGCTCTGCGTGAGTTTTGTCAGATCCTGGCGGCATACCACTGTCATTCGCATGGTTGCTCCTGAGGCTGCAGGTTGGTACCGTAAAAACGTGACTTCGCCCTCGATTCAGTCGCCCGACGACCCGACTCGGTCCCTTGAGCGCGAGGCTGTAGCCCGACTGCGAGCTCGTCTCGAGCAGACCGGGTTCACCGTTGAGACCCTTTACCGAATGCTTGAAGCTGGCGAAATAGACAGCGACAGCACCGTCGGCGCTGATCTACGGTTCTTTCGGTCGCACTTGCTGGCGCCGTAGCCGCTCACGTGCTGAATGCCGATTACCGGTAAAACTGCGAAGCTGTGCTTCGAAGAGTACGAAAGCAACATAAGCAAGCTCTTCTCGACGGTGTTTCACTCGGCGAGGCCTCGCGTGACGGTCGTCGGCAAATGGCCGAAAAAGACCAAGAGGGGTCAGAAGCGTCCGTGTCGGGCGACCTTGATCGTAGAGCCAATCAAGGTCTGCACTCGCAGTCACGGTGTTGTGTTTCTGGCCTGTACTCAGGAGCTCAGTGCGGAATGGTACGAGTCTGTGTTTTTTTTGCACTGCACGTGCGATCTTATCACTACCGCGTGACGACAAAGGAGCAAACTCTCAAGTCAACCGACGGCAGCAACATACGTTGGGAGTACGCTGAAGACAACGAGCACGAACGACACCCGTTCTTCCACATGCAGATGGGGCCGAATCAAATGCCGTTTGGCGCTTCGACCCTCGATCTCAATCGAGTTCATTTTGCCACCGGGCGAGTGTTGATCGAGCACGTCCTTCACTTCGTCATAGGAGAGTTGGAAGCTGAGGGGTGCTGTGACGACTGGCTCCAGCACCTGAATCAGTCAGAGAAGAAGTTCAAGAACCGATATGGTTTGCCACTTCACGTTTCCGTCAATGCCCCTTAGTGTCGTGGCAGAGCCACTCATCTGCGATCTCCAACTCGGGCGGGAGTAAGTCCGGAAGCACCGAGAGCTCAGCTTGACGTCTCACACTGATCTCGACTGCGACGCGATCCTCGCTCTGCGATGTTTCGCGATCGACCTGAGGCAGCAGCGGATCAGCGCATTTTTGGGTGGCCGCTGGTGTGCGGACGCTTTGAACCACGACCCGGTTGTTCCCGATGACGTTTTCAGTCGATAGTCACCTCTGTTGGTCCGGTACTCCATCCTCGCCGCTCTGCTTCTATTCTCGGTCTCCGCCGCGGCTCAACGGACTGAGGTCGATGGCCTGGTCGGATTCAGGTTCGGATGGACAGCGGAACAAGTTCGCCGAGCTTGTAATGCGGAAGGGCATCGATAAACCGACGGCAATGTATCGCCGACCACCGGTGAGGGATGGGGTCGATGCACGGGTGCGCTGCTCTCGACGGGGGTGGCTGGTCTCGATCGCGTTGCGAGCGTCCTGCTCCACTACGGTTCGATGAGTCACCGCCTCGGGAGGGTGAAGGCGAGCTGCCGGTTTCCCAGTCTCCAGCGTGCTCGCCAAGGGTACGCTGCCTTGTCGAGCACGCTGGAGCGGCGTTTTCCTCACCAGTCGCACTACGAGCAGTGTGCCGATCACGGCTTACCTCGCTGGAGCGTTGTAGTCAGCGGACCGCGAACAAAATGTCTCAATGAGGTCAACTTCGGTACGTTAGCGCTGTCCGACGATAACTACGTCGCCGCTAATGGGGCCCCCTACTGAGGGTAGATGATGGATCGCCGTACGGGGACGGCTACGAATGGGACGTGGTGGTTGAGTACGAGGTTCGAGCCCAGCAATTGGAGAGACTTCGTTGGCTACAGCAGCGGCGCCGGATCCTTTCGGCTCAGCAAGCAGAGGAGCGGCGTCGGACGGAGCGTCGACGGCAACACTACGGTTCGGCTCTCTAGGCGTCTCTCAGCACCGTTGCGCGGTGCCGAATTCGATCGGCTTTCTCTCGATGTCCGCCATTGCGCGCCGAACCTGGGCAGTTTGCCGATTCGAAGTCGTTCGCCTCGGAGTCGACGCTCTTGTTCTGTTATTCGGTCGGCCCTTGCCGTCTCAGGCAATTCATCGATCGCCGTGCTCATCCATCGCGCGCACTGATCGCGGCTATTCGCAGCTTTCGAGCTCGATGAGGATCTCAAGTAGCTGCCGGCGAAGGTCGCGTGTGTCCCGGTTCGCGACCCACGCTTCTTGCGCTAGCCGCAAACCCGTGGCGATCGAACAGACCGTGGCTGCGTCCAGAGCTGGGCGCGGACGCTGGAACGGCGCGCCAATATTGGGGGTTGAAGGGGCGGTGCTCGGCGCGTTCTGACGCAGACAAAGGCTCGATATCCTTGAATTCAGCTCTTTGCACGCCGGATTTAGGTTCCGGTGGGTAACACCCGTGGGGGTCCGAGTCCCCCTCCTCGTACCAGGCCTCTGAGCGCCGCCTAGCTGAAGTCCATCCAAGATCGAATTTGCGTTGCAGCGAGATACCGTGGTGCAGCGAGATTGCTGATGACGCGATCAGTACCCGGTCGCCCGAAGGCTTAGGGCCACAACATCGTCTCCGGCCAAAACCATGCTCTGCGCAGGGTGCTGCCGCCCGAAAAAATCATATCGCCGAGCACCTCGGCCACCTCAAGGGCTGTAGGGCGCAAGTTGAGGTTTGGGCTGCTCATCCTGAGCAGGAGCGAACGAAGTGGACCACTCGACACTGGTTGCTGCCGCCCAAGCCATATCCCATTTGGACGGAATGGAGCTCTTTCTCCTGGCGGAAAACTCCCAGCGTGTTTATCAAGATACCAAGCAACATGAGCGGGAACAGCTACGTTCCCAAAGATGTCTTCGTACTCGATCATCCCCGGTCGCGCTGTGAGAAGCATTTCGCTGAAGACGCAGGCAAGACCGTAGATGTCGAGTTTGGTGGCATCTTTCCAGCTGCCTTTGAAGCCTCGCCTTGGTCCTGGTCTGGGTTCCGCATAAGCATAGGTGCCTATATAAAAGTCTCTGCCTTCTCGGCAAACGCTTGCGGAATTTGCAGGATGAAATTTGTCTGAACAATCAAAATCAATGATGAGAGGACGATACTGAAACGGCCGGTTACTCATTTTATCGTGAGATTGAAAGAGCAAAATGTTTTCTGGTTTTAGGTCTAAGTGAATCACGCCTCTCGCATGGAGATGGGCCAAGTCGAGTGCTAAAAGGTACATGATCTCAAGATATGTTCGACGCCATTCGGTGCTTTGACTACGGGTTCTGAGTAAGAAAGCGAATAGAGTCTCTGTTGCAAATGGGGTAAAGGTTCCAGTCCGCATATCGTCTTGAGAGGCATTGCTATAGATGTGTCCGGCTTCCAAGCGAGAAGCCTTGGAAGGGAAAGACACGAAAAACGGCACCAGAGACCTACCGTCCGGCAAGTATTGCCCTTGCCGCAAGAATCTCGTGATATAAAAATCGTAGATCATGTTAGCCTGGTAGTCTTTGGACTCGGAGGTTAAGAAGGCCCAGACCTTTTGATCCTCAAGTCTGATGGCGGGGCGCATACACTTTAGAGATCCACTTTGAGAGTATAACTTTGGGCACAAAGGATTGCTCTCGTAGAAAAACACTTCGGTGCGCTCATTGGTGTCAAAAGTGATGTAAGTAAGATCATCCCATTGCGGCGCTTGTGTGTGTGTACCGCTCCACACGCAGACTGATTTCTCGGTTGGGTAGTTTTCGCCGAATTCAGGATTAGCGCGGTTCATATTCCCGAGGAGCTGAATCAGACGCATCCAGTCAGACTCGGGAACAGAACGAGGACTTATTTGTTCAAAAGCCACCTTTAGTCGCTTAGCTTGCTCGAGCTGCTCAAAAGGGCTGGGCGCTCTTCTTGAATACCGCTGCACCGCCATATGACTCAGAAGACGCTTGTTCTTGATTGTCAGAAGGTCAACTAGAGACAGTCACTTGATCTCAGGCTTGGCCTCTGTAAAGAATTATGTTTTCAAGTTCACGGGCCACCTCATCGGCGCTGGGGCGTAAGCCAAGCATCGGGTTGCACATCCGTTCGATGAGCAAACTAACGCAACTGACTGGCCCATGCTGTTCCAAACTCAACCCTGTCCGCCACGTTTCTCGTATGCGCGCGGCGGGGTTGGAAGTTGCGATGGGGCGCAGAGACTGGGCCCGTGTGGTACGCGCTCGGTGCGCTGCGTTTGCAGGTTCACTGGATGGCCCCCAAAGCATCTCTTTAAAGACGAGACCTAGGCTGTAAATATCTGTCAAAACAGCCGTCTCCCAAACTGCAGCATGGTCTCTAAGCGGATCAACATACTGTTCTGTGACTCCAAGATATGCATCGGCGCCCGGGAACCGGGTGCGCCTCTGCAACACGGCAGAGAGGTCAAAGTCGGTGAATCGCGCATCGTATTGTTCCTTGCCAGAACCATCCCGCACGCAATAAACCAGCACATTTTCCGGTTTGATATCCACGTGCATTATGCCTCGTCTATGTAAGATCTCCAGATCGACTGCCAGTTGATGCATTAGGCCAAGGCATATCGAAAACCAGTCCCAATGTTGAAGGAGTAGTTCAGACGCACGTTGGCCTAATTGGTCAAGCCTACCTAGACTAGGATTGCGATGCATGAGTCTATAAAGATTCGTGTCTGCAAGTGGAACAAACGCCGCACACGTATTTTTTTGATTGCGAGTCAAGTTTCTTCCATCGCAAGCTACGGGCAATCGAGCGCAGAGTGGTGCTAGAGAGCGACCGTTTCGTAAGCGTCCTTCTTTTTTTCTAAAGTGACTTGCAATACACGCATCTTGCTTGAAGTAATCCTCGTCTTCAGCGCTCGAAGAATTGGGCATCAGACAGGCAAAGAGCTTTCCCTCAGGGACGCTCATCGCAGGATGCACTAACTTAAATCTTCCCTCGCCCGACTTCGTAGCGTACAGACGATTCATTTCGATAAGAAATACTGTTGGTTTGCTTCCCGCTAGGATCTTCTCAGGGACAAACTTCGCAATAACTAGTCCCTGTGTCCTAGAGGTGACTGCAGTTGCTGACCAAAAAGAAATTTTGGGAAGGTCCTCGTGACCATATTTTTCAACTTTATCAGTCAGGTTTTCTACAGGTGAGTTCGACCATTTCAAGCATTCTCGCCAGTAGCCATCAGGAAGTTGACGCTTGCTAATCTGGCTAAAGGCTTTTCGCAGCTCTCGGTAACGGATTTGTCGCTCTCGCGCTACTGTGTGTCTCATGTCGTCTGCGGATATTGCATGCGAATCGTTCGACGTATAACGAGCCACTTTGATCTCTGGCTCAATCGTTTTCTATTCGTCGTACTCTGTTACAAAATGTCAGGTTTAGGCGTTTTTGCAAACCGAAGGCGATCGACACCGCTCGGTGCCTACATCATGCTCTACCGGTGGCTGAAACAACGGTATCCATCCGCACGAGCGTCCTTTTTGCCGGCATTAAGATCGCTGCTGTATGGTTCGCTATCGGCGCTGCGGTCCACGCGCTTGGATGCAGCGACTCTCGAGCGCATACCGAAGAATCCGCGCCTCGGCATGAGTCCTTCCCGCCGCAAGTCGAAAGCGGAGGGCGCTCGGTGGCGAGACTATCAGAAGCGGAACGGTCGCCTGCGACTCTGGCGGCTGAAGATCGCGCGTTCGACGAGCTTTGGCGAGACGGGCTTGCCGAAATCGCGAGTTACGACATCGTCTACCCGCGCTACGGGCAGCCCCGTCAGGGAACGGGGGTGGCGATCACGGTACACGAAGGTGGCTTGGATGCTCGTACCTTCGTCAAAGTAGAGTCGAGGCGTCCCGATCGCTCTCGGGGGTATGTGCCGGCGATCAAGCTCAACTGGATCGTCGATTTTGCGACCGGGATCTACGACTACCACCTGATGACCAGTGCCTTTGTGGCCACGGCAGACGCCGACGGTCATCGCAAGCGCGGGCCCTTGAAGGTTTCCTTTGGCAGTCAGGAATGGTGCGGGCACGTGTACGCGCAGGCGCTCTTCGATGCATCAGCGCTGCGGCTGGCCAGTCATAGTTACTTTGAAGGCGAGGCAGATAAGACTCAGTCGCTTGAAATGCAGGCGGGAGGATTTTCAGAGGACATGCTGGCGCTCTGGGCTCGAGGGCTGGCGGGCCCAGCCGGAGTTGGCGAGTCGCCCGTTGCGGTTCCGCTGCTTCGCTCGCTTGCCTGGGCCAGGCTCAATCATACCGATGTGGTCTGGGATCACGCCCGTCTTCAGCGCGTGCCCGAACCACAATCCGTCGTCGTACCCGCGGGCACCTTTGAGGTCGATCGCTTCCTCGCCGTGATCGAAGCCCAAGCCGAAGCTCCGACGCGAAGCTGGACTTTTGACGTCGAGCGTGAAGGATATCGCCGCGTGATCCGCATCGAGCGCAGCGACGGAATGCGCGCTCAGCTTATCGCTTCAAAACGCCTTGCTTACTGGGAGTTGAATGGGGTGGGTGGTGCTGGTACGTCTCACCTCCGTTCCCTCGGCCTGTAGTGGGTCTATGTCGGCCCAAACAGCCGCTTTCCCCAGGGGGCCTATGTCGGCCCAAACAGCCGCTTGCCGCCTTGCTCGTCGTCGTCAGGTACCAATGAGTACCCTCCTCCTCCTCGCCACGGGGGCGCTGGCTGTTTGAACCAACCTAGACCCGCTGGGGTTTGGTGAGTGAGTCGGCCCAAACAGCTGCTGACCGCCTTGCTTGTCGTCGTCAGGCACCAATGAGTACCCTCCTCCTCGGCCCAGCGCTTCTCGATGGGTTTAAACGGCCATCACCAACCCCCAGCGGGCCTAGGTTGGTCGAAACAGCCAGCGCCCCGGAAGCACAGGAGCGCAGGAGTAGTGTGGCTACTTCAAGCGACGAGCATGGGAGGAAAGCAGCTGTTTGGGCCGACATAGACCTTCTAGCGATAGAGGATGGCAACCTCCGGATAGACTGCAGCAAGCGTTGGGCCCTGCGCTGCAGCGGGCGTATTCCGAATCTCGAGTCGCGTGATACTGGGTGACTCGGCAAGCACTCGGTGAATCAGTGCATCATCCACATAAGTTCGATTCAGTCGGAGCTCCTTGAGGTGGCCAGAGTTCGAATCAAGGTCGATTTGCTTTAGCGGGTTTCCCGAAAGGTCGAGCCGTTGCAGATGAAGGCCGCTTAGAGAAAGTTGCCGTAAGTGATTGTCTCTGAGATTGAGTTCGCGAAGAGCGTTTCCCGTAGAGAGCGTTCCCGAAATCGCACGGATGTCATTATAACTCGCGTTGAGCACTTCGAGTGAGGATGGAATCGCAGCGAGCGGCAGCTGCTCTAAACTGTTTCCATAGAGATCCAAAGTCTGCAGCGGTATCTCCATATACGGCATTGTCCGAAACTCGTTTCCTGAGAGAGAAAGAGACTTTAGATTCGGCAATGCGCTGCTGCCCAAGCTCCATTGCTTGATCTGGTTTCTGCCCAGATCAAGCAATCGTAGACGAGGCAGTTCTTTGAGCCATTCGGGGCATTTTTGCTGCCCGTGCCCTCGTAAGATCAGCTCGCGGAGCTCAGGATGCGGCTCTATTTTGCTTCTCTGTCTTGGTGCATCGCACCAGCGTAGATGTTGAAGTCTTGGGGGGAGCGTCAGCGCGGCCGGGCCAAAATCGAGGCCATCCACCTCGAGTGATAGGAGATGCACCAGTGCGGCCGTTATCGAATGGAGCCGACTTGGCGGAAGTCGCCCACAGTGAGAAATGGAGAACTGTTGGAGTACGGGAAGCTCCGTTAGTTTCGAAGGCAGGTATTCCAGCGGATTGCTTGAAAGCACGAGTCGCCTCAGTCGCGGGAAGTTGCCCTGCGCAACGGGAAGGTGTGAAATCACATTTTCGGCAAGATCGAGCTCCCTCAACTCTTCGAGTGCGCCGAGTTCTTCAGGTAGTTTTTGAAGCCGATTCTCCTCTAAAATTAAAGTCCGAAGAGCATCGAGTGCGCCGATCGATCGAGGCAACCTTTGAAGTCTGCACTCTGAAGCGTCCAGTACCGATAGTTGTCTCAGTAGTCCAAGTTGCTCCGGCAGTTGAGTTAAGCCCGACCCGCGAACGATGAGCTTTTGAAGGTGCTTCAGACCACAGATCTCCGCCGGGAGTTCTGGAGCAGTTTCTGCCGCGAGCATCAGGTGCTGCAGTTGCGTTAACTCGGAAACCCGAGAGCTCAGAGCCTCTAAGGAGCGAATAGAGTAGACCCGCTCGCCACTCGATTGAGCCCGAAGTGCTGCATCCACCCCCAGGTGCACCACTGGAACTTCAGCGCCAACTGGATTGTCTTCGCCATAGTGATGTCGAGCCCACGGCAGTGGCCACGGCTCCACGGCATGGTTGGTTGGATGCATCCTCATCGACCCCAGAAGTTCGTGTGTCCTCAAAGAGTGGAGCTATTGTGCGACTAGCCCGCTCTTTTGTACTGGGTGGCTTGGAAGATAGGCACTAAAAAACGCTCATGCGCATCGGTGTACTGACCTCTGGGGGCGACGCCCCGGGAATGAACGCAACGATCCGAACGGTGGCAAAGGTAGCCATCGCTCGAGGTCATGAGGCTATCGGTATCCACAACGGTTACGTTGGATTGATGCAGGGCAATATGGCGCCTCTAGTGCTGTCGGAGGTAGACGGCATCAGCCGTCTTGGCGGTACGATTCTGGGGTCGGCTCGCTCGGCCGAGTTTCGCACGGCTGATGGACGCGAGCTGGCTAGAGAACAGCTAGAACTAAATGAAATCGATGGCTTGGTTGTCATAGGCGGCAACGGATCTTTGGCTGGAGCCCACGCCCTTGCCGCCGTTTCAAAGACGCGAATCGTGGGGATACCCGCATCGATCGACAACGACATAGGCCATACGCGCACCGCAGTCGGAGTCGATACGGCGGTCAATACCATCGTCGAAGCCTGCGACCGAATTACGGATACCGCGACCGCCCACCGTCGTGCATTTATCGTGGAGGTGATGGGACGGGACAACGGGTTTTTGGCTTTGCGTTCCGGACTCGCCGCCGAGGCAGATGCGGTACTGATCACCGAGCGGAAACTGGATGAGGATACGGTTGTTCGCCAGCTCGGAGAGTTGCTCAAACGAAGCTTTGCGCCGGGCCGTATGAAGCGTCGCGTTCTGATCATCAAAAGCGAGGGTGTACCCATACCGACCTCCATCTTGGTCGAACGTCTTCGAGATTCCCTCTCCTCGGATGCTCCCGGAGTCACGATTCGAGAAACGGTGCTCGGCCACGTAGTCCGAGGAGGAAGCCCCTCTCAGGCCGACAGGGTGATCGCGCAGCGCTTGGCCTTCAATGCGGCGATGGCGCTAGAAAGCGATGCTGACGACATCATGGTCGCTTGGGACGTGGTAACCGAAGGCGTAGGGATGATGACCGACGACCCCAGGGTGCGATGGATACCGCTTTCCGACGTCCTCAAGGAGACCGAGTTGGTACTTCAAGGCACCAGTTCGGTGACTTTGGACCGCATCCGGCTACTCGAGCGCACTGAGCCAGTGCTCGCGCTTTAGTGCGCTCCTCCCAGCCACGGCGAACCGTACCCGGTCAGGTATTGGGGCCCATAGACCACGGCGAGCCGTACCCGGTCGGGTTCTGAAGCGCCACGGCGAACCGTACCCGGTCAGGTATTGGGGTCCATAGACCACGGCGAGCCATACCTGGCAAACCGTACCCGGTCCGATATGCGATAGATATGCGACCGGCCGATATCAGGGTCTGCAGACATCAAGGTGTGGCATGATGTGTGCTGTAACATGATGGCAGGAGTAAACTGGTGCCAACATACCCACTCGAAGATACCTATTCCTGCGCGCCCACCGTGCTGCACGAGAAATCGGTCAGCGACTCCAAAGCCAACGAAAACCGAGCCCAGCTGACGCTTGCGAGCGTCGTCGACCTGTGTGCGCCCCTCGCGCGTGGAGGTGAAGGGGTGGTTCTCGACGCCGTGCAGGGCTTACTGGAACGTCGTGTGGCGGTGAAGACTTCCTCGGATTCATCCAACAGGCCGCAAGCATCCTCGGAGCAAAGTGCACAGCGACGACTCATGCGGGAAGCTTGGGTTCTCGGTCAGCTGGAACATCCCCACATCGTGCCGATTCACGACGTCCGATTTGACGGCGAAGGGCGTGCGTACGTCGTACTTCGCAAGGTGGAAGGTCGCGCGTGGGCAGAGCTGCTGAACGGCACTGCGGATTATCCCCCGAGTTCCGATGCGCAACGAGATCTGGAAGATTGGAACCTCAGGACCTTCATCAAAGTATGTGATGCCGTGCAATACGCGCATCGCAAAGGAATCTTGCACCGGGACATCAAGCCGGAAAATATCCTCATCGGTGACGATGGAGAAGTCTACCTCGCGGATTGGGGACTCGCGGCTTCGCTCCTCGATCGATCACCAAGTCAGTTGCCGTTTGCCGGTGGGCTGGGTGAGTTTGCCGGCACTCCGGCCTACATGGCTCCTGAAATGCTGCTTCGCGAACCCCTGGACAGTCGTTCTGATATATACTTGCTGGGTGCAACATTGTATCACGTGCTCTGTGGTTCGCCGCCTCATGCAGATTCCCGCTCACAGATCGATGTACACACCTCCTCTGCAATAAAGCCTATGCCAAGTCATGTGCCGGAAGCGCTTCGCCTTATTTTGACACGTGCGATGTCATTGGATCCGGAGTCGCGATACCAAAGCGCCTCGGAGTTTCGTCTGGCCGTACAGGAATATCGACGCGACAAAGAAGCTCGAAAAGTACAGCAGGAAGCGGAACGAAAGTTAGAGGAGTTACGCGGCTTTGTGCTTGCAGCGAGACTAAGGCCTCGCTCTGGCGCGAGGCGTCACGTATATCGACTCTTCGGCGCGGTCCGCTTCGGGTACCGGCAGACGTTGCGAAGTCTGCCCCACAACACCGCTTCGAAAGAAGGCTTGCTGCAGGCCTACGATGCGCTGATCGCCTTCGAACTTCAGGAGCGAGATCCCGACGCGGCAGACGCTGCGATTCAAGAGGCGAAAGCAGACTTTTCCGACGTCCCCTTTCTCAAACATAGCGACCGGTATGAAGAATGGCGCCGGCAGGTTGAACGTGCCCGCTACGACACGGGCAGAGATGCTCAGGCACTCAAGGCTGCAAGAGCGTTGGCGCTTGATCGGGATCCTCGAGTTGGCCGTCATACTAGGTTGTTCCTATGCCTCGTTTTGGGCAGTGTTGGAGTCGCCGCGCCGATGCTCGCGATGGGGCTTGAGGGCATGGGCTACCCTGGGTTGAATCGCGCTGGCTTGTGGCTGATGCCCCTCGTATTTCTCAGTCTCTTTTTTGGCTTTGGTTATTGGGTACGTCATTCGCTGATGAAGAGTTGGGTGGATCGAACTATTGGGACTGCCGTACTTATCGCGTTGAGTTCTCAATTTGCGGTCCTAGTGCATGGAGTAGGTCACGGCCTTCACCAAGACACCGTACGCACGGAGCTCCTTTTGATATGGGGAGTCATCGCGTTGCTAATCGCCGCGATTGTCGATCGCAGGTTGGCTTTTGCGACTCTGGGTTACCTCGTCGCGTTTGGGATAGCGGTCGTCGTCCCCCACGTCTCGCAATGGGCGCTTATCTGCTCCAACGTCGCTTTGCTCGGCAACGTGCTCTTTTTGTGGAGTCGACGAGGGGATCTTCGCTTTCTGCGTGAAAACGGTCTGAAGGATCATTTTCGCGCTGTCCGGCGAGGTCGAGATCCGGGTTTTGGTTATCTAGCGAACGAAAGATAACGCACCGATAGTCAAGCCTGCTCGAACTCCCGACTCAAGCCTCTGTTCGAGCTCCTGACTCAATCCTATTCGAATAAGGGGCAGATGACTCAGGTGCTTACCTGGCGGCGCTTACTCAGCGGTGCCTACTCGGCGGCGCCGCCGTTTATCGGGTAGGAACCCGAGGAGAACTGCTGGCGAACCTGATATCGTTCGATGACCGCAATGATTTCTTCATCGGTAAGATTGTGATCGCTCAACTTAGCAACTTTGAGAATCGCCTGAATCAGCCCTTCTGAAGCGTCATATCGTCGATCGCGAAGCCAACAAGTTACATTGCTTATCCCGCTCATCGGGCCGATACATATTTCTTGTTTTCGTCCAAACATGCCCGCAGGCACACCCGAGTAGATGCGATCTGCGAGATAGTCGTTTCCCTTGCCTCGCGCTTTGACGATCGCCGCGGCATGCACTCCAGTTGCAGTACGGAATGCGTCTTCGCCGACTACCGGATAGTTGATCGCGATGGGAAACGCGGTCGCTCGGCTTACCCGTTGGCATAGGGCTGCAAGTCCGGAAAGATCGCAGTCTGGCATCTCACCAAGCAACTTGAGATTGATGAGGATCAAATCGAGTGGAGCATTTCCCACCCGCTCTCCGATCCCGAGAATCGTTCCGTGGACGCGATCTGCACCGCTTTCGAGGGCAAAGATCGAATTGGCGAGGCCGAGACCACGATCGTTGTGCCCGTGCCAGTCGATTTTCACCTGTTCACCCGAAGCCTCGACGATATGCCGGGCGAATCTCAGCAGGTTTTTTACCCCGTCTGGGGTTGCGTGACCGACCGTGTCACAAAGGCAGAGACGGGTCGCTCCGTGTTCGATGGCGGCACGAAACAACTGATCTAAAAGTTCGGGTTTGCTCCGAGTGGTGTCCTCCGTAACAAAGGTGACGGGAAGGCCCTCTCGAACCGCAAAGTCGATGGCGTCGATCGAGCGCTTGACGACGCTTTTGGGTGACCAGCTTTCGGCGAGCTGTCGAATTGGCGAGCTGCCGATGAAGGTCATCACTTCTACGGGTAGACCTGCTCGCTGGCTCACTTCTACGATAGGCCGAATATCGCTGATCACCGTACGCGCGGCACAGGTCGGCTTAATCTTCAAATGCTCACGAGATACTTCGTGACAAAGTCTAAGCACGTCTTCGAAGGCCCGATCGCCAGCGCCCGGTAGGCCTACATCCGAGCTGTATACGCCCATCGCATCGAGAAGATGAAGAATCTCTATCTTGTCGCCGATCCTCGGGTCGACCACGGAGGGGTTCTGAATCCCGTCTCGCAAGGTTTCGTCATGCAATTCAAAAGTGCGCTGTCGAACGATAGAGCCCCGTCGCTCGGTGTTGTTCCAGTCGTATATGAGGTCTTCCGCAGGTGGGGACGATGCACTGCTTGCGCTAGATTTCTTTGCACCAATACGCTCAAGGCTTTCCAGCACTGTCGACCGATACGGACCTGCCGATCGACTCAGCCGCGGCGTCCTACTCCGAAGTGGACTGCGAGTGAGCGGCTGGTTTCTGTCGACCTCATCCGATCGATCCGAACGCGCAGGTCGATCCGACTCGCTCGATCTAGCCGGTCGCTCGACGTCATCAGGCCGTTCCGATCGACTGGACCGCTTCAGTCCGGAAGCAGAGTCGTCCAGGAAATCCAAGAGCAAGCTCACTTTTTCTCTCCGGGAGCTACGCCGGTTTCTGTAGGGTGAATCGAAGGGGTCCATTGGTCAGCTTCGTGTGCTCTCACTGCCTGAGATTTCATGGTTCAATGTTCAGCACCCCTCGATGAGCACCGCGATCCCTTGGCCTCCGCCGATGCACGCGGCGCCAACTCCGATCCTCTTGTCGGTCTGTCGCAAGGCGTAGATGAGATCCGCGATGATTCGGGTTCCCGTGGCGCCCAGGGGATGACCGAGCGCAATAGCGCCTCCCCGAATGTTGGTTTTGTCCCGCGAAAGACCCAGCTCTTTTTGCACTGCAAGAAACTGAGAAGCGAATGCTTCGTTGATGTCGAAGAGATCCACGTCGGCAAGCTTCCTGCCCGCTCGGTCCAACACTTTCCTAATTGCGGGCACAGGTCCAATTCCCATCAATTTGGGTTCTACGCCGACGACACCCCACTGCACGACCTTGGCCAAAGGTCGAAGCCCCCGCTTCACAGCCCAATCTCTGTCTGCAACGACAAGAGCTGCCGCGCCGTCGCTGATTCCGGAGGCGTTTCCTGCGGTAACAATCCCCCCCTCTTTGAAGAGTGCAGGTAGACGGGCTAGGGCTTCGCCGGTGGTTTCCGGTCGAGGGTGTTCGTCCCTATCGAAGGTTACGGTGTTTCGTCCCATCCTCACTTCGAGAGGAACGATTTGCTCGTCGAACTGGCCAGCTTGGTCGGCCCGGGCCCAGCGTCGCTGAGACTCCAGCGCGAACGCGTCGGATTCTTCCCGCGTGATCTCATAGTACTCAGCCACGTTTTCCGCGGTGACCGCCATCGAGGTGTTGCAATAGCTATCTGTCAGCGACTCCCACAGCGTATCCACCAACTGGGGAGGTCTGCCGAGTTTAGACGCATCGCGGAGGCCCCAAACGGCGTGTGGGGCCTGACTCATGTTTTCTGCGCCCGCCGCTAGTACGCAGTTGGACTCGCCAAGTAAAATTTGCTCTGCAGCTGTAATCAATGCTTGAAAACCGGAACCACATAGGCGGTTGACCGTGATCGCAGTTCGGTCGATAGGAACTCCCGCTTTGAGTGCCACGTGTCTTCCGCCGTAAATCGCGTCGGGACTGGTTTGCTGTACGTTCCCAAGCACTGTTTGGTCTACGTCTTCTGCACGAATTTCCGCTTGAGCGATTGATGCCTTGGAGGCAGCGACACCCAGGTCGATTGCGCTGATGCTTTTCAGACAACCACCTAAGGCGCCAAAAGGGGTTCTTTTCGCGCCTATGATCCAAACTTCTTTGTTGACCTTATTGGTAGACATGTTTCTTGCGAAGAGGACGGCTTAGGCCGTGTCTGTGTAGGATCGCTCGACGTCCTAGCGGAAAAACCCAGCAAAACAAGTGGGCCGGGCATTGTGGCCAAATAAAGATGCAGGGTTCACATCGCTCTGATGCAGATTTTTTTCACTCAGACGATCTTGTGATACTCAGTCTCTTTTAAGGCTGTAGACTAGTTTTCCTAAGAGGCTGGAACCTCTAACTCAATTCTGCGAACGCATTGGTAAAAGCGTGTTCATTAGGTCGCTCTTTGGTCGTGCTGCGAATGAGCCATCGGTTATCTACTTCCCAGCCTTCTGTCACCAAAGTGTCGCCAGGAAACACCGGTGCGCGAAATTGCCCCTCCAGTGCGCGCAGCTTTCTGGGATCACCGCTACAGGCCTCTCGAATCAAGGCACGCCCTACAAACCCATATGTGCAAAGCCCATGCAGAATGGGTTTTTCAAATCCGGCCAGGCGCGCCACTTCTGGATCGGCGTGCAGCGGGTTGTGGTCACCACTTAAGCGATAGAGAAGCGCTTGCTCTGGAGCGGTTGTTTCCTCAACTCGAAAATCTGGACTGCGCTCCGGCAATTGAATGCGCGGCTTCCTTGGTGGTTTTGGTCCGCCAAAGCCCCCGTCGAGTCGAAAAATAATCTGCCAGCGCGTCTCAGCGACAAGCACTCCTGCATCATCACGAGTTTCGGTCTTGATGTCCGCGGTGGCTAGTCTCTTTAGGTCGAATAGGCCTTCCACGGTCCCAACGGTCGAGAGTCGACCTTGGGGCGGAACCGGATGATGCCACTCTACCCGCTGTCCACCGTGCACTACCCCGGTCAAATCCCCGCCAAGTGTATCCATCAAGCGGAAACAAGCGTCAAAACCCGGCACGACGGCGTAGGTCGGCAGCACCTGAGGCCCCATACCCTCGTAGAGATAGCCGAGCTCGCTCTGTTTCGCACCGCATCCAAGCGCATACAAAATTGTATCGCGAGCCCTGTATTCGTGAACCAGAGGTTCGGTAGTCGCGCCGATGGCGTCTAATCTTAAAGGCATGGAACACCTGCATGGCTTAGGAAAAAGCGGCTACGGCAGAACCGCGTAGCCGTCGATACGGGCACTTGTACATTCGCGCAAGTTTTGGTCGCTCGGCGCTTGAGAATATCGAGGGATTTCACTAAACCGCGCCCCGCGCTTGGACGTGCTAGTTTTACGTGATGCCTAAAGGAGGAAAAAAAGGCCGATCAAGCCGGCATCAAATCGAGTTCCGGAAGACAGACCACGGCAAGTCTTTGAGCCGTGCTCAAGCCCAGATCGCTTTCCGAGCGCGACCGATAGATCTACCTAATACTCTCCCGCACCAACGCGATCTTTTTGATAACCTCGTTTCATTTGAGGACTATCGCTCGGACAGGCAGAGGTGGAGCTGGAAGGTTATCTGTAAGTGCAACGATTACTTTGAACTCGCTAATAAATCCTTAAGTGAGATTTTAAGGACTACAGTTTCGACTTCTAATGAAGAATCAATCTCTTCCTTCAACCGATTAACGGTGCTTGTAAGTAATAGAATCAAAGATGATATCAAACAATTTAATCAAGTGGTTAAACACTGGAACCTATATCAAGAAGTCTGTATCGAGGATTTGATATCGACTCAAGTGCACTGCTTCAGTCTTTGTTTTATATCGAAAAATTATGAGAACAGTCAAAAAATTGACCCTTTTCTGGAGAAAATCGAAACCGCCGAATCCTATTTTAGCCAGTGTCAAGTAGCGCTTGACGATCTTTTTTTGTGGGAATTCTCGCAAATTGCGTTTGTAGCGCGGACAAAAAATAAACTACATGAGTTGCTTTCACAGACTGGTTCGTTTTTTTCTGGTCATTACATAAACCAGTTAGACGCGTTGTCAGCGCATGCCGAGGGATGGGAGAGTAGTAGTCTCGAAAGATTGAGGCTTTACGAAGGAATTTGTGTTCTATTAAGTGAAACTTGGTCAGAGATATTCAATGCTTGCGACGGCAAAATTGATGGTTTAGGTAAAATCTTAGATGAAGCAGTTATTCCACAATTTACTAGTGAATATAATTCCATTCAGAGTAGAGTCGACGAACTATTGGAACGCAATGATGGATTTTATCAAGTCTCTAGTGACATACACTCTCTCGAAATCATGGTTAAAAGACGTCTCGAAGCTGCTGCTACTACCGTTCAGACCCAGTGGCGTGATTACGCAGCTCGGGCAGAGGAGCTGAAGGTCGAGGCAAAACTTGCATCACTGAACGCAGCAGCGACTAGGATTCAGGCACGGTGGCGTGGTCGCCTAGCGAGGACAAATCTTTTGAGAGTACCTCGCCTTCGAGCAGGTCCTGTTCGGTTGACGCGACCAAATCCGAGGGCAACTAAACCACCTAGGCAGAAAACGACCGGCAAACGGGCAATCCCTTATGATGTATTCCCCAAGCAACCGATATCAACGCACGAATCAAAAAATCTACCTGAGGTTCATTGGGGTGACGAGTTTGACGTTTTCTGGGAGATTAGCGCCCGTCGGTATGTTGGCGGGAAACAAACAAAAGAGGCGATCAATGACTCTATCCGGCGCCTATCCGCAGCCAAAGTAACAAATCGTTCGATCCTACCGGAAGTGGTACGAGGAGAGATTCCTAAAGCGGCCACCGTGTACCATCGAACCATACCCCATAGCTTCACCGTATTTTTTTATCCGAATGGGCGTCAGACGGCGGGGTCAGTCCAGAGACTGGTTGTCTTCGGGATAGGTCGCCACAAGACACGTAGTTCGAAGAGCTATCGAATGAACTTCTGGAGCAATGGCGGACTTAGGATACGTCGGAATAACGTTTCCCTAATTTGAAACTTTTCGACCACGCCTACATCGACGTCGATGCTCTTTGGCTGGCGTAGGCACTCACTTCTAGAAAACTGCGTTTTGTTTGCCTTGCTCTACGGTTGCCCGTTTTGAGCACGGTGAATCGCTAGAGGGCCAAGTATGTGCGCTCGGGTTCTTCGAGCAGTTTGATCAGGTCATAGGCGAACGCAGCACCGACGTGTCTGCTTCGCGCCGCATCCAAGCGCATACAAAATTGTATCGCGAGCCCTGTATTCGTGAACCAGAGGTTCGGTAGTCGCGCCGATGGCGTCTAATCTTAAAGGCATGGAACACCTGCATGGCTTAGGAAGCGGCTACGGCAGAACCGCGTAGCCGTCGATACGGGCACTTGGGAATTTGCGCAAGTTTTGGTCGCTTGAGCATCCACCATATCGAGGGATTTCACCAAACCGCGCCCCGCGCTTGGACGTGCTAGCTTTAAGTGTTGCTGTAAGGGAGTTTTACGTCTTGCCTAAAGGAACGGGTAAAACCGGCAGACGACCAGTCTCTCCACCACTCAAGAAGACACAATACGGCAAAGCTTTGTCCGTAGCTCAAGACCGTATAGGTCAAAGAGTTCGACCAAAAGATTCAAGCAGTATATCTGAGGCGATGAACTGCGACTTTGAGGATTTCTCTACATTTCCGGAATATCACTCGGCGAGAATGGATTGGAGCCGGCGGGTTATCTCAATATGCGACCGCTATCTGGAAGGTGCTGCTACATGGATAGGCCAGATGTTACACAAAAAACCGCATGTCGAGAGTGAGTTAGGCTCTGTTATCGTTCAAAGAATGCAGTCTCTAATTGACCGAATCAATAAGGCGCTTGCGCAATTTAATCTCGTAGTCAAACAACTGAATGATGAGTGGGACCCTGATATTGGTGAATTAATATCGGCCCAACACCATTGCTTCAGCCTCAATTTTTTTATGCATGCGCTCCAGCGCAATGAGAACGCGGCCCTCACACTGGAGAAACTTCAAACGATGGAGAATTTCTTTAGGCAATGTCAGGTGGCTTCTGAAGAACTTCTTTTATCGAACTGTTCGCTATGTGCGTGTATGAAATCGACAATAGATAAGGCACGCTTGTATGTTGATCAGAATAATAGCTATCTTGGCCGTGGTTGCATGTCTGAAGTAGAAAGCGGACATCATTTATTGGAGGGTTGGGAAAAAGTACTTAGCGATGATTTTTTTACTATCAAAGAAGATTTTATTTCATCCATAAAAATATGGAACTTTATGTTGGCTTCTTGCGAGAAAACAAGGCTCATCTATGATGAGCAAAAAGAGCGATATGTTCAGTATTATAAAGAGAAAAAAGAAAGAATTGTTTTTGCGATTGACGGTAACTGGCGTCGCAATGAAAGGCTATCTGTCATCTCTACGAACGGAACGTTAGCGCTTATCGATTCAAATAAGCGTATCGAAGCCGCTACTGCAATTCAGACCCGGCGGCGTGGTTGCGTAGCCCGGGCGACAGTGAAGCCCGAGCTCGACGAACTTCGAGCGCGTCTTCAGCGAGAAGCAATACAGTCCAACGGGGCGACTAGAATTCAGACGTTATGGCGTGGCCATGCAGCGCAAAAGCATCTTCTGCGGTCCGTCGCGGCGGCGACTACGATCCAAAGATGTTGGATGCAGAAACCAGGCACCTCTATCCGCCCGACGTTACCCAAGCCAATCGAGCCCGCTCATGCACCGACGACTCGCCCTAAGACACTATCTTCAAAGCGGAAGAGTAAATCACCACCTCGACGGCCTGCCGTGCTCTCGTCAGCATCCCGCAGCTCCGCGCCATTGCCTGCCTCAGCCATGCAATATGAGGTTCGTTGGGGTGATGCATCGGATAGGTTCTGGAAGGACCACGTACAATTCCATGTTGGTAGGAGAACCAAAGATGGGATGAGTGACCTTGTCACTAGACCACAACAGGTCAAATATACGGATCGCTCCATACTACCAAACGATGTACGAGCTGAGATTCCTGTAGCGGCCACCGTGTACCATCGAACCATATCCGGTCGCTTTACCCTGTTTTTCTATCAAACGAACGAATCCCGCGAAGGCCGACCTGTCAAGAAATCAGTTGTCTTTGGGCTAGGTCGTCACAAGACAGGGGATTCTGCCACCTATCGAGTAGACTTTTGGATTAAGTGCAGTTGTAAGTGGACAAGGTGCAGGGTAACTCTGAACTAAAATCTCGCTACCATGCCTATATCAACACCAATGCTCTTTGGCTGGCGTAGGCACTGTTTTTATAGCCTCCTATTTTGTTTCGCAGCACATCTAAGTGTATACAAAATCATATGGTGAGCGTGTTATTCGTGAATCCGATTTTTGGTTGCCCGAGGTTCCATCACACGGAGAGACTTCATCAGACAGCGCCCCGTGTTTGGGCGTGCTAGCCTTAAGTCTTGCCTAAAAAAAAAGGAACCTCGAGGCCAGCGTCCAGTCAAGTTCCGGAAGACACCACTTGGCCAGTCTTTGCTCAAGGCTCAAGCCCAGATCGCTTCCCGAGCGCGACCGATAGATCTACCCGATACCCCCCAGGATAAATGCTGCTCTTTTCAAGAATTCCATTTATTTCAAGCGTATTGCTTGGCTAGACGAAATTGGAGTGGGCTGGTTCTTGCCACGTGTGACTATTACTTGAGATGCGTTAGTGATTCGATATCCAAGATCCTAGACAAAGGACCGCCCGCTGGGAGCGCGGGTTCTCTGCACAATCAGATTGTAGAGGCTATCAAACGATTTAATTTTGCAGTCAAACAATGGAATGATGGTTGGGAAGTAGATATCGAGGAGTTGATATCGGCTCAAGGTTGTTGCTTTAGGCTCTGGCTATATATGTGTAATTATGAAAGCAGCAAAATCACTGACTCCTTAAAAAATAAAATTCTCGCGATCGAGGTTTCCTTTCGTCGATGTCAAATAGCTCTTGAAGAGCTTCTTTTGGCAGACTTTTCGAACTTGGAGTTTATAGAATTAATAGAAACTAGAGTTGGTTTGTTGCGATCACGAATTAATTTCGATTTAGATTCTGATGCCAAGGATGTTATTGAAAGTATCTCTGAGATGGCGATGCAATGGAAGAATACCCTGAACCAAGAATTGTTCATTATCGAAAATCTTTTCTGTGCCTTGGTGAAGGTGTGGAACACTGTGCTAGACCGTTGCGAGTGCAAAAATGATATTTCACATCAACCCATAGATGCAGTAGCCGGACACTTCGATAAAAGATATGAATCGGTTCAAGTTCTGATCAAAGATTTAGAGACATGCAATAATGATCTCTACCAAGTATCGAGTGACCTAACGCTTTTGGAGTCCAAATTAAAAGGGCGTATCGAGGCCGTCACCGCAATTCAGACCCGGTATCGTGGTCGCACAGCCCGGGCGACAGTGCTGCCTGAGCTCGACAAACATCGAGCGCGTCTTTCGCAAGAAGCAAAACAAAACTACCGACCCAACGCAGCGACTAGAATTCAGGCATTGTGGCGTGGTCATGCAGCGCAAATGCGTTTTCTGCGGTCCGACGCGGCGACTACGATCCAAAGATGGTGGAGGCAGCAACCACACACATCTCTGACCCGAAGTTCCTCAACTCAATCAGTCCAGCGCGTGCACCGACGACTCGAGCTAAGAAGAACGACTTAAGGCCGAAGCAAGCACCACCACCTCGGCGGCGTGTCGTACCCTTGCCAGAATCCGGCAGCTCTGCGTCACGGACTGCCGCAGCCATGCAGTGCGAGGTCTCTTGGGGTAATGAATTAGATGGTTTCTGGCAAGTCTGCGCAAGGATTTATGCTGCGTTGAAGACCAAAGACGCGATGAATCACCATGTCAGCCGAGTAGAGAAGGCCAGACGTACGGACCGCTCAACACTACCGCCGGAGGTACAAAAAGAAATTCCTGCATCCGCCGCTGTCTATCATCGAACGACACCCGGTCGCTTCACCCTGTTTTTTTATCAAACGACCGAGTTTCGTGGAGGGCTGTCCGTCCGGAAACTGGTCGTCTTTGGGATGGGTCATCACAAGACACGTCACTCGGCCACCTACCAAGTAGACTTTTGGATGAGGGGCGGACTGAAGATGACGCGCTGCCGGTTAACTCTAAAGTGAAACTTCGCGACCGAGCCCACGTCCGCGCTCTTTGACTGGAGTAAGCGCTATCTCTTACGGACCTCTGTTTTGTTTGCGTCGCTCGATAGCTGCCGGTTTCGCGCATCTTTAGTCGCTATACTAAATCGCTACAGGGCCAAGTACATGCGCTCGGGTTCTTCGAGCAGTTTGATCAGGTCATAAGCGAACGCGGCACCGACGTGTCCGTCGACAATGCGGTGGTCTAAAGAGAGCGAGAGCAGCATCACCTGCCCGACGACGATTTCGCCATCACGCACGACCGGCCGTTGCTTCAACTGATGGATTCCGAGAATACCAACTTCCGGAAAGTTCAGTACGGGAGTGGCGAAAAGTCCACCTTGTTTCCCAAGGCTGGTGAGCGTGAAGGTCGATCCAGTGAGCTCCTCAGGACGAAGACCCCCAGAACGCGCTCGTTCGGAACGCTGCTCGATCTCCTTAGCCAGTTCGATAATGCTCATCGACTGCGCTTCACGAATCACCGGCACGATGAGGCCGTTTTGGGTTGCGGTGGCGATTCCGAGGTGCACGTAGTCGGGCAGCACCAACTCGCCTAAAGTCTCATCGAGACGCGCATTGAGGATCGGATGCCGCTTGAGGGAAATGCAGACCGCTTTGGCGATGAAGGGCAGGTAGTTGAGCCGAACTCCCTCTTTTTCCGCCGCGGGCCGGAGCCTTTGGCGTAGTTCAACCAATCGGTCTACGTGGCACTCCTCGACGAAGGTGAAGTGTGCAGCCGTGTTCTTCGAATGTTGCATTCGATCGGCGATTTTTCTGCGGAGTCCCACGAACGGCTTGCGCACTTCCCGAGCGCTGCCCGCTGCATGCGGGAACTGACCCGATGCAGCGTCACGCGATGGTGCAGCAGGGTATGAGCCTGAAACATGACCGTCTGTTTCGCGGGTGCGTTCGGTTCCACTGGCGAAAACGGCTCTTGTTTCTGCGGTAGCGGACTCGCCTGCAGTAGATTCCAGAAATGCTTCTCGGTATCGATAGACGTCGCTCTTGGTGGTGCGACCACCCGGACCGCTGGGGGTCACGCATCGGAGCTCGATCCCGAGGTTGCGAGCCAATCTTCGGGTGGCTGGAGTCGCTAGAGGAACGCTTTGTACGTACACGGGATGGCTTGGTGCCGAGGCTAGTGCCCCGCCTGACGCACCCAAAGCGTCCTGCGCTCCGGAAAAATACTGAGAACCGGGCAGCCCTTCGCGGATGTCGCCGACTGCGGTCGCCGCGGGTCCCTCGTCATCCGCAGATTCTTGCGCCCTCGGCTCTTCGGCTTTGGTGGGCGGATTCTGCGCGGCAGATGCTCCCTCAGCAGTCGAGGCCTCAAGCGCGATGACTACGATCACCTGTCCAACTTGGGCGACTTCACCTACGCCGAAGCGAAGCTCTTGGATTCTACCCGCCTTTGGGGCTCCGATGTTCACGGTGGCCTTATCGGTCATCACTTCGACCATCGGGTCGTCTTCGTTTACGACGTCTCCCACCGAGACGTTCCATTGAACGATTTCCCCCTCAGCGACTCCTTCGCCGATATCCGGAAGACGGAATTCAAAGATGGGCATGATTCAAAACCTCGCCGTTTCAATTAGGGCCGGGACGATGCGGTGTTTGAGAGGTAGGTACTCGTTTTCGAGAGTGTAGGGGAAGGGCGTATCCCATCCCGTCACGCGCACGGGTGGCGCCTCAAAGTGCAGAAATGCCTTTTCTGTGACCAGCTGAATGATCTCCGCCCCAAATCCGCAGGCTTTTGGCGCTTCGTGCACGACGACCAGTCGCCCGGTCTTTTTCACGCTTTCCACGATGGTGTCGATGTCGATGGGCCAGAGCGTTCGCAGATCGATGACCTCCGAGGAGACCTCTCCCTGTGCTTGCGCTTCGTCTGCGGCAGCCAGCGCCTCAAATAGCATCGCTCCCCACGCGACCACCGTGACATCGGTGCCCGCGCGCACGACCTTGGCCTGGCCGATAGGGACGGTGTAGTCGGAGGACGGTACCTCCATCTTCACGGCTCGATAGACTCGCTTTGGCTCGAAGAACAGGACGGGATCGTCATCTCGTATCGCGGCCGCTAGCAGTCCCTTGGCATCGAATGGATTGCTCGGGCAGACGACCTTGAGGCCTGCTGTATGTATGAAGAGCGATTCCGGTGACTGACTGTGGTAGTGGCCCCCGCGGATGCCTCCGCCGACTGGGGTTCGGACGACCATGGGAACGGTGTATTCCCCGCCGGAGCGATATCGGTACTTGGCCGCTTCGCTCACCAGCTGGTCGAAGGCCGGATAGATGAAGTCCGCAAACTGAATTTCTGGAACCGGACGAAGCCCATAAAGCGCCATCCCGATCGCGGCTCCCACGATGCCGCCCTCTGCAAGAGGCGTGTCGATCACCCGATCTTCACCAAACTCCTCGTAGAGGCCCTGGGTCACCCGAAAGACTCCCCCGACCTTGCCGACGTCTTCGCCGAGTACGATTACGTCTTCATTACGCGTCATTTCGGAACGTAGGCAGCTGTTTATGGCCTGCACCATATTCATTTGGCCCATGGTCATCTCCTGAATGTTTGGGTTGGGACCCCTGTCTCGGTCCACCGTGATTGGTTGCTGCCCACCGTGCGGTCTCGATCAACCGTGATTGGCTTCTGGGCGAGGTCCGGCCTCACACGCTTCTTGCTGTTCTTTCAAGTGCCACGGCTGTCGTTCAAGAACGTCGTGAAACAATGAAGCGATGGGGGGCTTGGGGCGCGCTTCTGCTTGTTCGATGCAGGACTTGAGTTCTGTTTCGATCTGGCTTTGCCATGTCTCCTCCTGCGCATCGTCCCAGAGCCCCCTATGGACCAGATGCGTTCGAAGTCGGAGGATCGGATCGCTCTGCTGCCAGCCCTCTACTTCTTGATCGACGCGGTAGGCCCGGGGATCGTCGGAGGTGGAATGTCCCCCCATGCGATAGGTGACAAGCTCGATCAGCGTCGGGCCTTCTCCCCTCGCTGCCCGCTCTACCGCTTCTCGCACCGTGCGGTAGGTCGCAAGCGCATCGTTGCCGTCGCAGCGAACGCCCGGCATCCCGTAGGCTTCCGCCTTCGACGCGAAGTCTTTGGAAGCCGTTTGCCGCTCCGCGGGCACGCTGATCGCCCATCGGTTGTTTCGGCACAGAAAGACGGTGGGAATCTTGAACACGCCCGCGAAATTCATCGCGCAGTGGAACTCGCTCGAGCTCGTGGCGCCGTCTCCAAAGTAGACCCCGGTGACCACGTCTTGAGCTTTCAGTTTGGCTGCCCAGGCAAAGCCCACCGCCTGGGTGAGCTGGGTGCCTATGGGAGAGCTGACCGAACCGAAGTGGTACGCCTTGCCGGTATAGTGGTCGGGCATTTGGCGACCCTGCACCTGATCGACCGCGTTGCCGTACATGTTGTCCAGGTAGGCCTGAAGCGGAAAACCCCGATAGAGGAGCGCACCAAACTCCCGGTAGCAGGGAAATATCCAGTCGGTTGGCCTGAGGGCGGCCGCGGATGCGAGGATGCAGGCTTCTTCGCCGAGGGAGCCTACGTGAAATCCAACCCGCCCCTGACGCTGAAGTTTTTCAAGTCTTAGGTCGATGGCGCGGGTTCGTACCATCGCTTGATAGAGCTCGACGACCGTCTCGTCCGTGAGCTTGGGATCCTTTGCGGCGTCGGTCGATCCGTCTTCTTGAATGACCGTAAAGACGTCCTCCGCGTAGGCTGAGTCAGGGGTGCATATCGGGACGACTTGCTTCTCTGCCTGCATCACTCCACCACCCTCAAGTGTTTTTTGCGACCGTAAGAATCGCTGCGTTTCATCTCCCCAGACTCTCGAAGAACACCGCTCAAGAATGCTTCAGCAGCCTTGTAGCTGGAGCGGACAAGAGGGCCCGAGGCGACGTACTGAAATCCCATGGCAAGACCCTTTTCGCGATAGTGTTCAAATTCTGCGGGAGTGACGTAGCGTACGACCGGCGCGTGCTTCTTTGTCGGCTGCAGATATTGCCCGATCGTCAAGACATCAACCCCGACCTCGCGCAAACCTTCCATCGCCGCTAGGATTTCCGGCTCTTCCTCGCCAATGCCCACCATGAGGGAAGACTTCGTGACGATGCGCTCGCCGTCACCCGCCTCTTTCGCCCAGCGAAGCACATCGATCGACCTCTGCCAGCTGCATCGGGCATCTCGAATGGAGCGTTGCAGACTCGGTACGACCTCCACGTTATGGGCGAACACATCCGGTCTCCCGTCGATCACCACCGTATCGACGTCTTGCCGCATGCCTTGAAAGTCGCCTACCAGGGTTTCCAGCAAGAGGTTTGGGCTGTGCTCCTTAACCCTGCGAACCGTCTGAGCGACGTGGGCTGCGCCACCATCGGGGATGTCGTCCCGGTCGACCATCGTGATCACGACGTAGGCCAGATCCATCTTTGCAAGCGCTCGGGCGGTGTGTTCCGGTTCTCGTGGATCCACGATTCCGCCGGGTTGACCTGTCCGAACCGCGCAGAACCGACACGCTCGAGTGCAGGTTTCTCCCAGAATCATGATCGTGGCCGTGCCCGCACTCCAGCATTCAAAAATATTCGGACAGCGAGCCTCTTTGCACACGGTTTGCAAGTCACTGTCGCTGAGCAGCTGCTCGAGTTCACGAATGCGCTGCTGGCTTGTTCCGCCAGGCAGCCGGATTCGGAGCCATTCCGGCTTGCGGTTGGGCAACGTCATAATCGATGAAGTCCGTGTGAAAACAGGGGGTATTGACCAACGTAGAGGGGGGGGTCTGGGGTGTCAACCCACCCGCGATCGGTCCCTGAGCAACGCAATGCGTCAAGTGTAGAGAATCGATGAGGACCCGGACGATCACCGCGCTAGGCAACATGGTTCGTCAGCGATCTCTGCAAAAAGTAAACTCCTTTACAGAAGCGATACTGCCCAATGCTATAGAGCCTATCCGCTCGATATCATGCGTGGCCCGCACACACCGATAACCTGCAGTGCCGTGAAATACTCCGTGGCTGCTGCAATCGAAGTTGCTGCTGCGATCGAGCCACCCCTATCACCTTGCCGGTCGGTGTTTCTCGGTCTGGCCGGTCGGTGTTTCTCGGTCGTGTTTGACCGGGTATTCGCTCCTTACCTGCCTCGCGCGTATCTCGTCGACGTGGGTGAAGTGTGGCGGGAGGAGCAGAGCGCCTGATGTACATCGTCGTGATCGGGCTCGGGGAAGTGGGCAAGCATCTCCTCGCAGAATTCGACCGGGAAGGTCACGATGTCGTCGCGATCGATGCGTCCTCCGCCGCGGTTCAATACGCGGAAGACCACTTCGACGTGATGACGCTTCACGGCTACGGCGCCAGTCACGACCTGCTCTCAAAGGCGGGCGTGGATCGGGCGGAACTCGTGGTTGCGGTGACCGACAACGATGAGGTCAATCTGATCGCTGCGCTGGCGGCCAAGCAGTTGGGCGCACGCCGGGTGATCGCGCGGGCTCAGGGAGCCCACTGGGCCGAGCGGGCGGCCGGAGTTCGATACGGGCTCCTGGGCGTCGATGTGGTGATCAATCCCAGGGTGCTCGTCGCCCAAGAGCTTGCCCGAGTCGCGCGTTCCCACGGCGCTTGCGAGGTCGTGGATCTGGCGCAAAGCCGGGTCGAGCTCGTCCAAATGGACCTCCACGAGCGCACTCGAGGCCTCGGGAAACCGCTGTCGACGCTCGATCTGCCCCGCAAAACACTCATTGCGGCGATCGTGCGCGCCTCGGAAGTGTTCGTGCCGGGAGGGGCGGATGTCCTCGCTCAGGGTGACCGCATCTACCTCATCGGCCACTCCGATGACGTGGTCGAGGCGGAGGACCTCTTTTCTTCGAGGAGAGAAGCTGGGCGCGTTTGCATTGTTGGCGGAGGGGTGATCGGTCGGGCGATGGCAGCAAGCCTCGTGGATCAAGGGGTGCAGGTGACCGTATTCGAACAAAATCGCGAGGTGGCGGAACATCTATCTGCCGACCTCCGCCCGGTCACGGTCGTACACGGCGATGGAACGGATGGCGCGCTTCTCGAAGAAGAAGAGGTGGAGACATTTGATCTCTTTGCTGCGGTCACGGCGGCTGACGAGGTCAATTTGATGGCCGCACTTTTGGCAAAGCGCCTTGGGGTTCAGCGGACGGCCGCCGTGGTTCAGCGCGCCAACTATCTGCCGATCTACCGCCAGCTCGGTGTCGACATCGTTTTGTCGCCGCGGACCGTGGCTTCCGACCATGTGCTGCGCTACGCGCGAATCGACTCGCTCCACAGTTTACACGTGCTCGAAGACGGGCAGGCCGAGGTGGTGGAGCTGCACGTGCCTCCAGATTGCGCCGCGACCGGGATGCCCCTGCGTCGTCTCGATGTGCCGCGTGGTGCGCTGGTGGCGGCCATCGTACGCGGCGACGAGGTGGTGATCCCCCGGGGTGAGGACGAAGTGCGGGCCGGTGATCACGTGATCGTCATGACGACCCGGCAGGCGCGTCCTGCGGTGCAGCGTTTATTTCGGGTGCCCTCGCGCGGTGGCAGATGACTGGGCGTCCTGCGGTGCAGCGTTTGTTTCGGGTGCCCTCGCGCGGTGGCAGATGACTGGGCGTCCTGCGGTGCAGCGTTTGTTTCGGATGCCCTCGCGCGGTGGCAGATGACTGCGCGTGCGTCGCGTTCGCGGGCTGTCCGACACAAAGGAGCCGTGCGCGACTTTCGGGCTGTATTGCGACCCGTCGGGGTGGTTCTCGTCGGGTTCGGTGCCTCTATCGGACTGTGCGGCTTGTTCGGAGCCGCTTTTGAAGGAGCCTATCTGAGACCCGGACTTGGCGGCGCCGGCGGCCTGTTTTTCGCCTCGGCTCTGACGCTCGGCCTGGGTCTGTTCGGGGTGGCTTTTGGACGGCGCCATGCCCGCCTGAAGTTGACGCGTCGTGAGGCCATCCTTTCGGTCGGTCTCGTTTGGACGATGACGGGTTTTTGCGGTTCGCTACCGTTTGTGTTTGGGGCCGAGATGTCGCTTGTCGACGCGGTTTTTGAATCGGTGAGCGGGCTAACGACCACGGGCGCCACCGTCATTGTCGACCTTGAAGGCCTCAGTCGACCGATCCTCCTATGGCGCTCGTTTCTGCAGTGGCTCGGCGGCATGGGTATCGTCGTCCTCTTTGTCGCGATCTTTCCCAATATGGGTGTTTCGGCAAAACAGATGTTCAAGGGAGAAGTTCCCGGAGCGGTTTCCGAGGGGTTGCGTCCGCGGATCGCTGAAACCGCAGGGGCGCTCTGGCGCATTTACTTGTTGCTGACCTCGCTAGAGGTGCTGCTGCTCTGTCTGCTTGGCGTCTCGCTTTTCGACGCCGTCTGCCATGCGTTGACGACGATGTCGACAGGCGGGTTTTCCACCCATTCGGAGTCGATCGGTCATTTTGATGCTTCCGTGCAATATGCGATTGCGCTCTTCATGCTCATCGGCACGGTTAACTACAATCTCTACTACCTAGCATTGCGGCAGCGGACACTGCGCCACTTCGCTCGGTCTTTGGAGTTTCGCGTATTTGCTTCTGGTGTGTTGATTTTTACTCTGGCGCTCTTTGTAGTCGTCATCTCCGCCGGAGATCGATCGCTCGAAACCAGTTTTCGACACGCATTCTTCATGGTGGCGACGACGGTTTCTTCAACGGGATTCGCTACGGACGACTATGCGCAGTATCCGGCTTTTGGGCTTGCCTGCGTGATTTTACTGATGATCGTCGGCGGCTGCTCGGGGTCCACTGCGGGTGGATTTAAGATCGAAAGAACGATCATTTTGGCCAAACAGGCTGGCGCTCAGATAAGTAAGACCTATCGGCCGACGGTGGTCCGCTTGATTCGGCTCGGCAAACAGGTGATCGATCCCGAGGTGGTCGCGGACGTCAGTGCCTTTGGCGTGCTCTTCGTCTCTTCTCTCGTCCTCGGTCTGTTTCTCGTGCCGGCTTTTGAAGGAAACACCGTTCCACTGCCGGCAGCGTTTGGCGCTCTGCTCAGCTGTTTGTCGAATATGGGACCGGCTCCGTTTCACGAGCTCGCCGGTATGGAAGATAATTTTGCCGGCTATTCCAAGCTATCGAAGCTCTTTTTCTCTTTTGTCATGATCCTCGGTCGTCTTGAGTTCTTCACGCTTACGGCCCTGTTTATGCCTGGTTTTTGGAGGCGTCAATGAGTGCGCCTTCGAGTCAACTCACTGAGTTCTTCTTTGCTCAGGTAGTTCTTCGCCACCGCGATGTCTGCTTTGCGGATGTCACGGATGCGTTCAAGAAGTTCGTCGAAGTAGTCCTCGCCAAGGTTCTCGCCGGACTTGAGACGTTTGTCGTCGAGCAAAAAGCCTTTGACCAAGAACTCGTCTAGGCGTGCTGTCGCCCACTGCCGAAAACGGGTGCCTTGGTCTGAGCGCAACCGGTACCCCACGGCTAGAATCGCAGGCAGGCTGTAGTGGTCGATAAGGCGAGAAACCAAACGATTTCATTCGGTTCGAACTATTCGGTATTTCCGAACAGTTGCTTCAGGGTCGAGTTCCCCCTCTTCGTAGACGCTCCTTAGCCCGGATCCGTCACGACGTCAGGGTTGATGGTACGGAAGCGGGCCAAGCGGTCCCTGCATCTACGTCGAGATGGAGTCGTGCGGCCTAAGGGAGGGGAGCGGAGCGAGGTGACAACAAAGCGAGGATTGCTTCCCTTGTCGAGGTGTTCCGCCTTGCCCACCACGCGACGTGAACGGGACCACGAGTTCAAGGTTCGGTAGCGAAAGGACCGAAATCGTCGTGCGGGTTCGTCCTTGTCCAGTGAGCGTGTAGTGACGCTTTCCGAACTGCGGCTGGATATGGCTATCAAACCACTTCGGATAGGCGAAGAATGTCGCCCTACCATCGTCCTCGCTCTCGGCGGCTCCAGCGATGTCTGGAATCGTTAGGCACCCTAAGCTGTCTGTGGGGAAGTACAAATACTCGCAGTGTGTTACAAAATCCATACTATTATTCGTGACGAATAAGGATATGTATCATGAGCAGCGAAGAGACCCATAGAGTCCGACTTCTCAGGTTGGCATCAGCTCGGCCCATTCGCCCTCGTGATCTCGCTGTTGCGGGAATCCCTCGCGTATACCTGAAGCGACTGTGTGATCGCGGGGAGCTTGAGCAAGTCGACCGTGGGCTCTATCAGCTGGCTGGTCAGGACGTGTCAGAGCTGCACACCCTTGCCCAGGTCGCGGTTCGCGTTCCGCATGGTGTGATCTGTCTGCTGAGTGCGCTCCAGGCCCATGAGCTGACCACGGAGCTTCCGCATGCTGTGTGGGTTATGATCGCGAAGTCGTCGTGGACGCCTAAAGTCAACTCTCCAAAGCTTGAGATAGTTCGCGCCAGTGGTGCTGCTTGGACTTACGGTGTGGTCGAGCGAGAGATCGACGGCGTGACCGTGAAGCTTACGACACCTACGAAGACGGTGGCTGACTGTTTTCGGTACCGTCGTCATGTGGGTCTTGAGGTCGCGCTTCAGGCGCTTCGCGACTACCTCGGAAAACGCGTGGGTACCGTGGATGAACTGCTTGAGGCTGCAAAGGCCGACCGAGTGTATCGGCTCATGAAGCCCTACATGGAGGCGATGGTTTGAAGACGCCTCCTATCCACGTCGCGGCCTCTAACGTCACCGTACCTGGTACGAGTTGTCCAGGACGCGTCCAGGTCACAGCGCCCGCCAGCAGGCTCAGACGACCGTACCCAGTACGGTGTGTCGCGCATATCGTTGCTCCAGAGGCGCGCAAGCAGAAGGTGTTCGACGAGATTCAGCGCCCTGTTTTCTCACTGCTAGAGCGACGACCCTTGGCCAAGCTCTGCACCTTTCTGTCGTACGATGCAATCCGTGAGGTCGCCGAGCTACCTCACCTGGGGCATCTGTCCGACACAGTACTCGATGAATACTCAGAGGATGCGGAGTAGCCAACGCCGTGGCCGAAGCCCCTTACCATGATTGGCTAGCATCGCTGGCGGAGATGGAGGCGGTCGACCCGCTGCACCTAGCTTGCGTGTTGACTCGCTCTGCGGGCATGGACGGACCACGAACGGATCCGCTTATGGAATCCCGAGACTTAACTCGGGATCTACGCATGCTTCGGAGCTTGCCACTTGAGCAGCATGGCTTTGACGAACCTGAGTTGACGCGCTGGAGGCTGCGCTTGGTCGGCTATGCGCAGCTTGTGGAGATGGATGGGCCGTTGTTCGTGATGGCGAACTTGCTGCGACTGAAATGCGGACTCTCGTACTCGCTTTCGCCGTTTGTAGACCTGAGGAAGCGGATGGAGAAGGCAGAGAGAGAGGGAAGGCAGCTCCCGTTCGGAATTCCCAGTGTCCCCCTTAGTAGCAAGCTCCAGAAGATGGATAGCCTTGCGGCAAAGGCAGGTGTGACGCCAGCTTCCGAGATCTTCGGCCGCTTCTACTTCCGCGAACTTCGCAACGCGATTCAACACGCCGACTACGCTCTAGACGGAAAGCGTTTCTGCATGCGGTCAGGGTGCATACCCGAGAAGGCCGGTGGGAATGTTATGGTCCCCTATGTGCCGCTGGAGCGCATAGATGAGATTCTTACCGAGGCCGAGACCTTCTACGACAGGTTCTTTTCTGTCGAGGAGCACATTCGCGGGAGTTTGGCGCAATCGAGGGGGCAGGTGCTTCCCTATGATCCGGGCCTGAAGGGGCTTTTGGAGTTTCTCGTCGACGACGCAGGGCTGCTTTGTGGCTGGAAGGTTCACTGGCCAAACGGATCTGATTCGTACTTCAGGCGGGACGAATCTGGATGCAAGGCAGTGAATTGGCACTTCTCTGATTCGGGCCCGTCGTTGATGGTCGGATTGATTCACGAGGAGCACGAACGTAGCCGCTTCTCGCCGCTGGTTCACAAGGATGCGGAACCAAAATACACTCCTTGCGAGGGGAGCGACGAGCCAATCCACTGGCCCAAGAGCGCGTCTGACGGTGATCTGCCGGTTTCCTGACGGTAAGATGCGGTTGCAATGAGGAAGAAGCTCACCCCAGCCGAGTCCAAGGCTCGACGTAGCAAGCGACAGCCCGTCGTGATCGACTCGGTGACAGCGAAACTTGCCGCCGAGACGCTGTATGTCACGGGAACGCGAAGTCTCGCTGCACTCCATGAGTTGCATCCAGAGATTGGGACGGTCTCGCTCAGAACGCTGGAACGGAGCAGCGTTGAAGGAAGATGGGCCGAGAAGCGGAGCGAATATCGCGAAGCGGTGGCCAAGAAGGCTCTGGCGGAGTTAAGCGCGCGGCATGCTGCCAAGCGGGTGGAGGAGATCAGCGCGCTCGAAGAGGTTCGTGACACCATCGTGCATCGACTTCGTGCGGGTGATTTTGAACCAAAGACTTTCGATAGCGCCATCTCTGGAATCGTTTGACTGACTCAGGTGGTCGAGGGACTCCGGCGGGAGAACGAGAGCAAGCTTCCCGCCCCGCCGATACCGACGAAGCCCGTGGTTCACCCGTGCTTTCGCGGGAAGAGGCCAGAGCAGCCGTAAAGGTGGTGATCCGGTTGCGCCGAGCGGAGATCCGACGGGAGTTAGCCGAAGCAAAGCAGGCTGAGCACGTTGCACGAACATAAACCAATGGTTTATATTCGTGAGGATGGCAACGAGCCCCAAATCAGCCCCAGAAACCGGCTGGGATGACCTCTACGAGCTTGCAGAGGGGCAATCTGGCCACTTTAGCGCCCAACAAGCTGACGAGATCGGCTTCTACCCCCAACGGCTGCAGAAGTATCTGCTCTCCAAACGCATCGAGCGGGTGCGGCGCGGGATCTACCGACTGACCCATTTCCCACCCAGCGAGCACGAAGAGCTGGTCGTCTACTGGCTCTGGACGGAATGCGCGGGGGTCTACTCCGGGGAGACCGCACTCAATCTGCATGAGCTGTCTGATGCGCTCCCCGCTCAGCAACACCTCACCCTTCCAGAGTCTTGGGCATCGCGCCGTCTACGCGCCCCGACGGGAATCGTTCTCCACTTCGCCGACATTCTAGACACTGATCGTTCGTGGGTTGGGCCTGTGCCGGTGACCAAACCGAAGCGCACCGTCGAAGACTGCATCGAGCTGCATGTTCAGCCTGATCTCGTGGAGCAGGCCATCGCCCAAGCGAAGGACCGTGGTCTGGTCACAAGAGCAACTGCGACCAAACTGTCGAAGATGGCGAGTGGCAAAGCATGACGGTGCGCAGCTACCAGACTCCCATCGCGTTCAAGACCGCGCTCGAACAACGGCTCAAGCAAGCGCCCGACGGTGGAGCTGACCTCAACCGTCGTCGTCAGCTGCTGGTCTTCGACCGCTTCCTCGCAAGAGTGACTCAGGCCATGGGGGATGCAGTCATCTTGAAGGGTGGGTTGGTACTAGAACTCCGGCTCGAACGCGCACGCACGACCAAGGACATTGATTTACGCATGAGCGGGTCGTCCGATGAGATCCTTGAGGCGTTGCAACAGGCTGGGCAATTGGACCTCGGCGACTACATGACCTTTCTCGTGCAGCCCGACGCATACCTTCCAGAGATCACCGGCGATGGCATCATCTACGAAGGATATCGGTTCAAGGCTGAGTGTCGCCTAGGAGGCAAGGTGTATGGGCAGGCGTTCGGGGTGGACGCAGCCTTCGGCGATCCGCTCGTGGGAGAGCCCGACACCATCCAGGTCGAAGACAAGCTCGCTTTTGCCGGGATCTCTCCGCCCACCCTCAAGCTCTATCCACTCGCATCGCACATCGCTGAGAAGTTGCATGCGTACACGATGCCCCGCGACCGCCCAAACTCACGGGTCAAAGATCTTCCAGACATTGCGCTTCTCGCCGGTGCCGGGGACATCGATCCGGCCAAACTCCGCGAGGCCTTGAAGCAGACCTTCCAGCGACGCGACACTCACGAACTTCCGACGTCGCTGCCCAAGCCATCACCAGACTGGGAGCGGCCATACGCAGCGATGGCCGAGCGGGACAGCCTGCCATGGACAACGCTGGCGGAGGTCAGCGAAGCGGCATCCGCCTTTCTCGATCAGATCCTCGGAGGCGAGACGGTGGGCACCTGGGACGCGGAGTCGTGGTCATGGACCCCATGAGGTCATCGCGAGTGTGCCCAAAATGTGTCCAACGTGAGGTCAACCGGGGTGCTTGAAGGGACTTGCTGGTCACATGCGGGGCCGGTACAAGTCGCTACAATCATTGACCTAATGAATCACCGGGCGCTCTGGTCAAATCTGGCCACACGAAGGGATTCACCGACTTAAAATCTCTCACGCAGAACCGCGTTCCTGGAGCGCACCGCAGCTTGCTGAGCGATCAGGCTATCCACTCGCGCAACTCACCGGTAACGATGTGAGGCGCCTGCTTCAGCTGCGCGATGCTTGAAACCCCGCAGAGCAGCATCACGGTGCGGAGCTCGTTTTCGCATCGTCGCAAGAACGCGTCGGCGGCGGCGATGCCTCCTGCGCGGTAGGCCTTGAACACATGGCGGGCCACTCCTGCAGCGTCGGCGCCCAGGGCGATGGCGCGGGCGATGTCGTATCCATGCCGAATGCCCCCGGTTGCGATCGCGGTGAGCCCCGCGGACACCGCATAGTGAATGGCGGCTGCGGTGGGTATGCCCCAATCCCAGAGCAGTTCCCCGAGGGCTCGCGCATCTCCTTCGGCACGAAGGGTTTCCACCCCGACCCAAGAGGTACCGCCAGCGCCCGACACGTCGACATGCCGCACGCCCTGCTCCAGAAGCTTTGCGGCGCAGGCTCTGGAAATCCCGCTGCCGGTCTCTTTGCCGATCACCGGAACCGTCAGCTCTCGGCAAAGGCGTCCGAACGTTTTGGATACATCACGGAAATTTCGATCGCCGCCCGGCTGAATCATTTCCATGGCCGGATTCATATGCACGCAGATCGCGTCGGCTCCCACATCGTCGAGCAATCGCTGAATCGCCTCCGAAGAGGTGTCCCGCGCCTGGACACATCCCAGATTTCCGAGCAGCAGCAGATCGGGAGCCTGCTCGCGCACTCGGAAGGTCCACGCGGTGTCCGGCCGCTTTTGCATCGCTCGCTGGCTCCCGAGACCAAAGCCATAGCCGCGCCGGTTTGCAAGTCTAGCCAGGTGTTCATTGACCGATCCGGCTTCGTCCGTGCCCCCGGTCATCGCTGCGATGACGATGGGCGCACGCAGCTTTTTGCCAAAGAGATCGATGCAGAGATCGATGTCTTCGTCGAGGTGCAGGTCGGGCAGCGACTGGTGGAGTAGTTTGACGTGATCGAGCAGATGCGTTCGCTCTCGAAAGGCCACCTCATCGGTCGCGCAAAGCTCTAGATGGTCCCGCTTTCGCTTGGAAATTTCCTGGCTCACCTCAGGCTGATAGGGGCCTCCTCTCGGATTGGCAAGCTGTAAGATGCCTGCGTACAGGCTCAGGTCATGTCGCGGGTCCGGGCGTCTATGTGGTCAATCGGGACATCCATCTTGGTCGTCACGCTGGTCGATGTCTTCGGGCTCCTCGGGGCATTCATCCCGAATGTCCAAAATCCCGTCCTCGTCAAAGTCGGACTCAGGGCACCCGTCTAAATCGGCCAGTCCGTCGGTATCTTCAGCTTCGCTTGGACATTGATCGACGTCGTCTGGTACCCCGTCGCGGTCACGGTCGTTATCAGGGCAGCCGTCGTGATCTCGATCTCCGTCCAGGTCTTCCGGCGTGTTCGGGCAGGAGTCGTATCCATCTCGAATCCCGTCGAGATCGTTGTCTTCCTCGGGACATCCGTCCTCGTCTTCAAAAGAATCTAGATCCTCGGCTTCGTTCGGGCATTCATCGAGTTGGTCGGGGAAGCGATCGTCGTCGTTGTCCTCATCGGGGCATCCGTCTTCATCCATGAAGTCGTCGACGTCCTCGGCAAGGGAGGGGCAGCTGTCGATGTGGTCTCCAATGCCGTCCAGGTCAGAGTCGACGAAGGGCTCCGGCGAGTAGCTGACCCCGAATAGAATCCGGTAGTAGGGTGTGCCTGGCCCTCTCACGATGCCGGCGCCCGAAGCAACGCTCACCTCCATCGGCCCAAGATGACCCCGTGCTCCCGCGCGCGCCTCGAGCTTCTCGTCGGAGCCACCAAAGCTACTCTGTCCCGCCAATTCCGCGAGAAGTTCGATCGGCCGGATTGGCCGAAACCCGAGAGCTCCGGCATAGGTGAGTTGAGGACCGGTATCGTTGCCGATGAAGGTTTCACTAGGCCGGTAGATTCCACCCACGTTGACCGCCGCTCGAAGCACCGGGCTCAAGTACTCTGCGATCAGGTGACCTCCGGTGGATACCCCGTCTTCGCCCACAAATCGCTCGTCTAGCGTGGCGCGACCTGTGGGCGCAAAGAAGTAGCCGGCAAAGCCGAAGCTCAATTGGTCTTCCAGCAAGCTCCAGATTTCGCCCTTGACGTGAAATCGAATGTCGCCGAGTCCGGTGGTCGTTCCTCCTGAGGTCCGGACGAGGGATGTTCCCTCCCGAAATTCGAGCGCATTGTTGTCCACCGTAGCCATCGGGAGGTCGACCGCGAGTTGAATGCGACCGGCAAGCGCCAGCGTGGGCACCACATGCACTACAAAAAGGTGTTCGACTACGGTCGCCTCTGTGCCGTTGAGCGCGCAGGGAATCCCCGAGAGCCGCTCGCAAAAGGTGTCCACAACCATCGAGCGGGATTGGTAGTCCGCCCAGGTTCCAAGGCTCCATGCAAGGTGTTCACCGATTTGGATCCCGTCGACGCCGAGGTAGTTGCTCGGGCCGGGGGCCGGATTAAACGCGTTTGCCGAGAACTGCCCGAGGGGTATCTCGAGGTCCTGAGCGAGGGCGGCCGTGCCTTGCGATCCGAGCAGGAGGGTCCACACCAAAAGGATCTGACGCGTCATGAAAGGATGCTATTGGAGCAGAACGGTACGCTGCAAGATTCCGTGGAACGCACCACCCACCATCATGACGCCGATACAAAAATTCTCGGTCCCAGGAATATCGAGCTCCGCGTATCTCTTTACAAGAGCGACAGCCCTCTTTACGGCAGCGACAGCCTGCGGAGCACGACGCGTCTGTAGCCGTCATCTCTCCGGACGCTATTTTTGAAAAGCGTTGCCCTTTCTGCAAGTAATCTCGATGACTTACAATACATTGTTTCATGAATGCTGCGCCCCTTTTGGGGTGTACACGTGAGCAGCTCGAACCTCATCGAAACGGTCCGCAAGACGGTGACGTCCCGGCTCGAGTCCTTTCTGGAAGAAAAACGCTGCGAAGTACTTCAGACGGCTCCTGCCTCCGCCGAGCTGGTCGATGAGCTTGCGGCGATCACGCTTCGAGGCGGCAAACGCATCCGGGCCGTGATCATGGCTGCGGGATTTCAAGCGGTGAGCGAGGGCGCGCTCTCCGTCATCGCGCAGGAGGCTGCCTCGGTCGAGCTCCTGCAGAGCTACCTCTTGATTCACGACGACTGGATGGATTGCGATCTTGAGCGTCGAGGTGGTCCGGCAGCGCATGCGTCTCTCGGGTCGCGCTACGGAACCCACCTGGGTGCGGCGTTGGCGATCTTATGCGGTGATCTCGGCGCGACCCTCGCCTGGGAGCTGCATTTAGGCGCCCCTTTTTCTGCGTCTGCGCGTCCACAAGCGGACCAAACCTTTCTACAAATGCAAAAGCAGGTCTACATGGGCCAGCATTTGGATCTCGTTTGCTACCAAGATGTGCGGCTGATGCAGCAGTTGAAAACCGGTAGCTACACGGTGCGCGGGCCTTTGCGCTTGGGTGCTTTGTTGGGGAACGCCAACGAGAATCAACTAAACGCGCTGGAGCGATGGGCAGCGCCGGTGGGTCTTGCTTTTCAGCTCAAAGACGACCTGTTGGGAACTTTTGGCGATTCCCGTGCGATGGGAAAACCGGTGGGCAACGACTTGAGGCAGGGCAAGCGGACCTCGCTCATCGCCGCGTTTGAAGCCGCTGCGTCCCCTGGCGACCTGCGCCGAGTGCGACAGGTTCTCGAGAGCGAGGTCACGAACGACGACGCCCTGCATGAGGTGCGCGCCCTACTCGAATCGAGTGGCGCAAAAGATCGAGTCACCGCGGAGCTCGAACGGTGTCTTGAGGAAGCCTACGCCCTACTCGAGGGCGCCGATCTAAGGCTCGCAGGAATCGAGGCGATGCAGGAAATCACCCGTCAGGTCGGCAACCGAGCGCATTGACCTGCGCGCGCGCCGTGCGATCGCCCGCGTGCAACCACCTCTTGCGCAGCCGTCCTTCGCGCAGCCGTCCTTCGCACAGAAAACCAAGAGCGAATCCCGGCAGATATCCCCGAAAGTGAACTATGGTTCCCCAGGCCATGTCGATGGATCGATCAGACAACGCGGTAGAAGGGCGCGGCAAGGTGATCCTCCTCGGGGAGCACGGGGTGGTTTACGGGCACCCTGCGATTGCGATGTCGATCGATCGCGGCGTTCGGGCAACCGCCGCGCTGGCGACCCAAGACCTGCTGACGGTGGAGCCTTGGCAGGTCGCGATCACTCCGCGTTTGTTGGATGAGGGCTCTACGGATTCCACCAGCGCAGAAGACGCTGCCCAGACCGAACCCCAGTCGCTGCTCGCGAGCGCATTGGCGCACGTACTGGCGAGCTATCCCGAAGATCGACCCAGCGTTCACTTACATGCGGAGGTCTCGTTGCCGGCCGGTGCGGGACTAGGCTGCTCTGCGGCTCTGGGCGTGGCCATCATCCGCGCCATCGATGCATGCATTGGAGTAGCGCGCTCCGACGTTCAGGTGGCTCAGGCTGCTCTGGTCTGGGAGAAGGTGTTTCACGGCAATCCGTCCGGTATCGATCATCAAATGTCTGCGCGGGGAGGGATTGGCGTGTTTCAGCGGGCTCAGGGGTTTGAGGAGGTCTCTTCTCGACGTCCGATCACGCTAGTCGTTGCCCACAGCGAAGAAACATCGAGCACCAAGGCCATGGTCGCGCACGTGGCTCGGTTGCGAACGCGCGAACCTCAGTCCGTCGACAAGACGTTCGAGGCGATCGCCGCGCTCGTACGAAACGGTAGGTTGGCCATCGAATCGAACGACTGGTCGACGCTCGGTACCTTGATGGATCTCAATCAGGCCCTGCTCAATTCGCTGATGCTTTCGACCAGCCGTCTCGAGGAGATGTGTTTGGCCGCTCGAGACTCCGGCGCGTACGGCGCCAAGTTGACCGGGGCCGGCGGAGGCGGATGCATGGTGGCGCTCGTCGAACCAAACGATGCCCCGCGCGTTTTGGCCGCGCTAGAGCCAGCGCCTGCTTTTATCGTTTCCTCAAGTCGTGTCGCTTCCTCAAGCGACGAAGACGAACCCGCGTTCCGGAGCCGGCCTTCGGATTCGGAGACGAACGGATGACGCGACGTGTGCTCATGGGCGCAGCGACCGCCACGGCTCAGGCCAATATCGCCCTTGCGAAGTACTGGGGAAAAGCCGACCTGCAGCAGAATATCCCGGCGGTGCCCAGCATCTCCCTCACCCTACAAGGTTTGACCACCAAAACCCGCGTTCGCTTTTTTGCCGATCGGCAGCCTGATCTCGTGTTCCTGGATCGCCGGGAGGCTTCCCCAAAGGAGCGTCAGCGGGTGGTGGACATGCTCGATCGCGTTCGAAGCGAGGTGGGATGCGACCTCTCTGCGGAGGTGCGGAGCGAAAATCGATTTCCTACCGCGGCAGGGCTCGCTTCGAGCGCCTCTGGGTTTGCGGCTTTGGCTTCGGCGTCGGTTCAAGCGCTTGGGCTCAACTGGTCCCCCACGCGACTCAGCCGGCTTGCGCGCCGCTCGAGCGCCTCGGCGGCACGTTCCCTTTTTGGCGGTTTTGTCGAGTTGCCGACCGGTGAGGACGATCGGATTGCGGCGCGTCCTTTGGCTCCCGCCGATCATTGGGACGTACGTTTTGTCGTCGCGAGCACTGCGCTGGGCCCGAAAGCCGTCGGCTCGACTGAAGGCATGGAACGCTCTCGCAAGACCTCCCCGGTTTATGCAGCGTGGCTCGAGCAGGCGCCGATGTGGACCAGGCGCATCCGGAATGCGGTTCGAGCGCGCGACCTCGAAGAACTCGGCGCCACCATGGAACGGAGCACGCTGCTCTTTCATACCTGCGCGATCACGTCCGTGCCCCCGATTTACTACTGGCTGCCGGCCACGTTGGGGGTGATGTCTGTGGTTCGTGAACTGCGCGAACGCAGCGGTATTTCCGCTTGGTTCACCATGGACGCCGGCCCGCACGTCAAGGTTCTGTGCCAAGCCAAAGACGCTCCCAGGGTGCGTCGGGCGCTTGCGGCATGTCCCGGAGTGCTCGACACAAAGACAACTCGGCCGGGAGACGGGGTGGTGTCTAAGGTGCAGACCGCGGCCCCAAAGCTGCCGAGAGCGAGGCGCAAAAGAGTTGAATAGTCACCGGGCACACGAGTCGGGGTACAAGGCACACGAGTCGGAGCCCAGTGAAACGGAGATTCTGATGCTGGCGAGCGCTCCGGGAAAGGTGATGCTGGCAGGTGAATACGTCGTTTTGCATGGCGAGCCGTGTCTGGTCGCCGCTTGCGACAGAAGAGTCTCGATCGCCGGCACTCGAACGGTGGATGCGGGCAAGAGCGCGAGCCCAAACAGGTTGCCCTTCCATCCTCTGCCCGAGGAGGCCCAGGCCGCGCGCCGCAGGGCTGAGGCGGAGCTCGGTTCGCTCGATTTGGAGTGGTTCGCCTGCACCACTCCGCTCTACCGGGGAGATCAAAAACTCGGATTGGGTTCTTCTTCCGCCTGCGCAGCGGCTGCAGCGGCCGCGGTGCACGCCCAGCACGGTTTTGAGGTCCAGCTGCCGGCGGTACGGCGAGACATCTTGACGCACGCCCTTGAAGGTCACCGGGAAGTCGCACCTCGGGGCAGCGGTGCGGACGTTGCTGCGGCGGTTCACGGCGGCGTGTTGCGCTACGCCCGTCAGGGCGAAGCCGTCGAGCTATGCTCCGAGCACTGGCCGAGCGGTTTGCACTATCGGGTGATCTGGACCGGTACCCCCGTTCGAACCAGCGGCATGGTCCAGCGGATATTCGAATGCTCTCGGCAGGAGCCTGCCGCTTTTGATCGGCTGTTTGGTGCTCTGCGAGCGGCTGCACGTTCTTTTATCGACGCTTTTTCCCGGGCTGCACCGAGTGAAGTACTCGCAGCCACCCGAGCGCATCATCGAGCGATGCAAAACCTGGGAGAGGCCGCATCGATTCCGATCGTAGAACGCAGGTTGGCTCAGGTAGCCGAACTGGCTGCATCCTGCGGAGGTGCCGCCAAACCGAGCGGCGCAGGCGGAGGGGATATCGCGCTGGCCCTATTCGACAATGCCGATGCTGCGGCCGCCTTCGAGGCGCGATGCCGGCCGTCGTGCGAACAAGAGGATCGACCCTCCGGCGAGGGCTTAGAGATATTGCGGACGACCCTGGGCGCACCGGGGGTGCTGAGCCCTTGCGCCTCTACCTGATCGGCCCGTCCGTGACTGCCGCTTGGAGTCGACCTCTTTTTCGCCGACTCCGGTGCCGAGGCTTGCAGTTCGGCGCAGCGCAGGTGCTCTGCTGGTCGAGTGGGACATGTGCTCTGCTGGTCGAATGGGGGAGCTTTGTGGCAGGGTGGCCCCCATGGAACATCCCAAAGACCTAGTTCACTGCATTCAGCGATGGGCCGAAGAGATCCCCAATCGACCCGCACTGCGTGAGTATCGAAACGGGCAGTGGTGCACCGTTTCCTGGTCTAACTACTGGGGCAACGTATGCCGTCTCGCCAAGGCGCTGATCGACTTGGGTCTGCGCCCAGGGGATCGGGTGGCGATCGTCGGGGCCAACCGTCCAGAGTGGGTCCAGTTTCAATTTGGGGTGCAAGCTGCTCGAGGGGTGATCGCTTCGATCTATCCCACCAGCACGCTGGACCAGATGGCGCATATCATTCGCGATTCAGATGCGAAGTTCGCGGTCGCCGACGGCGCTCCACAGCTAGAGCGCTACCTTCGCGCGGAAGCCGCAGGGCTTTGCCCCAAGCTTCAACTCCTCGCGACCTTTGATTCGCTCGACCACGAAGACACGCGCGTGTCGAGCTTTACAGCGCTGCTCTCTCGAGGAGAACGCCTTGAAAACCAGAAGCTGCGCGCGCGGCTCGAGTCGATCGAAGCCACCGACCTGTGCAGCCTGATCTACACGAGCGGAACTACCGGAACGGCAAAGGGGGTTCAGCTCGATCACGGCGGTCAGCTCTTCATCGCCGAGGGTGGCGCCCAGGCGTTTCCGCTGTTCCGAGAGCCAGGTCAATACAAGGTGATCAGCTATCTCCCGCTTTCCCATCAGGCTGAGCAGCTATTCACAAATGTATTCGCCCTCTATTTCGGCGGGGAAGTCACGTTCTGTCCAGATATCGCAGAGCTGCCGAAGCTGCTGCCTCAGGTGCGACCCACCGTCTTTCTCGGGGTCCCCCGGATATGGGAGAAGTTCGAAGCGGCGCTCACCAAGCGTTTCTCAGAGGCTACCGGCATTCGGGCACGTCTGCTGCACTGGGCACGGTGCACCGAGCTCTCTGCGTTCCAGTCTGATGTGGAGCGAGGTCGGCGTACGATGGGCCCAGCGCGCTGGCTTGCGCGAGCGGTGGTGATCAAGCGGATTCGAAGGGCGATGGGGCTCGATCGGATCGAGGTTGCCCTTACCGGAGCAGCTCCGATAGCTCCCAGCGTGCAAACCTTCTTTGCCTCTCTCGGAGTGTGCGTCTACGAAGCGTACGGCCTCAGCGAGACCAGCGGCGGGGTGAGTGTGACCGATCCGCTGCAGCCCCGTTTCGGCACGGTCGGCAAACCGTTTCGAGGTGTTTCCGTGCGTATCGCGGAAGATGGCGAGGTCCTCGTTCGAGGCCGAAACGTCTCTGAGGGCTATCTACGGCTTGATGCCGAAAACCAAGCTTTGTTTACCGACGACGGCTGGCTTCGAACCGGGGACCTCGGCACGCTGCAAGAGGACGGAAACCTCCGCATTACCGGGCGAAAAAAAGAACTGCTGATCACCGCAAACGGAAAAAACGTGGCGCCCACGGAGATAGAGCAGCTGCTTGGGGCCATTGCCGGGGTCGGGCATGCGGTGGTGGTCGGCGATCGAAAGCCTTATCTTTCTGCGCTTATCGCGCTCGATTCTGAGGCGATTGCGATGCTGAACGCGCGTCTCGGCTTGCCCTCAGACTTAGCGTACCAAGACCTGGTGCGTCAGCCCGAGCTTCAGCGATATTTGGAACGCGAGATCGAGACCGCGTGCAATGTCCACCTAGCTCGCTATCAAAAGATCCGGAAGTTCTACGTGCTCTCTGAGCCCCTTACCGTAGAAAAAGGAGACCTAACCCCGACGATGAAACCCCGTCGTCACTCCATTGTTCAGAACCACGCAAACGAGATCGAGGCGCTCTATCTGCAGCCCTCAAAGATGGCCTATGCCTCTTAGGCACGCCTAGACCCTTTATCGGTGTGGAACGTTCTCTATTTTGCTTCCCTGGTGTTGGGAACCGGAGCGCTACTCGGTTCTGTGGTGCTCCGATCGCCAATCCAGACAAGCGCCTTTCGGGTGCCCGGAGGCGGCGTTTGGCTTTATTTTTTGCCTTTATTCGGACTCATCGGCATGTCCCTTCACGCTTCAGGGATAGCCTCGGAACGCATGCTTTCCGGCCTCGCCGTGTTTGGTGCGAGTTTTTTGTCCGCTGGGTTGGGCTCGATCGCCCTGCAGCGTCTCTCGAGATGGTTTGACGGTCCGCAGCGATAGACACCCTTGAGAGCATCTCAGCGATCAGGTGCGCTCGAGCACGCGACGCTCGATCCACTCGATCACTCGGTCTTCGTGCGATACCCCATCAAGTCGGCTCATTTGCTGTATTCCGGTCGGACTCGTGACGTTGACTTCGGTCAGGTAGCCTCCGATGACGTCTAGCCCGACGAAATACAGCCCGTCTTGATGCAGCTTGGGGCGGAGCTGCTCGACGATGCGGTGGTCGGCAGCATCGAGTTTCGCAGCGACCACCGACCCGCCTACGTGAATGTTGCTGCGCGCATCGCCTGCCGCGGGAACCCTTAGAATCGCGCCCAGCGCCTCACCGTCGAGCAGTAAGATCCGCTTGTCCCCAACGCGAACCTCGGGGAGGTAGGCCTGGATCATCGCGACCCGGCTTCCTCCTTCGGTGACCGATTCGATGTGTGCGTTCAGATTGAGATCGCCCTCTGAAAGGACGAAAATCCCCTTGCCCCCATGTCCGTCGATCGGTTTGATGACGGCGCGTCCGCCCACGCTTTGAGTGAAGTTTTTGATCGCGTCCGCATCGCTCGACACGAGGGTTTTGGGCATGCACTCCGGAAAATGGCAGGCGTAGAGTTTTTCGTTGGCGTCCCGAAGTCCACGCGGATCGTTCATGACGAGGGTGTGGCCACGCAAGGGCTCGAGCATCAGGGTCAGCCAAAGGTAGTCCGCGTCAAAAGGAGGGTCTTTCCGAATGAAGATCGCGTCCACCTCGTCGAGGGCGATGTCTTCGTGCGAAGAGAGCGTGACGGGCTGCGTTGATTCACGGGACATTTTGGCTTGAGCGATCCGCGCCCTGGGTCGGCCATGGTGTAGCGAGATGTCTCGCGCCAAAGCGTGGCTCACGCGATGCCCGCGTCGCTCCGCCTGCGCCATCAGTGCAAAGGAAGTGTCTTCATCGACCACCACCGTTGAAACCGGATCCATGATGAATACCAAATGCATCGTCATGAGCCGTATCATCCGGAAGCAACCGCGCCAAGAGCAGGTGTTTTCTCGAGCGGCTTTTCCGAGCGTTGACTGGAGCGCTCAGCGCACTCGGTGCATGGTGGCCCTGTGAATATACACGGTTCCTCTTTGAATTTACGCAGTCGCTCGGTGAAGACGCCGACACGTGTTCTGGCAGCAGTCCTGATCTGGCTCGGCCACGGTTCAGCAGAAGCGCAGCAGCCGGAAGCGCAGCAATCAGAAGGCCTCGGCGCAAGAATGTACGAGCGCTACGCGGTCGCGACCGACAGTGCTCAGGCGTCTGAAGCGGCTCGTGAGGTGCTGTCTGCTGGAGGCAGCGCAGCAGACGGCGCCGCTGCGGCCATGCTTGCGCTCGGCGTGACCAGTCCGGGGTCGAGCGGTTTGGGCGGGGGAGGATTTCTCCTCTATTGGGATGCCGAGGCAAAAAAAGCCACTTTTCTCGATTTTCGAGAGCGAGCCCCGGGCGCTGCATCCCCTTCGATGTTTGTCGAGGCTCCGGACCACGTTGCGGAAGGTCCTCTTGCGCGACCCTCACAGATCGGAGGGCTTGCCTCGGGAGTTCCCGGTGAACCTGCCGGAATCGACGAGATGTTGCGCCGGTTTGGTCGCATCGACCGGAACCTTGTCGTGGCGCCCGCTCTGCGGCTGGCTGCTGAGGGTATGGAGGTGACCCCCTACGTCGCGCGGATGAGCCAGCATTTTGCCGACCAAATGCGCCAGGACCCGGTGATGGCCCGCTGGTTTGAAGCGGACTCTGGAGGGCTCCGCGCAGGTCAGACCTTACGTCAGCCTGAACTTGCACGTACGCTGCAGGCCTTTGCTGATGGCGGGGCTGCCGCCGTGTACACAGGTGCGATCGCCGAGGCGATCGCGGCATCCAATCGGCGAGCCGGTGGGCTCTTTACCCTAGAAGACCTCGCGTCCTACCGGACTGCAGAACGGGAGCCGCTCACGGGCGACTACCTGGGCTTCCGGTTTGTCACCGCGCCTCCGCCCAGCGCCGGAGGGTTTACCATGCTGCAGAGTCTTGCTCTCTTGGAGCTTTGGGTACCGGTTGCTGCTCGTCGGGCCGGACCGCGTTTTTTGCATGCGCTTGCAGAGTCGTGGAAGGGCCCCTACCTCGACCGTGCCCGCTACTTTGGAGATCCCGACCATGTGCGGGTGCCCCTCGCTGCGATGGGCGCATCCGATCGGCTCGACCAGCGCGCCCAAGCCTATCACCCGAGCTTGTCGATGCCGGCCTCCCGGTTCGACGTTCCTCTCCACCCGGAAGATCCATCGGTCGCGGTGCCGGACGGTGGAGGCACGTCGCATCTCTGCGTGGTCGATGCGGACGGCAACGTGGCCTCGGTAACGACCACCATCAATCTCCCTTTTGGAGCCCGCTACACCGCGGCCGGGATGGTGATGAACGACGAGATGGATGACTTTGCTCGCGCCGTCGGAGCGGCGAACGCCTTTGGTTTGCGCGGTGGTGCCCCCAATCTACCCGCACCGGGGAAGCGACCCGTTTCCAGTATGTCGCCCACCATCGTCTTCGACGCTCGGGGTCCGGTGCTCTGTGTGGGCGCTGCAGGAGGGAGCCGGATCATTACCGCAACGGAGCAGGTCGCGCTAAACCTGCTCGTGCTCGGCATGGAACCCGGAGAGGCGATCGCCGCGGGTCGCGTACATCATCAAGGCGATCCAAATCGGCTTAGGGTTGAGGAGTTTGCGCCGCTATCCGATGCTTGGAGCGCCGATCTCGAAGCCCGCGGACATGCGCTGCAGGAGGTACATCACAATGCGGTCGTCCAGCTCATCTACATCGATCGTGAGCGGGGCCGACTGATCGCGGCGAGCGATCCGCGCAAGGGTGGCGCGCCGGCCGGAGACTAGGCGCGACCAGCCAGCACGAATGCGGCCAGCTAGTACGAATGCGACCAGCCAGCACGAATGCGGCTATCGATGTCTCAGAGTGCCGGTGTCGAACGATTCGAGGCTCGGCCCAGCGGTTTGGCCCAGCGGGGTCTTTGGGGTGCTCAGTCGGGTTAGGCTTGGGGGTTGGCGAGGTAACTGCGCGTGAACTCCGCTCCCTTGTCGTAGCTCTCGCGCGTCTTCTTTTCTACGAACCCCTCCACCATCTTGCCTACCCCAAAGATGTTGACCTGAACCGACATCCGAACGCAGCGTTCGCACGCGTCTTCGCCCTTCGCATCGACCCACATTTCACCAGAGATCTGGATCTTGTCGCCAAGTTGTCCTGAGAGAATACGAAAGCGGTATCTGGAACCGTCGTAGTCTCCCTCTTCGACATAGGTTGTGTTGTCGCCAACCAGTTTTTGAATGACCTTGGGTGCTTCCGCTTTCGGGGTACCCCGCACGCGACGCTTCAGGGTGCCGTTTTCTGCGCGGGTATCCTCCAAGACCTCGTAGTCCACAAAACCGAGATGCTCGAGATAGAGTTTTCGGTTGAACTCGGGATCCATAAAGGTCCTGTCCCAGAAGGTCCCGGCATCCACGCCGAACGTATGATGAATGGTAAACTCGATCACGGTATGCTGCTCCTCAGATGCAGTTTGTGTGCGTAGCAAAAGCCTATGGGCGCGCAAAGGGTCGAAAGCGCTCTTGCGGAGGCGCAAGCCGATCGGTCTTCAGGTGTGTTGCTCGGTATTCGGAGTCGAACGCTCTGATTCTGTGCAGGTTGTAGGCTTCAACGACGAGACTGCAGAGATGTCCCAGCTTGAATGTCTCCGGTTGCGACGTCCGGTTTCGGACGCATTCGGCTCCCGTCTGCACTGCAGCCCTCAGCGCTCTTTCATAAGCGGCGCCTAGAAGGCTCGGTCTCCAATGCTCCGGAGCAAGAACGAGGTCGAGTTCGGCGGTACGTCCCCAATAGGGATCGTCCCGTACGTGTACCTGTACGTTCCCCACGACCTGCTCCTGATTCAGGACTACCCAGCACATCGCCTTGGAACGCGCACACTCCCCGACTTCGTGACGGGTCTCGTAGCCGACTCGGTCGCGCAGCCTTAGTACCTCACCGAGGTGAGTCTCGCTTTGGATCTGAAGCGCGTATCCTTCGGGCAGCCTGAATCTATCGACGTCTGCTTCGCTGCCCTGGTTGAGAAGTCGATGCAGCGCTCGATCCGGTATGCCGATCTGCGTGACGGACTTTGGTACGATGCCTTGCTGAGCAAAGCTTGGCAGCAGATGCCGATAGGCTGAAGTCAACTCGATCTCGAGAGGCTCATCGAGTTCCGGAATTAACCAGGACAGGGTCGCCTGGGTCCAAGCGATGGCTTCTTCGTCTCCGAGCCGATGATCGACCGTCAACGCGGTGATCGAAGTGTCTCGGCGGAACGCGGTGACGTGCGCTCGAACCTCGTCGCCTACTCGAAACAATTCGACCTCGCTCGGATCGCCGGCTTCGATCGCATCCTCGCCTCGATGAAGGCCCAGACAGGATGTCGCGTACTCCGTGATCGCATCGCGTGCTTGCGGGCGAAGTTGAAGCAGAGTGAGCTGCTCAAGTGCTCGAGTTCGAAGTGAAACGATGGGCTGAAGAAGACCCAGGTGGGCGTTGGTTTTGTTCATCGCTGCTGCCCGCGATGTAACCGCGTCCCAAGCAAAGCTACAAGAGGCGCGGGTGAATTTTTCGGCTGACTTTTCCCTGCTGGCTTTTGGGGGATGAGTCTTCCTCAAAGAGTCGCGGATTCATCCCTTGAAACCAGACGAACTGCCGCTCGGGTCTTCGTCTTCAAAGCGCACCGCCTTCATCGCGGTGGTTTCCGCAAAGCGGGGATCTGGAATCTCTTGGGTTGTCTCGTCTTCCTGGGGTTGTTCTCGGCCGCTACTTAGAAACTGGAGCACCACCACCGTGACGTTGTCCTCTCCGCCGTTTTCGTTCGCCTGACGTACAAGCTCTTTGGCGGTTTGTTCTGGGTCGTCCCCGGTGGAGCCTACGACTCTGGCGATGTCTTCGTCTGAGACCATGCCGCTAAGGCCGTCGGAACACAGGACATAGACGTCGCCTTGCTCTGGTTCATCGGGTGCTAGGTCGACCGCTACCGAATCTTGCATTCCGAGCGCACGGGTGATGACGTTTTTCGGCAGCTCCTCCATCTGCTCGTCGGTCATATCGGGCATGACGAGCAAATAATCGTTGATCAGTGAATGGTCGCGGGTGAGCAGTTTGATCTCGCCCTTTCGAATCCGGTAGGCCCGGCTGTCGCCCACATGCGCCACGTACAAACGCCGCTGCTCTCGCGAGTAGAGCGCGCCCACCACGGTAGTTCCCATGCCGTGAACTTCGCGATCTTTGGTGGAAGCGTCGAAAATCTGCCGGTTGGCGAGCTTTATGCCAGCGACCAGGCGATTTTCGTCGATCGTGAGATGCGGGTCGAAATGAAAGGGCCAGGTGGAATCATCAAGTTCGGTCGTTTCCTGGAAGAAACTCGAGATCGACCGAGTGGCCATCTTGCTGGCGACATCTCCCGCCCGATGACCGCCCATCCCGTCTGCCACGATAAACAAACGGTGGTTGGGCAGGATGCAAAAGCTATCCTCGTTGACTTCGCGCTGGAGTCCAACGTCCGAAAGACCTGCGGCAACGAAGTTCATGGGCCCGGCTGGCGCCTCACGACCATTCTTTGAAGCTCACCTGCATCGGCGGCTGTGTCAAGGATGGACATGCCTATCCGGTCAGAATGCTGGCTTATTCGGGCTCTTTCGCCAGCTGGTGTTAGCGTCCTGCGGTGACAAAGCGAATCGCAGTGCTCGGTGGAGACGGCATCGGTCCGGAGGTGATCTCCGTGGGTCTCGAGGTCTTGCGCCTGGTGGCGGAGCAGCGGGCAATTCCGCTCGAGCTCATCGAGCTCGATTTGGGTGCAGAGCGGTATCTGCGCGATGGCACCACCTTTCCTGAGGAGATCGCTGCCGAGATCCAGACCTGCGACGGTATCTTGCTGGGAGCGCTCGGCGATCCCCGTGTTCCCGACATGCGTCATGCCCGCGATATTCTCTTTGGATTGCGGTTCGGGCTCGATCTGTACTGCAATATCCGACCGGTTCACTGTTTGGATGATTCCCTGATGCCCCTTCGGGGTCGGGCCGCCTCAGACTGTGATTTGGTTGTCTTTCGAGAGAACACGGAGGGGATCTACGTCGGGGTGGGTGGACAGTTCAAACGTGGGACCCCGGACGAGATCGCGATCAGCGAAGACATCAACACCCGCAAGGGAGTCGAGCGAATCCTGCGGGCAGCATTTACGTACGCCCGCGATGATCGAGGTCGCCGCTTGCACATGGTCGACAAGCACAACGCCATGCAGCACGCACATGAACTCTGGTTGCGGGTATTTCACGAGGTGCGGCTCGATTACCCCGAAGTCGAGGCGGAGCATCTTTTCGTCGATGCGATGTGCTTTCATCTGGTACAGGACCCGTCGCAGTTTGACGTGGTCGTGACCTGCAATCTATTCGGTGACATTCTCACCGACCTCGGAGCGGCCCTTCAGGGAGGCTTGGGCATGGCCGCCAGCGCCAACATCCGGCCCGGCGGCATCGCGATGTGCGAGCCGGTCCACGGGAGTGCGCCTCCGCTGGCGAATCAAGATGTAGCCAACCCCTTCGCCACGGTCCTGGCGGTGGGGATGCTGCTCGCGCATCTCGGTTACCCGGAAGAAGAGCTGAGGCTGCAGCAAGCGATTCGGCATGCGGTTCAGAGTGGCGAGTGCACTAGGGATGTCGGAGGGAGTTTCGGCCTGCGACGAACGGGATCTGCCCTATGTCGTCGTCTCCGAGACCATGCACCGCCCAACCGGCCCGCTTGAGTCCAAGACCAGTCCAAGACCAGATCGGGTACGGCGTTGCCGGTCAGTCCTGGCGAAGTCCAGATCGAGTCCAGGACAAACCGTACTGGGTACGGCGTTGCCGAGTCAGAGTCCAGATCGAGTCCAGGACAACCCGTACTGGGTACGTTTCGTCGCGGGAGTTCGCCCACCCTACCGGGTACGGTTCGCCGCGGGTACGGCGTTGCCGGGGGAGAGAGGTTCAACTTGGATGCTGCGTTCTTCACGGCGGCGGGTTGATGGGCCTGCTATGTTCCGCGCCCCATGCCTCCAGCTCGTGCGTACATGTGCGTATTCGTGGCCCCTCTGATGGGCGTACTCTGTCTCGCTTGCTCGCCATCGATCGGCGATAGCTGCTCGAATTCGACGGACTGCTCGGTAGAGGGCACCCGAGTGTGCGATACGGCGCAGCCCGGAGGTTACTGCACGGTGATCGGATGCGATCCGGGTACCTGTCCGGGAAGCAGCATTTGCGTGGAGTGGCGTCCAGAGCCCGAACGCCTTTCGCAAACCTACTGCATGAAGTCATGCCGCAACAATGGAGGATGCCGCAGCGGTGCCGGATACGCCTGCTTGGATTCCGACAACCAAGACGAACCGCGCCTGTTGCTGCAGGAGGGCGGCGTGTACTTCGGAGTCACCGGCGATGGTTCCCTGGTCACCGCGGACGGCGGCGTGCCCATCGCCGTCATGCGCGAAAATCGGGTTGAAGGGCGTGGTTTTTGTGCCGCGGTCAACGCTCAATAACGTCTTCAGATGGCGAGCAAGCGAGCAAAGGGCGCTAATGGTGACGCCCGTCAAAACGCAAAGGCTGCGGCGCATCGAGACCGCCACGTTCAAAACTCATCCCGATCCCGAGACCTCCGCCAGATCGAAATCATCGGCGCCCAGGAGCACAACCTCCAAGTCCCCGCCCTAACCCTGCCGAAGCAGTCTTTGATCGTGTTTACCGGGGTCAGCGGTTCCGGCAAATCGAGCCTCGCTTTCGATACCCTGTATGCCGAGGGACAGCGGCGCTACGTCGAGAGCCTGAGTGCCTATGCGCGGCAGTTCTTGGGGCGCCTCGACCGACCGGAGGTGGAACACATTCGAGGACTTTCGCCCACCATCGCCATCGAGCAAAAGGCGGCTTCCGGCAATCCCCGCTCGACGGTAGGCACGATCACCGAAATCTACGACTACCTGCGGGTGCTCTATGCGCGCGCTGGACAGCAGTTTTGCCACCACTGCGGAAGTCTCGTCCAAGGGCGTACCGCGCCCGAAATCGTCTCTGATATCCAGCAATCTGAGCAAAGCACGACAGTTTTGGTGTTGGCACCTCTTATCGTGCATCGCAAAGGCGAGTTTCGAGAAATCTTTCAGAATCTGGCGGCTCGAGGTTTTACGCGGGTTCGCGTCGACGGAGCGCTCCTGCGACTCGAAGACGTTCCTGCCCTCGACAAGAAACGCAAACACACCGTCGAGCTCGTCGTCGATCGCGTGACGTGTTCGCCCGAAAACCGCCGGCGTCTAACCGAGAGCGTCGAGCTCGCCCTTCGAGAGTCCGGGGGCGAGGTCACCGTGGTGCCGGAGTCGGGTCCTCCGCGCTCTTTTAGCGAATCGAGAACGTGTTGCGGTCATGCCTTTGCGGAGCTGAGCCCGCAGAGCTTTTCCTTCAACAGTCCACTCGGGATGTGCCTGAGCTGCAACGGGCTTGGTCGGGTGACCACGGTAGATCCGGAGCTCGTGATCCCAGATCGGTCGCTCTCGATTCGTGACGGTGCCATCAAGCCGTGGGCTTCGGCGATGGAGCGGGGGGAAGGCTGGCAGTTTCGGATCATCCAGGCGATGAGCGAAGCGACTGGTGTCGATCTAGACACTCCTTTTGGCCAGCTCTCCAAGAAGCACCAGAATCAGGTGCTCTACGGGATCGACGGCGAGCGTTTGCAGGTGACCTGGGGAGATTCCCAAACCGGCAGCAACGGCACCTTCGGCGTTCGGTTTGAAGGCGTGCTCAATCTCCTGATGCGCCGCTATCAAGAAACGTCTTCGACGCGGATGCGTGAACACTACCGCCGCTATTTGGTCGATGCACCGTGCGAAGCCTGCGGCGGAAAAAGACTCAGGCCCGAGCATTTGAGCGTGCGTATCGAGGGGCGGAGTATCGCTGAAGTCACCGCGATGACGGTTGCCGAAGCCTATGCGCACGTGCAGCAGCTTGAGCTCTCTGAAAATCAAGCGCGCATCGCGGAGGGAGTGCTCCGCGAGATAAGCGGACGCCTTCGCTTCTTGCTCGACGTGGGGCTTGAGTATCTGACCCTCGATCGAGCCGGTCCCACCTTGAGCGGGGGCGAAGCGCAACGCATCCGACTCGCCAGTCAGTTGGGCAGTGAGCTTTCCGGAGTGATGTACGTTCTCGACGAGCCGAGTATCGGGCTACATCAGCGGGACAATCAGCGACTCATCGAGACGCTTTTCGGACTTCGCGACCTCGGCAATACGGTGATCGTCGTCGAGCATGACGAAGAGACGATTCGCGCGGCCGATCACGTCGTCGATTTTGGACCCGGTGCCGGCCGTCTCGGGGGGCAGGTCGTGTTCAGCGGCACGCCAAAGTCGCTTTTGCGCTCCAAAGGCCTGACCGGTCAATATTTATCCGGGCGGCGACGCATCGAGACCCCGCGTCAGCGTCGGACGTTTTCCAAAAAGCTAAAGATCCACGGCGCTCGCGCCAACAATCTCAAGGGCATCGATGTCGAGATCCCCCTCGGCGTATTTGTCTGCGTGAGTGGGGTCAGCGGCGCAGGGAAGAGCTCGCTCGTGCACGGGATCCTTTTGCCGGCCCTAGCCCGCAAGCTTCATGGCGGTACGGACCCGGTGGGCGCGCACAAAAAACTCACCGGCCTCAAGCATCTCGACAAAGTCATCGCGATCGATCAGCGCCCGATCGGTCGAACGCCCCGCAGCAATCCAGGCACCTACACCAAAGCGTTTGACGAGATTCGTCAGATCTTCGCCCAGCTTCCGGAGTCACGGGAGCTCGGCTGGTCGGCGGGGCGCTTTAGTTTCAATGTCAAAGGAGGGCGCTGCGAAGCCTGCCAGGGTGACGGCACCGTTCGCGTTGAGATGCATTTTCTGGCCGATGTCTACGTGCCGTGCGAGGTCTGCGGCGGACTCCGCTACAACGCACAAACCCTCAACGTGCGGTACCGCGGCGATTCTATTGCAGACATCCTGAACCGTTCGGTCGATGAATGCCGAGAGCTCTTCGCCTCCTATCCAAAGCTGAGCCGGATTCTTCAAACGCTGCAGGATGTGGGGCTCGGCTACATGAAGATCGGACAGCCTGCGCCCACGATGAGCGGGGGAGAGGCGCAGCGAGTCAAGCTGAGTCGAGAGCTAGCCAAAGCGCAAACAGGTCGCACACTCTACGTGCTCGACGAACCGACTACCGGACTGCACTTCGAAGACATCCGAAAGCTTCTCTCGGTGCTTCAGCGCCTGGTCGACCTAGGCAACACCGTGCTGGTGGTCGAACACAATCTCGACGTCATTCAGGCCACCGACTGGGTGATCGATCTCGGTCCAGAAGGGGGCAAAGGCGGCGGAACGCTGGTGGCGAGCGGCACGCCTGAAGAGGTTGTTGGTGTGGCAGGGAGTCATACGGGCCGCTTCCTGCTCCAGCGGGCCTAGGTCGGCCCAAACAGCCGCTTGCCACGTTGCTCGTCGTCGTCAGGTACCAATGAGTACCCTCCTCCTCCTCACTGCGGGGGCGCTGGCTGTTTGAACCAACCTAGACCCGCTGGGTACGCGTATGTCGGCCCAAACAGCCGCTTGCCACGTTGCTCGTCGTCGTCAGGTACCAATGAGTACCCTCCTCCTCCTCGCCACGGGGGCGCTGGCTGTTTGAACCAACCTAGGCCCGCTGGAGTGTGGTCGCTGAGTCGGCCCAAACAGCCGCTTGCCGCCTTCGATGTCGGAGATGTGTCAGAACGAAGGACCGAGGTCTGGGGTAGCCGGCCTGTTTATCCGCCTTCGATGCTCGTCCCTCAACGTACTCGAAGTACGCCTTCACTCCTGCGCTTCGTGGGCGCTGGCTGTTTGAACCAACCTAGGCCCGCTGGAGTGTGGTCGCTGAGTCGGCCCAAACAGCCGCTTTCCGGAGGTGCTCGGAGCTTGAAGTGGCCGAACTAAGTCTGAGCTTCGGGTTGGAGGGCTTGTTCGAAGGTTTGAATCCGGTTTGGCCAAAAATGCTCTTTGGCTGCCGCATACGCCATACGGCCCCAGGACCGTAGCTGGTTGCGGTGATGCATCATATGCCGGATCGCCCTGGCCAACTTGCTCGGGTTTCCCGGAGGGATACATGTTCCCCAGGGAGATCGAACTACGTCGCTGATTCCTCCGACTGAGCTCGCAACGATGGGGAGGCCGTGTGCCATCGCCTCTAGGACGGCGACGGGAACTCCCTCAGTACGGCCTGAGGAAAGCACTCGTGATGGCGCACAAAATAGATCTGAGTTTTGGAAGAATCTTTCTTTTTCTTTGCCCTGCAGGTGGCCTGTAAAGCGTGCAGTAATATGTAATGCACGCGCGAGCCTTTGCAGAGCCTTGCACTGATCGCCATCTCCAGCGATCTTGACTTCGAGTGACAGTTCGGGATGCGCCGCCTTCAATAACGCAACTGCGCGGATGAGCACATCCACCCCTTTCACTTCGACCAGACGTCCGAGAAACCCGATGCGGAACCTATCTGAGCTCTGCTCAGGTTCGACCAAATCAGGGTCCGGGCGAGGATCGATGCCCATGGGGGCAACGAGCGTTCTGAAGACGTTTCGGCGGCTACCGAGCAGTTCGGCAAACTCGTCGTGTTGACTTGATGCGACAAAACTCAGGCAGCTCGCTCGGTGCGCAAGAAACCGTGCGAGGTGTCGCCGCAAGGGTAGGTGTTTTAGAAGGTGCAGATCCGCAGAATGAACTATCGCGAGATGAGGAAGCTGCGCTCTTATCAGGCCTCCAACGATCGCGGACGGCAGCATCCAATGACTCACGATGCTGTCCCACTGAGGCACGCAGCGATGTGCGCGTCTCAGCAGTGCACAGGGGTAGGTCGTTAAACCGGGCCACGACCTTGCGTCTTCGGCTAAATTGTCGAGTACTCCATTTCGGTAGAAGGTGCGGCTCATCGATCGAGGCAGCATGTAAGGGATTTGATGCAGCGAGATCCCAGGGTCGTCGGGCTTTTGTTCTGGTCTATCATCTCGAGGATCGGGTGCGGGCGCCAGTATGTCCACCTCGTGTCCTCGCGTAGTGAAAGCGCGGGCCATCGTCCGCACAAAGAAACCGCAATGGTCGCCATCGAATCGGGGATACCCCGTGGTCAGCATACCGATGCGCATCGTGACCTAGGATGCACCGGACTGGGTCGGAAGTTCAGACTTCGGCAAGAAGGGCAATACCCGTCGCATCCAGCCTCGCATCAGCAGTATCGGGATCACGATCAGGGCGTCGGTGAGCTTAATCTCGCTGTGTTCCTCGCCGTACACGGGACGCACCACTTCATCGCGAATACGGCATTCGGCCGCCCCTAGTCGGATAAGAATGTCGTTGGGATATCCGTATCGAGGCCAAAGGGTGTCTGCCTGAAGCATCCCATAGGCGTTTTCACAGAGTGCCGTGTAACCGCATTGAGAATCGTTCACCCGGAGCCCGGTAGCCCTGCGCGTGAGCCACGAAAGCGCGTGGTTGGCGAGCCATCGCTCCGACGGGAAGAGCTTTCGGGCTTGGGGATGAGCAAGGCGATTGCCTTTTACGTAGTCTGCTTCGTTCTTCGTGATAGGCGTAATCAGCGAGGGGAGATCATCTGGATCCATTTGTGCATCGCCAGCCATCACCACCGCGATCTGAGCGCCCAGCCTAAAGGCAGTTCTGTATCCGGTGGCCACCGCAGCTCCGACCCCCCGGTTTGTCGAGTGACGCCTTAGATGGATTCGAGGGTCCCCATGTGCAAGCGACTCGGCGACTTGGGAGGTTTTATCGGTGCTGGCATCGTCGACGATAATGACGCCGTCGATCCACGCTGGAAGGGGAGCGACAGCGGCCCGGAGCATTTCCTCCTCGTTGTGGGCCGGCATGACGACGAAGATGCGGTGCTCCTCAAACACGTGACGGGATGCGGGCTACCAGTTGGAACGAAACAGCACAAGGTAAAGAGGCTTTAGTGGCCCGCAATGATTCACGTTCCCTACCGAAGTTGGCCGCTTCGAAGCCTGGCTACTCGACGGTAACCGTTTTTGCGAGATTGCGAGGCTGGTCGACGTCCGTGCCCTTGAAGTCTGCGACGTAGTAGGCGTAAAGCTGCAGTGGGAGCACGGTGAGAAAGGGAGTCAGGATCGGATCGACCGTGGGGATTTCTATGACATCGCTGCAGGCGGCCTGGGTATCTTCTCCCTCGCTCATGATCGCGATAACGATCGCCTCCCTCGCCTTGGCTTCCTGCAGGTTCGAGAGTGAGCGCTCATAGTGATCGTCCCTCGGTAGGAGTACGATCACCGGCACTCTCGAGTCGATGAGAGCGATCGGTCCGTGTTTCATCTCGCCGGCCGCGTAACCTTCGGCGTGGACGTAAGAAATCTCTTTGAGCTTCAGAGCGCCCTCTAGTGCGATGGGGAAGCTGAGTCCACGACCGAGAAATAGGACGTCTCTCGCTTCGCTGTAGCGACGGGCCAGATTCGCTACTAGCTGGCGGGTTCCGTGCAGTACGTACTGCATTTGTTGGGGCAACCGAACCAGACCTTCGACCAATGTTCGTGCCCGCTCCGCGTCAAGGGAGCCTCGAGTGGTTCCAAGGTGGATCGAGAGCATGACCAAGTTGGCGAGTTGGGTGGTAAAGCACTTTGTCGATGCAACCCCGATTTCCGGGCCTGCGTGCGTGTAAAACGCGGCGTTTGCAAGGCGCGGCAAGGCGCTACCGATCACGTTTGCAATGGCAACAACTCGAGCACCTCGGTCTTTCGCTTGCTTTGCGGCGACCAGGGTATCCAGGGTCTCTCCGGACTGACTTACTGCGACGACCAGGTCCTTGTCCGTGATCACTGAGGATCGTCCACGAAATTCGCTGGCCAGCTCCACGACGGCGGGAAGTTGGGCGAGCTCTTCTATCAGATAGCGGCCCACCATAGCCGCATGGTGACTCGTGCCGCAGGCAAGCAAGATGACGCGATCGATCGACTTGAGATCCTCTAAACTCAGGTCGATTTCGTGATCGTGAATCACGCCCTCGTCTCGGTTAAGGCGACCTCTCAGCGTATCTTCGATAGCCCTCGGCTGCTCGAAGATCTCTTTGATCATGAAGTGTTTGTAGCCGTTCTTTTCGGCCATGACCGGAGACCAGTCGATGTGCTTTGGTTCACGTTTGACCGGCGCTCCCGCGAGTGTGGTCAGGGTGACGGCATCCTGAGTCAGTACGGCCATCTCGCCGTCTTCCAAGAAAAGCATCGCTTTTGTGTAGGGCAGCAGTGCCGGAATATCGCTACCGCAGTAGTTGGCGTCCTCACCGAGGCCGACCACCAGCGGCGAGGATGTTTTGGCAACGATGATGCGATCTGGTTCTTTGCTGTGAACGACCGCAATGGCGTACGCACCCTCGACTCGAGCTATCGCTTTGCGCACTGCTTCTTCGATAGAGCCGCTAATCTGAACTTCTTGGTCGATCAGATGGGCGACGATTTCGGTGTCGGTGTCGCTGAGAATGGAGCGTCCAGCTTCGACCAGCTCTTTTTTGAGCACTAAGAAGTTTTCGATGATGCCATTGTGAACCACCGCGACACCGCCTGAAATGTGCGGATGGGCGTTGGCCTCGCTCGGTCGACCGTGGGTGGCCCAGCGCGTGTGTCCGATGCCTATGGATCCGGCTAAATTGTGCTCGCGAAGTGCAGACTCTAAATTGCGCAATTTGCCTACAGTTCTGAGGCACTGCAGTTGTGTGCCGTCGAAGGTGGAAAGCCCAGCTGAGTCATAGCCGCGGTACTCGAGACGACGAAGTCCATCGAGTAGGATGGGGGCTGCCGTTTCCGGGCCTACGTAGCCTACGATGCCGCACATATTGCTTTTGCCTCCATAGCTCGAGTTGTTCGGGAACGTCCTGACGGGCCCTCGGCCTAGGGTATCGCCAGCGGCGGCAGGGTCTGCAGAACTTCGTCGTCGGCGTTCACTACTTGGACTTCGCCAAATCTTCGCAGCGGCTCGGCGATCCGACCTGCGTCTCCAACGAGCAGTACTAAGGATTGCCTGGGATGAATATGGGCTTGTGCAGCGGCGAGGGCTTCCTCAGTCATGACGCTCGCGATACTCGATCGGAAGCCGTCCCAATAGCCGTCCGGAAGTTCAAACACCCTTAGGTCGCTTACCATCGAAGCGATCTTTGCGGGGGTGTCGATCTCCAAAGGGAATGAATTCGACAGATACTGTGCCGCTCGTTCGAGCTCTTCCTCGGGCACTGCTTCCGTGGTGATTCTTTCTAGGTGCTCGAAGAACGCACCGACCGCCTCAAAGGTCTTTGAGGTTTCCACTTGCGCATAGGCCAAAAAGGGCCCGACCTTCACCCGCTCCGCGATATTGCTGTAGGCACCGTAGGTGAGCCCTCGCTCCTCTCTGAGATCCATGAACAGCCTTGAAGCTGCTGAACCGCCCAGTACCTGATTGGACACCATCAACGGCACCCAGTCCTCATGGCCTCGCTCTACGGCAAGGTTTGCGATCATGATCGTGGTTTGTACGGAACCAGGGCGGTCGACGACGACCAGCTCCCGCTCAGTCCGCTGCGGCGTCTGCGGGTACTGGGTCTGTGGAACCGAGGTCGGTTGCCAAAGCTCGAAGACTTGCCCGACATTTCTCTCCACCCGCGCCCGATCGACATCGCCTACAACGACGAGCGTTGCATTGTTCGGCGCGATATGTGCCTCGTGCCAGGTGACGAGATCCTCTCGGGCAAGTCGTCGCAATACCTCGGTATTGGTATCGACGTGCCCGTAAGGGTGGGTTCCGTAGAGGCGCTGGTAAAGAATACGTCGCGCCAAATAATTGGGGCGCGCGCTCATCAGTTTGAGGCGGTCTAGTTCCCGGCGCTTCAGCTTCGCGAGCTCATCTTCTTCGAACGCAGGTTGGGTCACGATTTCGGCCAGTAGCTCGATCATCGTTTCAAAATGCTCACTCAAGCCCTGGACTCCGACGTAGAGCGACTCCTCGTCCGAGCCGCTCTGCATGTCGGCCCCTAAATACTCGATTTCTTCCGCCAACTCCGCGCTGCTCTTCGATCGCGTGCCCTCTTCGAGCATTTGAGCAACCAGATTCGATAGGCCGGGTAGGTGTTCCGGGTCGGTTTCGCTACCGCTAAAAAACACAAGACGGGCATAGACAACCGGTAGCTGCCGGCGCTCTACCAGTCGCACTTCCAATCCGCTCTCCATTTGAAAGCGTTGGATCGGCGGGAACGCGATGTCCCTTGCAGGTCCGGAAGCCGGTGGTTCCTCACGAGGTCTCGATGTTTCGGCAACGGGCTGGCTCTCGGCTTCAGTGCCGTCAGCGACGGGCGCCGTCGCGCCACCACAACCGGCGCCTCCCACCGCGACCATGCCCGTCAAGATCGAGCTCGCCAATAGAAGAAGACCCAGTCCATGAAGACCCAGTCCATCATGCGCTTCGATCGGGGTGGCAGAAGCTACACCTGTGGCCCGAAAGATCATTGTGCACCTCTCATCGAGACGGCTTCCGGTGTCGCCGTAGGGGCTTTCGCGCCGTGAGCTTCTGCTTGAGACGATGTAGGCAATACGCTGAGGACGGTCCGATTGGTGGCAGCGAAGTAGCGACCCGCGGCATCCTGGATCTGAGCAGAACTGACCTGTAGGTAGTGCTGCAGCTCTGTTCTCAACTCTTCGGCGTTACCCCAGTACATCTCGTACTCCGCAAGTCTCTGAGCGCGATTCAAATTGGATTGAAGACCGAAGACAAAATACGACCGCACACGATTCTTTGCTTTTTGCAATTCACGGGGAGAAACGCCTTCTTCCGCGATCGACCTGATCTCACGATAGATCGCCTCCTCGGTGGCAGAGGCGTGTTCGGTTTTGGAGAGGATCCCAAAGATGTGAAACAGGTCGGGCCCTCGCCGATCGTAGGTGTACACCGATATCTGAGTGCAGAGTTCGAGATCTTTCACCAGGGTCTGATAGAGGCGGGACGACTCGCCGTCGCCAAGCAAGAGCGCCAGCAATTCGAGAGCGTAGTGTGTTTCCGTTCTCATCGGCGGTATCGAATAGGCGAGATGGAGTGCGGGCAATTCAGCGAATCGATCGATATTTGTCGAACGCCGCTGCTCGGTTTGTGGTGTGAAGGTAGGCTCCACCCGCTCAGGTCTCGAACGGGGTTCGATCTCCTCGAAGTACGTACCGAGAACATCCATGGCCTGGCGGCTCTCAAAGTCTCCGGCGATCGCTACAACGGCGTTGTTGGGCCCGTAGAAGCGGTTGTAGAAGTCAAGCGCCGCCTCGAAAGGCATCGTCTCAAGATCTCTGCGAGCGCCGATGACCGAGTGGGCGTAGGGAAAGTAGTCGCCGTACGCTAGAGCTTCGACCCTCAACCAGCTGGGTACGTAGGGTTGATTGTCCACGCGCTGTCTCCGCTCTTCCAGCACGGCCTGTCGCTGGTTTTCAAAATTCTCGGCCGTGACTCGGAGAGACTGCATGCGATCCGCTTCCAGCCACAGCCCAAGGGCCAGTTCGTTGGATGGAAGGGTTTGGAAATAGTTGGTGCGATCTCTCGATGTCGTCGCGTTCGCACGTCCACCGCGTGCCGTGATCAGTGAAAAATGCTCCCCGTCCGCGACGTTTGCGGAGCCTTTGAACATCATGTGTTCAAATAAATGGGCGAAGCCCTCTCTGCCCGGAACCTCGTCTCTCGATCCCACGTCGTAATATATCGCGATCGCCACCGTGGGAACCGTGCGGTCGGGGCTTAGAACCACGCGGAGACCGTTTGCGAGCCTTCGACGCTCGATGGGAAGCGGCAAGGGCAGGGGCGTCTCCTCAGCATCGGCGGAGCTCTGGTTCTCGAGGTTCACGCCTTGCGCGGCGGCGGACTCAGGGATCATTTCGGCGAGAGCTGACCAGAGTAGAAGCATCGTCCAGATCGCAGTGGCGATCTGGTAGGGCAGGCCGCGTCTTTGCTTTTTAGAATGACCCTGCATCGAATGATCCCGCCCTGAACGACTGCTCCACGCGCGACTCACGCGAAAAAACACAATTCTTTTTTGGATGATTCCCGCGTCGCAAGCCCTCCCGTCTCTCGCGATCATCTGTCTCTCGCGATCATCTGCATGATGTGTACTCCCTCGATTGTACCGCCGAGATTCCGATAACATGCCCTCGGTTTTTCGCCAATGCTGAAGATTTCTTGTTTTTCCTCTCCCTGTACCTTCGCTGTGGGCACCATATTCTTCTCGCGGCAGCGGGACCAGTGCGTCCGCTTGGTTGCGGCGGCAAATATCGATCGAGTTCGGTACTTGACCTCGCGTGCGAGTGGCAAAAACTGTCCCGCAATTATGAATGTTGCTGCAGTACTCTCCATCGGCACGGAACTGACCCTGGGGGAGCTCATCGATACCAACGCCCCGTGGCTCTCCGAACGCCTCTCGCTCTCGGGATTTTGCGTACAGGAGCGCGCGACGGTAGATGACGATTTGCCTCGTATTGTCGCCAGCCTTTCCCGCCTGGCTGCAGGTGCATCGGTAGTGGTCGTGACGGGAGGCCTAGGCCCCACTGTCGATGATCGAACGACGGAGGCGGCTTCCAAGGCGGCAGGGGTGGACTTGGTATTCGATCCTGCGTCTTTCGATCGAATCCGTGAGATGTTTCAGCAGCGAGGCATCGAGATGCCGGAGATGAATCGGAATCAGGCGCTCTTTCCTAAGGGAGCCGAAATCCTCCCCAACGCAGTGGGCACAGCGCCCGGTTTCCGAATGGTGCTTGGCGCGGCTCAGGTCTTTTTTCTCCCGGGGGTTCCCCGCGAAATGAAGCCGATGTTTGAAGACTCGGTGCTGCCCGCGATCGCCGCTCAAGGTAGTTTCAACGAGACCCGTCGTCGTTTGCGCACGTTTGGCATGACCGAATCCGGAGTAGCGACGAAGTTGGAGTCGCTCACCGATGAAGGGATTCGACTCGGATATCGAGCCTCCTATCCGGTGATCGAAGTCAAGGTCTACGCCGACGGGTCTTCCCCAAAGGTGGCCAATCGACGTGCCGACGATGCGGTTCAGCGTATTCGGGAGCTGCTCGGCGACGTGGTCTTTGGCAGGGGCGAAGAAACGCTTGCGTCCGTTGTCGGACAACACCTTCGACAACGGGGTCTTCGATTGGGAGTTGCCGAGTCCTGCACTGGAGGGATGATCGGCATGATGCTCACCGAAAACCCCGGTAGCTCCAGCTACTTTGCAGCTGATTTGGTGTCCTACGAAAATAAGGCAAAGACTGCGCTTTTGGGCGTGCCGGAGGATATGCTTTCGACGTACGGTGCGGTAAGTGGTCCGGTAGCGGGTGCGATGGCTGAGGGGACGCTCGATCGCACGGCTACAGACTTAGCGGTTTCGGTGACTGGGATCGCCGGCCCGGGGGGAGGTAGCGAGGACAAGCCGGTGGGCACCGTATGGTTCGGACTGGCGCAGCGCACCCAACCGGTCGAGGTTTTCTGCAGAACCTTAACCGGAGATCGCTCTCGTATTCGTCGCATGGCCTCTCATATCGCTCTCGACTTGGTACGTCGCGCTACGCTTCTGCTGCCGAGATAAACCACAGATTTTTGGCAAGAACACCCCTCACCGGAAGCCGTTCGCCGAGTTGGAAGTTGCGTTCTAGGCAGAGAAGGTCTAGACATTTGTTCAGGAGGCAATGATGTCATCGGATTCGAACCGGTTGAAAGCGCTCGAGCTCGCCGTAGGAGCGATTGAAAAGGCGTATGGCAAGGGAGCTATCATGCGTCTGGGGGATTCCCAGGCTCTAGATATTCCCATAATTTCGACTGGTTCCATTTCGCTCGATCTGGCTTTGGGAACCGGGGGATATGCTCGCGGACGCATTGTCGAAGTGTACGGCCCGGAGTCGAGCGGCAAAACCACGCTTACGCTTCATGCGATTGCGGAATGCCAAAAATCTGGAGGAATCGCTGCATTCATCGATGCAGAGCACGCTCTTGATCCTTCTTACGCCAAACGCCTTGGGGTGAATGTCGACGAGCTGCTCGTTAGCCAGCCTGACCACGGTGAACAGGCGCTCGAGATCGCCGACACCCTGGTTCGTTCCGGAGCGGTAGACATTATCGTGATCGACTCGGTTGCTGCACTCGTGCCTCGTGCAGAAATCGAAGGAGATATGGGTGATTCTCTTCCAGGTCTGCAAGCGAGACTGATGAGCCAAGCGCTACGAAAGCTTACTGCAACCGTGCATAAAAGCGACGTGACCTTGTTCTTTATCAATCAGATTCGAATGAAAATAGGGGTGATGTTTGGCAGTCCGGAGACGACAACCGGTGGCAACGCGCTCAAGTTCTATGCGTCACAACGACTCGATATCAGACGCGTAGGCACCATCAAGACCGGAGATGAAGCGGTGGGCAATCGATGTCGGGTCAAAGTCGTGAAAAACAAACTCGCGCCTCCCTTTCAAGTTTGTGAATTCGATATTTTGTTTGGTAAGGGAATCAGTCGTTCCGGCGATGTTCTCGATTTAGGGGTAGCCGACAACATCGTAGATAAGTCCGGCTCTTGGTACAGCTACAAAGGCGATCGCATTGGGCAAGGGCGCGACAATGCACGCCGATTTCTAGAGGAACATCCTGAGCTCTATAACGATATCGAGCATCGAATATTAGAGAAACACGGGTTGTCTCGAGGTGGTGCATCCTCTCAGGGCAGTGGCTCCTCTCAAGACAAGACGAGTTCCACCGAGGTTTCGCCCTCGAGCCCTGGATCATCGAATCAAGCAGCTGGAGCGTCTTCGAAGGCAAACGGTAGGCAAAAACGTTCTCGAGCGTAGCGGCGGGATGTGGCGTCCGGTCGGGATCGCTTCCGGACACACACTATTCTGATTGCCGCGAATGTATCCTAGTTTCAGGTTACAGATTGTTAAATTGGTCAGGGCTGGTCGTTGAACTGGTTAGGGCTGCAGTTGTGTATCGTCGGAGCAACCGTCCTTACGTAACGTAGCGTGCCTCGAGCCATCTCACTTGCTCACTCCACGTAGCCTGCTCATGCCACCTTAGCCGGATCACTCAAAGGGATTGCGTTCTAATGGATCTAAGCGGATTGAAAACCGATGCTGCTGGGCTCGTAGCCGTGGTTGTTCAGGATCGGCACGGAGGCGAGGTCCGCATGGTGGGCTACGCAAATGAGGAAGCGGTACGCAGAACCCTCGAGACGAAATCGGCTCACTTCTACAGCCGATCGCGTCAAGCGCTCTGGCGAAAGGGCGAAACAAGCGGCAATTTCTTGCTTGTCTCGGAAGTATGGGTCGACTGCGATGCTGATGCCCTGATCTACCTCGTCGATCCTCACGGGCCTACCTGTCACACCGGCGAGCGAAGCTGCTTTTTTCGGCGATTGGATACAGACGACTATGGCCATGCTGCGCCTACATTAGCGAAGCTCGGGGAAGTTCTGGAATCGCGCCGAAGATCTGTCGCGGATAAAAGCTATACGAAGTCCTTGCTCGAGAAAGGCGATGCGAAGATCGCTCAGAAGATTCGTGAAGAGGGTGGAGAACTCGCCACCGCGCTCAACTCGGAATCCGACGATCGAGTGGTTTCCGAATCCGCTGACGTGCTTTACCACGTGATAGTTGGCTTGATGTCGCGAGGTTGCACGCTCCGCGATTTGGAGCAGGCGCTCGCAGAGCGTTTTGGAGTTTCCGGTTACGAAGAAAAAGCGGCTCGGAAGGCAGTGCCTTAGCGACCGGCAGTTCGCCCGCCTTGGCTTGTGTCCAGCGCATGCGCTTCATGCGTGTCCGCTGCAAGATCTGTATTCCCTGCGAAGGACGGAGGGTTAAAGGGCAGCGGCGACATGTTTTCGGGAACCGAAACGTGAAAATGAAATCGATGCAGGTAGTTGTGACGACGCATAGGTTTGCCGAAAGGTGATTTGTATCCGCGCATCGTGAACCACTTCAAAAAGCGTCGCTCGACAGGTTCGTCGTTGTAGTAAATCCGTATGCGCCCATCCGTACAGATCGCAAGATTCTTTGCGAGTTCCACCACCCGAGCCCGCTTTGCCGCCACTTGCCAGCTTCGTTGACCCTCGTAGTTGCTGGGGCGCACGTACCTCCTGACGTTTTCGGTGCGCATCATGCCCGGTAGGTAGAGGTCGACGTCCTGCCCTTTTCGATGTGTGCTGTGACGTGGTCCAGGGGCGTCTAGATCTCCCACCACTAGAGATTCACCAGGGTACTCCTGTTGGTATTTCGCACTCACAGCGAGGATTAGGGTGACCAGTCCGGGACTACCCCACCAATGGTCCAGGGTGGTCCTTTTCCATCGATCGTAGAGATATCCTGCGGCTTCTGGGTCTGGCATGCGAAATCGACAGGAAGGATAGAGAAGTCCGATGCGGCAACCTTTGCTCTGGGGAATCGCTACGTCAGGTGCGCGACAGCTCGATGAATGGTGCCGCTGCGCTGTCGGGAGGCCCATCGAACGGGGGGAAGCAGGGTGTGTTGGAATGGCTACCTCTGGCACCTCTGCCTCCTGGATCTCCGAGTGCATGAGTCCAGAGAAAAGGCCTCCAAGCAGCAGTATTGAAGACGCGAGCGCTGCCATCACATGTGGACTCTTACTCAAATTGCGAGAATGCATCGAAGGCGATGTGGCTCTGGTTTCCGGTGCGAGACAGATGAGATTAGCCTCAACCGCTTTCTTTCTCCCAACTTCTTGCCTCTCTACTTGACCGCAGGTCCTCCCCGGGTAGCCTCGCTCTGCCATGGATCACACAGCCAACTCGCTAGAGGGATGGGCGCTCGTTCTCGGGGCGAGTAGCGGTTTTGGAGAGGCGGCCAGTCTGTCGTTCGCATCTGCGGGGATGGACATTATTGGCGTTCATCTCGACCGTCGCTCCACCATGCCGAATGTGGAGCGTGTTCGATCTGAGATTGAGAGGCGTGGTCGTAGCGCTCTGTTTTTTAACATCAATGCAGCTGACGAGGCCAAGAGGCAGGCCACTTTGGACGCGGTTGCAGAGCAGTTGGGCCCCAAGAGTGTTCGCGTTCTTTTGCACTCACTTGCCTTCGGCACCCTATTGCCTCTCTGGTCGGACACCGAAGGAGCCTCGCTGCTGACGAAACGCCAGCTCGATATGACCCTGGATGTGATGGCAAACTCTCTGGTTTACTGGACGCAGGATATGAATCGGCGCGACTTGTTTGCCCACCATGGGCGCATTTACGCGATGACCTCTGCGGGGAGCACCAGCGTTTGGAGTGGCTATGGAGCGGTTTCGGCAGCCAAGTCAGCTCTTGAGGCTCACGTCCGACAATTGGCGGTCGAGCTTGCGCCCAATAGTATCACGGTCAATGCGATTTGCGCTGGGGTCACGGACACGCCTGCGTTGCGAAAAATTCCGGATGCAGAGGCCATGGTCGCCACAGCGTTACGCAAAAACCCCCACGATCGACTGACGACACCGGCGGACGTTGCCGATTCGCTGCTGGCCCTAGCACAACCCTGCACGCACTGGCTTACCGGAAATACCTTGTACATCGACGGCGGTGAAATCGTTGGAGGCTGATCGTTGGAGGCCAGTCGTCGAGGGCCAGTCGTCGGAGGCCAGTCGTCGAGGGCTCCGCGTTTAGGGCCTAAGCTGGTTTCAGTTTCGTCAGCGCTTCAAGTGTTTGGCGCAGTTCCTCTGTCTCGCCTTGCATTACCCGCGCTGATGCTCCGGCTGCCAATGCGTCTTTCTTTCGGTACATCCTAGCTTTGCTGTAGTAGACAACGACGCGCACACGACGTGTAATTTTATGGCCTTTGAGCTGCTTGATGAAGTGTATGCAGTCTACGCCCGTGAGCTCGTCACTTACCACCGCCGCGTCTGGAGGATCGTTTCCCATATCGATCAGTGCGTCGATAGCGTCGACGTATTCGGTCGTATCAAAACCGTCCAGGATATTTGCCATGCTCGTGTGTGGAAGAGCGATCGGGTCTATCGAGATTACTTTAGGTTTTCCTGAGTGAAGTACGGTGGGCATCGGATAGCCGTACCTCTGAAGAAATTCCAAAACATCATTTCGGTGAAATCGAAGATGACGTCCAGGGGTTCGAAAGTGGGGAATCTCTCCTTGTTCTGCCCAGTTGTGAATGGTTTTTATGTCTACCTCGCAGAAACGAGCTACCTCGGTTGCCGAGAATAGAGCCTTGGACTTACCTGTCTTTCCCATTGCCGACCCACAGAACCAAGAGCTAGAGATTCAGTCCTCCGACAAAACAAGAGTTGTGGAAACTCCGATCGCAGTAGCCAAACGCGATAGCGTTTCCAGTGAAGGAGTATGTCTACCGGCTTCGACTCGAGCGATGTTCGGACGGTGGATTCCCGTTCTTCTTGCGAGTTCGGCCTGAGTCAACTGAGCCTTGAGACGTAACTCTCGAAGTCGTGCGCCGAGTTTTGCACCGTTGATCGGTGTTGGCGGCGCGGCATCGGCAGATCGAGTTGGCGAACGCTGAGGACCCTCGATTTCAGCTGCTTTGAGTTCCAGAGTGGCGCCGTCGCTCAGCTCCAAAGTTGCCGTGTATGCATCGTCTGCAAGCGAAATCTGGGCGATCTCTGCACCGCTATCCTCGGTGCCGATCGGACGCGGTACCAATACCGAACGTCCATCGCCCATGATGACGAGGAGTTCACGCTCCCGCGGAGAAACGGTAACGAATTCGAAGCGCTCGGAGCGCACCGCATTTGCCCTTCGCGCGAGCGCCGCAGCAATTCGTGGAACGTCTGCCTCTCCCCGAGCTACCAGCCCAAAGCACAATTCATCGATGACGTCGTCTACCGACCGCATGCGCTGGGTGCTCGCCATCGACGCCACTGGAACGGCTCCCACCGCCCGCGCAAATCCGACAGACAGCAGTAGCTCGTTTTCGTCAAAGGCGTGGCAATCCGCGTCAACGACGAGAAACGCTCCTTCTCGCGCAGCGGATATCAGATGGTCCGGTTTGCTCGATTGAATCCCGAAGCCATGTTGTTCTAATGCCTCACGCCAGAGCGATTCGAAACTGACGCGATCGGTGATCAAACTAATGAGAGCCGACATCAAGGGTTCCCTCCCGACGTCCGAGGGACGGTCTTATAACAGCTGGCGTGTGCCTCTCAAGGATTCGTCTGTGGATCCTTGCCTGGATCCAAAAAGCTTTCCGGCAGAAGGCCTTTGAACTCTGGAGTTTTCGTCAAAAAAAAAAGTCGGCACGAGCCGCGCCGCACCTCGATTGCTGCATCGCACCGGGCATCTTCAGCGACGGTCGTGTCGTTTTCAGTGGATGCGTGATGTGCAGTATTGGCGCCATCTTTGACATCCACTAGGTGCAGTGCTACCCGATGCCCTCTTTACGGCACGGCTGCGACCGACCCCATGTCCAAGTCCATAAGTATCTTCTCTGGCAACTCGAACATCACACTCGCAGAGAATATCGCCGACTACCTAAAAATTCCGGTAGGTCGGTGTCGCGTCTCTCGCTTTTCAGACGGTGAGGTGTTCGCTGAGGTTCAGCAAAATGTCCGCGGCGTCGACGTATACGTCGTCCAGCCCACCTGCGCTCCAGTGAACGACAATCTCATGGAGCTTCTGGTGATTACGGACGCGCTCAAGCGTGCCTCAGCTGCCTCGATCACCGCGATGCTTCCTTACTACGGATACGCAAGACAGGATCGCAAAGTTGCTCCGCGTACACCCATTACCGCGAAACTGGTCGCGGACTTGCTCTCAAGATCGGGCGTCAGTCGCGTCGTCGGCATGGATTTGCATGCGGGTCAGATCCAAGGTTTTTTCGACGTGCCCTTTGACCACATCTACGCCATGCCGGTTTTTCTTGAGTATTTGCGAACGAAGTTTCCTTCAGAGCCGCCAGTGTTCGTGTCTCCTGACGCCGGAGGGGTAGAACGCACCCGGGCTTATGCAAAACGGATGAGCGCAGACCTTGCGATCATCGACAAGCGCCGTTCTGCGGCCAACGTCAGCGAGGTCATGCACATCATTGGCGATGTCGAAGGAAAAGACTGCGTGCTCCTCGACGACATGATCGACACCGCGGGTACAATATGTAACGCGGCTCAAGCTTTGTTAGACCGAAACGCTAGAAGAGTGATGGCGGCTGCGACTCACGCCGTGCTCTCAGGTCCAGCTCTGCAGAGACTCGTCGACTCTCCGATCGAGGAAGTCATCGTGACCGATACGATTCCGCTGCGAGAGGAAACAAAACACGTAGGAAAGTTTCGGGTGCTTTCCGTGGCGCGCCTCCTAGGAGAGACCATCAAGCGCATCCATCACGGTGATTCGGTAAGTTCGCTTTTCGTATGATGCCCTCGCGTAGGAACAGAGGCGGTCGCGGCCGATAATTAGGAGTATTAGAAATGGAAATGCAATCGCTTTCGGCCACAGTACGCACGTCGCGTGGCAAGGGCTCATCCCGTAAGCTTCGAGCCAATGGTCAAATGCCCGGCGTTCTCTATGGCCCGGGGATCGAGTCCACAGCGCTCACTGTGACTCCGGAGGATGTCGTTCGCATCTTGTCGACTGAGTACCGTAGAAACGCGGTCATTCAGCTCAAACTGGATACTCGACAGGAATTTGCGATCGTCAAGGACCTCGACGTGCATCCGGTGACGCAAGCTCCAGTTCACGTAGACTTCCTACGAGTGGAGATCGATCAGGAGATGGTTGTGGAGGTTCCAGTTCGTACCCATGGTCGCGCCTTGGGTGTCCAAATGGGTGGAAAGCTTAATGTCCCGATTCGCTCCATGCGGGTTAGGGCAAAGCCAAGCGATATCCCCGCATCGCTCACCATCGATGTGACCTCGCTAAAAATCGGTGAGATGGTTGAAGCTGGAGAAGTATCTCTACCGGATGGAGTTTCCCTGGAAATGAAATCCGAGCTTCGCATCGTACTCGTTACAGAGGATCGGCGGGCAACTGCGGAGGCACGCAAGGCATCCGAGGGTGAAGAAGCCAAAAGTTAGGGCGCACCTGGCAGACAGCCTGATCTGAGGCTCTAAAGTGTGGCCTTGAACTCTCCAGGTTTCACTTTGGGTTTCGGAGTGCGCACTTAGACGATTGAGGACTTCTGACGCATGCTCCTGGTAGTAGGATTAGGTAACCCCGGCGAGCAATACGTACGGAACCGACACAATATCGGATTCCAAGCTCTCGACGGGCTCGCAGAGAAACATCAAGTCGTGTTTCGCGATAAATTTCGCGGGCTGTTTGCCAAGGTCAGTTCCGAGTCTTTGGGAGATTTCGCGCTTCTCAAGCCGATGACCTTCATGAACCTCAGTGGAGAGTCAGTTCAGGCAGCGTCACGCTTCTTCAAGCTCAGGGTGGATCGAGTGCTCGTTGTTCACGATGAGCTGGACTTACCCTTCGGTGAACTGCGTCTCAAAACCGGCGGAGGTTTTGCAGGGCATAACGGTTTGAAGTCCATTGGAAGCCATCTCGATAGCGGAGCATTTCATCGGCTCCGGGTGGGTGTCGGGAGACCCGTCGGTGCGAGGCGGCCGAGAGACTGGTTGCTGTCGGATTTTTCAGCGCTCGAACGGGCAGAGCTCCCCGAGATACTGACGAAGGTTGCGGCGGTTTTTGAGACTGTCGCCAAAGAGGGAATGTCTGCAGCCATGAATCGTCACCACGGCAAGAGCTAGCTGGGGCCGTCGCTGTGTGCCGAGCGAGACGTTTCGGCGCCCGAACCCTGTGAGATCCTCGACCCCTTCATTTGAGGCCGCGGTTCGGAATCCGCTGGATCCGTTGCCGATATTGCGCTAGCCCTCGGGCTTCCTCGCTCCGAATATCGTTGGGGCTTCGTTCGGGAGGACCTGTGGTTCAGCAAATGACAAACTCACCAAGCCGGTGGGCACGCGAATACGAAACGATTTACATCCTTCGACCAAACGTCGAACCAGATGATGCGGAAAAAGTAGCTACTCGAATCCGCGAAGTCATCGATCGAGGCGGCGGTAAGATGACCCGAGTGGACAACTGGGGTCGAAGACGCCTGTCGTACAGCATTCAGAAGCACACCCGTGGAGTGTTTATTTACACTCGCTATGTCGGTTTCTCTGACCTAGTGGCTGAGCTGGAGCGGAACTTACGAATGCTTGACGACGTCATTCGTCATCAAACCGTACGGCTTCGTGATTACACAACCGATCCAAAAGAGATCGAAGTCGATCCCGAGGAGGTAAAGTTCCTGCCGATCGAGCACGTGGAAGAGGAAGAAGAAGATTCAACTGTAGAACAGCTCTTCGGTACGACTGCGTCGGCCCGCTCAAACGAAGCAGAGACCGAACAAGAAAAAGAGGCTGATGCGGCAGTGGTCGAAGCCGATGCGGCAGTGGTCGAAGAAGAACCCGCGAAGGCCGAGGACACGAGCGGATCGACCGGTGAAGAGGGCGGCTCTGGGAACAGCGCCGGTTCTAGCGAAGAGAAGCCCGATGCAGATGAGCTGCCGGCGACGGAGTGAACATGTCCAACGAAATGCATGATCAAGAACGAGACACCACTTCCACTGCGTCCCGTGTGGATGCTCCAGCTGAAGTCGCCGCACGGCCAAGCGAACAACGAACCGGAGAGCAAAGAGCGGTCCCTCGGGGAACCGTTATTCGCGAGGCACGTGCAGATGACGAAATGCACGACGATGACCGAGGAGATTCACCCAAAGGTACCGTGATCCGTGAGGGACGCGCAGATACGGACCCTCTAGGTATCCGACGCCGACGCGCAAACCGAAAGCGGCCTCCGTCCTTCGCCATGGATGATGAGTTTCTCTTCGACTACAAAGACCCTCAGAGACTTCGGTTTTTTCTCACAGATCGTGGAAAAATTGTTCCGCGCAGAATTACCGGCCTAACCGCCAGTCAGCAGAGAAAACTCACTGTAGCAGTCAAGAGAGCTCGAATGATTGCACTCCTTCCGTTTACTGCGGTGAAGTAGCGATTACGCGGAGATAAGAGATGGGACGAGCAAGTGTAGATGTCATCCTCAAAGAGGATGTCGATAACCTAGGTACGGTTGGCGATGTAGTTCGAGTTCGCCCCGGCTACTTTAGGAATTACCTTCTTCCTCGTGGTTTGGTTGCCATCGCGACCAGCGGAAGCGTCAAGCAACTCGAGCATGAGAAGCGCAATGCAAAGGCTCGAGCTCAGAAACTACGCCACGAGGCTTCGGAGGTGGCCGCGGCGTTAGCGAAACTCTCTCTGCAGATCGAGAAGCGAGCCGGAGCAGAGGGGAAACTCTACGGGTCGGTAACCGCCCAGGAAGTAGCAGACCTGCTCAAATCCAAGGGGTATGAGGTGGATCGGCGCAAGATCGAGATGCCCTCGGAAGCGATCAAAAGCGCCGGTGAATATTCCATCGCGATGAAGCTTACCGGCGGGATACATGCCACATGTACCCTTGTGGTGAGTGCTGCCCCAGACGCGTGACCGATTAGCTGACGCCATTAGGTACACTGCCGTTCGCGAACTCCAGGATTTCGAGGCAGTCCTCGTTGTAGTGTCTCATCGTCTAAGGTGCCGCACAGACTCCGTTTGACCGCCGCCAAAGCACGTGTAGGAGGCCCGAACTTTGACGGAGATAAAGGGGCGCATACCGCCGCATTCCCTGGATGCAGAGCGCGCTGTTCTTGGCGGCATTCTCTTAGAGAACGAAGCACTGAATGTCGTGATGCAAGAACTCACGCCGGAGGAGTTTTATGCAGAAGCGAATGCGGTTGTTTTCGACTGCATGTGTGGTCTCTTCAAGAGAGGTCAGCCCGTCGATACGGTGACACTTCGTGAAGAGCTCGTCGGTCGCGGCAAGCTCCAGGCGATCGGCGGAGATGATCATCTACTTGCTCTGACCGAAACAATACCCACTGTGGGCAATATCGAAGCTCATGCGCGGATCGTTCACGAGAAGTCCGTCGTTCGAAATTTGCTCACTGCATGTCATGAAGTGACTGCCAAAGGCTACACCGAGTATGGAGATGTCGAGGAGTTTCTCGACATGGCGGAGCGAGCGGTGTTCAGCGTAGCAAAGGAACGCCTGCGACATCCTTACGAACACATCAAAGATGTGATCCTACAAACGTTCCGCAACATCAATGAGGCTGCCGAGCGGGGGGATGACATCACCGGGCTGCCGACGGGGTTCCAGATCTTGGACAAAAAGACCGCCGGGCTTCACCCAGGCGAACTGATGGTCATCGCAGGTCGACCCGGTATGGGGAAGACTGCATTTGCATTGAACCTTGCGGTCAATGCGTCCTCTGCTCGCAGGAAGACGGTCGCGATTTTTTCCCTTGAGATGAGCAAGGAAGAATTGGTTCGTCGTATGTTAGCTAGCGAAGCACGCGTTGCTGGAACGCGGATGCGAACAGGTCAGATCGGAAGAGATGATTGGCCCAAGCTAGCGAATGCAGCCGGCGTTTTGAGCGAACTGCCCATATGGGTCGACGATACGCCTGGTCTGAGTTTGATGGAAGTAAGAGCCAAATGCAGAAGGCTCAATTCGGAGCAGGGTTTGGCTTTAGTCATCATCGATTATCTACAGCTCATGCGCTCTGGCGGAAGACACGACAGTCGTGAGCAAGAAATCAGTGAGATTAGCCGGTCACTCAAGGGGTTATCAAAAGAGCTTAGGCTACCGGTCGTCGCGCTTTCGCAGCTCAATCGAAGTGTTGAGTCTCGGGGTGGTGATAGACGACCTCAGATTTCAGATCTTCGTGAGTCTGGAGCTATCGAGCAAGATGCCGATGTGATTCTCTTTGTCTATCGCGAAGAAGTTTATAACAAAGATGATCCGAGCGTTCAGGGTCTTGCTGAAATCATCATTGGCAAACAAAGAGCGGGCCCAACGGGCATTTGTAAGTGCCGATTTTCAGGAGAGCACACACGCTTTGACAACCTAGCTGAAGACTACGGAGAAGAAGCGTTTATATCTGGCTAGTGCACTGTAACTAGATGCCTAACCGCGCCAAAGTTGCTCGGCTCGTTTTCTCTTGATGTGCCCTCTCTTCAGATAGCAGAATGCCAAACAACGCACTGCGCTGCGCGTCATAACGCATTGCGTTGTTTGGCATTCCCGTGCGGTATGTCTGTGCTCACAGAAAGAGTTCTGTTTATCCAAGCGCATAACAGCCATTCCGCTAAACTCTCCCCCTTTGTTCGGTCGGAGTGGATATTTAGGATGCGTCAAGTTGTAGCGACCCAGTCTTTGTTTTTTCTCGTCCTGGTGACCGTCATATCGGTAAGTTCACCGACACCGGTTTTTGCGGGTGGCTATGAGCACAGTGCAGCGGGCACACGTGCGTTGGGCAGAGGAGGCGCTTTCGCGGCTCGTGCCGATGATGCGATGGCCCTGTTTTACAATCCTGCAAATCTGGCAAACCTGTACGGGCGTCAACTTGCACTCAATACGAACCTGACCTTGTACAACGCGTGTCACTCACGCACCGGCACCTATACTTCTGACGGACGCGTCAATAGTGCAGATACGGTAGCTGGAGAGCCCACGACGCGTTTTGGCGCAGCAACCGACGGGCTACCCAATGGTTACGGTCGCGCTGAATTGCGAGAGGTTTGCAATTCGGGACCGGCGAATGTCGTTCCTGAGCTGGCGTTCACTTGGAGAGTGTCTGAAAAGCTGGGGGTCGGCTTCGGAATATTGGCTCCGCCCGCAGTAGGTTCGACGCAGTTCGGCAACTCTGACCTGGTTGTAGATTACGATCAGCATCAGGTCGGACAGTTGCCTTCACCTTCGCGCTATCAGCTGCTTTCGTCTGAACTTCTCATTTTTTACCCCACCGTAGGGGCTGGGTACCGTATTCATCCTCGTTTTTCGGTGGGGGCAAGCTTCGGATGGGGCGTTGGAATTTTTGACTATTCTATGATGTCGGTGGCCTTAGGTTCCGAGGTTCTCGGCCAGGATATTCGCACCCGTCTCAACGCTACCGATGCCTTCATCCCCCGATTCATGGTGAGCGCTCACGCCATTCCCTACGACAACCTCGATGTGATGGTCAGTTTTTTATGGCAGGACGACGTCAACGCGGATGGAGACCTGACCTTCACGCCCCGCTACTATCAGGCCAGCCCAAGCGATCGAATCGAGAACTGCGACAATATCGATCTCGGGCTGATTCCACCCTTTCCTACCTGTAAAAAGAACATTGGAGGCAACACTCTGCATGCGCCCCAGCCGTGGCAGCTCGCTTTCGGCGTTCGCTATTCAGATCGCATCGCGCCCCGAACTCAGGACCCTCGGGGTGTGGTAGCTGGAGCTCCGGGCATTCAAGATTCGATGGCGACCGAGCGCTTTGATGTGGAGCTGAACGTCGTTTACGAGCGAAACTCCCTGGTGGACGACTTCATCATCGATGTTGCAGACGATGCTACGATTCCCCTTCTCGATCTTGCAACCAGCCTGCCAGATGTCGCTGCGGTTCCCCACCGATGGCGTGACCAGGTCTCTCTTCGACTGGGTGGAGATTATAACGTCGTCCCGGGTTTTGCGGCGGTACGTGCCGGGTTCTCCTTCGAAACTAACGGCGTTAGCGACGGGTACAACACTTTGGACTTCATGCCCCATCAGCGTTACGGCTTGCACACTGGCGGAACCTTGCGGTTTGGTAAGCTCGACCTTTCGATCGCCTATGCGTTTTTGCGAAACAAGACCATGCGCGTCTCTCAGGAGGATGCTCGAATCGAGCAGGTGGTCGCTGAGGGCAATGACTCTACAACGAGAGAAGAAGCAGTCGCGTTTGCTGAGTCTGGCGCCGGAACCGTGGTGAACTCAGGAACATATTCTTCCCACTTTCATGTCCTTTCTTTCGCGGTCAACTATAATTTTCAATAGTGAGGTCGCGATAGCCAATCTTCGAGATCGCTGCTAGATCCGCGCGCGACCATGAACTCTTCCGTTGACGATTTCGCGTTGGGCGCTATCCGAGCCCTTTCTATGGATGCCGTGCAGGCGGCCAACTCGGGTCACCCCGGTACGCCGATGGCGCTGGCTCCGATAGGTTGGGCGCTTTTTTCACGGCTTCGACGCCACGATCCCCTGGATCCCGAGTGGTCTGACCGGGACCGTTTCGTGCTCTCGTGCGGTCATGCATCGATGCTGCAATATGCATTGCTTCACCTCTCGGGTTACGAGCTAGAGGTAGACGATCTCAAGGCGTTTCGTCAGTGGGGAAGCCGTACCCCGGGGCATCCCGAATACGGCCACACGCCCGGGGTCGAGACCACAACCGGTCCGCTCGGTCAAGGTATCGCCAACGCGGTTGGCATGGCGATGGCGGAGCGACATCTCGCGGCACGTTTTAACAGACCCGATCACACGCTGGTCGATCATCGCATCTGGGTGATCGCGAGTGATGGTGACTTGATGGAGGGAGTTGCAGCGGAAGCGGCATCGCTGGCGGGACATCTGAGTCTCGGCAAGCTGATCGTCTTTTGGGATGACAATCGAATCACCATCGATGGTTCCACCGAACTGACGTTTACCGAGCAAGTGCTCAAGCGTTTTGACGCATACGGGTGGCACACTGCCAGCGTCGATGCGGGCGACGATCTGGATGCTCTTTGTGCAGTGGCTGAGCAGGCGAAGATGGATCCGAGACCAAGTCTCATCCGAATGCGCACGGTTATCGGATGGCCCTCTCCGAACAAACGAGGAACGCCTGCGGCGCACGGAGCTCCACTCGGTGAGGCGGAAGTTGCAGCGACGAGATCGGAGATGAAATGGCCCTATGATCCGTTCGAACTACCTGCGGAACTTCAGGGCGCAAAGCAGCAGATTCTTGCGCGAGGCAAAGAAGCGCATGCCACTTGGCGCACAGGTCTCGAGGCATATGAGGCAGCGTACCCGATGGAAGCTCAAGAGTTCAGACGCGTCTTGCAAGGCGCGCTCCCGAAGGACTGGGCGGAGCAGCTACCGATGTTCACCCAGCAGTATCCGGTCGCGACTCGAAAGGCGAGCGGTCAGGTCCTTGCAGCGCTGGCTCGACGTATTCCGGAGTTCTGCGGAGGTTCTGCGGACCTAGCGGGTTCCAACAATACCCAAATCGATGGAGCCTCTTTTGGAGCCGAAACGACAAAGATCCCTCGCGTGGTTCATTGGGGAGTGCGGGAACACGCGATGACTGCGGCAGCAAGCGGTATGGCGCTTCATCGGGGTGTCCTACCCTTTGCTGCGACGTTCCTAGTTTTTAGTGACTACATGAAGCCTGCAATTCGTTTGGCGGCGCTGATGGGGTTGCCGGTTCGTTATATCTTCACCCACGATTCCATAGGACTTGGAGAAGACGGGCCGACGCATCAGCCGGTGGAGCATTTGGCTATGCTGAGAGCGATCCCGGGACTTCGGGTATTTCGACCGGCGGACGCAAATGAGACCGTGATCTGTTGGCAAGCGGTGATGCAGTACAGCGGTCCCACGGCTTTGATCCTCAGTCGACAACCGCTGCCCGTACTGCCGCCCGCGACGACCGCCGGTGCAGTCCGAGGTGCCTATGTGGTGTCTAGGCATGTTTCTGATGAAGACCCATCACAGTCTAGCGCGTTAGATGATGTGGTTTTGGTAGCTTCAGGGAGTGAAGTACATGTGGCTCTCGCTGCAGCGGCACGCTTGCAAAAGCAGGACATCCGGGCGAGGGTGGTATCGATGCCCTCTTGGGAAATGTTTGCCGCGCAGTCCCCTGAGTACCAGAAGGAAGTGCTACCCAAGGCTTTGCCGACGGTGGTGGTTGAAGCTGGAGTGCGTCAGGGATGGGACCGTTGGGTCGGAACACGATCTGCGTTTGTTACCCTGGAGCATTTCGGTGCTTCCGCACCACAGAATCGACTCTATCGCGAATTTGGAATCACCGAAGAACGCGTTTGCGAAGAGGTGGAACAGCTGCTCGGCGTTTAGTCGATCGATGCTACCCAGCGCACCTAGTTCAGTGAGCTTAACTGCTACCATACGAGCCAGCTTGGTTTAGCCTGTTTTATGGTCTATTTCGGGCTTGCTCTTGAAGAACGCGTTTTTCTCTGGGTCGTTGAAACTTGAGTAGTCGATTCCCCAGGGCTGAGCGTGAGCCACGCTGTCGCGGTAACTGATAGTAAGCGCTTTAGGTTTGACGCTGCGGTAGCTCGAATCTGGAGGGAGGTCCTGGTTGTCCTCGCCGCCGGCTGAGAACAACGACCAGAGCTTGACTCTGGGATCGTCATAAACCACTCGAAAACCCTCATCGACGCGTTCGTGACCCCGAACGATCGTGTGGCATCCGAGCCGAAGCAAGAATGCGGCTGCCTGCAGTTTGCCAAAAGGAAATCTGGCGGACTGTTGCTGCAGTTGCGCCGGGATCACGTCGGCGCTGCTCGGATCGCTCCAGAGCATTTGAAAACGAACTTCGGGATCGTTGAGCGTCGACATATCCTTCCACCGCTCGCGAATTAGACGGTCTCTGGGAATCCCGCCGTGCACAAAGAGCATGCGATCGAAAAAAAGCATGTTCGGCATCGCCTCAAATAGCCGCATGTAGTGTTGAAATACCTCGGCCGGAAGATGAGGTTTGAGCGTGTCTATGGCTTCAGCGGGCTTTACCCCACCATACACTTCTCCCTTATATTCTAGATAGTATTCGTGGTTGCCGCGGAGTACGACCACATGTTTCGGTGCGCAAATCGCCAGCTGCAGCACGGTCCGAAGCACGCCATTGAGACTGAACAGGCCTCGGTCTATGTAGTCGCCCAGCAGTACGAGAAGCGGAAACGGGGCGGTTTCCGGGTTTTCATGATAGGCGTTGACGCGCTCGAAGAATTTGGACTGCAGCGTTGCACCCTTCAGGCAACTATAGCAGCCGTGCAGGTCCCCGAGCACTGTGAGTTCGTATCGCTGACCGGGCTGGATTGGATGTACGTATACATGTCCATCCAAGAACGGTTCGAGCCCGGCAAATGCCGCTACGGACGAAGCTCCCTTGAGGCGACCTTCTCCTTCCCGTCGCTGGCGATCAAATAAATGAATGGCCTCGGTGAGCAGATCTCGATCTGCCCGTATTTGCTTTTGTATCCGTGAAGGATCCTTGGAGTAGTGGTACTCGAACTGATCAAAAAAGGCGTGCGCTCCCGTCGCTGGTTCCACCTCACTCGGCTCGCTCAGGGTGATGCGATGTGACGCTTCGTCGTCTCCAACGAGTTCCATGTCGACCTGTGATTCGAGTAACTCTGTGAGTTCGGCTCGAAAAGTGACTTCCGCAGGATGTGTTTCTCCGTCTGCCTCGATCAAGGCGTCGATCGTCTCCATCAACGACTCTTGGCTCGCCGAATCAAAACTCTGGAAGATTTCAAAACATCTCAGTTTGAGTTTTGCATGGATGAAGGCGTTCTGATGTTCCTGTGCGGCGACTGCTTCGGTAAATAGGTCCTGTATGTGTCGATCGATCCTTTCGAAGACTTCATGAAAATGCTTGGTAAATCGGTCGATCAGTTCCTGCTTAAGCTCATCGTTGCCCGACACCCCGGACTGAACTCGATGCGCTACCAGTTCACCAATGTAGTTGCGGACAAATTCTCGTTCGGAACTGTCAAAATCCCCGTCGATGTATCCGAAGGTGGTGAGATAGAAAATCACCGCCTGCATCTGACGCTCGGCGACGTTCGGATCACGGCTCAACGCAAGCATCACCAAGTAGCGTACGCGTGTTCACGCTTTTGCCCAAGAGCAGATTGTCTGAGGGCCGATCACACAAACCGGTCGACTCATTTCTGAATCTCGGTCCCAGCTTTTCTGGGAAGTCCTGAGGCCTGAGCCGCGTGTGGGTACGGCTCCTTGCAGACGTAAATGAAAGTCATTATCTGAAGCCCATGATCGACGCCCATCACATAAAGGGTTCAAGCGCCAACTTAGACGAGCTGAAACCGGGTAGCGGTGGAGTCGTTCAGCAGGTGGGCGGATTGTCTAAGGTGTCCCGGAGGCTGATGGAAATGGGTCTTGTTCCGGGGACTCACGTGACGGTGACGCGGTTCGCTGCGCTTGGGGATCCCGTCGAACTGAGACTGAGAGGGTATGCGCTCTGTATTCGCCGCAGTGAAGCCTCCCAAATCACGATTACCGACCTCTGTCATCACGAACCCGTCCTGTGAGCGTCGCCCCAACGATCCTGCTGGCGGGAAACCCCAATGCCGGAAAGACTACGGTGTTCAATAAGTTGACCGGTGCTCGTGCGCGGGTCGGCAATTATCCCGGCATCACCGTGGAGCGGCGAAGCGCGTCGCTGGAGCTCTCTCCGGGGTGCTTTATCGAGTTGGTTGACCTGCCGGGCACTTATTCTCTCTGTGCACGCTCGCCTGAAGAAGAAGTTGCAGCCCAGAGCCTGTGGGCCTTCCAGGGAGAACGTGCCCATGGCGTGATCGTGGTTGTCGATGCGACGAGCTTCGAACGCGGCATGTACCTCGTCTCCCAAATCTCAGAATTAGGTCTCCCGATGTTGATCGCCTTAAACATGGTGGATGAGGCGATTGCGAGAGGCGTGAGTGTCGATTCTAGTGCACTATCGGAGCGTTTCGGAGTCCCCGTAGTTCCGATGGTCGCTACCAAGGGAGAGGGTATCGACGAGCTACGGGCCGGCATGGGATCCATGCTGCGCACGAGGAAGGTGCCCGAGCCTCCCGCACTTCCGCTCGCGTCTGAGATTCGGCATGAACTCGAGACAATTGCTGCGCATCTCGCACCGCATCGCCCCCATTCGAATGCCACTTCGCGACGTGCCGAGGCCGCCTGGCTTTTGCAGACGCTCGATGCACAAGAACCTTCCAACTGTCCTTTTGAAGACGTACGCGCTGAAGTTCTGCGCATTCGCGACCGCGCAAAGAGTGCCGGGCGCAACATCGACGAAGAGCTCATTACGGCTCGATACGCGCAGATCGAGGGTCTAGGGGTTCGGCAAGCTGCTGCGTTGCCCTCCGTTCGCTGGACTGATCGAATCGACTCCGTCTTGACGCATCCACTCTTTGGCTCGATTTTTTTTGCGCTTGTCATGCTCATTGTTTTTGAGTCGATCTATACTTGGTCCATTCCCTTTATGGATGTGATCGATGCTGCGATCGCTGGGCTGCAGCTTAGGCTTTCTCACTTAATTCCAGAGGGTTTGCTTCAAGGACTGATCCTCGATGGCGTGATTCAAGGGGTCGGGAACGTACTCATTTTCGTACCCCAAATCGCGATTTTATTCGCGTTGATCCGTCTGCTTGAAGATTCTGGATACCTCGCTCGAGTGGCATTTCTTATCGACCGAATCATGAGGACCGTCGGTCTTCACGGACTTGCGTTCGTGCCGCTGCTTTCGGGTTTTGCTTGTGCGGTTCCGGCCGTGATGGCCACCCGGACTCTCGAACGAGAACGGGACCGACTGTTGGTCATGCTCGCGCTTCCTCTGATGTCCTGCAGTGCGCGTCTGCCGGTCTATCTGCTGGTAATCGGCACCGTGTTCGACGCTGACGCCCCGGTCTTTGGGGTGATCACCCAGGGCGCTTTAGCGCTGTTTTCGATGTACGCGCTCAGCGTCCTCGCCACCTTGACTGCAGCAGCGGTACTGGGCCGAACAGTTCTGAAAGGTGAGCAAGGTACCTTCGTTCTCGAGCTTCCTCCTTACCGCATGCCTCGACTGCAAAGTCTGATTCCAGCGGTCTACTCGCGGGTGCGTGTCTTCGTCATGGATGCAGGAACGATCATTTTGGCGCTCAGTATTCTCATGTGGGGGCTTTTGAGTTTCCCCAGAGATTCTGAAGTTTCGGCGCGCTTTGAGGACGCCCGTGAGGAGGCTTCTCGTGCGCTGCAGGGAACCGAGCTCACGCATCGGTTGAGCTCGCTCGATTCGGAAGAAAGACGCATACAGACGCAGCACAGTGCTGCGGGTAGGATTGGCAAGGCGATCGAGCCAGCTTTACTACCGTTGGGCTTTGACTGGCGCATCGGCATCGGCATCCTCAGTGCATTCGCGGCTCGAGAAGTGTTCGTCTCCACCCTAGGCGTGGTCTACGGGATCGAAGGAGCGGGCAATGATGACGCTGCACACCGTACCCTGCGTCAGCGACTGCTCGATTCCCGACACCCAAACGGCACAAGAGTATTTACCCCGCTTGCAGGCATCGCATTGATGGTGTTCTTCGTGCTGGCGTGTCAGTGCATGAGTACGATCGCGGTCGTCCGTCGAGAAACCGGCACTTGGAAGTGGCCGGCGCTGATGTTTTCGTACATGACCGTTCTCGCTTACCTCTCTGCGTTACTGGTTTATCAGATCGGCTTAGCGATCGGCTGGGGGCTCGATTGAAGGCAGGCTCGATTGAATGAGTGCCTGGAGTTGGGGCTCATTTTGTCCATCCAGTTCGGTGCTGCGGCATATCTGGTACTGCGCTTGGCTGGTCGAACCGCACGTACGCCGTCTGCCTCCGCTCGGCGTCCAGAAGTTCCACTCGCTCGCCTGCGAAAGTCTGCGCGTCGCTTGCGACTCCGTCGCTGAGCCGTCTTGATCGCTGCGCATGACAAGCTCGCGGGAGGTGAAGTGAGGCTGCAGTCTTCAAATCTCGGGGTTGTGATATTACGCACTCAGGTGAGGGAAGAACATGGACAGAAATTGGACAACCGTAGTTGACGACAAAGTCACTAGGGGCTAGATCGCGCCTCCATGTAACGCTCCGCGTCAGGGGCCGAACAGGACATCGTGATGGAATATAACGATCTATTGTCTCTCTTCAGAGAGCGAGCTTCTGAGATCGCAGAGGAAGATCTCTCGTGTGTTGCTGCAGATGCGTCGATTGCTGAGCTGGGTCTCGATTCCCTGAGTACTTTGGAACTTGTGGGCGAGTTTGAGCGTGAGCTTGCCATCCGTATCGAGATGGAGTCCCTGTCCGGAGTAGACTCCGTGGGACAATTCATCCACCTTGTTCAAACATGTATCGGTCATCACGTCGGTGGTGTCACTGCAGCATGATCGGCGGACCCAGCTGTACTCTCCGACCCAGCTGTATTCTCCGACCCAGACCGGCGGTCGGTGAGACTTCGAGCAAGATCGTTCAATAGGTGACGCGATCGTCCGGCTGAAGCTCCGGTAGATCAAGATGTAGCTCGATCATCGGTAAGCTTCGTTGCGCTCGGTATGCTGCAAAATGAGAGAGTACGCGCCGTACATATCGGTGGGTTTGCTCGAACGGAATACGCTCTAAGAACGCGTCGAGCGGCATGCTCGAAGCATACTCTCGAATCCAACGACGTACGTTGTGCGGACCGCCGTTGTAGCTGGCGATCGCGAGCGGAATTCGACCTTCGAATCTGTCTATCAGGGATGCCAGATACCATGCGGCAAACTCGATATTGGTGCGCGGTTCGAGTAGCTGGGCCACCGAAAAATCTCTGCGTCCTAGACTATGTGCGATGTTAATTCCGGTGCGCGGCATGATCTGCATGAGGCCGACCGCTCCTGCATAGGAGACTACGGCTCTTTGATAAATGCTCTCTACCCGCATGACCGCCAGCAAGAGGTTTGGATCGACTCCGTGTTTTTCCGCTGCCCAATCCACGATGTGCTCATAGGCCCTTGGGCGCTGCTCCAGGTCTTGGAACCGCATAAAGCCTTGAGCCGTACCCTCGTCTCCTAGGCTTCGAGCGATCTCGGCGACTACCGCTCGCTCCTCCTCGGTAATCGCTAGTCTGGCTTGACGCACTTCGGGCTTCAAGTTCGCCCGTGCCCGCTCGGTGCCGCGGCTGATCGCTTCGATGCCGTCTCTCAAGAGAGGTCTGCCTCTGGCCATCCGCCACGCGAGATAGGATTCATGAAGCTCTTGCGTTGCTTCGCTTCCTAGCCGAAGGCGAATCAGATCTTGAGCTCGCTGCCACCAGGGGTAGGCCCCTCCGCGAGACTCGACGATGGGATCGAGTGCGGCTGCAAGCGCGCTCCAGTCGAGGCTACGAGGGGTCGGCTCGTTAGGCTCCACCGCCGGAACCAGAGCCTCGATCGCGGCGTACACGAGGGTAGGTTTCTGTTTCGAGAGATTCCAAGCAGTCGAGCGTTTGTGCTCGGTCTTGCCCAGCGAATCTCCGTGAGCCTTCCGACCTAATTGCGGTTTGTTCGGGGCGGTAAACGCCCCAGAGTAGGGAGTAAAAGGTGAGCGGTGCACCAGGCCGTGGACTGGCATGCCATGGATCGGCAGGTCGTAGATCGGATCTGCCTCTGGTCGTGCGGTCTGGCTTGTGAATCCCGGTAGTTCTTGAGCGCGAAGCAAGCTGCCTCTCTGTGCAGCCCACATGGCGTAGTAACGCTCCGGACTGTGATCCAGACGCTCGACCGTTCGGTACACCTCTGCCGCCTCTAAGTTTCTTCCAAGTCGCTCGAGTGCACGTCCGAAGTGATAGTGAACATTCACGCCTGCTCCCTCGGATACGGCCTTTTCGAGCAGACTGACGATATCCAGGTCGTCTGCGACACCGCTTGCCAGAATTGCCGCCTCGAGTCGGACTCTATCCGAGGGATTCTTACGACTGAGCGCTTTTAGAGCGGTATGGAGTGTCTCGCGAAGACTTCCTCGTGCGGAGATTTGAATCACTTTGAGGAGCTGTGCAGTGGTCAGACGATAGGGTGGGCGACCTCGGCGAATGGCGGATACGCGTCTTGCGGCTCGTCCAGAGTCGCCTCCTCGGGCAGCGTCTGCCATGTCCCGAGCGCGATCGAGACGTCTCATACGCTCCTCGAGCGTTGCTGCGGGAGCACTGCGACCTAGACTTAGAAATCGAACTGCAGCGTCGAATTGGCCCTCAAGTCGCGCGATTCTAGCCATCATTAGCGCGGTACGTCTGCGCAACTCGTCTGGGAGCTGTGCGCCATCGTCCCCCCACAGCTGAACGATGTCTGCTTTTGCGATCGACATTGGACCACGACTTAATAGCGTCTCCGCACGCTCGACCTGCATGCGTATCGGCAGCGGAGCGATGTCAAAGCCTTGTTCCTCAAGCACCTTGATTCGGTTTCTGGATTGCCGCGCTGCAGCGCTCCCGGGGTGTTGCAGGTCGAGTAGACGATAGAGAGCGATCGCTCGGTCCGTTGCACCAGCTGCTTCTCGAGACTCCGCAAATTCATAGCGCAGTTGGAGCTGTTCCGGCAGATGCGGAAAGCGCCTCAGAAGTGCTTCCAGAGCAGAGAACGCTTCTCTATCGCCAGAGGCGATACGACACCGAACTGCGCCCACTCGTCCGCGCATCCGGATCTCGCTTACCGGGCTGGAAACCGCTGCCGCAAACGACTCACACGCCGAGATCGGTTGTCTGGCTTGCAGCTGTAGCTCGCCTCTCAGTAGGGCGAATCGATCCGACAGTCTCGGTAGGATCTCGGACAGCCGACCAAGCAGCTCGAGAGCACGCTCCGGGGCCCCAGAGTGTTGCAGTTCGAGAATCTCCCGAAAAAGGCAGTGAAGTCCGCCGGAGCCGATCGCATCCAGGTCCCGCCGATCAGGTTGCATTTCGACTAAGCTGCGTGCGACCGAGAAGTGCAAGCCGCTACAGTCGTCTCGTGGCTCAAATGCGATTTGTGATGGATCGCTGAACCCAAGACCAGGTTCTTGGGTTTCCGAGATGAACGCGTTTGGAGCTCTAAGTTCGCGCAGGTCCCCGTCGCTGAGCTGACACATCGGAGCGGGAGGTGGCCACGCGTAGGCGATCGTCACATAACCCGGCCCTGCCCACACAATGAAGAGCCCTGCCCACGCAATGAACGCCGCCAATACCTGGTTCAGTACAGCAGCAGGTCGCTCCACTCGGCACCACCCTCCACGTGTTAAAACATGCGGCACAATCCGGACGTTCGCAAAGTTTCCCGCGATAAATCCGCTCTGTATGTATGTGTCACGGTGATACCGATCGAGTTCTTGAGAGCGAATAGTGCCGAGCCGTGTGCTTCAGAAAACCTGCTGATCTGTCTCGGACTTTGGGTCTTCGATTTCGGACTCGTCCCGGATTTCAGGCAGAAGCACGGTGAAGATACCAAGCAGGCAAAAAACGATGAAGAATACCGCCAGGAACGCGGCAGTGGCCTTGGGGGGATGGTTCGCTCCTGATCGGATGCTCGTGCGCGACTCGCTGAGGCCATCTTGCTCTTGTACGCTCGTCATAGTCCGAAGCTCCCTACTCTGCGTCTGAGCATCCCCAACCGGACTCCGCAATCATGCGCCTCAGAACGGTCACGCATTCGTCGAGGGGGATCTTGACCACATCCGACGCGCTCCGATGTTTCACTTCGAGGACTCCTTCGCGAAGGCCACGTGCACCCAAGGTGAGTCGAAAAGGAATACCGAGGAGGTCTGCATCCTTGAACTTGACCCCGGGTCGCTCGTCGCGGTCATCGAGCAGCACCTCGATCTGCTGGCTGCGGAGTGTGTCGTAAAGCGTTTCTGCCCTGCGCTGTACCTCTTGATCTTTACCGACAGGGAGCAAGATCGCGGCGAACGGTGCGACAGGCACGGGCCAGATGATGCCCTCGTCGTCATGGTTCTGCTCGACGGCTGCCGCCATCAACCTTGAAATGCCGATCCCATAGCAGCCCATGACGAAGGGGTGCTTCTCACCCTTTGCATCGAGAAAGCTGGCGTTCATTTTTGCGCTGTAGTGGGTCCCCAAGATGAAAATATGGCCTCCTTCAATACCGCGGTAGGTGTGCAAAGTTGAATGGCACATCGGGCACGGGTCGCCGTCTTGGACGTTTCTTAGGTCAGCCACTTCGGCGTCCCAGTCTCGACCGAATTCCAATCCCAGCAGGTGATAGTCGTCCTGATTGGCGCCAGCGCAGGCTTGTGGAACACGGGTAGCCTCGCGGTCGGCGATGATCCGGCAGGCCAAACCGACTGGTCCGACCGAACCTGGGCCCGCTCCGGATATACGCCGTACTTCCTCTGCTGATGTGAGGGAGGGCATTTCGGTACCCAGCAGTCGCTGCAGCTTGAGTTCGTTGAGCTGGTGGTCGCCGCGAAGGACCACCGCGACCGTCGCGTCTGACGTGCTGTAGACAAGCGTCTTGAGGCATCGTTCGGCAGTCCATCGCTCTTTTGTGTCTCGATGCTCGCTGGCTTCCTCCTCGTTCTGGCAGTCGGCATGGTTCAGGAAGTCTGCGACGTCTGCGATGGTCTTTTTGCCTGGTGTATGTATTCGCTTGAGTCCGGACTCAGCTGTGTTCTCTTTTGTTTTGAACGCACCTTTTGGCGACGGAGACCCCTGATGTGGCCGGACTTTATCGGGGTCGGTATCCGTCAGTTCCGGTTCCGCTTGGGACGATGCTACTTCTACGTTGGCGGCGTAGTCACACTGGCTGCAGGCTACGATCGCATCCTCGCCGGTTTGCGCGAGCACCTGAAATTCTGCGCTCTTCGATCCACCCATAGCTCCGGAGTCTGCTTGCACGATTCGGTAGTCGAGGCCGAGACGATCGAAAATGCGTGTGTAGGCCTCCTGCATCACTGCGTAGCTCTGTTCCGCGTCTTCCTCTGTCGCGTCAAAAGAGTAGGCGTCTTTCATCACGAACTCGCGACCTCTGAGCAAGCCTGCCCGAGGCCTCGGTTCGTCTCGGAACTTTGTCTGTATTTGATACAGGTTGAGCGGCAGCTGGCGGTAGCTACGCACGTCGCGTCGTACTAGGTCGGTGACGATCTCTTCGTGGGTGGGGCCGAGACAGTAGTCCACCTGTCGTCGATCTTGAAGTCGTATCAAGATGTTGCCGAAGGATTCCCATCGCTGGCTTTCCCTGTAGTACTCGGCGGGTAAGAGCGCAGGCATTTGCATTTCTTGAGCCCCCGCGCGATTCATCTCCTCTCGAACGATGTTCGCGATTCGCTGAAGAACCCTCAGCCCAAGCGGAAGCATTTCGTAGATTCCTGCGCCGACCATGCGAATATAGCCGGCTCGGAGTAAGAGGACGTGTGATGGGGAGGTGGCTTCCTTCGGTACTTCTTTGAGGGTGGGGATGTAGGCGCGCGAGTATCGCATCCAGGGGCCTTAGCAGGATCTCAGGCAGTGAAGTAGGCACTTCACCGAGCGTGAAGCTCGAGCCGAGCAATCTCGGTCGCGAGGGTGTGTTCCCGCGCACCGCTTGGGCTATTCGCCGAGTGCTCGCCGCATTCTGGGCAGTGGCGGCTCCATATTCGGCTGGAACAATTCGCCTTCGATGCACTCGCAGGTTTCAACGTAGCGTTTTGATGCCTCGATGCGCACTTCTTCTGTGAGCAGTGGTGCGTCTCCCTCACCTTTGTAGCCGACGTCGTCCAACCACCGGCGTAGGTACTCCTTATCTAAGGAGCGGGGATCGAGCCCGCCTTCAAAGCGTTCCTGATAGGACTCGGCGTACCAGAACCTCGAGCTGTCGGGCGTGTGGATTTCGTCGATCAGCACCACCTCGCCCTGTGCATTTTTGCCAAACTCGTACTTGGTGTCGACAAGGAGCAGTCCTCGATCGGCGCACAGCTGCTGGCCCGTTTGGAACAGCGCCATGGAGTACGCTGCCGCTGCGTCAAAATCCGCAGCAGAGATCGTGCCCGTCGCCAATAAAGCCTCTCTGGAGATGCTTACGTCGTGCTGACCACCGACAGCTTTGGTGCTCGGCGTGAGGATGGGGGCCTCGAGGCGCTGATGTTCGCGCAATCCATCCGGAAGTCGATGTCCGCAAAATTCCCGAGCGCCTCTTTGGTAGTGGGTCCATAGGCTCGTCTGGGTGACTCCCGTCATGTAGCCGCGGACGATGAACTCGACCGGAAGTGGGACGCATTCCTCACAGATCATCACGTTGGGGTCCGGTACCTCCAGCAGATGGTTGGGTGCGATATGTGCCGTTCTTTGAAACCAGAAATGCGCCAGTCGATTGAGTACCTGCCCCTTGAACGGTAGCGTGCCCAGCACGCGATCGAACGCGCTTACCCTGTCGGTGACGCATATAAATCTTCGGCCGTCCGGCGCGGAGTAGTTGTCTCGAACTTTGCCTCGGTACTTGGTTCCGAGCGAGAAAAAGTCGGTCTCCTCTAGTGCGTTCTGTATTCCATGACGCCACGCGGTTCGATCGAGGGTCATCGAGTTGGACTCATAGTTGTCGGGGAGCCCTCGCCGTGATTCGCTGCTTTTGGGGTATGGCTCAAGTGGAGAGGGCTTTACTCAGGGTTGGAAGCGGAAAGTGTGCGATCGATGATGGGGTCCACATACCTGAGCGCGTGTTCGAGGTCGAACTGCTGCTCCAGTTCCTCAAAAGAAATGTGTTTCATCAAGTCTTCGTCTTCGGCCAGGAGTGTCTTGAAGTCCCCCTCACCGTGGAATGCTCTCATCGCGTTTCTCTGCACCAGCTCGTAGCTTTTTTGCCGCGGCAGCCCCGCAGAAACTAAGAGTAGCAGCACGCCCTCACTTGCCCAAAGGCCGCCTGAGCGCTCGAGATTGTTTGCCAAGCGGTCGGGATATACGACGAGATGTTCCACGAGCCGATGGAGCCGATCGAGTGCAAAAGCCATCGTTGAAGTTGCGTCCGGTGCGATCATGCGCTCCACGGAAGAGTGGCTGATGTCGCGCTCATGCCATAGCGCGACGTTTTCGAGGGCGGGTATCACGGTCATCCGCACGGTACGTGCCAATCCCGTCAGGTTCTCGCTGAGTACAGGATTGCGTTTGTGAGGCATTGCGGAGGAGCCTTTCTGACCTACAGCAAATGCTTCCTCGGCTTCGCCCACCTCCGTACGCTGCGCGTGACGAATATTGACGGCAAAACGCTCGATGGCTGAGGCCAGCACCCCCAGCGCACAAAAGAAACTGGCGTGTCGATCTCGAGCCACAATCTGGGTGGCACAGGTCTCGGCAGCGAGGTCGAGCTGCTGGAGCGCATCGCTTTCGATCTCCGGCGTAAGGTGGGCGTAGGTGCCCACAGCGCCGGCGATCTTGCCAACAGAAATCTCCTCGCGGGCTCGGTGCAGGTGACGTCGACTGCGGTCGAGTTCCGCAAGATGGCTTGAGAGCATCAGGCCAAACGTGATGGGCTCTGCATGGATTCCGTGTGATCGACCGATCATCGGTGTGCGTCGATGTTCCTCGATGCGCTTTCGAAAGGCGCTCCGGGTGCTGTCCAGTCTCTCGATGAGTGAATCGCATGCGCGGCGAAGCAAAATTGCGAATGACGTGTCGAGAACGTCCGAGGAGGTCATCCCTCGATGCAGCCAGCGCGCTGCAGGGCCGGCAAGCTCTTCGATATGGGTGAGAAACGCGATGACGTCATGCCGGGTGGTCCGCTCGATCTCGTCGATTCGTTCGGGGTCGATCCGATGACGAATCGGCTCGAGTGACTCCGTGGTTTTTGCGGGCACAAAACCTGCGCGCTCCATGGCGCGGCAGGCCGCGAGCTCTACGTCGAACCAAGTTTCATATTTGGTGGCCGGCGACCAGAGCTTGGCAAAGTCGGCGGGGGTGTAGCGTGGGATCATGATAGTACAAAGGTAGCGCTCAAAGGAAGCGAGCCAGTCGAAAGCAGCGCCGTAAAGCTTTGTGTGGTAGCAGACGTGCCTGCTGCGGCCAACCTGAGGGTGTGTGCGGCCTACTGCGACAACTGGATGACTTTGAGCGGGGTACTCGACAGCGCTGAACGCGTTATTGTCAGTGACGTCAGGCAGAGCCTGGCACCCGGATCCTTATTGCTTCATGAGTGCGGATTCTCGGTGTCCTCATGTGACCGCAGTTTCTGAGGCACGCCATCGCGATCTCTTTTCGGGCGGCGTAGCTCGATTGCATAGGATACGTGTGTGATCCGGACTCCAGTGGAAAAGCATGCTGTCAGAATTTCGAATCCGCATCGCACAGACCCCTTCGAAGCGATTGCCGGTTTTTTCTGATGTACGACGAGCCTCTGTCGCGGCCATCCTGCGAGGTGCGCCCTCAGGGCCAGAGATCTTGCTCATTCGACGAGCGACTCGAAAAGGGGATCCGTGGTCTGGGCAAATGGCGTTCCCGGGAGGACGCTCGGAGCCGCAAGACGATTCTCTGGTGGCGACCGTGTGTAGAGAAACACGAGAGGAAATCGGTTTGGATCTCCGCGCGACGGCGCATCTGCTGGGAGCGCTCGACGAAGTGGACGCGACCATCCGGGGTGCGTCGACGGGGCTCATCGTGACTCCCTTCGTTTTCGAGCTTGAGCAGGTCGACCCGCCTCTGATGCCCAATGACGAAGTTGCAGACACGTGTTGGACCCCGATCGGTCCCCTAATTCGCGGCGAACGTAGCGCCGAATACACCTATGTCCATCGAGGGAAACCTATTCAGATGCCCGCATACGCGGTTGGTGATCAGTTGGTATGGGGCCTAACGCATCGAATGCTTTGTTCCCTATTTGAACTTGTCCAAGACGCGTCCGACGGTCCATGAGTGTGCCTGACTCGGCAGGGCGTTCGAAAAGGCCTTTGCAGTGTGCGCTCCTGCGTTCGATGTCGAAGGCAATTGCGTCATGAGATCTCGGGAGCCTCACCGCAGCATCCTTGTGGGCCAACCCTTGGTCCGGTTTGGGTTTGGCACCTTGATCTACCTCTGCCAGTCCTCTGCCTGCGTTCCTATCGAAGAGTCGCACAGCAACGATTCGGTTCAGTCGACCAGCGAGTTCGGTCTGGTTCGATTGTCACCAGGGTTTCAGCCAGATCCCTGGGTGGTGAGCGGCAGGGCAGGTGGTCCAGTCCAAGGAAGTTTGGTGCATGCGTCTTGTCCGGGATGGCGGTCAAGAAGACCCGGGCATACTTTGAGGGTGACCGATCGGATTCAGAGGCTTCGTATACTCGTCCGTGCACTACGAGATTCCACATTGATCGTGCAAAATCCGAACGGTTCTCTTCGCTGCAACGACGATGCGGAAGATAGGAATCCAATCATTGACGGTGCGTTTGAGGCCGGCACGTACCGAGTTTGGGTCGGCACGTATTCTGAGACCAAAACCTTGAGCTATCGCCTTGGGTTTAGCGAACTTGAGGGGGTTAGCGCACGTGATCTTCGATAGAAGTTTGGGTGCGTACGCCTAGTGGATGTACTACGCCACAGCGATGTCAGAGGCCGATGAACACCGTCTTGTGCACTGCAAGAAGCTCGAAGAAGAACTCCCAGGACTCACGGAACCGCCGTTTCGCAACGACTTCGGCACGTGGGTTTACGACAATATTTCAAAGCAAGCCTGGGATATGTGGCTGACGGAGAGTGTCCGATATATCAACACCTACCGTGTCGACCTCTCGAGCGAGGAAGGAAGCGACTTCATGTACAAGCAGCTTCGCATCTGGATCGGACTAGAGGACGGAGAGATGGCTGCCACAGCGTGGAAACCGCCTGAAGAATCCTAGGCGCCCTCGGATCGGACTGGGTCAGAATACCCCAGCGTGGAAACGCGAGTTGGCAGCGGATGCATCCGAGATCCTGCCTGCCGTGCAAACCCTAGTTTCAGAGCAGAGGACTCCCGAGCGTGTGCAGCACTCCTGAACGTGCCGAGCACGACATGTGCTCTCTGGTAATAGCTGATGATTTCAGGTCGAAGAGGGAATAGGACCTCTCAGGTGCGCGCGCGATTTTTGGGCCATCCGTAGCGCCCAGTCTGATCTTGTCGAATGCCTTTGGTAGATCAGGCTTGGCCTGTAATTTGCAGAGAATTTCATCAGGATCACCATGCACCCATCTACGACCACCACAGGCATTCTGGACCGACCCGTGTTGATCACGTACAACGGTACTCAGTTTGCCGGTTCTGCCTCAAAAATTCTCCCCACTAAAATGTTCATTCGTACGGAGGAGCCCCTACCGTACGAAGCCGAGGTGATGGTTTCCCTCGCACCTTTCCAGTCTGCTGCTCTTTCTCCAGATGGTTGTCGCGTTTTTGGCGAAGGTCTGGCTCCCTCAGATGAAGCCTTCGCGCTCTCGGAAGAAGAGCTCACTGAAGAGGGTGCTTCTGGGAGGGGAACGGGGAGAGAACTTGAGTTCTCCGCCGTCGTGCGATGGAGGAGGTCGGATGGAATCGGGATCGAGTACGGAGACCTCCGCCCAAAGGATCTACACGCGCTCTACCGATATCTTCAGGAAGCCAGCTCCGAAAGCGAAGGATCCCAGGTCGAAACAAACCACGCAGCAGTTCCGAACCGTCACTCACGACTCGGTGAGTCTATGCCCCCGAGTCCCAATGACTCCTCACCGGAGTCGAACTGTCCAGTCCTCTCCGCGCTTCGCCTTCTTGGGGACCGACAATCGATACGTCTGATGCGCTACTTAAGGTCGTCGGGAACGCGCACTCGTGAGGAGATCGAAGGCTTTTTTGGCCGACAACCGAAAGCATCTCTGCCCTCAAGACTGGCCCGACTCCAGCAGTACGGCATCGTATCCCAGGATTTGCGATCCGATGGGATGACGGCCTATGCACTCACTTCAAAGGGCGCCGGCATTCTTTCCATAGTGCGATCGATGGTTCACTGGGCCAATGAGCCAATCCAGAATCACGTTTCTGCAGCTCAGCTCTAGAACTCTGCAGCTCAGCTCTAGAACGTTGCCCGAACACTCGTGATCGTAGATCGATCGCACGTGAAGATGGATGTTCGAGCTAAGACTCCAAGATTCCCGAGGGCCTCATGCTGCATGGGCCGAGCTCCGAAACGGTTTCCTGAGCTGGAACTCGGGCTCGATGGATCACCCACGAAAGTGCACATGCCAGACCGGCGAGCATGAGGAGAAGCAGGAGGATCAGTCGTAGAGGCTTGCGTTTTTGACTGCGCATCAACATGTTCTCAGCGTCGTCGATCTCAACTCCCGCCATCATCCGTTGTATCGAGTCAGCCTCGTCGTGTTTGCGTGAAAAGGCCACCGGACGTCGGTCGAGGGTCGGCAAGTTCTTAGACTGTCCGGGAAAGCGAAGTTCTAGATACTCGGATACCGCCGCATGACGAATGATCCGACCTGAATTCTCCAAAGTTGCAACCAGCCGCTTTTGTAGTTGATCTGCGGAGCCAATCCGCGCCGAGCGATCTTTTGCGAGTCCCGCCATCAACGTGTCTTCGAGGCACTGAGATACTTCTTGCCGTGTTTGACGGACTGAAGGAATCTCCGGGTCGAGGACTATCGCGGCAACCGTTTCGTATTCAGAGGCTCTTTCAAAAAGAGCGTTCCCAGTTAATGCCTCATGCAAGCAGATACATAGGGAAAAGACGTCGCTGCGTGGGTCCAGAGACGCTCCCTGATATTGCTCGGGAGACATATAGGCAAACTTGCCTTTGAGCACACCTTTTTCGGTACGGTGCTGTTGGTTTTTTGCTTTGGCCACGCCAAAATCGATGAGCTTCGGTACCCCGTTGTATCCGACGATGATGTTTTCTGGAGTGACGTCACGGTGGACAATTCCGAGTGGCACGCCTTCGGAATCGGTCGCTGTGTGTGCATGATGCAATGCTCCAGCCAGTTCGATAAAGACTTGAGTGATCACATGCACGGATAGACTCGCGTCGTTGCCGCGAGATGCAGATTGGATCAAGGCGCGTAAAGACACCCCACGGACCCACTCCATTGCAAGGAAGTAAGTTCCGTTGTCTTCGCCGAACTCATAGACGGGACAGATATTCGGATGCTGGAGTTGAACGCAGAGCTTGGCCTCATGCACGAACATCGCGACGGCGATCTCATCCTCAGCCACGTGGGGTAGGATTCGCTTCACGACGACATGACGATGCACCGACTTTGGCCCCGGTTCTCGAGCCAAATAAATCTCAGCCATCCCTCCGGCCGCCAATCGACCTAGCAGCTGGTAGCGCCCGAGCCTACCGATCGGTGGGTATGCACCGAGTCCCTGTAATTCGGATGCTCTTTTTCGGATGTACATGCGGTACGCAGAGCTCCGAGAAGGGGAGAAACGAGGGTGAATAGCAAGAGGAGTCGTGTCGAACGCTCAGACGTCGAACTGAACTACAGCGACCGACTCAGGCCAATCGGTAGCAAAATACTGCGTCGTCGATTTCGGTGATCTTTTCGAACGCGTCTCGCAAAACGGTAGAGCTGAGTGCGTTTTCTTTTTCGATCTCAGGTGTTTCGCTCGCCTGCGCGGCATGCTCTGCCCCCGGAAGTTCGGGAGGATGTTTGGAAATACGTTCAAGCGCGTTGTAGGTCTCGTGTTCCCATTCGCCCGGTTTCGAATCGTTGGTCACGATACATCCTCCATGCATGGTGGTATGAGCAGCACTGCAATACACAAACTGAAACGCCAGATTAGCATCGACGATGCCAAAATAGATAGACCATCCTCGGCAGGGGCCTCGACGAAGTCGTCCTATCCTTTGCGTGCTTTGATACTCTTTGAACGTGCAAGAGATTTCCCATCTTCCGGTGGGCACTTCCGGTGTGTCAGCGCCTCCTCTAAGTGCAGTTCTCGATTTGGATCGACCGATTCGAGTCCGAGCGTTGTTTCTTGGAGAACGTTTCGATCTCAAGGCTCTCGATTCGGCAAACATTTTGGGATCGGCTCCGCTGGTACTGGAGGTCCATGGAGGGGGGGCATGCGTACTGTTTCGATATGGGGTGACTGTCTTCTTTGGCGTTGACCCTGGTCTTGAATCGGATTTTGTGGAGAAGCTTATACCCCGACTTAGTGGCAGGTTTGCTGTTCCTGAGGACGAAGAAGTTGAGATACATATCGATAGAGCCGAGGAAGAGCGGGTTGTGCACGACATCATCCGGGTACGCGCACTCACGGTCGGACACGTGCAGGCGGTGGCCGATGTGCTCGCCAAAAACGTGGTTCTTGCGCACTACGAGGAAGCTTTGGCTGCGGAGTTTGATCGCGTCGAACCGTTGGCGGAGTCCCTGCGCAGGTCGGGGCGTGGAGGTCAAGGAAGCCGAGCGCTTCTGCGGCAAATCGGAGGGGCACTTCTCGTCCAAACGAGAACGGTAGGTCGGGTTGAGGTTGCAGAGAAGCCCGAGATTCTGTGGGAGCATCCTGAGCTCGAAGCGATCTACCTTCGGCTTCAGGATGAGTTTGAATTGCGAGAGCGATATATGGCGCTTGAACGCAAGCTGGGCATCCTCTCTCGGACTGCAGAGACCGTGCTGGAGCTTGTGCAGCAAGAGCGTAGTTACCGCGTGGAATGGTACATCGTCGTGCTGATTCTGTTCGAAATCCTCCTTTCGCTTTATGAGATGTCGACGTACTGAGACCTTCGTTTTGATCGCTGGACGATCCACCCCAAACAAGGTTGTCTGCATCCCCGCCTCGTGACAGTTCTTCTCGGGCGCGATCAGGTACACTCACAAGGGGGAGCGCGTCTTAATATGCGCGTGGCAAAGCTCGGTCTGCGTTCGCAAACCAGAGCATATGCTCCCTCTAGATGGGACGATGTGGAGGGGGGGCTCTTGACCGATTCAGCTGAAGGAAGCCCGGTGCACTTGGATAGCGTCGGAGATTTGATTGACGAGGGTTTTACCGATGCTCGATATCAGCAGACCCTTCCGCGCGCTGGATCGATCATCGAGGATACGTATCGCGTGCTGGGTTTACTTGGTAGTGGCGCCATGGGCAGTGTGTTTCTCGCTCGAGACGTGAACCTCGACAGATTGGTGGCCATGAAGTTCGTCGACCCATCTGTATTGAAGGGGAAGGCCACACAGAGGCGCCTTATGGGAGAGGCCAGGGCTTTAGCGCGCATTCGGCATCCCAACGTCGTTAGTATTTTTGCATTCGGTACGCATCGAGAGAATCCGTATTTCGTCATGGAGTACATCGCTGGGGACGCTTTAGATTGTCTGCTCGATCAGCCGGACCCCCCACCACTAGACGAAGCGATGCACATTCTCGATCAGGTCTGTGCCGGCGTGCAGGCGATCCATCGCGTTGGTTACGTTCACGGGGACTTGAAACCCTCCAATATTTTGATCGCCCCCGGTTTGAGGGCAGTGATCGCAGACTTGGGCCTAAGTCGTGCTGTTGAACGGATGACGCAAGCTTTGCTCGGAACCCCTGCGTACATGGCGCCGGAAGTCATTCTTGGGCAGGTGCGGGCAAAGCTCGCGAATCGAATCGACCTCTATGCACTCGGTATTATGGCTTACGAGCTGCTCACGGGATGTCATCCCTTCGATACTTCTGCGAGAAGCACGATACTAAAACAACACGTGATCGAAACGCCAAAGCCGCCGAGTTACTTGCGACCAGGACTGACGCCTGCGCTCGACGCGCTCATCTCCTCGTCGCTCGTCAAGGATCCGAAAAAGCGTATCGATTCTATCGATCATTTTCGAGAGCGGCTTGGAGATTCGGGAAGCGCAGCGGGCAAGGGAACCCTGCGTCGAATCCTGATCGCAGACGACGACGAGAGCTTCTGCGACTTGCTCGCACTGCATTTGGAAGAGGCTTTTCCCGGTAGCTCGATCGACGTGGTTGCAGATGGTGTTGGTGCACTTCGAGTGTTACAAGAAAAGCCTGTATCCGTCGCTATCGTGGACCTGAAGATGCCCGATCTCAGTGGGATCGAAGTAGTTTCCGCTCTCCGTGCTTTGGAGCACAACTCTAGAGTGCCGGTTTTGGTGGTGACCGCTGCAGGCACTGCTCAAGACTGGCAGATTCTATCGTCGCTAGGCGCTGATGGTTTCTTGCTCAAGCCGCTCGATCCGAAAGCGCTTATTTCTGCCGTTTGCCGTTTGTGCGCCAAAGAGCTCGCGAGGGAGATTCAATAGCCACTAGAGGCATCGTCGGGCGAGGTGCCGCTTATGGATTGATCGAGGTTGCGCTCTGGTTGTGAGGCGAGCTCAGTGAGAACGGCTCCCAAGGCCTTCAAAGCTTCTCCGTATCCCCCCCAGTCGCCACGCCGTTGAGCCGCAGTGGCCTGGTCGAAAAGTGCTTTTGCCTGCAGTCGGTTCGCGCCTGGGCCGGCAAAATTCCGGAGCTGCAGTGCCGTATTCGTCTCAGCGTTGTTTGAACGCACCGTGGTCTCTGGGGACACCTCGTCGATGCTCCTCGCGTCGTCTCCTACCGGTGCCTCCCCCTGGGAGCCACTGACGATCGAACGAATGGCGGCATCCAAGGTGGGTTCCATAGCGATGCGGTTTTCATATACGGCGATCACGCGTTTGAGTTCCGGAATCCGCCCGCCCGATGAGCGAAGGTAGAGCGGCACCACGTACACCAGCGACTCTTCAATTGGAATCACGAGCAGGGTGCCGAGATCTACGCTGGAGCCTCTTTGGTCCCAGAGGGAGATCTGCCGTGAGACATCGGCATCCTGATTGATTCGATTCATGATTTGAGCTGGGCCGAAAATCAAACTGCGCTTTGGAAACCGATAGACGACGAGTTCACCAAGTCGCGCCCCGTCCATGCGGGCCACCATCCATGCGGAGAGATTTTCTCGATGCTTTGGGGTGAAGGGCAACATCTGAATGTACTCTTCCGACGCTTCGCCTGGGAGCTTCATGACCGTGAAGTAGGGCTGCAGTCTCTGTGCAGAATCGCCCGAAGTGATCGTCGGCACCTCCCACTGGTCTTCTCTGCTGTAGACAAGTTGAGCAGAGTCCATGTGATAGACTGTGAACATGTCTGTCTGCACTCGAAATAGATCTTCCGGATAGCGCAGGTGTTCGCGGAGGTCGCGCGGCATGTTTTCCATGTCGCTAAAGAGCTCGGGGAAGATCTTCGCCCAAGTAGCGAGTAGAGGGTCCGCTTCATCATTGACATAAAACGTGAGATCACCGTCGTAGGCGTCGATAGTGACCTTGACGGAATTGCGGATGTAGTTGATTCCTTCTCTAGAAAGCTCTGAGTAGGGATAGCGTGAGGAGACCGTATAGGCGTCCTGAATCCATACCAGGCGACCGTTCTCGCGGACGACCATATAAGGGTCTCGATCGTAGACGAGAAAAGGTGCGATACGCGTCACCCGCTGCCGAATGTTCCGATAGAGAAGCACCCGACTTTCCTCGTCGATATCCTCTGACAGCAGCAGCTTCATCGAAGAGAGCTTTATCGCGAGTGCGGCAACGGTTAGGGCAGAGTCCAGTCGAATGCCCGCGTTCCCCTCGTATGCTGCGTAGACATTGTCGTCTCCGGATGGATAGTCGAACTCGTCGGTTGCGGTCTTCACAAATACGTACTCATTGGACAGCTCGCCAAAGTAGATTTCCGGTCGACTCACCGAGATTTCGGGGATGCTCGACTCGGGGGGGATGTCCTTCACTTGGAGCACTGGGAGCCCTTCGTTTGTCGCGACGTTGACCGGACCGAGCGTCACCCCGTAGCCATGGGTGAAGGTGAAGTGCCTATTGATCCAGCTCGCATTCGGGAGATTTTCCGCGTAAAGCTCTCGAGGCGACAGCATGGTCTGCCGGAGTTCTCCATCGATTCGATAGCGGTCGTTGTCTACCGACTGAAACTCGTAGTACGTGCGAATTTCTTGGATCGCTCCGAAGGTGTCGAGCAGCGGTGCATGATCCCAAACTCGAATGTTGTCTATCGTGGCTCTATTGGCCTCGATGTCTTCGATCGTGAGTCCGACCTCTCCGGAAAGTTCCCGCTCCTTTACGTTTTCGAGCCCGTATGCGGCTCGGGTCGCCTCGATATTGTGTTGAATAAACGGTGCCTCTTTGGCGCCTTCGTTGGGCAACACGCTGAAGCGGTGCACCGCCGAGGGGTAGGCGCGTACCAGGACGAGACCCACCACTGCATAGAGTCCTACCGCCACCATCAGCAGGCTGTTTTTTTGGCGAATGGTGCTCAAAGCCACCAGAAAAGCGCCCAATAGACTGACGCCCATCTGAGCGTTCCGCATGGGCAAGGCCGCGTGCACGTCGGCGTAACTCGCCCCGCCTACCGGCCCAAGGTCGGAATACAGTAGTTCTGCCGTCGAGAGCCAGGCATCGAACGCCAACAAGAGAAAGCCCACTGCGCCAAGCACAGACAGGTGGATTCTTGCTTCTCGAGTGGGCTGGATTTTCCCCTCGGGACTGACGCTGCCGCGAATCGCGTAGGTTGCTGCGCAAGCGCCGAAGGAGAGCGCAAGAGTCCAGAAGACGAGTGTCCGAACGCCGCCCAGCAGAGGCAGGGTGAAGATGTAAAAGGCAACGTCTCGACCGAAAATAGGGTCTGTAGTTCCGAAAGAAACTGCGTTCTGAAAGCAAAGCCAAATATCCCAGTGCTCCGCTGCGGCCACTCCGATGGTACACGCAGCAAGGGCAGCCGCGCCGCGCAACAGTCGCGGGACAAACGCTCCGAGGTCGATCCGGGGAACGCCATCCGCGTCTCGAATCCGGAGGGTGGGGGTTCCCCGAGTCAAGCGTTCAGAGAGCGCGATGTTGAGCCCCAGGCAGGCGAGCACGGCGAAGCCCACGACCAGACCGAGCACGGCTTGGGTCTGGAGCTGCGTCAAGAAGACGCTCACAAAGCCCAAAGAGCGAAACCAGCGAAAGTCGATGTACATGCCGGCGATCGACGGGACGGCCGTCAGGAGAAAAAAGGCCAGAGCGAGAAGTGCGCCGGTCGTGATCGAACGTCGCGGAGAAGGCGGTTTGCGGCGTAAATTCATCAGGCGTCGCGGTACCATGGAAGCTCATGGCTATCAATGAACGTTGGGCGCTCTGCCGCAGCGCGTCTCTGAGAGTTTGATGCGCCACTCGAGGGCTCCAGGCACCGCCTTGAAGTGCCTCATTTCAAGCGCTAGCGTTTGCTCTCACTCGACCTGATGCGAGCGCTTGGCGAAGGATTTTTTATGCAGCGGCGGATGTTCCTCGGCAAAATTCATCGGGCCACGGTGACCCACGCCGACCTAGACTACGAAGGCTCGGTGACCGTCGACGCGGATCTGCTGGAAGCTGCCGGCATACTCGAGCACGAGGAAGTGCACGTCTGGAACGTGACCCGAGGCTCTCGTCTTGTGACGTACGCTCTTCGCGGCGCGCGGGGAGAGGGCGTCATCTGCATCAACGGAGCCGCAGCCCACCTGAACCGCCCCGGTGACATCGTGATCCTCGCCACGTTCGGCGAGTTGAGCAGCGACGAAGCGAGCGTACACACACCCAAAGTAGTCCGGGTGGACTCCAAAAATCGGCCCGTGTCGGTCTCACCGGAGCAGCCCGGACCAAACACGCCAGTTCAGCTCTGAGCAGACCATGGCCCGGTCGCCAACCGGCGCTTTCCGCAGCTGGCAGAAGTCAACGAAGCGCGATAGGCTTAGCCGCCAGCCGGGATGGCGAAATCGGTATACGCAGGCGACTTAAAATCGCCCGGGGGAAACCCCTTGCGGGTTCAAGTCCCGCTCCCGGCACCCGTCGATCGAAACGCTCAGAGGTTTCGCTGTGGAAGTTCTGACTCGCTAGAGCCGTATTTGTGTTCCGACTACCGGAGGATGGATTGAGCCGTGCCAACGCACGACAAAACACAGCTCTTCTGTCCTGGCAAAACCCTGTGCGATATGAACTCCGGTGACTCTTCTGGGTTGCCCGCGAGTGTGTCTTAGGTATCTATTGAGTAGATCGTATTCATATACAAATCGCGCAGTCGACCTTCCGTTTGGGGTTTCAGTAAGCGATTCAATCCGTTGTTCACGGTTCATCTCTTGCCACCGAAATGAATCTACAGGTCTCGCTTGGGCACCAAAGCGAGGGTTCATTGTAGCGATGAACTGATTGGTTGTTTCATTCTCGATTTCGCAGCGAAAGATAAGGCGTGGCGGCACGGGCGGCAGCCAATCGAGAATATCCTGAGGCTGGATCGGCGTTTTGAACTTGTTCTGAAATCGGGCCGACGCGATGGCGAGCTGGGCGACGGCTACATCGCTTGCAAAGTATGGTTTTTGGGGCTCTCTGCGGACCTCTCTCACGTACAAGGTGTCGGGGTAACACTGCTCAGAAGAGCTCTTTGCGAACAAGCAGTTGAAAATGGTCTTTGGACTTTTCAAATCCCAGGGGCACGCACAAATACATATACCGACGGCTTCAATGGTGCGTCGCGGAACTAAAGGTGCGTCGGTCCAGCAGGACTCCAGATCTGAAAATATCAGATCTTCGTCATCCCGGAACTGTCCAATCCGACGTATACATTGCTCTGCTTCAAAGCGCAGATCCTGATGGCCTCTATGTATGCGAATGAACGCCTCAAGTTGTGTAAGCGGAAACTGCAGGGCTTGTCTCCTTGTTCAAATAAGGTTCAGTTTGCGGTCCTTTTGTAGGTTTGCAAGTCAAGGGGCGGAACTGCAGACCCAGCTGAAGGCTGTGAACGGTCAGCGGCGGACGCTGGAACGCTTTTTTGGCTCGTTGGGGCGCATGAGGTTTTTCCCTCAGATAGGGAGCGGCCGATGTGACAAGCTTGGCAGCGCGCTCTGAAGCCCTTGAGTTCTCGCCGCGTAATCTCGATTGGTATTCGACGCCTGGGCCTATTTGGCCTATCGCCAACTCAACCAGAGCACCATTGTCTTTTGTGCATGATAATGAGTCCTCTGCGCTAAAATGGGCTCTCTCAACCGCGCATCGATCGATAGTTCGAACCCATCACCAACTCATCGATTGTGAATTCTGTTCTTGTCTTTCCAAATCGGTTGACAAAACAAGCATCAATGTCTCCGGATTTGCCTGAGTGAGAGACTGTTAGATAGCTTCTTAATCTATTTGACTCTGCAACAGAGCTATAATTGTGACCCACTATTTGTCCGCCTGCTAACGCACCGTCATTTAAAAATGCATTAATCCCGCGTATGCATTGGCTTGCGTCCCACAGAGGCTGTCCGTGTGCCCCAGTTGCTGGATACCTTCGCAACATACCCGGCATTCTTGGCGAAAATAGAGTTTCGTCTAGGTGATCTAGTACATCGACGACATCTGCGGATCATCTGCATGTGAACTCATGTTCACGTTTCGAGGCTCTCGATGTGGTGCAAAGGCGGGTTTTGTCGATGGCGACTTGTAGAAGATGAGAGCTCGGTGTGGCTTTTGGGGCAATTTGTGACGTCTCGCCGGAGCGGCTGAACGTGGTACCGTATTTGCTGTATATCGCGGCGTCCCGAACGCATCGAGGAACCGAATGACCCGAATCTTGACCGCCATCGCTGTTGCCGGCTCCGTGTACGGCTGGACGACCACCGTCAGGGCGCAGTGCGCAGAGAGTCTCGGTACTGCAGGTCGCGCATGTGTAGAAGCCGCCGCCTCAGCGAAGGACCGACCGCGGAGACCGCCCCTGGCGCGCGCTGGGCAAGTTGTCGTGGTGCAGCCCGCGCCTCCGCCGGTCGTGGTCGTGCAGCCCGCGCCGCCGCCTCCTCCGCCGGTCGTGATGGTGCAGCCCGCTCCGCCTCCAGTCGTGGTCGTGCAGCCTGCGCCGCCGCCTCCTCCGCCGGTCGTGATGGTGCAGCCCGCGCCGCCACCGCAGCAGGTCGTGGTCGTGCACCAGCCTCAGCCCCGGGTGGTCACGACGCGAACGACGACCCTGCTTCCAACCGATGCGGAACTGGGCATCCATGCGCATATCGGCGGGTTCCTCGGAGCGGAAGTGCAGATGGGTGGTGCCACGGGGGCTATCCGCTACCGCCCGATCCCGAGATTTGCGCTCGATTTTGGCATCGGCGGCTACGCGGGAACCGACTACAACGGTCAGGATCGGGTGGAGGTGCCTCTCACCATCGACGCGCTCCTCTACGTGAACCCCAGTCATCCGCTGCAGGCCTATTTTCTCGCCGGAGTCGGGGTTTCTTGGGCGTTTGTCGAGGGAGTCAACGAGAATACCGGGCGTTATGAAGAGCGAGATTTGGCCCACCTGGGCGGACAGATCGGTGTCGGCCTCGAGTGGCGCCTGTTCAAACATCTCGCTTTTACCGCCGATATCCGCGGATTTTTACGCCGCCGCATCGATGACGATCCGCAGCCCGAGTTCGTCAACGACGATGGTGAAACCACGGATACTTCCGGCGGCGGTCTCGGAACCATCGGGGTCACCCTGTACTTCTAGGAGCCCTGTACTTCTAGAACCGCTCGGTTCGCGTGAATGCTCGACACAGCACGGCCGGGAACCTCGAGCATGATAGTAGGCGAGGGTGCTCTGGCGTAGCGAGGGTGCTCTGCCGTAGCGAGGGTGCTCTGCCGTAGCGAGGGTGCTCTGGCGTAGCGAGGCGGGCCTACAGCAGTCGGCGGCCGTCGAGTGCCCGCCCTAAAGTGATCTGATCGGTAAACTCGAGTTCGCTGCCGTGGGGCATCCCACTCGCGATGCGGCTGATGTGGACGTCTTGGCTTCGGAGCGTTTCGGCGATGTAGAGCGCGGTGGCTTCTCCTTCCACGCTGAGGGGGGTCGCGACGATCACCTCGCGAACCTCATCGGCGTGAACTCGCGCGACGAGCTTGTCGAGAGGTAGCTGCTCTGGGCCGATGCCGTCCAGAGGAGCGAGCAGGCCGTGCAGCACGTGATACCGTCCTCGAAACGTGTGACTCCGTTCGATGGCGATCAGATCGGGCACCCGGGCCACCACGCAGATCTGCGTGGAATCTCGCTTGGGATCGCGACATATGCTGCACGTGCTGTCGGCATCGAAGTTGCCGCACTCCCGACATCGCTGTACCCGCTTGTGGATATGCCCCAGCGAATCGGAGAGCGCCTCCGCATACTCCGAGTTCCCCATCAAAATGTGAAAGGCGAGTCGGGTGGCGGTCCGCTCCCCAATACCCGGAAGTCGTGCCAGCAAAGCGACGAGTTCGTCGATGGGACCCTTCATCGATTCCGCAGTCCTTTGAGTTTCAGGACATCCCCGGGAGCTTGAGTCCACCGGTCAGTTTTTCGACTTCGGAGTCCACGGTCTCGCGGGCTTTCTTCAGGGCGGAGTTGGTGGCTGCGACTACCAAGTCCTGAACCATCTCTAATCCTTCGCTGTGGAGCAGCTCGGGGTCGATCTCGATGCGGACCAGCTCACCGGCGCAGTTTACGATCGCCTCGACTTTGTCGTTCCCTGCCGCGGCCGATACCGTTTCCGTTTCGAGCTCTTTTTTACGCTGTTCGATCTTGCGCTGGAGCCGATTGGCTTGCTTCATCAGCTCGGACATCCCTCCACGAAATTTCATCGGTTGCTCTCCACGCTTACACGATTTTGGTCGATACGAACTTCAACCTTTGCACTCGGCATAAAAAGGTCGATGGCTTGTAGAACAAGAGGGTGGGCGAGCGCCTCCTGTTCGAGATGCTGCTGCTCAGCCTGCATACGCCGCTCCCGTTCCTGCGCCAGCGTGCATCGCAATCGCTCCTTTGAGGCCACCACAAACTCGATGCTTGGATCTCCACCGAGAACGCTGCTGGCGGATGCCTTCAGCGCCTCTTTCGCGTCTTCGTGTTCCATTTGCTGGGCGTAGAGCGAGCCTTTTCCGAAACCCACCTGCAGCTGTTCTGCAGAGACGATGAGCGGAACCCCATGCTCGAGTATCGCTCCGATCGGAGGCATTCGTTCGGCAACATGCTCCACTATCGCATGCCACTCGGGTGGTGGTGCACTGTCCTTCGGCTCCTGCGTTTCGCTTGAGCGTGTGTTTTGCCGAGCGTCCTGGGCGTTTTCGTCATGTGCCCCGGTCAAGGTTGCCTCAGCCAAGGTTGCCCCGGTCAAGGCTGCCTCGGCCAACGTCGTCCCAGCAAACGTTGTCCCATTTATGCCAGCATTCGCATCCTCTTCGGAGGGCATCGAGGCCGCATCGGGCGAGGCCGCCCGAGGGGCGTTTGGGCGAGATGGAGGCTGCTGGGATTCGGCAGCTTTCTGTTCGGCAAACGCCATGAGCGATTCGATCGAGTCGAGGGCAGGAGCCGCTGTGTCTCTGGTAGCGGGCTTTGGATGCGCGGCTGGCTGGGAATGCGCAGGAGCCGAACGGGACTCCGGTTCGGCGGCGCGTATCTTGTTGGAGTCGGGGGCGTGCGCGTCGCGATTGCGGTGTGCACCTGGGCTTGAATTGCCGCCCGATCCGGAGCCTCCTGCTGCTCCCTTGACGGTGGATCCGGTCAGTCGGCTTTCGAGTTGTTCCAGGCGCTCGATCAACTCGGCCAAGGGTTTCAGGGGAGATTGCGAGGCGATCCTCACGAGTCCCATCTCGAATACCGTGCGCTGCTCGGCAACGCGCCCGACCTCATCGACCAGCTTGGCGAGCGAGGCAAACGCCCGCTGAAGCTCCAAACTACTCACGGCGCTGACGAGCTCTAAAGCGCCCGCCTGCTCCTCGGGAACCATATCGACCACCGCCCCTCGACGGTCCTCCACCAGACCAAGCACGACGAGATCTCGGCAGTACTGCATCAACTGTTTGGCGAAGTGTAGGATGTCGACGCCCTTTTCGCTGATGGCGTCTAAACCGAGTATGATCTCTCTCGGCCGCCCTTCGAGGAGCGCTCGCGCGATATCGTGCACGTGGGTGCGGCTTGCGATACCGAGCGCCCGGGAGACATCGTCACCCATGAGGGTGCTTCCGCTGAACGCGACGATTTGATCCAGCAGCGTCAGGGCGTCCCGCATCGAACCAGCGGCTTCTCGGGCTACGATCTGAAGGGCCGCTTCGTCGGCTTGGAGTTCCTCCGCAAGCAAGATCTCTTGGACCCTCTGTGCGATGACCGCTTGTGGGATCAGCCGGAAATCGTAGGATTGGCATCGCGACCGGATCGTTATCGGCACCTTGTGGTTCTCGGTCGTTGCAAAGATAAACTTCACGTGAGGAGGCGGCTCCTCGAGCGTCTTAAGCAGCGCATTGAATGCCCCCGTTGAGAGCATGTGTACTTCATCGATGATGACTACTTTGAATCGATCGCGAGCGGGCCTGTAGGGGAGCGTTTCTTGAAGCTTGCGAACGTCCTCGACGCTGTTGTGAGATGCCCCGTCCATTTCAAGGACATCCACGTCGACACCTTGCGTGATAGCAACGCAGGCTGCGCACACATTGCAGGGATTTGGGGTGGGGCCGTGTTCGCAGTTGAGGGATTTGGCCAGAAGTCGTGCGGTACTCGTTTTGCCGACTCCTCGAACGCCCGTAAAAAGAAACGCATGCGCTACCCGGTCGGTGGTAATGGCGTTGGAGAGGGTGCGGGCCACGTGCTCTTGGCCCACCAGTTCTTCAAAGGTCTGAGGTCGATATTTGCGCGCCAGGACCGTGTACGTCATCGAATCACGACCGTAGCAGGTCCCCGGGTTCTGCGCCTCACGAGCGCCCAGGGCTCCTCGCATTCAAGAAATACGGACTCCCCGCACCCAAGGAACGCGGAGGTTCGAGCCGGCAGACCCCCAGCGCTTGTCGACGGGAGCAGTGACGAATGTTGCGGGTAATACTCCATGTGGATATGGACGCGTTTTTCGCCTCGGTGGAGCAGAACGATGATCCCGCCTTGCGCGAATGTCCGGTGTTGGTGGGCGGTACCCCGCCGCGCGGTGTTGTCGCCGCCGCTTCTTACGAGGCTCGACGATTTGGAGTCCGTTCTGCGATGCCGATGATCGAGGCGTGCCGGCTGTGTCCGAACGCGGTTGTAGTCGCGCCTCGGCTTGCTCGCTATCGCGAGGTCAGCCAGCAGATCTTTGAAATATTTAGAGAGTTCACCCCTGACGTAGAAGGGCTTTCCCTCGACGAGGCGTTTCTCGACGTCACCGCCAGCCAGCGGCTCTTTGGCGGGGGTGAGGCCATCGCCCGTACCCTCAAGGAGCTGATTCGAGAGCACACCGGGCTGACGGCCTCGGCGGGAGTGGCTCCTTCCAAATTCGTCGCGAAGCTTGCAAGCGATTTAGAAAAGCCCGACGGACTGGTCGTTATCCCAGCTGCCGAAGTTCGGTCTCGGCTCGCTCCGCTCCCGGTGGAGCGGATGTGGGGCGTGGGTCCTGTCGCGGCGCGCAAACTCCGAAGCGCCGGGATCCGCACGCTCGGAGCCATTCAGCGGGCGGATCCTGAGCAGCTCGGTCAGTTGCTCGGCACCTACGGTGCAAAGGTGTTTGCGTTGGCGAGCGGAACCGACCCGCGGCCTGTTTGTCCGAGACAACAGTCCAAGTCGGTCGGAAGCGAAGAAACGCTCATGCACGACATCTACTCGGGAGAAGAGGTGCGTTTGGTCCTGCTGTCTCAAGCGGTTCAGGTGGCGCGACGACTGGTGCTCGAAGACCTGAGTGCGTCCGTGGTTTTGGTCAAGATCAAGTACGCCGACTTTCAGCAAAGAACTCGGCAAAAACAGCTCGAGGTTCCCGTGCGGGATGCGGTCAGCATTCATGAAGCGTGCGGCGCGTTGCTCTCCAAGTTTCCCTCGTTTAATCAGGGCGTGAGACTGGTCGGGGTGAGCACTGCCGGTCTTTCCCTTGGCCCCCCGCCTCCTCAGCTGTTCCCGGATTGCCGCGGTGAACGACGCGAAGCGCTGCAGCGTACCCTCACCGAACTCGAGGCCCGAGTCGGTAAAGACGCACTCGTGCCGGCCTCGCTGCTTGCCAGGAAGCAGCAGCAAGCCGAGGAATCAAGCCGCTCTTGATGGAGTATCTGCGTTACTCCGAAGGCGCTGGCTCCGAGACGCTCCTCGAAGGCCGGCCTCCCTTACTGGTCTGAATCGTAGCGCTGACCATGTATCCGGACGAGGCGGGCACTTCCACAGGCGTCCTGCCCAGCTTCTTGCAAAAGGCACGCACAGCGAGGATCGCGCCGGGAGCGGTGCCCTCCGACACGCCGATCTCGACGATTCTCGTGTTGTTGGATGGATTCAGAAAGTGAAGTCCCAGGAATTGTTCTGGACGATCGAGGTGCTCTGAGAGCTGTAAAAGCGGAAGCGATGCGGTGCTTGTAGCCAGCACGGCTCCGGGAGTCATGTGGGATTCTGCCTGGCGCAGTAACGCTACCTTCGTCGTGAGGTCTTCCCGGCCGCACTCCACTACCAGGTCACATTCGCTCATCGCGTCGAGGTCAGCCGTGATCGTCAGCTGGTCTAGGAGTGCCTCTGAGTCCTGTGGTGTGTGCTCGGCTTTGCCCGCACTGGGGTTAATCTCGAAGATGAGTACCGCAAATCCTTTGGCAGCCGCGGCCTGAGCGATTCCCAAGCCCATCAGGCCACTACCCATGATTCCCAGTCTTTCGATGCTCATCTATGCCTCCCGGACGCGACGCCCCGGGGCCGCGATCGACCGCGATAACGCCCTATGTGCCACGTGACGTGGCGATTCACCAGTTCCCTGCACCTGCGCGCGCGTCCGGCACTGCCCTCCTGCCCCGTGAGCCGCCCTTGCCGTTCGGTGACGGTGGGTTCGTTGACACAGCATGAGGTGCCTCCTACCTTCGAGCCGAATGATGGGTCGTCGCACAAAGTTTATTTTCATCACCGGCGGGGTCGTCAGTTCGATCGGCAAAGGCCTTACGGCGGCTTCGATCGGTGCGCTGATGGAGGCACGCGGACTGCGCGTCACGAATCTCAAACTGGACCCGTACATCAATGTCGATCCGGGAACCATGTCCCCCTTTCAGCATGGTGAGGTGTTTGTAACGGAAGACGGGGCGGAGACCGATCTCGACCTCGGGCATTACGAACGGTTCACTTCGGCCACCATGACGCGGGCCAGCAACTTTACCACGGGCCGCATTTACGATTCGGTCATCAATAAAGAGCGACGCGGAGAATATCTCGGAGCCACGATCCAGGTGATTCCGCACATCACCGACGAGATTAAGGCACGAATTCTCGATGCAACTGCGAGGGTTGACATCGCCATTGTCGAAATCGGCGGCACGGTGGGTGATATCGAATCGCTTCCTTTTCTTGAAGCGGTCCGTCAGCTTCGACTCGACCTCGGCGCACGCAACAGCGTCGCCATTCACGTGACGCTGGTGCCGTACATTGCGGCTGCTGGCGAGTTGAAAACAAAACCTACCCAGCACTCCGTCAAGCAGCTCCAGGGACTGGGCCTGTTTCCGGAGATCCTGATTTGCCGCGTCGATAGACCGCTTCCCACCCACCTGAAGCAGAAGATTGGGAATTTCTGCAACGTGCCGGTCTCCGGCGTGATCGCCGCTGCGGACGTTTCGTGCATCTATGAACTGCCCATCGCTCTTCACGCCGAGGGACTGGACCGTACCGTTATCGACCATCTTAACATCTGGTCCCGCGATCCAGACCTCGCGTCATGGCATCGCACGGTCGAGACCATGCGGTCACCCCCGAACGGCTCGGTTTCGATCGCGCTGGTGGGTAAGTACGTACATCTTCGGGACAGCTACAAGTCCCTGCATGAGGCGCTGGTTCATGGGGGGCTCGCCAATGGGGTCGGGGTGGACCTCACCTACGTGGACAGCGAAGCGCTTGAGCAGCAGGGGTGCGAAGAGCTGCTGAAACCTCATGCCGCAATTCTGGTTCCGGGAGGGTTTGGAGATCGAGGTTCCGAGGGAAAGATCGCTGCAATCCGCTACGCTCGCGAACAAGGGGTTCCTTTTCTGGGTATCTGCTTGGGTATGCAAATGGCCGTGGTCGAGTTTGCTCGACACGTTTGCGGAATGGAAGACGCCAACAGCGTTGAATTCGACCCGGGCGCAAAGCACAAGGTCATCGACCTGATGTCGGAGCAGCTGAAGGTTCAGACAAAAGGGGCGACGATGCGACTCGGTGCCTATCCTTGCTCCCTTTCGCCCGAGACCTTGGCGCATGAGGTGTATCGACGCAGTGAGGTCTCGGAGCGGCACCGTCATCGTTACGAAGTCAACAACGAATATCGCGATCAACTTGAGGAATCAGGGCTGGTGCTCAGCGGCTTGAGTCCCGATCGAAGCTTGGTAGAGATGGTCGAGCTTCCGGATCATCCTTATTTCGTAGGCTGTCAGTTTCATCCCGAGTTCAAGAGCAAGCCCCATCGAGCGCATCCCTTATTCACCCGGTTTGTTGCTGCCGCTTTAGAGCGGGAAACCACAAAGCATCGATCCTCCCTCCGTTCTCGGGAAGGGTCTGATGGTGAACACGACAGCACCGATCTCGCCAAGCACCTCCACGCAAACTAGCACCTCCACGCAAACTAGCGCCTCCACGCAAACTAGAAGCCTGTACGATCTTGGCCGCCAAGAGCCGAGCGGTGTATGACCAGCTGAGACGTTGGTTACGCCAAACCGAGCTACCGCATCTGTAATGCAGTGCGTGTGTGGACCACGCTCGAGTGTGGTACCGTCCACTATTTGTATCCTCACCATCAAATCCGCGTCTTGACGCGTCTTCTCTTGCCCTCGGTCGTCATCGTTTCGTGCGCGGGGAACGCGAGCAACGACTCCGATTCTGCCTCCAAAGACCGGACCATCGATGCGGGTGCAATTGTGCTGGATGCGTCGATACTTCCCGGCTCCGGCGGAGCGTCCGACGCAGACTCAGCGACCGATGGTCCGGATGCGCGATCGCCCGCCTGCACCAGTGCCGACTGTGATCCTTCCACCGAGATGTCCGGGTGTACAGACGGGCTCTCCTGCGTTTTGGACGAACGTGGGGGTAGTTGCATCGAATCTGCGGAAGAGCGTCTCGAGGCAGGCATGGACTGCACCAGCACGGCGGACTGCGCTCCCACGTTGGGATGCTTTTTGATCCAAGGCTTGGGGGTTTGCGCTCCCTTGTGTTGTCCATCGTTTGAGGGGAAGTCCTCTTGCACTGGCGACCAGTTTTGTTTGAGAAACGCGGCTCTCGCGGACGGATTCGACACCTCCTGGGGTCGATGTGCTCCTAGCCGTGCCTGTGATGTACTTGCGCCGAGCGAAGTCTGCGATGCAGGAGAAGGCTGCTTCATCGTCAGTGGTGATGGGGATTCAGAGTGTTTGTCGGCGGGCAATGCGGATGTCGGCGAAGGCTGCGTTCACCAAAACGACTGCCGATCCGGTCTTTCATGTGTCGGGGTCGATGAGTTCGTTTGCGTTCGCATCTGCGATCTCGACGCAGAACAGGGGCAGTCTCACTCCTGTCCCGCCGGCGAAGGTCAGTGTGTTGCCTACAGTCAGTCGCCTGTGGGCACGGGGCTCTGTACTCCAAGTGCCTAGTGCACCCCAAGTGACTAGTGCACCCCAAGTGCCTAGTCGCTGTTTGACGATGGGTGGGTGCTCGCATATTTGCGCTTTTGATGAATATATCGTTCGGCGCCTCTGCGTGGAAATGAATGTCTGCCCGCGATACCTGCGGTCGTCATCGTAGACGTGGGTTGAATTCGCTCGAGATGCCTAACGTGCCCACGTTGGAGCTACAGGAGCACATCCGCCTATCGAATTTTCCTAACTAGATGCAAGTTGCAGAGAGGTTGAGCTAGAATCTTACAGTTGAGTAAGAAAAATCCGCTCCCCCGTTTCCATTCCCACGACGCATGTCGTCCCTACAGCGCGAGCGCCGTGTTTCTTTTCTCTCTGATAGGAACGTTTTTGGCGGTCGAGCATTATCGCTTTCCTGCTTCTGCGCAGGGTGCGAAAGGAAGCGCGGTGGCCCTGTTGATGGCACCGCTCACTTTCGATTTTCGGATGTTCGGCGAAATGAAGATGTTGCGCGACGTCTCGCGTGTGCGTCGCGGACCCAAGAGTCTTACGGACAGGGTTGATGTACGCACAAGGTCCTTTTCGGCCCGGTCGCTTCAACAACTCTATTTTGCCGAAGCCTTTCCTCCGGTAGCGCTCATCGCACATCCGATGACACGTCAATTTTGCACCGAACGTGCACCTGTCTTTTACAGTCAAGGCGCACGCCATTCAGCACACGCCATCGCACCTGCACTTCGGGACGCGCTCAGACCAAGTGAGGCGCGCTGCAGCGACACGCCATCGCGCTCCCTCGCGTCGATCGGCAGCTCGTCCTGGCTACAGTCGACGAGCCTCGTTCATTCCGTACTCGCGCTAATGCAGGACGGTTTACCTATGGGAGCTCGTGCGACTCTGGCTAAAGAAGCGACTCCGTCCGGTCCGGACTCTAGACTCCGCGTCCTGGTCAGGGTAGGGCAGCGACGAACCTGGTTGCGCGCTGGAATTCGCTGGTAGTACGGACTGCCCTTGATCCCTGAACCATGCGTCGATGGTCCTTCTTTCGCAGGGCCATCTTCGATGCATCGAGACGCTTGGGCTATGATGCGCCCATGTGGCCCACATTCCACTATCGAATCGAACGATGCGCCTGAGGCCCTCTCGGCTTTCGATCGCGACCCGTATCTTCCTGGGCTACGCCCTGGTGTTGACGATGTTCACCGGGGTAGCCCTGATCAGTGTGGTGCAGCATCAGCGCAACGCGAGTACGCTCCAACGCATACAAAATGATTACGTTCCGCTCGCGCTAGGCATATTCCAACTTCAGGCGCACCAGTCTGTATTTATCGGCGAACTGGAACTGTCTCGCGACCCTGACGGCACCTACTCCGACTGGCTCCAAAGCGCTCGATGGATGCATATTTCCGTAGTTCGCGGCGCGATTGAACGCCTGGACTCTGCAATTCGGTTCGAACCTCCGCCGGTAGAGCTTGACGCCTTGAAAGAAATCCGTGCTCGTCTGCGTGAAGCGGAGCGACACTTTACCGACAGTCGCACGGTGTACTCGGCGGCTGATTTGGTCGGGAAGTCGATACCAAAAGCGGTTCTCAGCGCAAAACGTCAGGCGCTCTTAGAACGTGAAAAGGAAGCGCAACTCGCGATTCGAGCGGCTTCGAGAACGTTACGGGAGCAGATCCACTTGACTACGTCTAAGGCCGAACTCCAAGAGCGCCGAGCTCGACTTCTTGTCGGTGTGCTCAGCGTGATCTCTCTCATGATGGGTCTCGTGATCATCTGGTGGTCGGGCCGGCTGCTTAAACCACTGCCTCGACTTCTCGATCGTGTGGTCCGTGTGACCGCAGGTGAGCTCTCGGTAGAACCTTTGGTGCCGCGTTCCAACGACGAGTTCGGCCAGTTGACTCGAGAGTTTGAGGTGATGGTAGCAGCACTATCTGCACGCGAGGCGAAGCTTCAGGAGGCCTATGAAGCACAGGCGCTTTTGCATCGAATGCAGGAGCAAATTCTAGCCGGATTGAGGGCCGCGGTTGTCGTGATCGATGGGCAGGAGCGGATACGTACAGCCAATCGCGCCGCGGAGCGCCTGCTGGGTCTTGTTCAGGACGATGTCGGTAAGACCATAGAGGATGTCGGTCTCACCGAACGCCTGCGGGATCTGGTGCCAGAAGTGCGACGGAGTCACGCGAGAGCACGAAGAGCGGTTTTGCGAGGCGTGGTGCTTGCTCCGGAAGACCGTCGCGTAGACCTACTCGTGACTCCCTTCGGCGATGACGGCCGCTCACTGCTGCTGGTCGTTGAAGACGTGACAGAAGAGCTTCGCACCAAAGATCGTTTGATCCACACTGAACGGCTCGCAGCCATCGGTCGCATGGCTGCCCATGTCACGCACGAAGTAAGAAACCCTCTGTCCAGTATCGGTCTCAATGTTGAGCTTTTGGCAGACGAGGTGCGCGATGACCCTGAGGCTCGATCGCTTTTGAGCGAAGTGCAGAACGAAATCGATCGTTTGACTGCGATTACCGAGCAGTATTTGAGACTCGCTCGGGTTCCCGCTCCGCGTCTGGAACCGGAGGACATGGCCTTATGGACACGTTCGGTATGCGAGTTTCTACGTCGTGAGATTGAGGCTGCTGGAGTTGTCTTCGATGTATCGATAGGCACGCAGCTACCGCTGGTGGCGATCGACGAAAACCAGATGCGGCAGGCATTGGTGAATCTTCTGCGCAATGCAAGGGAGGCGGTACCCGGGGGCGGTTGCGTCGGTCTCTCTGTCGCAGGGGACCACGGTGGTGTCTTCATTTCGGTACGCGACGACGGCGACGGCATACCGCCGGAGGAGCGCGAGCATATCTTCGATCTTCTTTACACTACCAAAGAAAGAGGCACTGGGCTTGGTTTGCCCCTGACCCAGCAGGTCGTTGCGGCTCATGGCGGGAGCATCATCTGTGAATCTCAGCCGGGTGAGGGAACTACATTTCGCATCTGGCTGCCCTCGCATGCGGAGGAAGAGCGACGGCCTATCTCCTAGGACAGGTGGACTCTAAGAGGATGGTAAGGCCGGTGGAGCCGGGCTTGTGTATTGACTATGTGCCATGAGGCTACTTTCGATGAGGAGAAGATGATGCCGACGAGGAAGGACGGTCGAGGTTCGCTCCAGTTGCGTCCAGTTGAGATCGAGCTGGGCATTCAGAGAAATCCGGAAGGTTCCGTGCTTTATCGCTCGGGTGGTACAACCGTGCTCGTCTCGGTCAGCGTCTCTGCAGGGCGTCCGGACTGGGTGGTGGACGAAGGAGCCGGTTGGTTGACGGCTGAGTATGCGATGCATCCGCGGTCCGGGTCGAAGCGGCGTATGCGAGATTCAAGGAACGGGCGCATCGACGGGCGGGCACAGGAGATTCAGCGGCTCATCGGTCGCTGCCTCAGAGCTGCGCTGCGTCTTGAGCTCCTGGGCGATCGCACCTTGCATGTGGATTGTGATGTGCTGGATGCGGATGGAGGCACCAGGACCGCATCGATAACCGGTGGTTTTGTGGCATTGGCGTTGGCGCTTGATGATTTGCGTCGACGTGGTCTGGTACCTCGCGGCGTTCTTCGCGGTCCGATCGCTGCAGTGAGTGTCGGTTTGGTGGAAGGGCAGCCTATGGTGGATCTTTGCTATGAAGAGGATAGGAACGCTCAAGTCGACCTAAACCTAGTAGCTACCGCTGAGGGTGAGGTGGTCGAGGTTCAAGGGGCTACGGAAGGTCCACCTGTTCCGCGTCTACAGTTTGACGCGCTGCTTGAAGCGGGTTCCCAGGTGATTGCCCAGCTTGTGCAAAAACAGTGCGCTGCACTTGCCGCGGCTCGGATCGAACTCGAGAGGTTGCTCGCATGAGCGCGAAGATTCTGCTTGCGACCCACAATAAGGGCAAGGTGCTGGAATTCAGGCGTATGTTTGACCAAGTCACGCTGAGCGTTTGCTCTCTTTCTGACCTTGGAATTTCAGATTCGATTCCAGAGGACGGGGATACGCTAAAGGCCAACGCCCTGGCTAAGGCTCTTGGGTACGCGCGACGCGCCGGACTCCCTACGATCTCAGACGACAGCGGTCTTGAGGTAGATGCGCTGGGGGGCGCTCCGTCAGTCCGCTCCGCAAGATTTGCGGGGGAGCATGCCAGTGATGCCGAGAACAACGCGAAACTCCTCGGTATGCTCGGGAGTAGACAGGATCGAAAGGCCCGTTTCCGATGTGTGCTCTGTTTCGTCGACCCTGGCAGATCCGCGGAAGATCCCGTCGCCTACGCGGAAGGCGTTTGTGAAGGGCGTATCTTGCTCGAGCCTGGAGGCTCCGGCGGCTTTGGCTACGACCCAATCTTTCAGCCAGACGGAAAAGAACGTTCCATGGCGGCGCTTCCTGCCGCTGAAAAGAACCAAATTAGTCATCGGGCCGCTGCGTTCCGGGTGATGAAAGAAACACTTCAGGGTTATTTCGTTCTTCAGAACTTAAGTTGAATCCAAAGCTTAGGCCATGTGTGCGCTCAAGCTCCGCGTGCGCCGCATCCAATCTTTTTCGAGCTTTTCTACGATCTGTCGAATCGCATCTGGGGCCGCCGATCCCTTCGTTACCGGTACGAATACAAGGGCGATGGACTCGTCCGGATGCACTCTGCGAACCACGCAGTCGATGCGAATGCGTTCGCCCGCGTGTTCCAGCTCTATTTTGACCTGGTCTTCGGACTGAATCTGCGATCCTAGACTGTCGACAAGCAATCCGCTGACGCTGATGTTGCGAGGCCCCACTTCTTCGAACTCATTGTTCTCGCGCAGCACACGCACGCGCAGTCCGACCGCCGGGTTTACGGGGACGCGCACCCCCAGACGCGAGTCCCGCACCCTTACCGATTCAGGCGTTTTCAGGGTCAATTGAGCGTCTGCACCCGAGGGGCTGTTTGGAGCCTTGAGGAAATTGAGCACTTCGGTGGCAAAAAGGCGTACCCGACCCTCGTGCTGAAAAGAGACCGTGCAGCGTTTGGCACCCTCAAGCGGCATGCTCTTTTCCGATTTCGCTACGGTTAGTACGACCTCGCCGTTCGCTGTCCGCCGAAACCTTGCCTCACAAACCCCTTTGGTCTCCTCTGTCACAACGAGTGCAACTGTTCGCCGGCTGCAGCAGAACTGAATCAGATCTTTCGGCGTCTCACTCTGGATATGCGGTTGAGATTCAGTCAACACAACGAGTCCTCAAATAAAGAGAAGGCCAAACAGTTTGGGCCTTCCTGTCAGAGTTGGTCTTGTCGATGAGGTGCATGGATTTTGATAGGAAAAAGACTTCTCGTCATAGCTCAGGACTTGAGCAGTTGGAAATTAGAGGGGAGGGAGCCCTGATTTTTCGTGTTCAATTACACTTCTGCTTCGCGCAAAGCGCTCTTGCGCCCAGCGCTACTTGCGGCAAGATGGCGTTCGATCGGCCCCTGTAGCTCAGTTGGATAGAGCCGCGGACTTCTAATCCGAAGGTCGGAGGTTCGAATCCTCCCGGGGGCGCCCGCTAGAATCCTTCGCCTAGCGCGAGAAGCGCGAATCGCGTATGTTCCGCCTCCACGCAATCACGCGCCGCGGTTTTTCACTGCTTCCGGCGCACTCTTTGAGCATATAAATATGTCTACGCTTAACGCGCTGCCCGTGACTGAGCAGCCCGCATCCTTCGATTCATTTAACCTCGACCCCCGAATTCTGGAGCGTCTTTCAGTCGTAGGATTCGAAGCGCCAACCGCAATTCAGGCGCGGGCCATCCCTCCATTGCTCGCGGGTCAGGACATGATCGGGCGGGCTCGGACCGGTTCCGGTAAAACAGCGGCGTTTGGTATTCCGCTGCTTGAGCGAATGAAAGCCGGCGGGCCTCAGGTTCGGTCGATGGTTTTGACGCCCACTCGCGAGCTGGCGCTCCAGGTAACCCAGGCGCTTCGAGATCTTGCGGGAACCTTGCCCGTACGAGTCGTACCGATTTATGGGGGTGCGCCTTACGGTCCTCAGCTCGATGCGCTGCGTTCCGGGGTAGCCGTGGTGGTGGGAACGCCAGGACGGGTAGTCGATCACCTAGATCGAGGCACTTTGGATATTTCTACCTTAGAGATGCTCGTGCTCGACGAAGCGGACGAGATGCTTCGCATGGGATTCTTCGAAGATGTCGAGCGGGTGATCGCAGGAGCGCCTCAGGACCGGCAGGTGGCAATGTTCTCCGCGACCATGCCTGAGGCCATCCGCCGGGTTGTCGAGCGCCGACTGCCCGCTGCAGTCGAAATACAGGTGGAGCGGGCGGCGCTCACAGTGGACCACATCGAGCAGCGTGCGCTTCTGGTACCGGAGAAACACAAAGTAGATGCGCTGCGAAGGGTGCTGGCTTCCGAGCCGATCACTGCTGCGGTCGTATTTACCCGGACGCGCGCAGGATGTGCCGAGGCGGCCGACCGGTTGGCGTCTGCCGGACTCTCGGTAGATGCGCTCCATGGCGATCTCAATCAGGCAGCCCGAGAGCGGGTCCTGAACCGTTTTCGAGCCGGTAGGCTCAAGGTTGTGGTGGCGACCGACGTTGCAGCACGCGGAATCGACGTGGAGCATGTAAGCCATGTCATCAACTACGATTTGCCCAACGATGCAGAGAGTTACGTCCATCGTATCGGCAGGACTGGGCGTGCTGGCAGAAGCGGGGTTGCGATAAGTTTGGTAGCGCCTCGAGAAGCTTCGAGGATCCGGAATTTTGAGCGCGCACTTCGGGCGGATATCACCAAAATGAATCCTCCCAGCGATGCCGAGATCGTTCGAGCAGAACGCCGGCGACTTATCGAAGGTCTCAAGTCCAGTGTGGCGTCTGACTTGGTAGGCTCGGCTACGCCCCTGCTCGAGGAGCTTCTGCCCGAGTTGGAGGTGCGACAGCTGGCGCTTGCCGCACTGTATCAGCTGGCTGAAGTCAAAGACGTCCGCCTGGATACGGCGATAGACGATGCCCCGCCCAAATGGTTCCGCGAGCTGAAGACGAAAAAGAGTGCAGAGCGTCGTCCGAGAGCTGACGGAGGATCGAGAACCGCGGGAGTGAAAGGAAGCCTGCGTGGTGATTCCCAGCAAGCGCGTCGGCGAGCAGTGGACGAAGCTCCGGTTGAGTTGTTTCTGCCTATCGGTAGGACCCGGGGGGTGAGGCCTGCGGACCTGGTAGGAGCATTGGCGGGAGACGCGGGCATCGAAAGCGTCTATATCGGCAAGGTCACGATTCTAGATCAAATGAGTTTCGTCAACGTACGCCGTGAGGAGGGAGAGGCCTTGCTCCGTGGCGGAGTTGAGGTGCAGGTCCGGGGAAGAATGGTGCCTATCTCACGTGCTCGGCAACGCGGTGATTCATCCGGCTCTGGTTCATCCGGCTCTGGTTCTCGCGCATCCGGTTCTCGCGCATCCGGCCGCGACCGCATTGGAGCGTACCCTGGTCCGAAGCGATCGCGTTCTTCGTCTGAATCGAAGCGCTTCAAGGGCAAGAAACGAAAGTCGCAAGGTTGGGGTGGTTCCTGAGGTCACGTGGTTCCTGAGGTCACGTGGTTCCTGAGGTTACGTGGTTCCTGAGGTTACGTGGTTCCTGAGGTTACGTGGTCCCTAAATTCACGCGAGGATCACGTTCAGATCATCGGCTCGGGTGGGCCCGATCGTTCTTCGCTGCGGCCGAACGTGGTTCTGAGATCGAAACGCGTCGCGAGGTACATCGAAAGGAAGATCAGCCCCAGCACGGTGACAATCGTCCAAGCCGGCAGCACCGTCTGGGTAAACACGCCTCCGCTTCCGGGGCTTGGTGTCTCGACCGGTGTTTCCGGCAGTCCATAGTAGCGAGCGATCTCAGCGATGTGGCTGATATGAATTACCGGTATGTTTCGCTCTAGGTAGTGACGCATCACCGAACTTCGTTCGAGTTCGATGGGCACTCGGGTGTTGACTCCAGCACTAAAGTGTCGCTTGTCGGACGCGGTGCCCACAGACGCGGTTCCTCCACCGATGTTGATGTAGGCGGCGTAGTCCCTATCGCCACGCACTTGATCGAATAGATCAAGACGCATGCGTACCGCCTCTTCAAAGGAAGCGGGATACATCGGCGCGAGCCCACTTCGGTCGATCGCGGCGCGGAGCAGGTCGACTCCTTCTTCGGAATGGTCGCGGGCCATATCGAGAACTCCGCCCAACGTGACTGCTCGGCTCCTAAAGGAAAACAGTTCTCGCTCGAAGAGCGATCGCTCCATGTCGAGCCAAGTCAGCTCTGGATGGGTCGCGCCATATTCAGATGCGGCTACGCTGCTGACGATCACCGGCGTAACATCCAGTACCTCAAACGCGGCACACATCGCGATGTTCATGGCCGGGAACGATCCGGTCATATTTGCCGCAACCAGGTCACCGCGCCGAACTCCCGCTTTGATCAGCATATCGATGAACGCTGCCGAAAAATTGGGGTTCGCACTCGTTTGTTTTGCCGTGAGGTGCCCTTCGTTCGACACGATGGGGGTGTGCGCCGGGCCGATGAGTCCACTGCCCGAGGGGTCTAGCTCTGGCTCTAGGTCAATTTGCCGGCGAATACGCTCGAGGTTCACGGCGCGAAATGCGTCGTCAGCCAGGTGCGCTGCAGCGCTCTTGATCTCGTAGGACTCGTCCCGTCTTTCGGTTGGATTCAGTTCGACGACGAAAAGCCCGAGGGCCGCACACAGGGCGACGGCGACCATTTGTGGCGTGGAGATGCGATTGCTGCGCCAGTAGAGAGACTGCATCAGGTTCCCGCGGCGTGGCTTGAGATCGGACCCACTAGCAGTAGTAGAATCAGACGCACTACCACGGAGGCGATGGTGAGCGATGCCGTAGTGAGCACCACGCCCTGCCGATCAAACCAAATCGCGATGAGTCCGGGAATGATGTAGCCGATGACCGGGGTTTCCTGAGGGTCGAGCGCGAAGATCGTCGGCAGAAACTCCAACCTGGAACACCAAGCTCCCAGGGCGAACGCGATGAGGATATGAAGTGCGGTTTTTCGACGTCCGTACACGATGAGAAACTGAGACGCGACTTTGGTGATCAAAAAACTTGCGATCGAAATGACAATTGTAACGACCAGAGGGTAGGGGCGATCGAGATAGAGTGCGACGTAGCCAGGAACGACAACCCCTCCGGCGGCTACGCCATACACCTCCGAAAATAGGAAACTGACGACGATCCCGATCGCGATCGAAATGATGATGAGGTCTGGACCGATCACCTAGCACTCCCCTCAGCTTTGCCCTGGCTTCTGTGTTGAGACAGTCGAACCTTGCTCTTTTTTCTGCAGGTTCTCGCCTCTGACGTTTCGTTCCGTGTTCATGTGCTGCGTCGCTGGCGCAGCGCGGTTTCGAAAGAGCCGGACTAGGCTCAGACCGAGGCCCCCGATGTTTCCAAGCCCAACGATCAAAGTGCGCTCGCCGCATTCTTCGATGAGCTGTTCAAAGACGTCTCGGGGGTCCCCGCTTTCGACTGCGGTGAAGCGGTTCATATCAAAAGACGCGGGGATCGAACGCGCCAGGAACACCGTACCGCTCCCTACGGCCACGACGCGATCGGGGCAGGTCCACTCTTGCAGTGCCTCGCCGAGTTGCCTTGAACGATCGATCCGATCGGCACGGCAGTTAAATAGACAGACCCGCCGATGTGTGGGGTATCGCTTCAAGCAAAGTTCCCAGATTTGCTTACTCGACACCGGATCATTGGCCGCAAACGCGTTGACAAAGAGGATCTCTCGTCCGAAGAAGTCGACCGGATGAAAGGTAAGCGCGCCTGGATCGGGTCGCATCGACTGCATTCCCTCGAGCGCTAGCTGTCGATCCACTCCCAGGTCCTCGCAAACTCTGAGCGCCAACGCGACATTGTCTCGGTGCTCGTAATGAGAGAAACCGGCCATCATCTCAGCCGTAAGCAGGTGTACTTCCTCTTCACCGACTGCCTCTAGTTTGGTTCCGCGGTCTTTTGCTGCATGTTCAAACACCGCAAGGTGCTCCTGCTCGGCCGTAAAGCATTTTGCCCCCCGAGGCATCATGCCTGCGAGTGCTTTGGCAACGTCAAGACCGCCTGGCCCCATCACGTCCAAGTGGTCGGGTCGGGCATTGGTGATCACTCCGTGGGTTGCGCGCACAAACATCTGCTCGCTGAGCCACTGCAGCATGGGCTGGAGCGCCATGCATTCCACCACGAGGACATCGACTTTTTGCTCTGCCGAGAATCGCACGATGCGAATTTGCTCCCGCACATTTGCGCCGAGTGGCCGGAAGATGCTCAACTCGCGTTCATTGGGCAGGATGACCCGCGCCAAAGTTCCCGTGGTTTTCGCGAGAACTCGCTGCTTTCCCGCTCTCAGTCCAGCGGCGATGAGACGCGCTACGCTACTTTTACCTCGGGTCCCGTTGACGTGTACCCGCACCGGAACCTGCGCGAGCGCGCGCCGATGTCTCACCACCTCCACCAAAAGCCAAAGGACTACGATGCAGACCAAAGCGGTCAGAATTTCAGCGTCAAAGGTCAAGGCTGCGGTTCGGCTTCCTCATGGATCAACAGATACGTACCTCGCGGTATCGATAGGGATGACGGCATCCAGCGAATTCTCGAGGATTCGATACCGAGACGCCGAGCTAGGTAACGTTGAAGCGAGGCCTTTTCGGTTCCAAAGGCCTCGCTGGTCGGCGATCCGGAAGTGATCAAACTGAGTCGGGCCCTGGGATGCGCCCGGACTACCGTGCCGAGCGACTCCACCGCTTGGGTTGCTCGCGTTTTCCAGCGGTTCTGATTCCACTGCACGGCAGCCTCGAGCCGGACGACGACCGTCGAGCCGACGATGTTGGCCTGGCCCGGCAGTCTCCGCTGTGCTTCCGCAACCAGGGACTCCGAGGGCGTACCATCCGTCTGAACGGCTTGGCGCCCGTCGCCGACCAGCGCCTCGAGTAGCTGCTTTGCCTCCTGAGCGAGCTGATCTGCGAGATCTCTATCGCCGGAAGCTCGAGCTCGATCGGCATCGATGAGGCGGGTCTGGATCCCTTCCAGCTGCGCTCGGTTCTCGTCATCCGGTTCGATTTCAGAGAGTTTGGTGGCCAGCTCTGCGAGGAGCTCTGACAGCGCGTCTTTGCGGGCATCCTCACGCCCTTCAGCACTCGACGGATCGGCGTCCACCGCAAGACTCATCCCAGAGGGGTCGACGTTCGCGGTGGAGGTTTGAGGTCTCCGGATCGCGCTCGGCCGGGTTTCTGCGGCGGCTTCGATTTCGGTTTCACGGATTCCGAGTTCGGGATGAGAGTGTTCCCTCGAGGCGAACTCGGTGGCTCTCAGTTCTGCATTCTCCAGACGTGCCAACCATTCAGCGGCAGCCATGAGGGTCAATTCCGAAAGGCGCCTTAGCCGCTCGGCCAGGGGGACGTTTTCCGCGTCGGCGGCATCTTCTGCAGCCCGTCGCACGTCTAGGATGGCGTCAGCGAGTTCGGGTGCGTCTGCGTGCACTCGGTTGAGTCTCCGCTGTGATACCTCGGGTAGCGTAGGTCTGCGCGGCACAAGTGGAGCGGTTTGTGCTGCGGAGCATCCGACCGCCATCACGAGCAGTATGAGGACTCCAGCCCTGTTTTCGAGTTCCATAAGCTCAGCGATCCGTCTAGCTCCTGAACCTTGCCAGACTACGATATTAAAATCTTGGTCCGTGAGGTAAAAACGAGCCCGCGAATCGTGCCCCCGCCGGAGCGTGGTCCAACGAGTCCTGCCCATCGAGATCCAGCAAAGTGGGGTGCGCGCGGGGGTCTACTCTCTCCGGTAGATCCTGAGATCGGTTGCCGAGCGACCAATGTGCCTTAAAACAGGACGTGGCCTACTGGATCCATCTCACCCAGCATAAAGTGCGAAGCAGCGAACGCTCCAAATCGCGTTCAAACCACCCTAGGGGTGGACCAAGCTGTATGGGCTTCCCATCAAAACTGCCTGTTTATGCAGCGTGGCTCCTCATCGCCGGTCTCTTTGGCTGCGACAGCACGTCGTCTAGCTCTTCTCAAGCGCAGGACGCCGGTGATGTGGATGGGTCTTTCGATGGTTCGAGTGACTCCGATGGTTCGAGTGGCGATGCGGGCCCAGACGAAGAGTGCTTCGCACTGCCGGGCATCGACCTGCCCGATTCGGACCAAGAAGACAGCGACTGCGATGGCTTCGACGGATCGCTAGTTCACGCGGTGTTGGTCTCTGAAACGCCTGTACCCATAACCGGTGCGATCTCCGCTAGCACCCTCTCGGAAGCCGTGGAAGCGGCCAGTTTGAGGGGACGAAGCCAGGTTTGGGTTCCGGCGGGGGAGCACTCGGGCGAGGTTCTGGAGCTGCGGGATGGTGTTGGCGTATACGGTGGCTACCTGCCGAGCGAGGGTTGGCGACGCAGTCCCTCTACTTACACCGTCTTGCAGGGAGAGGGCCCGCTCCTGCTGGCGCAGTCGATCGATTCGCCAACGGTCATCGATCGCATTCGCTTTGTCGCTGTCGACTCGGCGGTTCCCGGGGGCAGCAGCGTGGCGGCCCGAGTTGTGGACTCGCGGGGAGTTCTCTTGCAGAACGTTCGACTCGAGAGCGGCCGGGGTGGTGACGGCGCGAATGGCGAGCAGCCCCCCGCAGGACAAAATGGCGTAGACGGTGAAGACGGCGACGACGCGGTACTCAACTCGGTGGCCAATACGGATAGTTGCCTTTCGACACTTGAGGACGAATCGTCGGTCTCCTTTGATCCTGCGTTCGGCGGAACTAGCTGCGACGTTTGTGGCCAGGGAGGCCTTGGCGGCACTGAAGGATGGCCCACGGGTAGCGTCGCGGGGAACGATCCGGCGCCGGGCGACGGCGGGAGCGAATCGGGGAGCTGTATCTCGAACGGCGGATCCGCAGGATCCAACTCGACAGTTATCGGATTTTCGCCGCACGCCGGCGGTCACGGCGCTCCCGGAGTGAACGGAGCGGTAGGAGAGATCGCCCCGTTTTTTGGTACGTTTTCAGAGGCGGGCTACGTGGCGAGCGTGGGCGGCACCGGAAGCGAGGGAGGCGGCGGAGGCGGCGGAGGCGGGGGCGGATCTTCGCTGAGTCTTACCTGCGGCGGATGCACGTTCCGGCCCCCCGAGGGCGGAGGCGGCGGCAGCGGCGGCTGTGGCGGCCCCGGAGGCGAGGGAGGACAAAGCGGGGGCGCATCGGTCGGACTCTGGATTTGGTCTTCCGAGGTCACTCTATCGGGCGTGACCATCGTCACCTCCGAAGGCGGCACCGGTGGTGACGGCAGTCTCGGTGGCTCTGGCGGGGCTGGGGGCCGTGGTGGCGACCCGGGTTCCGAAGACATGGCCCTCGCGAATTGCAGTGATGGCATGAACGGCTTTTCAGAGCTGGACGCATCGGCTCAAGGAGGCTCCGGAGGCATGGGAGGCTCCGGCGGCGGCGGCGGCGGCGGCAGTGGAGGTCCGAGCATCGGCGTGTTTGTGGGCGGAGCAGGAAGTTCCGTTACCGATGATACCCCCCTAGAGATCATTCGCCCAGCTCTCGGAGCATCGGCCGGGCAGAGCGGTGACGGATCGCAAGGCCATGTCGGGCGGGTCCTCGATATTTTTGAGGACACCTAAGCCCGCTCGCCAATCGACCAGGCAGCCGACCGAACGGCCGGCGCATCGCTCTTTCGAGTACCGGGCCTCAAACACCAACAATCCAGGCTTGGCACATCTGCTGCTTCGCTAAGCGGAACCTCGAAGGAGGCAGACACATGCACGACGTACGCCGTAAAGAGCGCATTTTGGTGGCCACAGAGCTTACCGAAGCCTCCACTGCCCCGATCGCTTTCGCCAAGACCTTGGCAAAGCCCCTCAACGCGGACCTCGAATTGGTCCACGTCACCGACATGACGGGGTACGAGCCTGTTTGGGAGGGCGCGGACTCCAGAGTGAAACCTCATGTTGAGCAGCTTCAAGCGCGACTCAGGGCGCGACTGGATCGCGCGGCAGAGCGCTTAGAGTCGGCGCGCAAGGATTGCGAGCAAGCCGAAATGAATGCGACCTCAGCACTCCTTGAGGGTCGACCCTGGCAAGCCATCCTGGAGCACGCCACCCTTCACGAGTTCGATATGGTGATGGTCGGAACCCACGAGGCCCCGCCGCTCGACGAGAGGATCGCGGCGGTTCGGAGCCGGATCTTAGGAACGACAGCAGACCGGCTCGTGCGGCACGTCTCGTCCCCGGTGTGGGTGGTGCCTCCAACTAAAGTGGTGCCTCCAGCTAAAGAGTTGCCGCCTCATTTTCGTTTTCTCGTCGCGGTTGATTTCTCTGAAGCGTCACTCGACGCTGTTGCTGTCGCCCGGTCGCTTGCGGAGCGGGTGCAGGGCTCTTTGGTGCTGACGCATGTGACGGTGGCGGCCGGGGACGAGTCGGACGCAGAAGACCCGCAGGGGTGGCAAAAAGCTCTGCAGGACTCGAGCCATCTTTTGGCGAACCAGGAGCTCGCCTCGCTTCAAAAAGAGATAGGTGGCGTCCAGACCCGTATTCACGTTCGCGCCGCGCGCAAGCGTGTGGACCAAGAGCTTTTGGATGCGGCTGAGGAAGAAGAGGCGACTGTGCTGGTGTTAGGCTCCGAAGGACGCAGCGCGAATCAAAACCATGGGACCCTCGGCGGAAGAATCCTCGGCAGCACTGTGGAGCGCCTCCTTCGGACGACTTCGATGCCCGTCCTCGTCGTGCGTTAGTTCTGCGAGGTTTGCGTCTCGGTTGACGGTTCTACGTAGCCCAGGAGCGAGGTAGGGTGCTCATCGGTCACGAGCAGAAATCCGGCTCCGAGGCGCGCGATGCCTTCCCAATTGCGCGAGTGCTTCTCGAGCTGCAGCAGTATGGGAGCGCGTCCCGAGGGAGCTATCGAAGAGGCGTCGACCTGCAACTCTACCAAGCGTTCCACGGTCTCACGTGCTCGATGGCTCGCGCCAGTCCCGTGCCGCATTTGGAGTCTGCAAGGGCCCGGCTTCCAATGCGCTCCTTCCCAGTAGAAGTTGGTGGTCCAAAATCGTTTGCCGCTGTCGATCGAGGTTGCGTCGGTCAATCGATATTCAAGGCGCTCCATGGTGACGGGCTTTCGCAGACGTAGCTGGTGGTCAAATACGAGCGCCCGCGGGTCCGGGTTGTTCTGCCCATTTTCTTCATAGAATACGAAGACCCCGTCCCCGCTTACCACCATCGCCTCGTAGGCCAGATTGCCGATAGAGCTCTGCGGTTCGAGCTTGATCCAAGGATAGCGATCGATGTGGATCGCAAGACCTGCTTCGTCCGATTCAACGCGACCCCGCATCAGATGTCCTGCGGTGGTCCCTCCCACCTCAGACTCGACCAGGAGGTAGACGTCGCGACCTCGGAACGCGATCGCTTCAAAGCCTTCGTACCCAGGGATCTGAGGTAGCTCCCGAGGCATTTCGAGCGGAATCGGCGTTGGCGAGACGTGCGTGACCTCCCCGCGCACTGCGCGTTCGAGCTCGGACTTAGCAACGCTGAAGAGATGCCCTCCCAGCTTTTGGGGATATTGGGGCAGGAGCACCAGAGCATCGTCGTACCAGGCGAGGCCCGAAAGTTCTGCATCAGCTGCGGTCAGGGGCCCGACAAGGCGAATTGGGCGAACAACCTCTTCTACGGAGTCCGCCATGGACAATGGCCGGTCTTCAAAGCGGGTTTCAGGCAGGTCCTCGCAGCCGAAGGCTAGTAGCAGGATCCCGAGCCATGCTGCCCTAATGGACCCAGAAAGACGACCGCACGGTGCGACAAGGGTCCATGGTGACCGCCTCGGGTAGATCTTCATCGGCTGTGGTTCGCTGTCATCGGTTTGAACACTGGCATATCACCTTAAACAGCCTTTGCGTTCGGTGGGCGGTGCGCGCACGTAGTTTCACGTCGCCTGAGTCGTGAAAATGACGCTCGAGACTCTCATCCTGGCCTCAAGTCCGCTACACTCTTACCAGAATGGCTATTCTGTCTCTATCGAGAGGCTCCCTTTTTGCCAACGATTTTAGGATTTTGCGTCTCGTGAAATCCAGTGCGCTGAGCTCTCTCTACCTCGCCTACACCCACTCCGACCATCGGTACACCGCGCTTACGCTTTTTCATCCCGAACTCACCGAGGCGCGGACCTCCCCCGAGCGGATGGAACAAGCGCTTACCATGGCACGTTTCGGACCCCATCGACCGGAGATGATCGCCTCTGGGGTCGACGGCGTCACCGGCATACCGTGGACCGCGATCGAGTGGCTCACGGGAGAGACTTTGGCGCAGCAGGTGGAGCGCGACGGGCCGTGTACCGTGGAGCAGACCCTTTGGATCATGGGAATGGTCGCAGAGGCGCTGTCGTATGCCCACGATCGCGGAAAGCTACACGAGGACCTCCGACCTACCAAGCTCCTGCTCTCACCACGACTCGATTCGAAACCGCCGTCCCTGCATGTGCTCGGCTTTGGGATTGCGGAGTGGTTTCGAATGTCTGGTGCTCCGCTTCACCGGTACCGCAATCCGCTCTGGCTTGCTCCGGAACTAAACGATGACCGCACCCAGCCAGGCATCGAAACCGATATTTGGTCCTTTGGCCTGCTCGCCTTTTTTGTGCTTACCGGCCGGTCCTACTGGTGCACTTCCGAGGATGCCCTGCGTTTCCAAATCATGAACGAGACGCATGAAACGGCTCTCGAGCCTCCCTCGAAACGAATCCACACCGCGCGTTTTTCTTCACTTCGCCCGTCTCCTGTCGTCGAAACCGAGGCGTTCGACGATTGGTTTTTCCAGTGTGTGCAGCGCAGCCCCTCGGCACGTTTTTCGAGCGTAGAGGAAGCGCTCGAATCTCTTCGCTTTGTGCTCCGACATGCCGCAGCGCCGCATCCACACGCCTCTTCGATACGTCCAGCGTTCGCCGCTACGGACCGTGCCGACGGAGTATTTTCATCGCTACGTCCCATCGCGTTTTCCAGACCGCCGCCTCGCCCTCCGCTCCGATGGGTGAGCGCTGGTTTGCTCGCTGCGGTGGTTTCCGGCGTCGGGCTGGCCCTTGCCCTAGATCCGCGCTCCTTGACCGAGGAGGCAGCAACCCATGTGTCCAGTATTTCTGCGACCTCCCCTATGGCGACCGAGGAAGCGTGGGCGTCTTCAGATCGCCGGGTTCCAGAGCCTCGCCGAGGTTCAAGCGACGCTCGCGTCCTGCCTGGACCGAGGCTTTCCCATGTCGGAACGTTTCCCTACGGGCTTGCTTTCGCTGCATATCCGCCTCGCATAGGTGGATACCGGGAAGGTGGCGCGGGCCCGAATCAGTTGCTTGCAGTTCGTGTCCCTTCCGTGGGTTCTGAAGACGTATCGCATGTTGCCTGGCCCGTGCTCTGGGATCGCGATGGCGACCTTACCCTTGGCACGGGCGCGAAAGAACAGCCGATAGTTTTTGGCGGTCGGCATCCAGGTGCGGAGCTCACCGGATCAGGCGCGTCAGCGCGTGCGCGGCCCGCAGCGTTCATTTCGGCATGGACGCCCGAGCAGGGAATTGCCTGGACTCGGGTGAGCAGTGGCGTTTCTGTGCCCGCACCAAACGGCCTGAGTGCCTCGCAAGGATGGGTGGCCGAGGTGCTTCGGGTGGAGCAGGCTGAAGTGACCGTCGCCGGACGTTCGATCGATTCCCGTATCGGAGGAGGGCTACTCGCAGCTTATGATCTGAGCGGACAAGCGCTTTTTGCGATTCCGGGAGACTTTGTCGCCGTGCACGCGGAAGGCGATCACGTCGTCGCCCTGTCCTTGACGCCCTTCGCCTCAGAGTCGTCGATCTCGGAGTCTCCTGCCGCCACCCACAAGTTGAGCCTGCAGCGTTTCGATCGCCAAGGCCGCGTGCGGCGGCAGACTCAGGTTCCGGTATCGAACCTGCAGGCGCAGGAGCTCCGGTCGCTGCACTTTGCAAGCGCGAACGATCGCTGGTTTCTCGCGGGGCAGGTCCATGCAACTTTTGAAGTTTCGGCCAAGCGATATCGAGTGGAGTCGAATCAGCCTTTCGTACTCGCACTCGATCAAGAACAAGCGACCTGGCTCCGGGAGGTCACTCATGCTCAAAGGGATAAGTCTCTATCGACTGCAGCCCCAGAGCAGCCGGCGCTCTCCCTAACCGCCGTTCACATCCTTGGCGACAGTGTGCTGGTGCGGGTTCAGTCCGCTGCTCGCGGGACCGGCAATTCAGAAACCAAATCTAGCGATCGTCTGCTGTTCATCGATGCTGAAAACGGGATCACCCGTCGTGGTCTCGACCTCGGCAGCGCCTGCTCCGGCTCTGCCCAAGACGCAGGCTTCCCTCCCGGTGTCGCCCGTCCCGGTCTCGGGCTTCAGCAGCATCGGGGTGAGGTGCACGCTCTTGCGTGTAGGGACGACCTCATGATCTGGTCTCGATTTGACGGTGAGGTTGTGTCGCGGCGTCTTCTTGCGGAGCGTTACGATGGGGTCGTACTTCGCGGCGAGGAAGCCTTCTTCTACCGCTCCTGCAGCGCTTCGGAGGGAACGTCCTGTCCGAGAGGCGCGCTAAGACTCAAGCGATACGCTCTCATCGAACACCGATAGACGCGCTATCCCAGTTTGATCGTGTGTAGTCGTGACGTAGACTCCCCGACCGCAAAGTACATTCTATAAGTGTTCTGGTGCTTGCGTTTTCCGACGTGGTGCCCGACTCCGCAAATGGTCCAAAGATGAGACGCGCTGTCGAATGCAGCGATCACCGTCCAGCACACCGAGCCAGGACTCGTGTCGTGGTAGTACTTCTGTTGATGACCAATCCAGCGGCGACATGCTTCCGGCAGGATCAAAGCATTGATCGAACTGCCGTGGCCACTGCGCGCTCGGTCCAGTCTGTTCACCAACGCCTCACTCACCTTTCCCAAGTCAGCGTTCGATCGATTGGTACATGCGGCGGCGCATGCATACCAAAGAGAGTCGTGCGGATCGCCCCATCGTATTCGGGGTTGCCCTGGGGTTGGCGCTGCAGGCTTGGGTCGGTGTTGATCTGCTTGAGGAGTCGAAGAAGTAGCAGAATCTCCTCTGGTTTTGGGTTTGCGCCTATTGGGAGCAGCAAGGGGCCGTGAAGGGGAACTCAAGGGAAACGCGATTTTCTCAGTCGTACCGTCCTCGGATCCAGCTGGCCTTGCTGATGCTCCCTGATGAGCCGACACACTTTGAGCGGAGGGTGCCCCTGGATGGATGGTGGGTGGTTGCGGAGGGTGTCGGCTCAGCCACGCTCGAGCGTGTTTTTGCAGTAGGGTCGCCTGCTGGGATAAAAACTGATGCTCTAGATCTGCGACCTCACGGTGGACCTTATCGACTCTGTCCCGAAGTCGCTCTAGTCTTTCAGCACAATCGAGGTGAATGGCCTTCAGCCGGTCAGCAGAACTTGGACTCAGCCATAGTTTACTGGCGTATTCCGCTCCATCAATCCTAGCCGTCAGAGTGGCCATTACGGAATATCGCTCTGCGCCCAGATCTCCAAGCAGTTGACGATAAATCGATTCGATCTTCACCGCTTGAGGCAGTCGTGACGTTTCTGGGCACGGATAGTTAAACGTTATTCGAGTGTAGTATCGGCAAAGAGAACTCCATGTTCCCGGGATGAAGGTTGGAAGTCGATGGGGAAAGAAGTTCGGAATCCGAAGAGAGGAAATAGGCTGACAACAATCAGGTAGGACGTGTTCAAGATCGACAATCGGCCTTTGCAGTATCGACCCTGGCGATGACCGTTTGTCGCGTACCGAATGGTCCCAAAACCTACCTATGGCATCGAAGGTAATAAAAACGCTCGTGATCAGATTTGCAAGCTGGCTTCCAGCTTCCGATGCGGCTTCAGAGCACTTTGCCAGTAGATCAAGTTGCTTTGCGATTTCTGGAGATGGAGTTCCTTCGGCGATGTGCCGAAGCATCATGTGTACTACGACGCTTTCGGTCCATAAGAAGTGCTCTGTTTCAAGATCGGTGGGGAGCTTGCGAGACCACTCCTCGCGTACTTTTTCCTCGGTGCGATTCAGCTCCTTAATCCGATCTCTGAGTCGGACGAGTAGCTGAAGATCGTGGTTGCATCACAATGCGTCGATATGTTCGCTTCGGCGATCGGCTAGATCAGCAGCAGCGCCGATGTTTTTTTGCGTTTTGCACAGGGCAATTCGTGTGTTTTTACGACGTATTTCGAGATAGTCCTCGAGGGAAAGTATCGGGCTCCAGTAAAACTCGAAACTAGCTCCGGCAAGATTCGGGTCCCAAATCTCCGGACTGAGACCTTTCCTGTTTGTCGTCAGTAGATTTTGTATCTCTCTGAACCTGTTCTGCGCGTGTTGTTTACTGGGACTTACGTTGCCTCGTCTAGTTGCTCCTCTACGCATCGCTGTCACTGCTTTAGTTTGGCCTGTTCGGCGTAGTCTTCAATCGCTGCTCGCCCCAGAGCCTGCTTAGGCGACGGTCGAGTGGTGGTCCGTGCGCAACTGCATGCGGCGGATGGCGCTCGGGATGTGCCGTCGCAGACCAGCCGCATCTGCCGGTCTTGGACATTCCTTTGTTGAGACACTACATTTTTATTCTGAACGGTCGCGTTCACCGTGACCGGTGACTATCTTGTAGATCTGGCTCGTTTGGCGCGAATATGGCCACTGAAGGTCCTGTGATCAGAGAACTTTTTGGACGAAAGACCCTTCGACCCTGCCTGGTAGTCCTCGCGCTGCTGCCCGAACTTTTGCTCGCGGGGTGTCGTGATGGTGGTCGCTCCTTGCCAAGCGACGGCGGCTTCCCCCAAGACCTGATTTTGTACACGGAGTCGACACTGCAGGACGCCGACCTCGCCGCTCAAGCGTATGCCGTGATCGCGGCAGCTGGAGACGGGGAACGTCGCTGTCAGGAGTGCCACGGGCTCACCGTCTCTCAAATTCGCCGCTGGGGGGATCACACCAATGCGGCGCTCGACTGCATCGGTGCCCGCGATCCCGCTTTGCCCGCTCAAGCGGCGGAGATTTGGAACTGCCTCACCGATGGGGCCTCGAGCGATGAGGCAGATGGAGCCACGTCTCTCGACCCGGAAGCGATGGGTTTTCTGACGACCGCGGCGCCCCTTTTATGGTTCCGCCAACTCTTTGAGGTGGCCTACGCGGGGGAATCGGCGCTCCGCATCGCTCAACGCCGAGGGTCCGTGACCATGCCGCCCCCCGCGGTGGATTCCGACGGGGAACCGCTGCCGGATCGCGACCTCACCCAAAGCGAGCTGGATCTGTTGCTCAGCTGGGTGCGCCGGGGCTTGCCGCTCTTGGAAGAACAGGTCCCGGGAGGTGGTAAAGATTGCGCGCCCTACGTCGGTCCGGAAGTCGCAGGCCACCTGATAGACATGGAGACTCAGGGATGGGACGTGCTCAATCGCGACCGCAGCCTTGCGATGTTTGGCTGCGCCGAAGGGCAAAGCGGACAGGCCTGCCTGAGCGACTACCCCCTGACCGGAAGCGGCCCTACCAATGGATGGACGGAACTCGGCGTGCTCAGGATTCTGTTCACCACCGACTACGCCTCTTCGTTTTGGACGCGGAGCTCGGCCGACGGGCGGTACGTGGCCCATGGAGGCGGTAGCGCTTCGTCGGCTTCGATCATCGACCTCGAGCGGCAGACGGTGATCCCCTCCCTCGGCCTTTACGACTCGGGCTTCTTCCCGGACAACTCCGGATTCGTGCTCATGGCCGTGGGCCCCGGGACTCAGGCCGGTTTTTGCGAGCAATCCCTGCTCGATTCGGGCCCTTCGGAGATCACCTATGAAGAACCGGAGTGCAGTTTAGAAAGCGGCATCGGGCTTTATCAGCATTTGGGGGCGGTCGATGGAGGCGACTACTGGACGGTATATGGCCCCTTTGTGAGCGATGATGGTGGCCATCGTGCGACCGGACCTCTCCGGGCCGACTTTAGTTCGGCGTCTTCGGTGAACTTCGTGCCGATCATCTACGACGGCAGTTCCTATTCGCCAAGAGCTGCGGTTTCCGTGGCGACACCGAGCGAGGGAGATGCGGTTCTTTCACCCAGCGGCCAACTGGTCGCATCTCGGATCGAGGGAGTCGACGGAGCTCAAAGCGGCTTTTCTTTGCGGAGGGTCGATGCCGAACCCGAGGGAGACTCGTACGCTATCTCTGCCCCGCTGATCGCCGAGTACTGCATTCGAGGATCAAAAGTAGGGTTTAGTTTTGACGAGCGCTATCTCGTGCTGCACCGCTACCTCGACGCGTCCGATGCGGTCGAGTTCGGCTTTGACGGAGCGGACGACCCCGAGTTTGCGGCGTACCTAGAGCGCGGCGCTGCAAATATTTACGTTGTCGATCTGCTTACCGGAGATCAGCGCCGGATAACGCGCATGAATCCCGGGCAGTACGCGCTCTTTCCGCATTTTCGATCGGACGGCTGGATCTACTTCATCGTGCGCGACCCCTACGACGATGCGCTGAGCGGGGAGTATGTCGTCGCAAGCGATGCCGTATTGCGCCTCCAATGATGGGTCCTCGCTCCTACGCTCCAGAACTTTGTGCCTTTTTGAATCTCATACCGGTGAAGTGGCTTTGCTCGATGTGGTGCCTGCTCGGTTTCATCGGCTGCGCCGGCCCGCCTTCCCCTTGCGCCGAGGTTTCTTCTGGACCCCAGACTTCCAGGGTTTCGCAAGCTTTGAGCGCACCTGGCCGCTACGCCCTCGGTGAAGCGGCGCCGTATCCAGATGAAGGCAGCCTGAGCGCGTACCGTGACGACTTACGGGCGTCGCAGCAAATTCGTCGCGAGCTCGGTTGGACCCTGGGGCAACGGGCGTTCGAAATGGTGGAGGCACGCGGGGCGCTCGCGCAGCGTCCCATCCCTCGGTTCCAAACCTGGTACGGAGTTGAAGATCTTCGTCGCGTTTTTCAGTACCTCGAACAGTGGCCTGAAGATGGGATCTCAGGCGACCAGTTCACCGAGGATGCTTTGATAGAGCAGGCTTTCGCTCGGAATACGTCAGCGGTGCTGTCGCAAGAGGCATGGCCAGAGAATCGGCTGGAGGCGTTTCTTGCAGATCTCGAAACGGATGCCCAGGTTCGGGGCGCTGGGGGCATCTCTCGGGTGCTTTACAGCCCTCGGGCAGCGATGCACTTGGTCAAGAGCGCAGACGCGATCAGCGAGTGCCGGCCTGCGGAGCGCGTCGCCGTGAAAGAATCCGAATTTGTCGAGCAGGTCGTGCACCTTGCTTCGTGCGGAGTCGAGGAACTCGGCCCTTTTCGAGTTGCGGCGGACGGACGCTTTGTGGCCGAAGCGGAAGGGGAGGTTCGGCTTCAGCTTTTTGGCGGAGGAGACTGCACGCGAAATCGCTGTGAGGCTACGGGTCCGGTCGACCTCGAGCTTCGCGCGGTACCCACCGCCGATACCGGAGGCGCAGTTCGGCTTCATTTTGATGCGCGGCCTCCGCCTGAGACTTCCTGCCTCGAGGGTGGCTTTCCGGTGGGATCGGCGGTGGTGAAAGTCGACTATCGCCGAGAAGGCTTCGGCGTGGAATTCCCCGAGTACGCTACCGATGCGTCGGCGCTTTCGGATCGAAGCGATCCGGCCGAGTGGCAGCCTCTCGGGACCGTAGAGCCGGATCCAGAGTCGATCTACCGCCTAGAGTTGCCGGGCGGAAACCGATTTCGATTGGCCGCGCTGCACCTGATGACCAAGGAACTCGATCACTGGGCCTGGGCTTCCTTTTGGTGGTCTGCGTCTCCGGACACAGACTTCGGGGCGGACCGTCCGCCGATGCTCTTCGACACCCCCCTGCGAGACTATAAAATGTGCGTAGCGACCGACTTCACCGAGGCCGATCCGGACCCTCGCGGCGGGGCCGTAGATGATTCTTTGGCTGCTGCGTTGGAGCAGGTTTCTCGCCCGCACGGAGCCTCGTGGTGCAGCAACCCCTACATAGAGCAGGGCGCGGGCAATGCAGCGACCAATTGCGTGGGATGCCATCAATACGCAGGAACCGACCGAAGGTCTGAAGAGATTCTCGAGCTTCCCGGTCACGGCACGCGACTCAGCGAGATAGACTTCCCCCTGGACTACGTATTTTCGGCGGCTCAGGTGGCGGGCCTTGTTGATTAACGCCCGATCTTAGACCCGGTTTGCATCCCGCCGCAGATTCGGGCAAGAGACGCCGGCCCGGCAGTCTCATCCCAGGCGTCAGAATCCATGACCTTTGCATTCTTTGAAGGAGCGGAGAAAAAGCTGGAGCTCTCAGTCAAGAGCCATCGCCCCTCGTTGAGAGCCATGCCGCGCGCCCGCTGGGAGCGGGTGGTCCAGGCAGCACAGGCCCAGGTGATCTCGGTGCTTTCTAGCGACTCCTGCGATGCTTATCTACTGAGCGAGTCGAGCCTCTTTGTCTTCGATAGCTTCGTGACGATGATCACCTGCGGCCGGACGCGACTGGTGGACGCTGCGGTTGAAATACTCGGTTTCGTCGATCTCGATCAGCTCGAGTATTTGATTTTCGAGCGAAAAAACGAGGTCTTTCCTCAGGCGCAGTCTACCAGTTTTTTTGAGGATGCTCGCCGCCTGCAGCAGCTGGTGGAGGGCAGAGCGGTTCGTTTCGGGGTGGAGCATGAGCATTCCGTTCGCATGTTCCACACCACGCGTCCGTACCACCCCGAAGAGCACGACCGCACCCTCGAGGTGTTGATGTACGGCATCGACGAATCGTGTGCCGCCAACTTTCGGGGTGGAGCGGCATCTGCGGCAAGTTCGGTCGCCAGGCACGTGGGCCTTGCCGATCTTCTACCGGATTTTCGACTCGACGAACACGTGTTTGAGCCAGCCGGATATTCGTTAAACGGTTTGCATGAGGATGGCTACGTCACGATTCACGTGACTCCCGAGAGAGAGGGAAGTTACGCCAGCTTTGAAACGAATCACGACTTTGGTTTCCATCTTTCGACCATCGTCGAAAAAGTGGTGCGCATGTTTCGTCCTGAATCTTTTGACGTGATCTACTTTGCTCCAGACGCCGAGCACCTCCATGTCGACGTGAGAGGCTATGCCCTGCGCAGCGATGTGCTCGAGCCGCTCAGCGGATATCATGTGACGTTCAAGCACTTTTTTCGTCCGCCGAGGTCTGCTTGTCGGGCTGCATCCCTCAAACTCTAGATCCCTGAAAATCTAGAGCCTCAACCTTTAGCGAGGCTTCGCCAGATGAGGTTGGCATGGCTTCGCGCCCCGGCATGCCCCCGGTTCGACGCTTGAAGGATATGTCCTCGCGTCTGCGCTGTACTCGACATCCCTCCTCGGTTGCCGTACTGCTCTGAGGATGGCGTATCCAAGCGGTTTATGCGCGGTGGTTACCGGTTCCGGTAGTGGTTTAGGTCGCGCCTTTTGTCTAGAGTTGGCTCGACGAAATGCCCGGCTCGTCTGCAGCGATATCGATGAAGCTGCCGCCAATGAGACCGCTGCTCTGGTTCGCGAGATGGGACGCGAAGCCACGGTTGTGGTGTGCGACGTGTCGAATTCTGAGGATGTCAGTGCCCTGGCAGAGCGTTCGGTGCATGTCCTTCGCGGCGTCGATATGGTGGTCAATAACGCCGGGGTCGCGGTTTCTGGCCCTTTTGAAGCGGTTTCTCTCGAAGATTGGCGCTGGGGAGTCGACATCAATCTTTGGGGCGTCATTCACGGCTGTCGTGCTTTTGCTCCGGCAATGAAAGAACGGGGACGCGGCTGGATTCTGAATGTCGCCTCGGCCGCCGGATTTGCCTCCCTGCCTGAAATGGCGCCCTACAACGTCAGCAAAGCAGGAGTGATCGCCCTGAGTGAGACCCTGTATGGCGAGCTTGCCCCACACGGCGTCGGGGTGACGGTGCTGTGTCCGACTTTTTTCTCGAGCCGGATTGCGGGCGCCATGCGAGGAACTGAACAGGACCTGCGCCAGCGCAAACGCTTGATCGAACAGGCGATGAAGCGCGCCAAGCTAAAGGCAGCAGACGTGGCACGCGTCGCACTCGATCGCGCCGAAGCTGGTGAACTCTATGCGCTACCGATGCGGGACGGCCGCCTGCTCTGGCGCCTCAAGCGAGCTGCCCCCGCACGTTTTCACGCCCTTGTTGCAAAACAACAGAAGCTACTGCGGCGCCTGCTGCGCTTGAGGTAGAACCGACTCAAAGGCGAGTGGAAGAACTTTGCATGCTGCATGCTCACAACATGAATTTTGCACAAAAAACGAAATAAGTTTCTCGGAACGCAATTATTGAGGAACTCTGACGAGTACGTGGCTGTTCAGGGTGGATTTGGCGCTCGATGTAGCTGTACCGAGCCATCCGGATAGCCGAGCGCGACGTACCGACCACTCGGGGAACAAGCGGAGCACGTCGGTGACTCTACTGCAGGGTTTGGAACCCTTGACCGATTGCCGCGCGTATCACCAGTATTTGCATTCGAAACTCTGATCTTCCCGTCGCGAAGGATCGTGGTCACGTATGCGCCATCTGGAGACCAGGCAACCGTGTCGACCTCGTGACCGACGGGTAAGCTCCTCGTGCACTCTGTTTTGGGCGGTTCCCAAAACCTGATCGCTTTGTCAGCGCCTCCGGTGACGAGACGGGTTCCGTCACGCGACCAAGCAAGCGACGAGATCGCCCCCTCGTGACGACGGCGCGCCCGGGGGCCGCCGGTCAAAAACATCCGTGTTGGCCTCCGGACGTTCCTCCTACACAGAAAGTCTCCCCGCTCGGTACCCAGGGATAATGAATCACCCCCGTCAGGTTCAAACGCCAGGCAGGTTATCGCACCCGACTTAGGGAGGGCTTGGCAACTGCCATTTTTTCTAAATACACGGTTTTCAATTTTCACATACGGACTGTTTTCCCAAACATCGACTCGAGCGCCACTGCTGCAGGCGAGATACTGGCTCCTTGGGCACCACGTCAGCGTATGCACGCGTTCGGGACGTGTAGCGTTTGAGGGCGTTTCCGGAGGGCATAGCGTACTGCAGTAACTCCAGCCCCTCGTCCTTGGCTGCGTTCGATGTAGTGCGACGAGCCCGCTCCTGTAGGCGGAAGCGAGGAACCGGCCATCTGGGGAGAACGCGAGCGATGAAACGGGGGTGCTCGAACATTCGTCGAGCGCCAACTCCGGCGATTTGCCGTCGAGATATCTGATCTTGATGGTTCCTGCGGAGGAACCTGCGGCGACGATCTTACGGTTTGGAGACCACGTCACCGCAGAAGTGGCCACGCCGTTTCCCTCGAAATACAAAGCCGCAGACCAATATGGCGGAGCATTCTCGCGCCTGATGATCCGACGCATGAATGGGGCGGTTTTTGCAAAGGCTCCGCAATCGTCCGCGTTCAGAAAATTTGCCGTCGCTTCCCAGGCTGGGAGGAGGTTGAGTGCACGGTCAGTCATGACCCCTGACCGTGTATCGGACGGACAGACCGCGTCGCCCGCGGCTTTCTCCTGACATCATCGTGCCCACAGGGTGACACAGAGCCTTGCCGAATCCAGCGCCCAGTGCGGCAGTGAACCATCGATCGCGCTGAATACGACAAGCCTCCGGTCTGAAGGTCGAGATGGGCTCACAGACGCGCCGCTCTGACGAATCACGCAGTTGTCATGGCGTGAACGCCCCGGTTCCACTAGGTTCGCCGGCGCGGAGGTACCTACGTGCCATATCGAGCTACATACACCGGACCCATTTTTAGGATTTTGATCATCGCTTTCAGCCTCTTAGGCTCGAGCTTGACGGTTTTTGCACCCGCGGCGGATGCTCAGGAACAGCGGAGTCTGAGCGTCGGCGTCGTGGTCGACGGGCCCGGCGAGTTCTTCGAAGCGGAGAGCGTTCACCTCGGCGAGGAGGCGCGTGCGCTTCTCGAGCCGGCCGTCCAACTGCGCTATCCCGAAGCTCCCCAGCACGTCGGTGACTTTTCCCGTGATGGTGTGGCGCGCGCTCTTGAGGCGGCTCTTGCTGCACCCGATACAGATGTCGTCGTCGCCTTCGGGGCGATGGCCGCCGCGGTTTGCGCGCAACGAACCGAGTTTTCAAAACCGGTGCTTTTGCCGTTCGCCGTCGACGATTTGCAGGGCCTGCCTCGGGATGGTGAAAAGAGCGGGCGAAAGAACCTCGCTTACCTTACCGGGCTTGTCACCCTCGGCGACGACCTTTCTCGCGTTGACGAACTCACCCACAAGCCGGTGCGGCGGGTTGCAGTGTTGCTTGAACGCTATCTCGAAGATGCAGTGCCCGAGTCGCAACGAGTCGTTCGCGAACTCACCGCCCCCTACGGCCTCGAAGCGGAGATCGTCTGGACGGGCGGCACCGCAGAAGCGGTGCTCGAAGCGGTTCCGGAAGATGCCGATGCGGTCTACGTTGCTGCACTCCCGTCGCTACCGGAACAAGAGATTTCCCGACTGCTCGCGGGACTTGCAGATCGACGTATTCTCACGATCGCTTCGACCGGGCGTCGCTGGGTCGAACTGGGAGCGTTTGCGACCTTCACCCCGCAAAGCGATTACTCACGTCGTTTTCGGCGGATCGCCTTCTTCCTCGAGCGTGTGGCTTACGGCGAGCCGGCCTCGGAGTTTCCTGTGGACTTTGAGCCCCTATCGGAACTCGTCATCAACATGGCGACGGCACGGCGGATCGGTGCCTACCCTCGTTTCGAGGTGCTGACCGAAGCAGAGCTGCTCAACACTCAGGACTCGGAGGCGCCAGAAATCGGTCTCCTCGAGGCAATACGCAACGCCCTCAGCGCCAATCTTTCTCTTCAGGTAGCGGGGATCACCGTGGAGGCGGGCGAGTACGACGTCTGGCAGTCCCGCGCAAACTTTGTACCCACAGTTGAAGGCGGCGCCAGCTACTCCGAGATCGACCCTGACGGCGCCACGTCGGTAGGCCAGGCGCAGCGCACCGGGCAGTGGGAGTTGACCGGTGAGCAGCTGCTCTTCGACCCCGAGGCCTACGCCAATCTCGATACCCAATCTGAACTTCAGCGCGCGCGCGAGTACGAGTTTAGCGCCGTGCGTCTGGATCTCGTCTTGGAGGCTGCCGAGGCGTATCTCAACGTGCAGCGGAACAAGAACAACGAAAGCCTGCAGCGCGACAACCTAGCGCGAACCCGGCGCAATCTCTCCCTTGCGCAAATCCGGCTGAATGTCGGTCGCTCGGGTGTCGACGAGGTTTATCGCTGGCAGTCGGAGATCGCTCAGAACCGCATCGACGTGATTTCCGCGTATCAGACCCGAAGCCAGTCCGAGGTCGAGCTCAACCGGATCATGAATCGTCCCCTTGAAGAAGAGTTTTCTACTCCGGGCATGGACGCAGGCCCTCCGCCCATTGTGATCTTCGACCCTGCCGTGCGAGGCCTGATCACCAATCCCTATACCTTCCGCGTGTTTCGAGACTTCATGGTGCAAAAAGCCCTTGCCCAGACCCCCGAGATACGTGAGCTGGACGCCAGCATCGCCGCTACCGAAGCCAACCTCACCGGTTTGCGCCGGGCGTACTATCTCCCGACCATAGTGGCCACCGGCGGCATCACCCACACCGTGGTCCGAGGCGGCGAGGGTGGAGACGATCTCGACCCGATCGAAATCGGAACGGATACCGTCGCCTTCCCCCGTGACGACTTTGCCTGGAATATGGGCGTGTCCCTGACCGTACCGTTCTTCGAAGGCACCGGGCGTCGCGCGGAGATTCAGCAGACCCGAGCTGAGTTACGGCAGCTGCGCACCGAGAAAGACGACCTGGTTCAGCAAATCGAGTCCCAAGTTCGTCAGAATTTCCAGCAGGCAGGGTCGACCGGACCGGCCGTGGAACTTTCAGAGCAAGCTGCTGAGGCATCGAGGAACAACCTGGAAGTCGTCGTGGAACAGTACCGGACCGGCCAGACCGACATCATCCGACTTATCGATGCCCAAAACGATGCGATCACGGCCGAGCTGGCGGCTTCAGACGCGTACTACGACTTCCTAATCGACTACATCCGCGCCGAGCGCAGCACGGGAGCATTTAGTTTCGAGTGGAGTCCTGACGAACGCAGTGGGTTCGTGCAGGGACTTGGACAATACATGCAGGCTCAGAGCCTGGAGGAGACGCAAAAGTGAATCGAGCGAACACGAGATATGTGCACGCGAGCCTTTTTTTCGCGGGGAGCCTCGGGCTGCTTTCTGCATGTGGTGGCGCAGACGATGAAGCCGAAAACGCATCGATCGTGCGTCCGGTCCGCTACGTGCAGGTTTCGGCCGACGATGGTGAGCGAAGACGACGCTTTTCGGGTGCAGCGGAAGCAGGCGAACAATCGCGGCTGAGCTTCCGAGTCGACGGTCGTATTCAGGACCTAAGCGTGAATTTAGGCGATCGCGTCACCCAGGGGCAGCCGATCGCGACCCTCGATCCCACCGACTACGAGATCGAGGTAACGGATACCCAAGCCGAGTTGTCTCGGGAGCTGGCGGAGAAAATGCGTGCTGACGCGTCCTACGCGCGGACCCGGAAGCTCTACGAAAATCAAAATGCCTCGCGTGAAGAGCTCGATGAGGCCCGCGCTGAATCTGAAGTTGCAGCGATGAGCGTCCGCTCTGCGCGTCAAAGCCTGGCACTGCTTCGCCGTCAACTCTCGTACACCAAGCTTGTGGCCCCGACAGAAGGCCAAATCAGCCAAGTTCCCGTGGAAGAAAATGAGAACGTTACAGCCGGTCAAGAAATCGTGACGCTCCAGTCGGGCAAGCAGATGCACGTGCGGGTGTCGGTTCCCGAATCCACCATCGCCCGTATTCGTCAGGGGGATTCGGTAGACGTCGTGTTCGACGCGGTTGGTGAACAGGTATTCGAAGCCCGCGTGTTCGAGGTCGGCGTGAGCTCCGAAGGCAGCACGACCTTTCCGGTGACCATTCGGCTCGAAGGTGACACCGAAGCGATTCGGCCAGGCATGGCCGCGGATGTGGAGTTCAACTTCCGGGAGTCCGAAGCCGCTTCCCAGATTCGCGTGCCCTCCGTCGCCGTCGGAGAGGATCGGGACGGTCGATTTGTCTACGTGCTCCGAATCTCGAACGACGATCCCGGTTTCGGTACGGTCCACCGAACTCCGGTTCAGATCGGCTCCCTCACCGCGAACGGTATCGAAATCAAGGAGGGTGTCGAATCCTCGCAGCTGGTGGTGACTGCCGGAGTGAGCAGAATCAGCGACGGGCTTCGCGTTCGGGTGCCGCCGCGCGAAGGCATCGCAGCTGAGGACGGAATGACCGAAGAAGACAACACTTCGATGGCGACTTCCGCGCCAACATCCGAGGACGACTGAGTCATGTCGATCACATCCTACGCCCTAAGGCATACCCGGGTGACCGGGGTTGCCATCGCCGTTCTGATCGTCGCCGGTTTTTCTGCTTATGCTGCTATGCCACGGCAGATGGATCCCGGTTTCACGGTTCGCACCGCCCGGGTCACGACGTATTTTTCAGGGGCCAGTCCTGAACGCGTCGAACAGCTGGTCACCGATCCAATCGAAGAAGCGATACAGGAGATTCCAGAGCTCGACTACATCGAGAGCATTTCCCGCACCGGCGTCTCGATTATCGACGTCAACATACGCAACGAGTTCAAGGACATGCGTCCTATTTGGGACAACCTCCGCCGTAAAGTGGAGGACATGCAGGGTGATCTCCCGGAGGAAGCGGGGATCCCTCAGGTAAACGACGAGTTTGGTGACACCTACGGCATCATGTACTCGATGACTTCCGACGGATTCACCCGCGCGGAAATGAAGGAGATCGCAGACGACGTTCGAGACGAGCTGCTGCGCGTCAAAGACGTCGCCAAAGTGGACATCCTCGGGGCGCAGGACGAGCGCATCTTCGTCGAGTACAACAATGCCCAGCTCGCCCAGCTCGGACTCTCTCCGGATTCGCTCAGCTCGGTGCTCTCTGCCCGAAACATCATCATGCCCGGTGGTGAATTCGACGGTGAGATCGAAACGATCGTGGTCGAGCCCAGCGGCAACTTCGTTTCGGTCGAAGAACTTGGGCGCACGCTGATCCAGGTTCCCAACTCAAACGATGTCGTTTATCTCGCGGACATCGCCGAAATTCAGCGCGCCTATGTCGACCCGCCGAGCACGATCGTTCGCACAGACGGGAAAGACGCACTCGTGTTTGCCGTTTCTCTCAGCGACGGCGGCAATCTCATCGAGCTTGGAAAGCGGGTAGATGCGCTTTACGACCGGCTTCCTACGGTGTACCCGCACGGCATCGACTTTCACACCGTGTTTTTCGAACCGGTTACCGTTCAAGCCAAGGTCGACGAGTTCCTCGAGAGCGTGATCCAAGCGGTTCTCATCGTGCTCGTGGTCATGCTGTTGTTCCTCGGATTGAGAATGGGGCTTGTCGTAGCGAGTCTTATTCCGACCGCGATGATCGTGACGGTCTTCGTGCTCTCCATCATCGACGTGTCGATCGATCAGATGACGCTTGCCGCCCTGATCATCGCCCTCGGACTGCTCGTGGACAACGCGATCGTGGTGAGCGAGTCGATTACGGTTCGGATGGCCCAGGGCGAATCCGGGTTCGATGCGGCGGTCGGCGCGTGTAAAGAGCTCCAGATATCGCTGCTGACTTCATCGCTTACGACTGCGGCTGCCTTTTTGCCCATCTACCTAGCGGAACACTCGGTCGGCGAATACACCGGGGTGCTGTTTGTGGTGGTGACGATCACGCTTTTGACCTCTTGGATTCTCGCGATCACGATGATCGCCCTGCTGTGTGCATACTTCCTCAAGCCAGCACTACAAAAGGGCGATCAGTTCGAGACAAAGTTCTATCAAGGCTACCGCTCCGTGCTGCTCGGGTTTCTGAAGGGTCGTTGGTTCTCCATTGCGGCAGTCGCAATCGTATTTGTGGGCGCCATGCAGCTCTTTTCAGTTATCCCGCAAATATTTTTCCCGCCATCCGACCGCTCTATGTTCATGGCCACGTTTGAGCTCACGCCCGGCACCACCGTGAGTCGAACAGACGAGATGTCTCAATCGGTGGATCGGTTCATGCGAGACGAACTTGCTGCAGACGGCGTGACGGCGTTTACGAGCTTTGTGGCGTCGACTCCGCCGCGCTTCGTTTTGAACTACACCCCCTCTCAATCCAAATCTAGCCGCATCGAGTACATGATCCGCACCAGCGGAGCCGAGAAAAATGCGTCCTTGATGAAGAAGCTCGAGAGATGGGCCATCGACCAGTATCCGGACGTAAAAACCCATGTCCGCCTGGTCAGCTCAGGTCCGCCCGTAGATCGGCCTATCGAAATACGCATTCAAGGACGAGATACCGACCAGGTATTCTCGATCGTAGACGACGTGCGACAGAAACTCGAATCGACGACGGGGACCCGAAATATCTCTGACGACTGGGGTAGCCGGGTGAAGAAGTTCTACGTGGAGATCGACGAAGAACGCGCCCGGCGGGCCAACATGACGAACTACGACGTAGCGACCTCTTTGCAGACGTTTCTCAGTGGTTTGGAGACGACCAACTACCGAGAAGACGATGACGTGATCCCCGTGCTTCTACGCTCGGTGGTCCGAGACCGTCGCGATATCGAACGTCTCGAAACGGTCAACGTTTTTTCCCAGTCGACCGGAGAGTCGGTGCCTTTACGCCAAGTAGCGGACATTCATTTGGAGTTCCAGCCATCTGAAGTGCTCCGGTGGGATCGCGACAAGGTGGTGACACTCGAGGCTGACGTCGCCGGCCGTACCGCTATCGATGTTCTCGACGAGATCACTCCCTGGCTGGATGAACAGAAGAAGTCATGGGACTTCGGATATCGCTATGAGTACGGCGGTGAGATCGAATCCAGCGGAGAGTCGAGCGAAGCGATCGGCGCCAAGCTGCCCATTTCGGGATTGCTGATCATCATGCTTTTGGTCTGGCAGTTTAACTCTCTGCGTAAGGCCTCCATCGTGCTCACCGCCATCCCTCTCGCGCTTATTGGCGTCGTGCTCGGGCTGCTGGCGATGAACAGCTACTTCGGATTCATGACCTTGCTGGGCATCGTCTCTCTTGCGGGTATCGTGATCAACAACGCGATCGTACTCATCGACCGGATTCAGTTGGAAATCGACGAAAACGGTCTATCGCCGGCTCAGGCGGTCATCCAGTCCGCGCAGCAGCGGCTCCGGCCCATCCTGCTTACTACGGCGACGACCATCGCCAGCTTGATTCCGCTGTACATCAGTGGAGGTCCGATGTGGGAGCCCATGTGTGTCGCCATCATGTTTGGGCTGGTCTTTTCAACCGTATTAACCCTTGGGTTTGTGCCGCTGATGTATTCGGTGCTCTATCGAGTCGACTTTTCGGAGTTCCGGTATCAGCCAGCGGAGTCACGCTCCGAAGCCTAGACGCGTTTCCATCAAAAAGAAGCACGCCCTCTATCGTACAGAGCGCGTGCTTTTTTCGTTTGGCTCCGAGCACCTTTTGCTTAGCTCCGAGCACCTTTTGCTTAGCTCCGAGCACCTTTTGCTTAGCTCCGAGCACCTTTTGCTTGGCTCCGAGCACCTTTTGCTTAGCTCCGAGTATCTTCGAAGACCTCTATCTCAAGTTGGCGCTGAAATACTTCTTTGAATAGCTCGACCTTCTCGAGGGTAGGTAGCGCGGTAGTTTTTCCGTGTTTCACGGCGCACCTCAAAGTGACCTTACCTTCTCCGGTCGAGGCCGCTACTGACGAGAAACGCTGCCGATGGTCGGCGTCCAGCCCGTCGGCTATCCTTAGGATGGCGGCGATTTTGCACACTGCGATTCGATCTTCAGCACTGAGCAGAGCGAATCCCTCATGTCGTTCGATATCCGGAGGTGCCTTTCGGTGCGTGCGTGCAAGGATCGACACGATCTGACGCTCTTTGCCTTTCAGTCCCGGGATGCGGCCGTTGCGGATCAGGTATTCACTATGCTTGTGATGACCGCTGCGATGGACCACCTCTCCGACATCATGGAGTAGCGCCGCGATTTCCAAGCTGGTGCTCCAGGTCGCATCGAGTCCGTGCAGCGCTTGGAGATCGTCAAAGAGGCTTTTCGCAATGCTTCGTACCTGCGCTCCATGGGTGATGTCGTGGCCTACCCTTAAGGCAAAGGCTTTGGCCGAAGCCCACAGGATTTCTCGATGACTCTTCGAATGACTCCCCGCTGCAGCGGAGCCTCGAGCGTCTAGATCGCGGCTTAGGTCGACCAGAATCCCCTCCCGTACGCCAACTCCAGGCACGAGCAGGCGCACGGCCCCGAGTTGTTTTGCGACGGTCGAAAACACCAAGGCAGCGACCGCGATAACTTCCGCCCGATCCCGTCCGATTCGATAGCGTCGCATTCGCTCCTCAGTGCCTGCAGAGAGCAACTGCGGCAGTGCCTTTCTAAGGGAGGCGACCTCGAGTGTTGGGACGGGACCCGCTTCGCCGAACAACCGAGTAAGCGCCTCTGCATTTCCGCCACAGGCCACGCAAGTTCCTACGCCCTCTTTGGGTATGCTGATTCCGGTGCGCATGGCCATCTTGGTGTAGCGCCTCACCATTCGGTGCTCGCTGTCGTCCATCGCACCCTGCAATCCGAACGCCTCGAGCAAGCGTACCGTTCCCACGGGCAGCGATGCGACCCGCCATTTCCTCTGGGATTTCAAGCTGATTTCGAGCGAGCCGCCTCCCAGGTCGATCATGCAGGGAGGCACGGCGGTATCCTGAAAAGCATGAGCGACGGCTTGGCTCATGAGTCGCGCTTCTTCGTCTCCATCGATGATATCGAGACGAATGCCTGCTTCTTTCCAGATGTGATCCTGTAGTTGCTCTCGGTTTCGCGCGCTCCGAACGGCGCTCGTCGCTACGGCTCGGTAGAGGGTCACCCCGTGATGGTCGAAGAGCGCTCGGAAGCGGGCGAAGGTTTGCACGCAGGCGTCCATCGTATCGGGGTCAAGTGCACCCTGGGTGAATGTTCCTTGGCCAAGACGCACGGCCACCCGGTCGCTCTCGAGAAGGTTAAGGTCGCCCGAGGTGAGTGCAGAAATCGTCAGCCGTACCGCGTTGGATCCCGCGTCGATCGCGGCGATTACCGTCCCAGACATGTTGAGCGAGTTGTAGCAGTTCGCACTTCGAGCGCCGCCGACAGGTGGGGTGAGGCTACCGCTTCTGCCTCGTCGCGCCTGGGTAGCCATCCAAACTCAGTCTGATAGGAAGCGTCGTGCGCGCTTCGGTATTCTGGTTTCCGATTCATTCGGTGTTCTTTTCGATCACGTTCAGTTTCTGCGACCTTGGAGGAAGTGTCTCCGCCCAAGCGTTCGAGGCGCCACCGTCCGAGGTTCGATCGGAGGATCTACTGCTGCGGGCAGTCTCGCCGATTACGCCAGAACTGGCCGCGTATTGGAGAGAGATTCGTGCTTCAAACGAGCGAATGCGCGACCAGGTGTTTTCCAAAGTCGGGGATTCCGCGACGGTCAACTGGGGATTCATGAGCTGTTTTGCCTCCGATCGCGTCGAACTCGACGGAAGGGAATGGCTTCGTTCGACCGTACATCACTTCAGCGCGCTCGGCCGGGTATTCCAGAGACGAAGCGCGGCCGCCGGGGTGGGCTGGAGCAGCGTGGCTTTGCTTCGTGGAGGCGCCAAGTCACCCCTCGAACGGGAGCTGCGTTCCGCGCGTCCTCGGTTTGCCCTGGTGATGCTTGGAACCAACGACCTCCAGGGGCCGCGGATCGATCGGTTTACCACCGCGATGTGGTCTATCGTCGAGCGACTCACCTCTCGAGGTGTGATTCCCATCCTCTCCACGATCTTGCCGCGTGGCGACAGTCCCGAACGTGATGCGTGGGTGTTTCGATACAACGCCGTGGTTCGGGCTCTTGCCCAAGGGTTGCGCGTGCCTTGGGTCGACCTGCACCCGGAGCTGATGCGGCTGCCTCGATTGGGTTTGGCGGGGGACGGGGTGCATCCCAACATCTACTGGTTTCGTGGGCGCTCGCAGGGTTGCGTGCTCGATTCTGAGGGCCTGCAATACGGTCAGAACGTGCGCAATCTGCTGAATCTCGTCCAGCTTGACCGGGTACGTCGGGTGGTTCTTGAGCAATCCCCTGCCCCCGATCCGTCGCCGTTGCCGGTGCCTGGGGACGGATCGATCGATCGCCCTTTCGAGCACGGCGAGCTGCCGTTTTCCGATCTCGCTGTGGCAACTTCCTCCGAAGAAAAGGGTGTTTCGGAGCGCCTCTATCGTTTTACCCTCGCGACTCCTCAGCGGGTGTGGTTTCAGATCTCCGGGCGTAGAAGCACCTATGCAGGGCGCAGAGGGCCACGTCATAAGATCCGCCTGTTTCGCCGCGACGGGCTCGATCGCTCTGCTGCTGAACCACACTCGATCGGTGAAACGGAGACCTGCATGTCGATGGAGCTTGAAGAGGGCACCTACGAGGTGGTCGTGCATCCCTCGCCTCGCTCGGATGGAGCCTACCTGCTTACCGCAGAACCCTGGCCCGACCAGAACTCGGTCGCTTCAACGACTCTGTCGGCGAATTGAGCGATCCGGGGCCACCGCCCGAACTTCAGGCTCACGATCAAGCCGCCCGGTGCGCGGTTTGGGGAACGCCGCCCTGAGGGTCTCTACTGGTCAAGCTCAGGATTGCCCCGGTCGCCGGCAATAGAAGCGTGAGCCAGAGGACAGGTTCATAACTCCCCGTCAGATGCTTCGAGGTCGCGAGGAGGCTCGGGCCGATGGACGTAGCGAGCACCAGGCACATCATCTTGAATCCGCCGATCGCTCCCAGATGGAGTCGTCCAAACCAGCGCGGCAGAGCGATCGTCGAGAGGTTGGAGAAAAAGCCTCCTGTGGTTCCAAAGCCCACGACGGCGAGCCACTTCAGTTCTTGAAGCGAGGTGAATCCCACGATTCCGAGGCTCATCGACGCCATCATGCAGAGCAAGAGCGTAAACGGGCTCACTCGCTCTGCGAGGAAGCCGACGAAGGTTCCCACCGCGGCACCGACCATAGCCATGGGTAAAAACAAAGCGACGGACTCGGTACTGCTCAGGCCGCTTTCTGCGCCGATGTCGAGAATGTGGAACGTGATTCCGGTCATGATCAGCCCATGACTGCCGAGCCCCAAAGCGAGGGCCCAAAACGCTCGCGTGCGGATCGCTTCGCCGCGATCAAAGTCGTAGATCGTCTCCTTCTGCATCACTGAAGAGGGTTCGGTTTGGTCGCCGCCATCCATGCGCAGACCGCACTGCTCGGGATTGTCCCGAAAAAAAAGCCAGCCGAGGCTCGCCGTCACACAGATAGAACAGAGCGCCATGGCCCAGTAGGCGCCTCGCCAGCCGAAGTCGTCGACCAAGTCTTTTAGGAGCAGCGGCGCGTAGGAGAAGCCAAAACTGACGAACATGCCCGAAGTACCGGCAACGCGACCTCTTTTCTTGTCGAACCATTTGCCGAGCATCGTTCGAGAGGTGACCGTGAGCATGCCCTGGCCGCTGAATCGCAAGCAGACGAACCCCAAGATCAAGCACAACGAGGTGGCTGCCAGTCCTCCACCCAGTGAAGCCGCGACCGCGTCGATCGAGCTGAAGTACATCAAGGTCGCGCCCAGCAACAGGCTTGCCAGCACCACCATCGCGCGTGCGCCAAGTCGATCTAGGAGTTGACCCCCCATCGGTAGGGAAAGCCCGCTGAGCAGGGTTCCGACCAGATAGGCGTTGCTGATCTGCAATCGCGACAGACCCGTTGCGGAGATCAAATCGTCGGTGAAGACGCTCACGCCCATGGTTTGGCCGGGGATGCTCAGAATGATTCCGGCCGTGGCGACTACGACGATGACCCATCCATAAAAAACAGGGAGTCGGTCCGGGCGAAAGGGAAAGTTCGGATCCTGTAGTGGGTTCATCTTCCTCGGGATGCGGCGTGTTGGGTTCGGGCGGGCCGTGCCGATCCGGTATAGTCGCGAACATGACCGTGCGGCAGTGTTTCTTTGGGCGACGGCTCTTCGATTGGTGGAGTGCGGGGGCGCTCTTGTGGTTCCTCGGCTGCTCCGGCGATGCCCAGCCAGCCCTTAGCCATCCGGAGGCGAGCGCCGGAGGCGAACACGTTGGTGATCCGCTCGCCTTCGACGATATGAGCGATTTTGAGCGACCGCCGCGAATCGACCACGGGACGCAAAGCGCGATCGAGATGCTCGGGATGGGGCCGCCCGACGACCCTTGGGAGTCGATGAACTACGAGGCTCGGAAGTGGTACATGATCGGGAAATTCCTGCCGGTCACCGCCGAACTATTCGCTCGCGATCTCGGTAGAGATCGGTATGCCGAGTTTAGCTGTGTCCACTGTCACGGTGAGGAAGGGCCAGAGCGTGGTTTTGCGATGCCCAGTGCAAACCGCATGGTGATCCCCCCGCCCGGCACGCCGGAGCACGACTGGATGATGCAGTCGTTTCCCGACATGGTCGAGTTCATGGCGACCGCCCTCATGCCGGCAGCGCAGCAGATGCTGGGCTGGTCCCAGATCAGCTGCTACGCGTGTCATCCGGCGCCAAGATGATGCGGGCGACGTAGACTCAAAACTGCGCGCTGGCTGGTCCTGAGATGCGGGCGTCTTAACAGGTTTCGCGCGATTTGCTTTTGCTGCTCGGCCTTGAGTAAAGTGGCGTCCGTTGATTTTCGAGTGGTCGTTGCTAAGTAGGACTCAGCCACAGCGGGCCACAGCGCCCTAGTCAGTGAACACATGCCCTTGCCAGTGAACACATGCCCTTGCCAATGAAGGAGTGCCATGCCGTGGGTCGTTACGCGTCTTTGCCGTGATTGTGTCGATCAGAGTTGTGTCGACGTATGTCCTGTGGACTGCATTTACGAGTACACCGGCGACAACAAGGTCAAGTTTCCTGACCAGCTCTTCATTCATCCAGACGAGTGCATCGATTGTGGCGCATGCGAGCCGGAATGCCCCTGGGAGGCGATCTACGAAGACGTTGCTGTTCCGGAGGTGCTCAAGGAAGACATCGAGCTGAACGCGGCGGTGTCTACCGTACAAGACGAACTGAACGTCCCTGATCACGACGAAAAAGAGCGTCCGACACCCGAGCAAGTTGCCGAAAATCGAGTGAAATGGGGCATCCCGGCCTAAGCGAGCCCCCCGTGTGCGGGCATTCCGAACGCGTCTGTCGACGGCCACGCCCAGACCTTGGTCCGTCTCCATAAGTATCGCGGCTTGGTTGGTCTGCCTTGACGCCCTTCAGGTATTTTTTGACCAGCCCATTGATGACCTCGGAGAGTGAGCCTAAGCGTTTTCCATGACAGAACGCACAGTCACCCGCCGCGAACTTCTACGCCGATGCGGCACACTGGTCGTGACCGCCGCCGCGGGCAGCTCGATTCTCTCCGCCTGCGGTGGATCAGGAGGTCTCGACTGCACCGATACCTCAGGTCTCGACGCCTCTCAGCGTACCCAGCGCACCTCTCTGCAGTACGTAGAGCGCTCTCGATTTCGAGATAAGAACTGCGCCAACTGCAGCCTTTACGAGAGCGCCGCCGAAAATCAATGTGGCGGTTGCACCTTAGTGCCCGGTCCCATCAACCCAGCCGGCTACTGTGCAGGATGGGTGGCGAACCCGGCTTAGTCCCTTGGGGGCAATTCGAACCGTCGCCCACGCTATCTTTAGAGGACCCCACAAGGTCCTTGTAGGATCACCCACGAGTTCAAAACCACACCCACCAGGTCATACTCACGGTGACAACACCAATCAATGCCTGCAGTGGGAGTCCAAGCTTGATGAAGTCCTGAAAGCGATATCCCCCAGGTCCATAGACCATGAGATTGGTTGGATAGCCTATGGGCGTGCTGAAGGCCGTCGCCGACGCCACCATGAGCACGTAGCAGACGGGCACCATCGGCAGCGCCAAACCCTCTGCGACAGCGGCAGCGACGGGAAAAATCAATGCGGCAGCCACTTTTGTCGTGACCAGCGCCGCGAGAATCGATGTGACCAGATAGATACCGCTAAGCACCCCAACGGGTCCGGTGCTCGACCCAAGCTGGCTGAGTCGTTCCCCGAGCGCACTCGCTACGCCACTGTTTTCGAGCGCTGCCCCCACTCCGAAGGCAGCTGCAACCCCGATGAGCACCCGAATATCAAGAGCCCTAATGGCCTGCTGACCGGTCAGACAGCGCGTGATCAGCATGAATCCGGCGCCGCCCAGCGCAGCGACCTCAAGAGGCACCCAGCCGCTCACGTTGGCGACCACCATTGCGAGTAGGACTGCGGTCGCCGTCCCGGCTCTTTCATGTCGAGGTTCCTCGCTACCGGCAACTTCACTCACTAGCGCGAAGTTGCCGTCGCTGCGTCGAACGCGCAAAAAAGAAGGGTGCGTCTCCAGAAGCAGTACGTCCCCAGCCTCCAGGCAAATATCGCCGACTTTACGAGCGATGCGTTCGCCCTGTCGATGCACCGCGATGACGACTGCGTCGAAATGGTTACGAAAGCGAGATCCCCGTATCGTTTGCCCGACCAGTGGAGACTGCTGAGAGACCACGGCCTCGACAAGGCAGCGCCCGGGTCTGCGTTCGAGTTTGGAGCGCTCTTCGGTCGCAGGAACCAAGCCCCGAATCTTGCGAAGATCGACGACACTCTCGATGATCCCGGTGAACAGGAGCAGGTCGTCGGCTCTGAGCACCGTTCGGGGGCTGACGGCTGCCATGATGCCTCCGGACCTCTCGATCTCCACCAGGAAGAGGCCCGGTAGATGACGTAATCCGGCCTCTTCGATCGTCTTATCGAGGATGGGTGAACCCGCTTCCAACCGCATTTGAACGGTGTACTCCCTCGGATTTTCGAGGCTCTCGGGTCGCTTACGACGGTCTTTGAGCAACCAGCGTGACGTTATCAAGATGTAGATGCTGCCGGTAACGAGCGCGGGCAGCCCGATCCAAGCGATATCGAACATGCCGAACTGCAGTTGGGGGTCTCTTGCGACAGCCATGCCCGCCACGACCAGGTTCGTGCTGGTACCGATGAGTGAGCAGGTGCCTCCCAAGATCGCTGCGTAGCTTACCGGCAGCAGCAGCATCGAAGCGCTCAAATTCGAGCGTCTACACCAGTCGACGACGATCGGTACGGTCATCGCCACGACCGGAGTGTTGTTGACGAAGCTGCTCATGAGCGCGACCGGCGTCATCATTCGCAGCTGCGCCCCCCAAGTAAAGCGGGGGCGGCCCAAGAGCTTCCTCGCCACCATATCCGTGGCGCCGGTTTCCTGCATGCCTTGAGCCACCACAAAGAGCGCCGCGATGGTCACCACAGCGGGATTGCTGAACCCAGCAAAAGCCTCTTCCGTACCGACAATCCCGTATGCCAAGAGCAATGTGAGACCCGCCATCAAGATCAGCTCCGGTCCCGCGAAGTTGAACGCCATACAGAAAACCATCGAGATGGTCACTGCGATCGTGATCCAAGCCTGCGTTGTCAAAACCTGCCGAGCCTAGCAAACGCTGTTCAGAGCGCCCAACCCCGCACGATCGCTTCTACCTTCCAGAAGACCAAGGCTACCTTCCGGAAGACCAAGACCGGGCGTGCGATCGTTTGCCCGCACACGAACGAATCTTTGAGCCATGCCCCAAGGCAGCGATTCGAGCTCGACCTGTGCTCTCTGAAGATTTAGTGTCCGGCACTAGACGAAGGGGTGACAAGCTCCATGCGTCAGCCCAGGAGGTAATCTCGTTATGCGTTTTGGCACATTCGGGCTCTCGATTTTTTCTTTTCTGTTGATCGCTGCGTGCGCAGGCTCCTCTTCGAGTGAATCTGCATCCACCACTATGGAAATGTCCAATGCGGATTCTTCCAGCGGAGGTGAATATTCCGGCACTGAAGAAGCTATGGCTTCAGATATTGTGGACACCGCAGTGTCTGCTGGACAGTTCAATACGCTGGTTCAGGCCGTACAGGCTGCGGGACTCGTGGACACGCTCAAGGGAGAAGGTCCCTTTACCGTATTCGCGCCCACCGACGAAGCGTTTGCTGCTTTGCCGGAAGGCACCTTGGACAATCTCTTGCTTCCCGAGAACCGAGAACAGCTTCAAGCTGTCTTGACCTATCACGTGGTGCCCGGAGATGTACGCGCGGAGGCTGTCGTCTCTCTTTCCAGTGCCACCACCGTACAGGGTGGAGATCTGCCGATCATGGTGGACGGAGGCAGCGTTCAGGTGGGCAACGCAACGGTCGTTCAGACCGATATCGAGTGCTCTAACGGCGTGATTCACGTCGTAGATTCAGTACTCCTGCCCTCGATGTAGCCCGCGTGACGCGGAACCGTTGCCTTGTCGTTACGGAACCCTGCGTCGCATTCGACTAATGCTCTAGATCAGAGCTAAATCCTTGTGTGAAGGCGGCTCTACCACCAGGTGGTGCCGCCTTTTTTTATGGAGCATCTCCGGGCATTGCCTTTGGTGCTCATGGAGGGTTCCTGGTCCTATATGCCGGATTCCTACTCGCCAAGTTGTGCTGGACAAACGATCCCAACCGAGGCGTCGGTCTACCGATGCACTACCCCTTCGAGGGTGGAACGCTGGCGTAGTTGTGGATCGCTGCATGTCTGTATGTTTCTGGCCACACCGATCCGTTCCGCGACGCCTACATCGTTACATTCCAACTCGGATTCTGAAGCCCTTTCAGAAAGTCCTTTAGAGCTCGAGTCTTCCGGGGAACCCAAGACAACCCGTGCATTCCAAGAGACTCACCGATTGGGCGCTCAGGAGCTGGTCTTCGAGGTGCGTCAGAGTGACGATCCGTTTCGAGCGCTTGGATATGGCGCGGTGAGTGAAGCGGCCCAGGTGCTTTGGCACGATTCGGGCACGCTTTCCGCTGAGGAACAAAGCAAGATCGAGGATTTGCTCCATGGCGAAATGCGCACCTCGATTGGATTTCTGCCTTAGGCGGTTGAATCCGCCTTTGTAGCGAGATTCCTGACGGTTAACCCTGACGGGGCAGAGTGGCGATGCGCCATGCGGAAGGTCCCGATTGCGGCGCGCGGAGCGTTGCTTGTTCCGGTGTAGCTCGACGCTGTCGAAACACTTGCGCCACAGCCGCACCCATCGCGAGCAGGTTTGCGTCGACTTCCACTCGATCGCCCTCGAGTAGAGCACTCCGGTACTGTTCGATAAATCCGGTATCGTAGAGTCCTTGCTGAAACGCCTCGTGCTCCATCAGTCGCAGATGAAAACCCAGGTTGGTTGCGGGGCCGATCACGATGTACTCCGTCAGCGCGCGCTTCATCCGTTCGAGTGCAAGTTTCCGCGTCGGAGCCCACACGCTGAGCTTGCTTACGAGAGGATCGTAGTGGTTGGTGATTTCAGCTCCCTCGTAGGCCCCTGAATCGTCCCGCACTCCCGGGCCTGACGGGGTACGGAGCACTTCGATGATGCCGGGGCTTGGCAAGAATCCAATGCTTGGATCCTCAGCATACACGCGGCATTCGATCGCGTGCCCGCGGCGCTGCACATCGTCTTGGCCGTAGCCCAGTGCCTCTCCAGCCGCGATACGGATTTGCTCCCGAACCAGGTCGATTCCGGTGACCCACTCGGTGATCGGGTGTTCTACCTGCAAACGGGTATTCATTTCGAGGAAGTAAAAGTTTCCGCCGTCGCCCAGCAAAAACTCCACGGTGCCCGCTCCGTGGTACTGCACCGCCTGCGCTGCTCGGATCGCCACCTGACCCATCTGCTCGACCAAAGCTGCATCTGCTTCGGGAGCTGGACTTGGAGTCTCTTCGACCACCTTCTGGTGACGACGCTGAATCGAACAGTCGCGCTCGAAGAGATGAACCAGGTTGCCGTGGCGGTCGCCGAGGATTTGAATCTCCACGTGACGTGGCTTGAGGATGGCCTTTTCGATGTACACGGTGGGATCGCCAAAGGCTTTTTCGGCTTCGCTGCGGGCCCGTTCAAAGGCGGCAGCCATCTCCTCCGCCCGCTCCACCAGGCGCATGCCCTTACCGCCACCTCCGGCGGAGGCCTTGAGCATGACCGGGTAGCCGAGCTTTTGGGCGATCGCCAAGAGATCGTCTCCCTCGCGGATATGGGCGCCCGGCACGACCGGAACCCCAGCTTCGATCATGCGGGCGCGCGCGGCAGTTTTGCTGCCCATGGCCCTCATCGCATTGGCCGCGGGTCCGATAAAGAGAATGCCGGCGCTTTCGCAGGCCTCAACGAAGTCGGGATTTTCGCTCAGAAACCCGTACCCAGGGTGGATGGCGTCGGCCCCACATCGGCGACAGACCTCGAGCAAGCGCTGGACGTTCAGATAGCTTTGCGAGCTCTCCGCAGGGCCGATGGGGTAGGCCTCGTCTGCCATGCGTACGTGAAGCGCGCTGCGATCGGCATCGCTGAACACCGCGACGCTTTTTATGCCCATCTCTCGAAGGGTTCGAATCACGCGGACCGCGATTTCTCCCCGGTTTGCGACCAGTACCTTGCTCGGCATTTGCGGTGGCTCTACAGCATTCGTCGGACGCCGTCGAGTGAAGCGTGACAACTCGTCCTCGATGGGTGGCGTCGGCACCGTGAAACGTCATCTGTGCCGATGCGTCCGTAGAAACCGAGCAAAAATGGGCGCGATGTCGCTTGGGATCCCTGGTCGCTTGGGACCCTTGGTCGCTTGGGACCCCTGTCACACAAGCCTTGCCGTAGGAGACGTGAGCTGCCGTGAGCGAACATCAGCTGGTGTGGTTCAAAAGAGACCTGCGCCTATCCGACCATGCTCCGCTGTTTGAGGCGGCCAAGAGAGGGCCCTGCCTCTGCCTCTATGTGTACGAGCCGGAGGTGATTCAGGCAGAGGATTTCGACTCCAGTCATCTGGTGTTTCTCAACGAGTCTTTGGCCGAATTGCGTGATGCGCTGCGAGAGATCGGCGGCGCCCTGGTCACCCGCTTGGGAGAAGCTCAAACGGTGCTCGCGCAGCTGCATGAGGCGCATCGCTTTGAAGCCCTCTACTGTCACGAGGAGACGGGCAACGGGATCACCTACGCTCGGGACAAGCGCGTCTTTCGGTGGGCGCGATCGGTGGGTCTTCGCGTTCGCGAGTTTCGGCAGTTTGGGGTGATCCGCGGACTAAAGAACCGAAACGGATGGGCGTCGCAGTGGAAGACGATGATGCAGAGCGCAGCCGTGCCGCCGCCGGAGTCGATCCGCTCTATACCCTGCCTCGAGTCCGTGGGGATTTTGGAGCCTAAGCAGTTCGGCTTGCCCCCATCGAAGCGGGTGACGCCCCAACGGGGAGGGGAATCGGTTGCGCTTGTGACGCTGCGCGAGTTCCTCAAACGTCGGGGAGCCCACTATCCGACTGAAATGTCCTCGCCCAACACGGCAGACCGTGCGTGCAGTCGACTCAGCCCCTACCTCGCGTACGGCAATATCTCGATGCGACGCACCTACCAGCTCCTGCAGATGCGCGCTGCCCAACTGCGTGGGATGCCCAAGAGCGGTTGGCCCAAGGCGCTGCAGAGTTTCGAAAAGCGTTTGCATTGGCACTGTCACTTCATTCAGAAGCTCGAATCGGAGCCCTCGATTGAGTTCGAGAATATGTCGCGTGCATGCGACGGGCTGCGGGAACAGGAGTTTTCGCAGGAGCGTTTTGAGGCGTTTGCCCAAGGTCAAACCGGTGTTCCCCTGGTCGACGCCTGCATGCGTCAGCTGAGCGAGACCGGATGGTTGAACTTTCGGATGCGCGCGATGGTCGTTTCCTTTGCGTCCTATCTGCTTTGGCTGCACTGGCGCCCTACCGCGCTGCTTTTGGCCTGTCTTTTCTTGGACTACGAGCCCGGGATTCACTTCAGTCAAATCCAGATGCAAAGCGGCACGACCGGGATGAATGCGCTCCGAATCTACTCGCCCATCAAGCAGGTTCGCGATCAGGACCCTGACGGGGTGTTCATCAAGCGATGGGTGCCGGAGCTCGAACACGTGCCGGCAGAGCATATCGCCGAACCGCAAAAAATGAGCTTTGACGCGCAGCTGCGCTACCGATGCCGTATCGGTACGGACTACCCGATGCCGGTCGTAGACTGCACGAGGGCAGCGGTGGAGGCCAAGCGTAGGTTTCAAAAGCTGCGTGCGACGCCTGCCGCTCGTAAGGAGGCCAAAGAGGTGTTTCGCCGGCACGGGAGCCGCAAGGGGCCGTCAAAAGCGAGGCGCCGCGCTGTCCCAGCCGAGGAGGGTTTGATGCAGACCGAGCTTTTCGATTTGGAGTTTTAGACGATGCCCGAAGGTCCTGAAATACGGCGCGCAGCAGACCGGGTGGAGGCCGCGGTTCGAGGCCGTGAAATCCAAAAAGTCTACTTCGCGGTCGATCGCCTCAAGGAGTTCGAAGAGGAGCTTCAGGCCCAGACCGTCACTCGGGTGGAAACCCGAGGCAAAGCGATGCTGACCTGGTTTGGAGAAGAGACGGCGGTCTACTCTCACAACCAGCTCTACGGTCGATGGATGATTCGGAATAAGCCCGGTCTGCCGAAAACCAACCGTCAGTTGCGATTTGCGATTCACACGGAGCGCGGCGCGGCCTTGCTCTACAGCGCGACCGATATCGACGTCCTCGATCGAGAAGGGATCGATGCGCATCCGTTTCTCTCCCGAATCGGTCCCGACCCGCTCCATGAAACCGTGACGCCAGCCCGCATTCGCAAGCGACTGGAGCGTCCGGAGTTTCGCCGTAAGCGCCTTTCTACCCTGCTGCTCGATCAGTCGTTTCTCGCCGGCGTCGGCAACTACCTGCGCTCAGAGATCCTCTTTGAGGCCGGGGTGCATCCCGATCTGCGACCCGTCGACCTGCCGGCAGACGTGCTCGCACTTCTTGCGCGCTCGGTGTGTAAGACCATGCGGCGCGCCTACCAGAGCGGGGGCGTGACGACCGATGCCGCTTTGGTCACGCGCCTCAAGCGAGCCGGCCGTCCAAAGCGGGCCTATCGGCACTGGGTTTTCGGACGGGAGCGCGACCTCTGTCACCGATGTGATGCCTCCGTCGAACGCTATCTGGCTTCTGGGCGCCGCATCTTCTTCTGCCCTGGCTGCCAGCCTCAGGTCCCGCTCAACAAGAGCGCTGCCGGAGTCTCCAAGGCCCCCGCCCTGAGCGCAGCAGAGGCCCCCAGCGAGCAGTCCGCATGAGTGGCCTCGTTCCAACGGGTTGGCTTCAGGCGCTGAAGTGGGTTCATCTTTTGACCACGCTCGGCATGTTCGTCGTGATCTGGGACGTGCAGCTGCGGCGGTACCCGGCGTTTAGAAGCGTCATCGAAGACGACTTCCCAGCGTTTCACGCCCAGCACACCGTATCTATTTCGCTTATCGTCGTTCCTCTCATGCTCGGCGAGCTCGCCTCGGCTGCGGCTTTGGTGCTCCTGCCCGAGGTAACCGCCTTTTCGAATCTGCAGAGATGGACCGGGCTCGCTCTGGTGCTGCTCGCCTGGGCGTCCACCTTCTTCATCCAGGTGCCGATCCACAACAGGCTCGCTCAAGGGTACGACCTTACCCTCATCGATCGCCTCATCGCCACCAACTGGATCCGCACCGTGCTGTGGAGCCTCCGCGCCGCGCTCGTTCTCACAAGCCGCTAGATGCTGGTTACAGCTCTTGGTTGAACTCTTTTTCGGCGATCGTCGTGTTTAATCCCCGCGCCGTGCTAGATACGACAAAAGCCCCTGTCATTGACGATATAGGGCCCACCCGGAGTCAGGAGAGATCTTGCACGGCCCACCACCACCACCCCGCGCGCCGATGATAACCGCCTCGAAAGACGCGATTCGACGTGGCGCCTTTCTAACGGCCTTGAAGTATCTCGGAATCAACAGCGCTTACTTGCAAGGGTTGGAAAACCAGTCGCAGCATATTTTGATGGGACAACTGTTTGCTAGTCAAGGCATGACTCTTGTAAGAGCTCTGCGTCAATCGCTTGAAGCCCTCCCGAATCGTTATTCAAAAGAATGCACGTCCCCTCAAACAGATGCTGACCCATCGAGAGCAAGCGAGTTTGTTCGCATCCGTGAGGACCGGTTAGCTGAATTCCAGAGTCCTCTTGTGTGCTTGGCGTTATTTCGCTTGGTGCTGGATCGCTTTTGGCCAGCGACTCGACGCGAGCAGGTGATGCGCCAGTTGTCGCCATTTTTGCTAGAAATTACCTCGTCTATTCGTCATCGGTTCACGGGAGTGCAGACACCGTCATCCACGCCTAAGTTTAGTGACGGCGAGGTTCTCTCCGACACAGAATTTCATCTGCGCGGTCAGCAATCGCTCCGCGTTAACGGCGTCGTGTTGAGAATGGCTGCTCCCACTTCAAAGGCCACTGAACGTCTTATAAAACTTCTCGAATCCCGAGATCTCGATTGGCGTGCTGTCCAAGAGGTACTCCGAGATCCCACCAACTTTGAAATCACGCCCGATACCGAGTTCCTCTTTGTCCTTAGTCATCCTCAGCCCCCAATGGCTCCTCTTTATCTGATTTATCCGACTAACTCGCTCCCGCTTTTGATTCCGATAACGTGGCCCGGCGCTAACCCGGGTCGGAAGCCGAGAACAAGACGAGTCTCCTTCGCAAACTAGTACGGCAGCAAGCCATAGCCCTCGCGTAGCCGCGTTTTGCAGTGTCTGATCAGCGCGTCACCGTTGCAGGCGTGAGGTGACCGGCGATGGCGCTGGCGGCCACCGTGTAGGGGCTGGCGAGGTAGACCTGCCCCGGTCCGCTTCTGCCGGGAAAGTTCCGGTTTTGCGCGCTTACGGTTCGTTGATTCGGGTTTTTGGAAGCTCCGGGTCCGGCGTTGATGCAGGCGCCGCAAGAAGGTTGAATCACCCTTGCGCCCACCTCGAGAAATACCGCTTCATGACCGGCCTTCACGGCGTAGTGCCGAATCGCTTGCGAGCCGTATTGGATGAAACACTGCACCTGCTTTGGAATCGCCTTGCCCTGAGCTAGCGCCGCACGGAAGACGGCGGCATACATGTCCATATCCGCCATCTTGCCTCCGGTGCAGGAGCCGCCGTAGGCGATCTCGATGGGCACCGGATCGAGAGACGCGAGCGGGACCCCGTTGCGAGGGTCTCCCGGGGTGGCCACCATGGGAGAAATCGCCTCGAGGTCGATCGAAAACGAGTCGAGGTATTCCGCGTCGGGGTCGCTTTTGAGTGGGCGCTCGGGCACGGGCTTGCTGCGACGCGACCGCAGGTAGTCGAAGACGCGCGCATCGGCTTCGATGATGCCGGTAAAACCTCCTGCCTCTACCGCCATATTGGTGAGGGTCGCCCGCTCGTCGATGCTCAGGCTCTGAAGACCAGTGCCTCCAAATTCTAAGACTTTGCCGATGCCTTGGCTGGTGCGAAAGAAAGGCTTGCTGAGGATGTAGAGCATCACGTCTTTGGCGGCGACCCCTTCGCGCAGCCGGCCCCGGAGCTCGAAGCGCAGCGTTTCGGGCACGGTGAGACGCACATCGCCGGTGAACCAAGCGTTGGCCATGTCGGTCGAACCGATGCCGAACGCAAAAGCGCCGAGCACCCCGGCCATGCAGCTATGGCTGTCGGTGCCGGTGACAAGCTGACCGGGGAGGGCAAGGTCTTCGACGATCGCGTTGTGGCAGATCGCTTCCGCCCCGCCTTCGTCCAGCTCTCCGTACAGTCTCAATCCGTTCTTTTTGGAGAATTCGGTTTGGATTCGAGCGAGTCCTCGCGCCTGATCGAGCAGACCGAGCGCCTTTTTTTCGGGGGATATCGATTCGTGCAGGTGGGTGAGATGGTCGCTAAACAAGTAGACGCTCTCTGGATCTCTCACCCGAGCTTCTTTGCCGAGTGCGTCTTCAAAAAGCGCTGCGGCCATCGGCGTGACGTACTCGTGGGAGAAGCGCACATCGGTCTTGACGAAGAGTGCGTCGCCCGGAGCGACCGACGCCATGCCGACCACTCCCCGGACCGGATCGACCACCGCATGTGATGCAATGATCTTTTCGACCAGGGTCATCGGACGCGTCTTGCCGCCAGTCGCTTGGAACTCCGCCCTGCCGGATTCAGCCGAGCTGGCTGCTGCGTTACCGGGTAGAGCTGCGTTATCGGGTGGTGCTGCGTTACCGGATGGTGCTGCCGCGGATTCGTTGGTGTCCACATGCAAAGGCGCCGGTTGGCCGAAAGACATCCGCTGCTTGTTGTAGGCGAACAGTCCTCCCGCTCGGACGATCGCGCAGCTGATCGGGTCGAGCCCGCAGGTGAATTCATCCAGGCAGATCGCCTCTCCGCGAGCAATTCGAGGCAGTAGCCCAAAGTCGGTCGAGGTGAGCAATCCGATATTCTGGCAGTTCTGCCGGTAAATCTTTTCGAAGCTGTGGGCGATCACCAGCCGGATGCCCGCTGCGAGTTGACTGAATGGTGCCTGCTCTCGAGAGGAACCGCAGCCCATGCTTTCGCCCGCAACGAGTACCTCGAAGCCCCCGTCCTGGATCGCGCCTTCGCCTATCCGTGAGCCGCGCAGTCCTCGCATCGTGTGTCGTCCGAGCACTTCGTCATAGTGGAAGCAGACCCAGCCCGGAGCGATCTCGTCGGTGCTGATCGCGCTCAGGAGCTCGGGAGGTTCCGCCAGTGTTTCGCCATCGAGCTGCGCCTCCAAGAGACGAGGATCGCTAGCCAAATAGAGGATTCGTCCACCAAAGACTCGTGATTCTGGCGCGGCCATATCCGCTACGTAGTCCCCCAGAGCCGATGCGGCGAATCGAAAAGGCTTCAAATTCACGGCCGTGCTGCCGCTTGCGAGTGCGCTCGAGGTTCCCTAAACCGGCCCGATGGAGTCTTTCGAGTTACGTCCGCACCGCGAATTCAACGGAGTACCTGGACCGGTGGTGGTGGTGGTGATGGACGGCGTCGGGCAGGGGCGGAAAGACGAGGGAAACGCGGTGTGGTTGGCCCATACCCCACAGCTCGACTGGTTCAAGAACCATGCGCTGAGCTGCTCGCTCGTCGCGCACGGCACAGCGGTGGGTCTGCCTTCCGAAGCCGACGTCGGCAATAGCGAGGTAGGGCACAACGCCCTTGGAGCGGGGAGGGTGTTCGACCAGGGAGCGAAGCGGATCAACGCCGCAATTCGAACCGGCGAGCTCTTCCGCGGCCCGGTGTGGAACGAGCTGCTTCATCGCGTCCGGCAGAGCGGTGAACCGCTTCATTTCTTAGGGCTGCTTTCTGACGGCAACGTCCACAGCCACATCGATCATCTTTTTGCATTGATCCGTCAAGCCGATCGCGAGGCGGTCGCCCGAGTGCGCGTGCACATCTTGCTGGACGGTCGAGACGTCTCCGAAACCAGTGCGCTCAGCTACGTGGACGCCTTGGAGAAGCTGCTGCACTCCTATCGGATCGCCGGTCGCGACTACCGGATCGCATCCGGCGGAGGTCGCATGACGATCACGATGGACCGCTACGAGGCGGACTGGGCCATGGTGGAGCGTGGCTACCGGGTGCACGTGGAGGGTGAGGGACGTCGGTTCAGCACGGCGAGGGAAGCTATTGAAACGTACCGTGCAGAGCAACCCGGCATCTCCGACCAGCATCTGCCCGCGTTCGTGATCGAGGCGGAGGGCGAACCCGTAGGTCCGATACGGGACGGCGCTTCGGTGGTCTGCTTTAATTTTCGAGGCGATCGCGCGATCCAGATCAGTCGAGCTTTTGAGGAGGATTCGCTTGATGCCTTCGCGCGCGGGCCTCGCAGGGATATTCTTTATGCAGGAATGATGCAGTATGATGGCGATCTGCTCATTCCCAAACGATACCTCGTGCTGCCCCCGTCGATCGATCGAACGACCGGCGAATTCATGGTCCACAACCAGATTCCTCTCTTTGCCATCAGCGAAACCCAGAAATACGGACACGTGACCTTTTTTTGGAACGGCAACCGAAGCGGACGGTTCGACGCGTCCTATGAAACCTACGTAGAGGTGCCCGGCGACAACTCCGATTTCGAGGTGCGGCCCTGGATGCAGGCGGCGGAGATCACCGATCGATGCATCGCTGCTCTAGAAAGCGGCAGATACCGCCATCTGCGATTGAACTACCCAAATGGCGACATGGTGGGGCATACCGGGGATCGAGACGCGGCGATACTCGCGGTGGAGACGGTCGATCTATGCTTGAGGCGGTTGGCCAAGGTCGTGCACCGGCTTGGTGGTGCCCTTCTCGTGACCGCCGACCACGGCAATGCAGACGAGATGTTCGAGCTCGATGCGTCCGGCGATTTTCGAACCACAGCTGCCGGAGCGGCGAAGCCCAAAACGAGCCACACGCGAAATCGAGTGCCCTGCCATATTTTTCTGCCTCCGGGAGCGGCCGCCTTGAGGATGCGGGCGTCTGAAGCCGGGCTCTCCTCGGTGGCGGCCACGACCTTTCACCTGCTCGGTCTGCAGCCTCCAGACGAATACGAGGCGTCGCTGCTCGTCACGCGATGAACCCAGGCCTGCGCGATGAACCCAGGACCTGCGCCGTACTAGAGGTTCAGACGGCGGTAAACAGCCACTCGAAAAACAGCCGAATCGCGGGTCGCTCCAGCTTGAGCTTGATACCGGTGGTCTTTAGCGAAACCGCACCGCCGTGCGTGAAGCAGATGTTGCCTCCGCCGCTGGTGACGGTGACGATCCCGGGCAGCCAGCGGACTTCGGTGATCGGACGTCGCTCCCAGCGCGTACACCGGCCGCTCTTGTTTTGACGAACACACTCTTCTTGCTCGCCAACAACTACGCGCTGCGGTGTGCGTCCCTGAAACTGCTGTGATGCCGGTTGCATGGACTGAGCGACTCCCTGCCGGATTCGTTGCCCCTCGGCGGTTTCGAGCTCGATGTCCCAGTTTTCCAGTGGAGTCCACATTTGCCCGTTTCCATCGTCGATGCGCTGAAGCCGAAGGTCGATGCAGACGTTTTGGTCGTCCAGCTGGACAAGCTGAGCAGAGTTGTTGAGTGTGCCTGCCGGGAGCAGGTAGCTCTGCTCCTCGGATGGATGGGGGTTGATGACCTGATGCGGCTCGATTTGACCCACCTGCATCGGGTGGCGAATCGCGGTCGAAGCGGAACGCGTACACCCCGATAAGATCGCGAAGGCGGCAAGCGCACACAGGCTGAGCGGATGCGCTCTCACAGCCGCAGGTGTACGGGGGTAGGTTGCGGGACGGATGCTTGGCCTCGAACTGCTCGTCATAGGATGTTCTCTATCTCCTGAGTCTGTCGTCATCATGAACGCAGCGGCCTTCAAAACTCAGAGAGCCTAGGGTTCTGCCGCCGGTCGAATTACCTCGATCGGCACCATGCCTCGCATCGCTACGTCATCGTCCGCCGCCACAAACACGTCGGCCTCGCCGGTGTCCGTGTAGCGGTGAAGCTCTCGAGCCCAACCCTCTGTTTGCAGAATACCCATCGTACGATCGCTGAACTTGACTCGGGTTCCCGTGGGCAGTCGGCGCAGTGGTTTGTCCGAGTCTTCGAGCAACCTCAGGGGAACGCCAGAGGAGTTCGCTTGTGAGGTGGCTGCTTTCGTTTCCGTTCCGCCGTCTTCCTCAGTAAGCGCGGCCTGCACGTAGCCGACCACGTAGGGTCCAAGGCCTGCGCGCACCCCCTTCCACACGCCTCGATCCCGCAGCACAGAGACGATCAGCGGCGGCTCGAGGGCCGGCAGCGTGGCCACCACGTTCCCGTCAGGGCGATCGTAGACGCGCACGGTCTCACCGGCAGGCAGCCGGAAGGTCGCGCCCGGCGTCGGAGGTTCTGCCTCTGTAGCGACGGGAGTCCCTGCGATGCGACCCTGCGGATAGATTCCTACAAAGGGACCCAGCACGGAGCTCGGTTCGGAGCGGAGCACCGGCCGCACTTCAACGCGCAAGTTGTCGCCCTCTGGCTCAAGAATACGAACCAAATCGCCGGGGCCTACGTAGCAAGGTGTTCCGGCGATGCGACCTCTCTGCTGCACCCGCCCTCCTACTCGGGTCAGCTTGAGCCAGCCGCGAGCCTTCATCGCTCCTAAGATTCTCACCGGAATGCGCTCGCCCACGGATGGGCCCATCACCCGGATAGGGACTCCGGGAGATACGTAGCCGATGGCGGGAGCGCTTGGAGCTTCCGATAGAAAGAGCGCGGGTCCAGAACCTGGCCCTGCGGTTAGTTGCTCAGGCCACTCGACCGTTGAGGCTTCCATCGGAGGGGCCTCAGAAGTTGGTGGCGCGGGAATTTCTGGAGGCGGCGCGGCTTCTGAGATGCAGCCTGCGCACAGACCCGCGAGAAGAAATGAGTACCCGAGATAAAACGGCCGTCTCACGTTTCTACACTCCGCGATAGCTGTGTCGAAGCTTGACGCCCAAAAACTCGGCGATCTTTTGAGCGGTCGCTCTAGGGATTTGATACATGCGCCGCTCGACCACCGCGCGCGCGTTTGCATGCGGTTCGCCCTTGAGAGCCGGCAAAACTATTTTCGTCCAGCGCAGCAGTGTTTTGCCGTCGGCTTCCTCGAGTGCGGTCGTCAACACAGGCTCCAGCTTCTTCTGATACGCTACCGAAGCCGTACAGAGTGCCGCAAACGTCCGTACGATACCGTCTTTTCCGGTCTCTGACGTCTCGGCGTAGCTGCCTTTGAGAAGCGGCAGTTGCCGCGCCACCCTTGCCGGCTGAATTCGCGCGAGCTGAGGAAGGGCATCGGCCGCCGTTTGCACCACCCGCTTGTTGGCGGAGGTAATGCCCTTGGCGAAGTCAGGTATCAGCGGAACAACCAGATCGGTTCGAAGGGTGGCGATCTCTGCCAGCACTCGAGCCGCTTTGGTGGACGCTGAGCGCGATTCCCCCATCATCAACGCATTCTGCTCAGCTATGCCGGTGGCGGGGTGTTCTCCAGCCAGAATTTCCGCTGCGACCTGAGCTGCTCCACTAGAGCTCGGTTTCTTGGCCGTTTTTCCGGGTTCCTCCCCTTGCGAGGTCTCTTCGATGTTGTCCTCACAGGAGTCGTCATCGTGTTCTTCCGTGAGGTCCGCGTTGCCGTTACTTCCGGACGTGCCGGTCATGATTCCTCCCGTGGTGGTCCACCGGGTTTGCGCGTCATGGTACGCGATGAGTTCACCGAACCCAAGAATGAAACCGGGAGTCTGCGCGCCCTGTTTCTTCCGTCCACGCCGCCGTTATCGTCTTTGGTGCGCTCCAGTTGTCATTTCCATATCTCGAGCGGTCATGTGGAGAGGGCCTCTGCGAGTCGGGGAAGCGAAATCGCGTAGCGCCAAGATGTATGCCGATGTCCGCCGTCAAACTCGCTCCGCTCCACAGGGATCCCCAAATTCGTAAAGCGTTCTTCAAGCATCCTCGCTGCAAAGTTGAGTCCGTGCTCGTCGTGATCTCCGGCGTCGAGATAGACGAGCTTTAGTGTGTTTCCGAGACCTTGCGGGGCGTCGCCCTGGAGAATGCGATCCAGTTTTACTACCGGATCATGCTCCAGCCATCGTGCCCACCCTTCGGCACGGAGTGCGCCGGTTTCGGGATCCATCGGAAGTTCAAAATTCGGTACGTCATGTTCCTCGGCCAGGTTGCCGGCGACGCGGCTTTTTGTGTCCGTTCGTTGGAGCGTGGGTGCGTATGCGGCGCTTGCCGCGACAACGAAGATCCCGTCGAAGTCTTGAGCCGTTTTAGGTCCTTTTTGAAGGACTCGTTCGATGAACGGGGCGAGCCCACCCGCCCGATCGATGGCGATCGCTGCCGAGGTGAGTATGGGGCGCATCGAGACCTCGAAGTGCGCATCTCCCGCGTGGCTTCCCACCGCGCCAAAGATTCCCGGACGGTCGATCGCCAGCCGCAGTGCACCGAACCCTCCCGATGAGCTCCCGATGACGCCTCGTCCGGCAGGCTCTGCCCGGCAGGGGTACTTGGACTCTACAAAGGGGAGGACCTCATCGACCAAGTAGCTCTGGTATGCCCCCGTAGCGGCAGAATCGAGGTACTGGCTACCGCCATATTTGTTGTACGCATCGGGGAGCACGATTCGGGCGGGCTTCGCGGTGCCGGCCTGAATTTGGGCATCCCATCGCTCGATCGCGTTGGGCTCGAAGGGACGAAAGTTCAACACGCTTTGATGGGTGCTCCCGTAGCCCGGCAACATGACGATGGTCGGCAGGGAACCCGCAGGCTCCGCGGGCGAATACACGAGCACCTCTCGCGCACTCGGGTCTCCGAGCGCGTTGCCTTTCAGGCACTCACTTTCCAAGGTGAGTCGATCGATTCGGCCCCGCATGCCGCTCGGGCTTAGCACAAACCTATCTCGGTGGCGGGATTCTCCTCTGCCCGAAGGTCCTATGGAGCCCCTTGCACGCGCACCGGAGTCTTTCCCGCGAGCGTCTCGCCTGGCGAGCTCGACCTACATCCGCTCGACGACGTGGATACCGAGAAGGTTGAGGGCGCATCGAAGTTGACGTCCGGCAAGCGAGAGCAGCGCAAACCTCGCGCGCTCTGATTCAGTATGGCCTGGTTGGAGCACGCGGCACTGGGTCAGGAACCGACTGATCTGAGTCGCAAGTTCATATGCATGTTGACACAGCAAATGCGGCTGCCGGGTTTCCGCCGCTTTGTGCACGGTATCCCCGAAGATGAGGAGAATTCGACCAAGAGCGAGTTCTGCCTCGTGGGCCAGGTCGATCGTGCCCTCACTCGCTTCTTCTTCCGTTCGATTGCCCTTCTGTAGAATCGATCGCGTACGGGCGTAGGCATACTGCACGTAAGGACCCGCATCTCCGCTAAAGGAAATCAGTTTGTCCCAGTCGAAGCGATAGTCGCTCGTTCGATTTTGACGAAGATCAGCGTACTTTACCGCCCCTATCCCGATCGTACGGGCGGTTTCGACGATCGCTTCAGGTTCAAGTTGAATCTTGCCTTCCGCAACTCCTGCCCGAATACGTTCTTCCGCACGGCGTTCCGCCTCGTCGAGGACCGAGCCTAGAGTGACGGTTTGACCGTCTCGGGTGCGAAGTGGCTGTCCGTGTTCATCGAGGACGGTCCCGAAAGAGACATGCTCCATCTTCGTGCGAACTCCGAGCAGCTCGGCCACCGCGAAGAGCTGGCGAAAATGCAGCGTCTGACGACTGTCGACGACGTAAATCGATTCCTCCGCTTGAAGCTGATCTTGGCGATGAAGCGCGGTTGCGATGTCGCTGGTGGCGTAAAGATACGCTCCATCCCTTTTGCGAACGAGAAAGGGCTCTTTTTGATTTCGGAGAGATTTTGGCGCGTCAACTTCGTTCCAAAAAATCCCGACGGCCCCGTCGTCCTCTCGGGCGAGTCCGCGGTCGATCAGGAGTGCGACAACGTCGCCTAGCATGGAGTTGTAGGTGCTTTCGCCAAGCCAAATATCGAACTCCACATCGAGTCGTGCGTACATCTCCTCGAGCACCTCGCGGGTGGTCGCGACGAATCGCTTCCAGAGTGCAAGATTGTCCGAGTCTCCGGCCTGGAGCTTGGCTAGCTCCTCGCGCGCGGCGGCTGCAAAGGTGTCGTCTTCCTTCGCCCGTGCCGATGCCAGTCGGTACACCCGCTCGAGCTCGACGATCGCGTTCTTTGCAAGGGCGGTCTCGTCCCCGAACGCACGCATGCCGACAAGCAGCAGTCCGAACTGGGTGCCCCAGTCTCCAAGATGGTTGTCCCGGGTAACCCGGTGGCCAACGAACCGTAGGGTTCGGCTTACCGAATCCCCGATGACCGTCGAGCGAATGTGGCCCACGTGCATTTGCTTGGCGATGTTCGGGCTGGAGTAGTCGACGACGATGCTTTTGGGAGTCTCCACTTCGGGTACCCCGAGGCGTGGATCACCGAGGTCCTCGTTCAGCAGACGGGCCATCCAAGCTGCATCCAGTCGCAAATTGATGAAGCCGGGTCCTGCGACTTCCGCGCTCAAAAACTCTGGACGCTCCCGCAGCGCCTCGGCGACCGGGGCAGCCATCTCCAAAGGTGGACGCCTAAGTCGCTTGGCAAGGGGTATCATGCCGTTGACCTGGTAGTCGCCATGCTCCTGGTTTTGGGTAGGGCGGACCAAAGCGCGTACCTGGTTACCGTGCTCTTCCGCGGGCAGTAGATCTAAAACGACCTGAGCCACGAGCTGCTCAAGGTGTGCTTCGAGTCGCATGACCGACGAGATACGGGGTCATAGAGCCTCTGTAAAGAGCACTCGCTGGGCCGCGCCACCCGCTTTCTCCCTGAGTCCGCGCCCGCTAGCCCTCAAAGAATTTGACCCAACTCGACCTCGCTGGGGTTGACTGGGCTTGCAACCGTTTCCATATCCTGGCTGAATAGGTATTCATTCAGTTAGGACCGCCAGCGAGGAGAGCTTCCGTGTCGCAGCCCATGAACCGTTACAAGATGGATCTCCGGGACCTCAGGTTCCTGCTTTTTGAACTCTTCAAAGTCCAGACCGATGTGCTTTCTAAGGCACCGTTCGCCGAATGGGGCGAAGACGAGGTCAATATGGTGCTGGACGAGTCCCTCCGTTTCGCAACCGATGTGACGGGGCCGCTTAACCAAGTGGGCGACAAGCAGGGGTGCTCCCTCAGAGAAGACGGGACGGTGCGTGTCCCGGAAGGGTTCGCCGGCGCGTGGAAGAAGCTCTACGAAGCAGGATGGCGCTCTTTATCCGCCCCTGCCGAACACGGCGGCCAAGAAGCACCCTATTTTCTAGCGACCGCGGTGGAAGAGTTGCTGGCGGGTTCGAATACCGCTTTTTCGATGTATCCGGGTCTTACCCTTGGCGCCGCAGAATTGATCAAGCATTTCGGTAGCGAGCGTCAGGCCCAGCTTTACGCAGACCGAATGTTTCGCGGGGAGTGGGCCGGGACCATGTGCCTGACCGAACCGCATGCTGGTTCAGACGTCGGCGCCGCGACGACCAAAGCGATCAAGAACGACGACGGCACCTACGCGATCAAGGGCACCAAGATCTACATCAGCGGTGGCGACCACGACCTCACCCCCAACATCGTCCACCTGGTTTTGGCGCGAATCGAAGGGGCCGAACCGGGGACCAAAGGGCTTTCGCTCTTTGCGGTTCCAAAGCACCGGGTCGATGAGCAGGGCGCGATCACCGGCACCAACGATGTGGTGACGGTATCTCTTGAACACAAGATGGGCATCAACGGCTCCTGCACTGCGGTGCTGCAGTTCGGAGACGAAGATGCCTGCATCGGAGAGCTGGTCGGCGATGTGGAGCACCGCGGGATCAAGCAGATGTTCCGGATGATGAACTTTGCACGTATCGGGGTTGCCGTTCAGGGGCTCTCGGTGGCGTCAAGCGCCTACCTAAACACCCTCGAATACGCGAAAGATCGAACGCAGGGACCAGGAATCGACAGCTGGAAAGACCCCTCTGCACCCAAAGTTTCTATCCTGAAGCATCCCAATATTCGGCGCGATCTGCTCGACATGAAGGCCAAAGTAGAAGGTATACGCGCTTTGATCACCAAGCTGACCACCCATCAGGATCGCGCGGTGGCGCTTCAAGGCGTAGACGACGAAGCCGCAGCCTACCATCAGGGTCAGGTGGATTTGCTCACCCCCTTGGCCAAGGCATACGGTTCCGACCAGGGATTTGCGGTTTGCGAACGAGCGATTCAGGTCTTCGGGGGCGCGGGCTATCTTCAGGACTGGCCCATCGAGCAGTACCTCCGGGATGCAAAAATATTCAGCATCTACGAGGGAACCAACGCCATTCAAGCACTCGATCTCGTCGGTAGAAAGCTCGGTCAGGCGGGCGGTAAGAACGCTCAGGCCTTCCTCGGCGACGTCGCGAAGTTTGTTGCTGCACACAGAGAGCATCCCGAGCTCGCAGACGGGGTTGCGGTTCTTGGCAAAGCGCAGGAAGCGGTTGCGGGTGGGGCGATGCAGTTTCTGCAGTGGTTCCAGAGCGGGAAGATGGCGCACATTCCTCTGTCGGCGGAGTGTTACCTCGAAATGGTGAGTGAGCTCTGTCTTGGATGGTTGCTGCTCGAAAGCGCTGTCGTCTCGATCGAAAAGCTCAAAGAGGTCTCTGACGGTCACCCAGACAAAATGTTTTACGAAGGTAAAAAGTATGCAGCGCTGTATTTTGCACGCAACGTGCTGCCTTCTGTTATGGCCAAAGCAAAAACGCTAGGAACCGCAGATACCAGCGCCGTGGATATTCCGGATGATGCTTTTGCCACCGTCTAAAACGATGCTCAACTGAGCATCCAGAACGTAAAAAAGCCGAGGCATTCTGCTCCTCGGCTTTTTTGTTTTGCAGCGGTCAATTACTTTGCAGTGGTCAACCCGAGCAGCGGTTTCCGCGAATAAGGGACGTCGCACAGGGTGGAGCCGTCGCAGAGGGTGGGACGTCGCAGAGAATGGCTCAAGCAGACAAATGGGCTTTCAGGAATTCGGTGGTGCGGCTCCAGGCGGTTTCTGCAGCTGCTCTGTCGTAAGCTGCGGCTCGAGAGTCGTTAAAGAATGCATGGCCTGCGTCATAAAAGTGAGCTTCGACCGCCACCTCTGCGGCCCTTAGCTCGTTTACAAGCTGCCTTGCGGTCTCCTTGGCGACGAACGTATCGTGCTCTCCGAAATGACAAAGCACGGGACCGCTTAACTGACGGTAGTCCGGTTCGACCTTTGGGTGAATTCCGTAGAAGTTGACCGTTGCGCCGATGTCCTGGTCTTTGGTTGCTGCGAAGAGGGCAAGCTGACCGCCCATGCAAAAACCTAGGACTCCAATCTTTTTCGGTGTGCAGGCGTCGAGCGCACGCACGTAGGCTGCGGCAGACGCCAAGTCCTGAGCGGTTTGCTCTATATTTAGCGCCATCATTCTGCGTCCAGCCTCGTCTGGATCGCTCGTCTGTTCACCTCGATACAGGTCCGGAGCCAGAGCCACAAAACCCTGTGCCGCAAGCCGGTCCGCCACCTGCTCGATATGGGGAACCAAACCCCACCATTCTTGCAGCACGAGGACACCAGGCCCTTGGCCTGCCGCGGGCGTTGCCAGATACCCAGATATATTCGATGCGTTGGCTTTGATTTCCACGGTTGTTCCAGACATCGCTTCCCCTTCTTAGAGACTCTGTATCTAAACTTAAAGTCTCGGTGTCTAAAGATCCTGTGCCCCAGCGATCTTATGCGCGCCGGCGCAACGTAGCAGCTCTCAGACCCTCGGCCGCACGTGCTACATCGAGAGCCTCTGATGAAACTCGCCGCAAAAGCCGACCGGATCGGAGTTCAGCTCGACGAGCTATACCCGAAACCGCCGATCCCTCTAGATCACTCCGATCCCTTCACCCTGCTCGTCTCGGTGGTGCTTTCCGCGCAGTCTACGGACAAAAAGGTTAATGAGATCACCAAAGGCCTTTTTCAGCGCGCCTCCGATCCGGAGCGTATGGCGGCCCTCGAGGTGAGTGAAATCTTGGAGCTGATTCGAGCGATCGGTCTTGCGCCAACCAAGGCTAAGAACTTGAAGGGATTGAGTGAACAGCTGCTTCGTGACCACAACGGAACGGTTCCGCAAGACTTCGACGCCCTCGAGTTGCTACCGGGCGTCGGGCACAAAACCGCATCGGTGGTGATGGCGCAGGCGTTCGGTGTGCCCGCATTTCCAGTCGACACGCACATCCATCGTTTGGCCGCGCGTTGGGGGCTGTCGAACGGAAAAAACGTCCAAACCACCGAAAAAGATCTCAAGCGCGTGTTCCCCGAAGAGACGTGGAATCGTCGACATCTCCAGATCATCTACTTCGGACGCGAGCACTGTCCGGCACGACGTCACGTGGCGCAGCACTGCCCGATTTGTTCCTGGGCTGCCTAACTCGCGGCCGCACCGTATTCACGGCCGCACCGTATTCGCGGCCGCACCGTATTCGCGGCCGCACTGTGTGCTCATGCCGAGCCAGGCGCGATATCGCACCTCCTAGGTCGGCTCGAGCCTCATCCGGAGCCCATGCTTGCATCGTTGCGCATAGAGACATATTCTGATCCTCGTGGACGTTGCAGAACCGAGGCCGGCCTTTGCAGGCGGGGCCCTTGCAGCAGGCGAACGTTGGGAGCTTTACAAGCTGTTCGGGGAGCCGGTGCGTCTTCGCATCATGGCCCTTTTGGCCGAGGAGGAGCTTACTGTCGGTGAACTCGCTGAGCTTCTTGGTGAGTCGCAATCCACGATTTCTCGGCAAATCAAGATGTTGCGTCAGCGATCGCTCGTTCAGGTGCGCAAGCAGGGGGTACGCGTATTCGCGAGGTTTGCTCAGGAGATGGAGCGAGATCCGGTGGTCGCAGACGCGCTGACGGCGGGGACGCACCTTTGCCGGCAAGAGCGGGTTTTTGCACGCGCGGCTGAGGTGGTTCGTCGTCGTGATGCCGCGGCACGAGCGTTTTTTTCTCACGAACCACAAGCGGCGGTCGAAGCGTTCTCGGTCCCGGACGAATTCGCCGTGTATCTCACCGCGTTGTCTGCGCTGCTGCCGAGAAGGGCGTTGGCTGTAGATATCGGTACCGGAGCAGGCCCTCTGCTCGAGCTGCTCTCTCCGGTGTACCTGCGGGTGCTCGCCGTCGACCGTTCGGAAGCTCGACTTGCCCTAGCCCGCCGCAGAGTGCGCGAGCGCAACCTCGAGAACGTCGAATTTATTTGCGCTGATATCGAAGATGACGACACCATTCGGTCTATCGAGCCGATCGAAGCAGATTCGGTTTTTGCGTCTCGGGTGCTCCATCATGCACCGCGTCCGGCTCAGGCGATTCGTTCCTATGCGAGACTTGTTGCGGCTGGGGGCTCTTTGGTGGTTTTTGACTACGCACTTCACGAGGATGAAGCGTTCCGTGATGCGCATGCAGATTTGTGGATGGGGTTTGCCGAAGATGAGTTGATAGGGTTTGCGGAGCAAGCGGGACTGTCTTCCCCCCGAGTCTACCGAGTTCCGGCTGCCTTTTGCGGTCAGGGTGTGGACGGTCATCTGGACTGGCAGGTGCTCGTCGCTGAGAAATCTGGAGATCTTTACAAATAGACCTCTGAAGGAGAACTAAGACGATGGAAACGCAATCACAGAGTTCGGTCCAAGACGTGCGAGGTTCGAAGCCGAAGTACAAGGTCGCTGATATCTCTTTGGCGGACTGGGGCCGGAAGGAAATCAAGATCGCGGAACATGAAATGCCGGGACTGATGGCGGTCCGCGAAGAATATGCTGCCAGTCAACCCCTTGCCGGTGCGCGTATTGCGGGCTGTTTGCATATGACGATACAGACCGCGGTGCTGATCGAGACCCTGAAGGATTTGGGTGCAGAGATCACCTGGACGAGCTGCAACATCTACTCCACTCAGGATCATGCAGCAGCCGCGATCGCAGCCACCGGGGTGCCGGTATTCGCGTGGAAGGGCGAAACCGAAGAAGAGTACGAGTGGTGTATTGAGCAGCAGCTCAAGAGCTTTGCGGGAGGCAAAGCGCCCAATATGATTCTCGACGATGGCGGAGATCTCACCAAGATCGTGCACGAGCAATATCCGCAGTTCTTTCAAGGGAAAGACGCCATTCGAGGGCTTTCGGAGGAGACGACGACCGGAGTCCATCGGCTCTATGAGATGTCCAAGTCTGGCGCCCTGAAGTGCCCCGCCATCAACGTTAATGATTCGGTGACCAAGAGCAAGTTCGACAATCTCTACGGATGCCGAGAATCTCTCGTGGACGGGATCAAGCGCGCCACCGACGTGATGATTTCCGGCAAGGTGGCGGTCGTGTGTGGCTACGGCGACGTGGGTAAGGGGAGCGTTCAAGCATTGAAGATGCAGGGCGCTCGAGTGCTAGTGACCGAGGTGGATCCCATCTGCGCTCTTCAGGCTGCGATGGAGGGGCTTCAGGTGGTGACCATGGACGAAGCTGCACCCATAGCCGATATCGTCGTCACGGCGACCGGCTGTTGTGATGTGGTGACCGGGGCGCATATGAAGGCGATGAAGCACGAAGCGATTCTCTGCAATATCGGGCATTTCGATTCAGAGATTCAGATGTCTTGGCTCACGGATCCTCAGAATGGAGTCGTAGAAGAGCCGATCAAGCCCCAGGTCGACCATTTTATTTTTCCAGATGGCAAGCGCATCATCGTTTTGGCTCGAGGCCGCTTGGTGAATCTGGGCTGCGCGACAGGGCATCCCAGTTTTGTGATGAGCAACTCGTTTACCAATCAGGTGCTTGCTCAGATCACGCTTTTTACCGAGACGGAAAAATATGAGGCCGGCAAGGTGTACTTCCTTCCGAAGCACCTTGATGAAAAGGTAGCGAGTCTCCACCTTTCCAAGCTGGGAGCCACGCTGTCCAAGCTTAGCGCGACGCAGAGCGAATACCTTGGCGTTCCCGCTCAGGGCCCGTTCAAGCCGGAACACTACCGCTATTAAGCAGATCGAGCGTTACTAAGCGGATCAAGCGCCGAGACGCACGCTGCATGCCGGCGTTTGTCTCGATTTTGAGTCGCACCGTTAGGAGTATCTCCCTCACAAATCCGCACATAGGTCCGGGTGAGGGAGAACTTCCGAACGGCGTAGCGAACAAAGCTCGAACTGGGTTGCGAACAAAGGTGCTTGGCCAAAAAATGACGGGAGTCGAGGGTCCCGTCGCGTCAGCTTGAGGAACCCGATGGATCGCCGCTCTGGACGGGTCCGCTAGCTGACGTTGTCTGGAAAGGTGGTATCCATCCGGGTCGATGGTCTACTTCGGTCGGTACCGAGCAGCTTCAGGACCCGATCTACTTCGGCCAAAAGACCACGGTGACCACCATCTTTGTGTGCAATCCCGTTAGCTTGGCAGGAGTTGCGCACCTCATGCAGCTTTTTGATGGGCATGCTCGAATGTAAGATGAATCCCACGCTTTTGAGCTCAGGACGATCACCGACTATCGAAACGATGCGGTCGCCCTTAAGCGCCGGCATATCGATATCCATCACCACGATATCGGGTTTTTCAGAGACGATCGCGGCTGCCGAACCGATGGCCTCGGTTCTTGCGACCACCTCAAATCCCTCTTTCCTCAGAAAGGCGCTGAGTACGGTCACCGTTACCTTGTCGTCGTCGATGAGCATCACCTTGGCGCGCATAGCGTTGTTCCCCAAACCCAATTATCATCGTACCGCACCTGAGTCGGCTCTGGAAGGGGCTTATTCTTCGCTGAACCGGATGCCCGCGAGTACGGTGGCTCCGATGGGAAGTGCTTGCCCAGAAAAACCACCCACCACCAGTTCGCTTTCGTCACGGAAAAGCGCTGCGAGGTTTCGTCCATTCATGAATACCTCGGCGCGTCCACCGAAGATGCTTTTGGCTACCTTGAGGTTCAGGTCGATGATGTCCGGTAACGACTCCTCTGACGCCGGCGTGCTGAGGTCCTGCAGTTCTCCCACACTGCGTCGAGCCGTTACTCCAGTGACAAAATTGAGGTCCGTATGGATTGAAAAGCCGAGCCCCGGTCGGATATCAAATCCGTAACCCAAAACGTGCTCGGGCATTCTCCGGTAGCGCTCTCCAGATGCCTCCCTTCGGCTTCGCGCACTTCGATAATTGAGGTACGTGCTGAACATTGGATCCGGTGTCCAAGATACCGCCAGCTCCCCACCCAAAGTCTGGATCGTGTCGCCATTCACATAGGCCAGAGGGAGCACGCTGCCGACTTCATCCTCGTCAGTCTCCAAGATATTTTCGAGTTCTTGCACGAATCCGGTGAAGTCGACTCGGAGGGTTTCTCCAAGGTTCCCTCGATAGCCGACTTCCATGGAGCGCATCGACTCGGGTTTGATGCTGGGATTGGCGACTAGAATCCGAATGGCCGGATCCTCTGGATTGGTAGGAGGTCTTACAATACCCGTCGATATTTGAAGTGCTCTCGGCACTCGAAAGGCTGTCGCGAAGGAAAGCCGAACGTCGTGATCACGATGAGGTCGGTAGATCAGAGTCGCCCTGGGGTTGGCGTTTCGATATGTGGCTTTGACTCCTTGGCCGTCTGAATACTGGGTCCGGTCGAATCGGATCGCCGTATTGACCAGGAATCTGCGATCCGATGTAAGCGCCAGTTCCTCCTGCAGAAAGATACTTAAATCGGTAGATTCGGGATCGACCGAAGAAAAGTCGTTGAACCTCATCAGGTTCATTTCTCCCCCGACGAGCGTGACAGACCGTCCTCCAAACAGGCTGAGATCCGACTGCACGAGCAGGTGATGCTCAAAGCCGTCGGGTGTGATCCCAAAGATGGTGTTCTGTCGATAGGTAGAGTCGAACTGAACGAGAGCGGAAACCAGGCCGTCGACCATGCCGTTGCGGGATGCCGAGACAATGACCGCGTGCTCTACCTCCTCCAACTCGGTAGGGGCACCAATGCCCCCGAGCGCCGCCACCAACTCCATGCGCTTGATGACACCGCCGATCCAAATCTCGGTTCTCTCATCGGGACGGTATTGGAAGCTCGGGCGGAAATTAAAGTAGTGCCCGTCTTCATCGATCTCGAGATCCTCCGACCAGTCCCTCATTTGCCCGTATCCCATGCTCAGCTGGGCACCGATGGTTCTGTCGGAATTGACCCAGTTGTAGCCCAGGTAGCCCATGCCCACATCTTGCAGGCTTGCAGAAGTTATCTCCTCCTGGGGTAGATAACCGACCCCGCCCTGAAATCTGCCTTCAAATCCCGGGTGGTCGAGGGGCCGGCGCGACCGAATCGAGATCACTCCGCCGACAGCATTGGGACCGTAGAGGGTCGAACCTGGCCCTCGAATCACCTCGATCCTTTCGACCTGGCCCGGGGTCACGGCGATACCGGACATGGAGTTGAGGTTGGCGAGGGGATCCATGACGCTGCGCCCATCGAGAAGTACCCGAATCCGGCCGTTGGCGAGCGCACCCGGATTTCGCATAGTCACTCGAAAGAAATTGGCCGAGGGGCGAATCACATGTACGCCAACGACGCGACGGAGGATCTCCGGAACGTACTGGGCCCCGAGCGCTTCAATCTGATTTGAGGTCAGTAGGGTGATCGCAGACGGCGCCTCGTGAATGGACTGGGTCCTTCTAGAAGCGCTTTGCACAAGCTCTACGGCCATCAGCTCCTCAAAGCTCTCAAAGCTGAGCGCGAGCAGGTCGTTTTCGGCTCCACCATCGAGCTCTGGTAGCGCCGCATCGTCCATCTCCCCCTGGATCCCGTCATTGGCGGTAGGCTCGCTTGGGAGTTCGCTCAGCGAGGCATGGTCGCCGGGAGTCGGCCCCGTTTCGTCAATATCCGCTTGAGCCCAAGCGTGAGATCGTGCGCAGACGTATAGGGAGAGGGTCAATCCCATCGAGAACGCAGCGCGTAGGCCGTTCGACTTCATGGCGTGAGCTCTGCAGTTAGGTTGGTCGTCTCATTTTCCTCAACCGTGATCGTCGAGGAGAATCCTCCGACGACGACCAGGATATCCTCAGGTCCGTCGCAGAATTCCGAGGGTGAGTCTCCCCGGCGGTAGCAGAGGACTACGGAATATTCTCCGGGAAGCGCATTCACCGAGATGGTCACAGGTAGGTCTTCCACCTCGACACTGTTGCTGAACTCGGGTTGCCGCTGACTGGGGGTTCCCTCGAAGAGCGATAGGATGAGTCGATCTCCACTTCCGACGCTCACGGTGGTTCCGCTTACCTCAGCCGTTACCGTGCCCGAGGAGCAATCGGCTTTTGACGGGGGCTTGCTATCTTCGACAGAACCCGTGCCGCTTTCCAGATCGAGCGATACGCGTACGACCTCCGCAGCCACCGCCTCAAACGCACTAGAGACCGCAGCTGTTGCATCGGAGGGGTCGCACGTTTCATCGCCCGCTGCATCAAAACAGGTGGAAACGATATAAGTCCCGGGTTCGAGCTGGTTGAAGCCTACGGTGACGGGGAACGAATAAGTTCCGGCGGCAAGGGAGCGTACCTCTCGCTCAAGTTTCGGGTTCGAAGTGCTCTCAAGGGTGAGCTGAAGTATCGCTGGGTCACCGTCGAGCGGTGCTTTGAGGTTTGAAGAAACCGAGACCGCAACCGTCGATCGATCGCTCGCTGGACAGAGATCGGGCTCTATCGAAACCTCGTTGAAACAGGGGTCTTCGGCTACCGAATCGTAGACGGTAATGTCGAGATCGAGTCTCTCGGTATCCTCCGGGCTCAGCGTGACCGCGCGGGAAGTGGGCTGCTCGGCCAAGACGCATGCGTTGGGGTAGGCGCCGATAGGCAGGGTAGAGAGATCGATTTCCGTATTTTGGTCAGAGAGAATGGCCGTAACGAAATAGCTGCCCGGCAGCAGATGCTTAATGCTGTATGTCGTCTCGACGAACGGCACCCTTGCGAGCGCGTAAAGATCCGAATCGGCGCCTGCGCCGGAGGTAACCGTCAAGAGATAAACGGGCGTCTCGAAGTTCGTCCCCTGCGACCCGGCGTAGGTGAGTCTGCCCCCGATCTCGATTCCGGTGGAGCCGCTGCCAAGATCGTTGATGCATCCTCCGAACGCACTCACAAAAAGGCCAAGAAACAGAACGCTCAGTGCACGACGCGGCACTGGAGCAGAGGTTTGCGTATCGGCAAAGACTTCAGGAGACCGCTTGGAGTGCGAAGCGATAGCGTCGTGACGGGCGACGAAATCATGCTCTCGCAGTCGAGCTGGGGCTGCAGGCTGCGTTCGCGAGTGGAAGAAAACCATGCGTGGAAGATGGTACGAAGTCGGTGCTGCAGAAAAAAGCTTTTCTTTCACGCGTAGAGCGGGAATGGTCTACACCCAGCTAGGTGCCCGTTGTGCTTTGGTGAATATTGCTACCTTGAGGTGCGTCTAGGGCATGCTAAGCGGGCGAAAACGTGGGTAACCAAGCTAGATCCAGACGGGTGAACTCTTTGATCAGGAACCTCGCTTGCGCGCTCCTGGTCCTTGGATCTGCCTCGATCTGCTTTGCCCAGATGGTTCCCGTGGACTTGCGCGCCACCATTTTGGTTCGAGGTTTGGCGTACGAGAGAAACCTCGCCACGGAAACAGGTGCGTTGAAACTCGTCATCCTGGGAGAAGCAAGCGGCTCGTCCTCCAGAGACGCCGTCGCGTTCGACACCAAAGTTCGATCCCTTGCCGAACGATTCACGGTGGGCGCAAGGGCTATTCGATCCCGCAGGGTGACTTTCGTGAACCCGGCACAGGCGATGACTGCGATCCGGGAGTACGACGCAGACGCGGTCTATCTCGCCGCAGGGCTCGAGTCGGCGGCCTCCTCGCTCGGAGACCGCTTGATCTCGGATGGGCGCCTGCTGATGTGTGGGTCTTCCACCGCCGTTGGACGAGGCTGTGCGCTCTCGGTCGAAGTACACGACAATCGCCCCCGTCTGGTAGTCGACCTCGATCGAGCGCGCCGAGCCGGACGCAATTTCGATGCAAGACTCCTTCGCCTCGCTCGTGTGGTACAGTAATATTCAAGCATGGCTGATCATCGCGCCTCGCTTGATGTGCGTTGAACACCCTTGTCTTCGAGGGAGATACGTACCTTGGCGGACTCAACTGACGAATCGATCGATTCGTATCACGCCGCTCGCAAAGAGCTCGATTCCGAAGTAGCTGCCCGAAGGGCCTACCTTAAGGGCCCCTTTCTGCCCATCGCGCTGGGTTTTGCATTCACCGGGGCCGTCATCGTCGGGTACTTTCCCGCAAGTCAACAAGCCACCTCCACCAAGGCGCTGTCCACCAAGGCCAAGGCGACCGCGGAACTGGCGGCGTACTCCTTTGGTCCTGCGCTCGACTTTGAGGATCACCAGCTGGCGACCGAAATTCTGAAAGGTCTGTCTCTGGATTCCGATTTCGTATTGGCCTCAGCCTTTGATGCAGAGGGAAAGATATTTCAAAGGCGCGGCGACAACCTCCCCTCCGAGGACTTCGCTCTTTTAAAGCAAGAAGGAGAGCTCACCCACACCGAGATACACGGCAGCACGCTCTACGTCCGAACGCCCATCCGCCTTTCTTCCGGCGACATGGGGGTCCTTATCGCCGGGTTCAGCACCCAAAGAATCCAGCAGGCCAATCAGAGAAGCCTATCGATCGCCACGATCATCGCTTTGGTCATCGTGGTGATCGGAGGCGCACTCGCCTACCGAGTCGCCCTATCTATGCGACGGGTGGAGATCGTGCTCCGTCAGAACCAGAAGGCGAAGGAGCTGGCGGAAGCGGCCAACGTGGCGAAGAGTCGATTCCTCGCCAACATGAGCCACGAGATACGCACGCCCCTCAACGGTGTGCTCGGTATGGTCACCCTGCTGCTCCGGCTTGAGCTCGATTCGAGAGCTCGATCCTTTGCGAACTCGATCCAACGCTCCGGCACCACGTTACTCCGTCTGGTCAACGATATTCTGGACTTCTCGAAGATCGAGGCTGGGCGTCTCGAACTCGAAGAGGCGCCTTTTGGGGTGCGTCAAAGCGTCGAAGAGTTGGTCGACACCTTTGCCTCTCAGGCTTGCGATCGAGGCATCGAGCTGGTGTGCCGGGTCGCCCCAGATGTGCCGGCGGCGGTGATGGGCGACAGTCTTCGTTGTGAGCAAATCATCATGAACCTCCTCAGCAACGCCATCAAGTTCACCGAGAAGGGCGAGGTGTCGGTCGACGTGGAGCTCCTACGCCAAGAAGGGGAAGACTTCGTTATCGCCTTCACGGTTGCAGACACGGGAATCGGCATGAGCCCGGACGATCTGGGTAAAGTCTTTCAGTCGTTCTCTCAGGCAGACACCTCGATCACCAGGCGATTTGGAGGCACGGGTCTTGGGCTGACCATCTGCTCTCACCTCTCCCGCCTGATGCGGGGGGATCTCGACGTGAAAAGCACGCTCGGTGTCGGCACCACCTTTCGCCTCGAGGTGCCGTTTCGAGTCGCTCGAATGGAGGAGGTGGGCAACGCGCCGGATCTCTCCGGGATGGACGTGCTCATCGTCGACGACAACCGCACCAACCGCCGGGTTCTTACCGAGATGGTCGGTCAGTGGGGAGCCGATAGCGACGAGGCCGAAGATTCAGACGCCGCACTGGCGCTTATCGACGAGCGTGGCGACAAGGTCTACGATCTCGTCCTGCTCGATCACGCCCTTCCTGAGCGCACAGGCCTCGAACTCGCGCGGGAGTTTCGCAAGCGAGAGGCGCTGACGCGGATGCCGGTGATCATGCTCAGCTCGGCTGTGCTTGCCGAGTCAGAAGACCTTTCCCTCGTCAACGCCTACCTCAGCAAGCCGGTGCGGCTTGGGGCCTTTGAGCAGGCCGTTCGCGAGGCGATGGAGGAGGGCTCCCGGGGCGTGAATGCCGACGCGATCTTTGAGGCGAATAGCATCGAGGTCGAGGCGGTTCCTGAGGCGGGTCGCGGCAAGATCCTTATCGCGGAGGACAACGCAACCAACCGCGAGGTCATCTCTCGCATGGTCGAGATTCTGGGTTTTGAGCCGGTGTGCGTTTGCAACGGGCTCGAGGCGATACAGACCCTGGATGAGGATCGAGACTGGCGGGTGGTGCTGATGGACTGTCAGATGCCCGAGCTCGACGGGGTTGCCGCAACCACCCAGATTCGAGCGACCGAAGAGAGCGCGGGACTTGAGCGGATGCCGATCATCGCGGTGACCGCCCACGCGCTCGACGAGGAACGGAAGAGGGCGTTTCGGGCGGGAGTGGATGCCTATCTGACCAAGCCTATCGCTTTGGATCTTCTCGGAAAGACCATCAAAGAGTGGACGAGTCGCCGCTCGACGACGAACGTCGAAGGATCGGATTCTGGATTTCAGCCTGCCGCAGCGGCGCACGAGGAAGACGGCGCGTTCCGTGGTGAGGACAGTACGCCCTGCGAGGAAGACGGCGTGCCCCGCGAGGAAGACGGCGTATCCCGCAAGGAAAACGGCGTATCCCGCAATGATGACTCAAGCGCGGAACTTGAGGTTTCTGGAACCCGTGCCCTCGGCAAAGATCGGGACGATATCCTCGACGCATCGACCATCGACCTTCTGATGAGCTTGTCCGATGGGGAAGGGCCTGAGTTTCTGTGTATGCTGATCGACACCTACCGTGCCGATGCCCTCGAGAGGATGCAGCGCCTGCATGCGGCGGTAGCAGAGAACGATCTCGATACGATACGATCCGTCGCCCACGCCCTCAAAGGTGCGAGCCGTCACATCGGCGCGTCGCAAGTGGCCGAATTCGTAGGGCAGATGGAGACCGCCGCAAGAGCTGAGCAGCCTGCTGAGATGCCGGCGCTCGTGGCCGCCACCGATCGAGAGCTCTCTGTGGCGCTCAGCGAACTCGAGAGGGTTGCCGGACGCTCTGGTCCATCGAGTCGACAGCCGGGCGTGTCGTCTGCCTAGACCACGGACTGCGCCGAGTGGTGTTTGCCTCTGAGGTCTGCTCGCTAGCGACTTTACGGATCTTTGTGGGCCTCAAAGTACCGGATCGGCTCGGCGACACCTCGTTTTTCGACCATACTAGATAAATGAACCAAGGTGCGCCTCTCTGCAGTCCCGAACGTCTGGGTTCTGCCCCTGCTCGGACCACGACGCATCTCGCGCTTCTGGAGCGCCGGTCGTTTCGGCCCGGCCGCCTTAGGTTTTTTGGAGGTTCCGGCGTCTACCTTTTCACCTTTCCGCTTTTGTGGAGTCTATCGGCCGTTGGCGAAGCGCAAGACGCACCAGATTCAGCCGAGCCGGAGCTTGAGTCTGCTCGAGAATCCGGTGCCCACCTGGATCCGCCTGCGGTTTCGACGCCGACGAGGCGAGGCGCGACGTTGTTGCTCTCGGCGATGGAGTTGGAAGGTCGAGTCACGCAAGTGAGCCCTGAGGCGCTCGGTTTGGTTCCAAGGATTCTGCCGGTCGATGGGGCGATGCTTGAGTCTGCCTCCGGACTTGTCGCGCCGCCGCCGAGCCGCTCAGAACGGCCCCTGCCGGTGACAAAGGCTCTGGTTCGGCGCAAGGCGATCTTTGCCGGGAACGCGGGAGATCGCGCTGCGTTTGGCTCACCTTCTCTACGGACGCACGATTGGCGGCAGGCACGGGTCGTCATGGGCGCACGGGTCGTCATGGGCGCATGGGTCGTCACGGGCGCATTTCGAGAAACACGCCGCGGTGGTCGGCTTCGAACCCGGCAGCGCGCAGCGCCTCAAGTAGGGGGGACTCACGGGCGGGCTTGCCGTCGATCCAGTCGACCCGCAGCATGGTTCGGTGGGCCCGTGCCGCTAGGCGATGCAGCTCCGCGAGTGCGCGTTTGAGCAGCGATGCTTCCTTCGCGGCGGGAAAGGTTCGCAGACGTTTCGCCTTGATCTCGAGGTAGAGGGCGGGATGGCCGTCGACGATCACGACCGAGTTTCCGGCAGCCCGCCTTGGTCCGCGGTGGTTGTCAGAAGGATCGGGCCAGGGCACAAAGACGCCACACGGGTTGGCCGGATCGACTGCGGAGAGCACCGCGACGGTCTGATCGTCCTCGCGCAGTGCCCGCATGCGATCGACTGCCCCCGGAAACGCAAATTGTGCTCCCACAAGGCCTTCAACGAAGTGCCCGCGGCGAACTTTTCCGATTTCTTCCATATGCCGAAGTACTTGATAGATCGGGCTGAATCCTCCTGGAAGATGCTCGATCGCTGCAACCTGTCGACTGACGATTCCGTATCGTGAAAGAAGCATCACAGCGCGTGCATGAACTCGCTCGGTATTCGGAACTTCCCCAAAGATGAGATGCTCTACCAAGCCCCAGCGGCCTCCTGAAAGCGTTTTTGCGGACGCTCTTGAAAGGCCCCGGCGACCCGGGATTCTCGGCCTGCCCCTTTTTGAACTACGGGCTTTCGAGGCTGAAGTTCCCGAACGCAGCTGACGCAGGGCCTCAAAAGTGTCGCTCGTGATGAGTCCTCGGAACGCAAGGTCCCAAAGGGCGGCTCGAAGGTCGGCCTCTGAGGTCTCGCGCTGTGCAGCGATGAGGTCACCGAGGAAACACGCGCCGCGGCTGCGAAGTATCGAAAGTATGTTCTTGTGAACTGAAGAAAGGTCTTCGGGTGTCTCAGGAGGGTCGAGCAGTCGCGCCACCTGATCGCGGCGGTATAGGGCCACTTTGCCGTCGCCTTTGCCGAGGCTTCCGTGGCCAACCCAGACGAGGTAGCCCGAAGCGCCGAGGTCATCCAGCATGCGGGGCAGAAATCCGGGGACCCGCTCCGGCAAGAGCTGAGTTTCGAGTTCGCTAAACGGAACCGCGAGTCCCTCGAGCTGCTCCAAGGCCTCCTCCAGACGCTCCGGGCTGCGGTCGTCCCCACCGACTCCCTGCCATAGGGGCAGGAACCGGGCCAGTGTCCGCGCGTCCACCGGCGCTACCTCGCCGCGCAGCTTTGCGAGCGTGCGCCGCTTGATTCGAGCGAGCACCTCCCGATCGCACCATTCTTCCTGGTTGCCTTGGGGCAGGAAGGCGCCGCGGATCACCTCGGAGCCTTTCGCAATCGAGGATAAAGTTTCATCTACTACGCGATGCGCGATTCCGTAGCGCGCCTTCAGTTCTCCGCTCGTGAACGGTCCGTGAGTTCGACTGTAGCGTTTGATCAGGTTTTTGAGCGGATCGCGGGCAGGCTCAAGATGGGCCTTCGAGATGCCCTGGGGCAGTGCCCACCCGACCGCATCGCGGTAGAGGGCCGCATCTTCTATCGCGATCCAGCGGGTGACCCCCTTGACCTGCAAAGAGAGAATGCGCCGATCTCGCTGCAGCATATCGACCCACTGCTCGGCGTTTCCGCTGCAGCGTTCGCTTAGTTCGGCGGACGTAAGATCGCCTATGCGACGCAAAAGATGGTGCAGCGCGTCCGGATGGGTAGCTTGGTATTCCTCTGCGACGCCCTGAAGTTCGCTTTCAACGGTGGCGATCACTTCAGCATCCAGCAGCTCGCGCAGCTCGTCCCCGCCAAGCAGCTCCCGCAGCACGCTTCGATCGAGGGCGAGGGCCTGTGCGCGTCGTTCCGCCAGTGGAGCATCGCCCTCATAGAGATAGTTGGCGGCGTAGGCGAAGACCAGGGACCTTGCGAATGGAGAAGCCGTCTTTGTTTCTACCTCGGTAATGCGTATTTCTCGGCGCTCTATCAGACGGAGCAGTTGCTGCAGCGCAGGAAGATCAAAGTAGTCGGAAAGGCAGCTGCGGTAGGTCTCAACGACGATCGGAAATGCAGGAAATTGAATGGCGACTGCCAAAAGTCGAGCGGCTCTCAAGCGCTGCTGCCAAAGAGGTGCTCTTTTGCCGGGTCGTCGTCTGGGCAGGAGCAGGGCGCGCGCGGCATTTTCGCGAAACGCGCTGGCAAAGAGCGAAGACTTCGAGAGCTGGTCGACGATCCTATCTTCGACTTCGTCGGCCGACGGGATCAGTAGGGCAAGGTCTAAGTCTTCTTCCACGTCGGGCAAAGAGAGCGCGATTCCATCGTCATTCCACATGGTTTGCATCTCAAAGCCGGCGCGCTGAGACAGCATCGCCTGAATCGCCATCGCCCAGGGCGCGTGTATTCGGGCGCCAAAGGGCGACAAAATACAGATTCGCGCGTCGCCAAGCTCGTCTCGGAAGCGCTCCACCGTGATGCTTTTGTCGGTAGGCACGGTTCCGGTAGTTTCCTTTTGTTCTTGCAGGTAGGAGACAAGATTGACGGCGGCCCGAGCATCTAGACCGTAGTCCCGCTCAAGAGCGGCGGTGACCTCGGCTTCTGGTTGGCGTTCGCAGGCGTCCGCTGTTTCTCTTACAAAGCGCCCGAGCGCGCGTCCGAGGGCACTGGGCCGCCCGGGACCGTCTCCTCTCCAAAAAGGAAGCTTGCCCACCTCGCCGGGTGCAGGAGCGACGATCACGCGGTCTCGGGTCACCTCCACGACACGCCAAGTACTTGCGCCGAGCGTGAAGGTCTGCCCTGGAGTCGTTTCGTGCACCATCTCTTCGTCGAGCTCGCCGATCCGCGGTCCGTCATGCCCGAGATGCACCGTGAAGAGCCCGCGGTCGGGGATGGTCCCGCCGTTGATGAGCGAAAGCATCTTGGCGCCTCGCACGGGGGTCAGCTCATCGCGGTCTCGATCCCAAACAAGCTGCGTTCGGAAGTCGTTGAACTCCTGGCTAGGGTATTTCCCGCTGAGCATGTCGAGCACGCCAAAAAACGCGCTGTCCGGCAGCTGCTGAAAGTTGGCGCAGCGGCGCACCATGTCCTGAAGTGTTTGCACGCTTACTGTGTGTTCGCTGCAGGTGGCCACGATCTGCTGAGAAAGCACGTCAAGCGGGTTGTGCACCAGCTGGAGCGGCTCGATCTCTCCGTCTTTCATGCGTTTTGCAATCACGGTCGCCTCGAGGAGATCTCCTCGATGTTTTGGCACGATGCGGCCGACGCTCACCTCGCCCACGCCATGCCCGGCGCGCCCCAGTCTCTGTAGACCCCTCGACACGGCTCCAGGCGATTCCACCATCACCACAAGATCGATCGCGCCCATATCGATGCCGAGCTCAAGGGAGCTGGTGGCGACGATCGCGCGGATGCGTCCCTCCTTGAGTGCGTCCTCGGTGGCTTGCCGTCGCGCATGAGACAGGCTGCCGTGGTGCGCCATGACCAGAGGCAAGGCCTCTTCCTCGGCTGCGTGCTGAGGGGTGGCCGCCTCGGGCTCCTGCGCGGAGGATTCCTCGTACGCGTCGTTCAGTTTTTGGGCCATCTTTTCGGCAAGGCCGCGGCTGTTCACAAAGATCAGGGTGGTGTGGTGCGTCTGAATCAAAGCGAGCAGCTCTCGATAGACCGCCGGCCAAACGCTGCGGATGTCCGGGGCGGTTGAGGTTTCGAGCGGGTTCTCGGCGGGGCGCGTCATGTCGTCGACCGGCACCATCACCTTGAGATCGATGCGGGGAGGGCTCGCGCAGTCGACGACGGTGACCTTTCGATCCCCTCCCAGAAACCGAGCGATCGTTTCGGTGGGTCTTGCGGTTGCGGAGAGTCCGATGCGTTGCGGGTCACGGGCGCAGAGCAGCGCGAGACGCTCCAGTGAAAGTGCGAGATGGGCTCCCCGCTTGGTCGCAGCAAGCGCATGCACCTCGTCGATGATGACGCTCTCCACGGTGCGCAGCGTCTCTTTGGCCTTGCCCCCGAGCATCAAATACAGCGATTCCGGAGTGGTGACCAAGATCTCGGCAGGGGTTCGCTGCTGGCGCTGGCGGTCCCGACTGCTCGTATCCCCGGTTCGAAGGTCGACGCGAGGCAGCGGGGAGGGGTCGCCTAGCTCAAGGGCGGCATGCCCGATGCCCACCAGAGGCGCGCGCAAGTTGCGTTCCACATCATAGACCAGGGCTTTGAGTGGAGATACGTAGAGGACTCGGACGCCCTCTGCCTGAGGTTCCCGAAACGAAAAGAGCCGGTCGAGTGCCCACAAAAAGGCGGCCAGGGTCTTACCGCTACCGGTGGGCGCGAGCAGGAGCGCGTGTTCCCCCTTGGAGATCGCATGCCATCCCTGCTCCTGTACCGCGGTTGCCCCATGAAAGTTGCTGAAGAACCAGCGCTTTGTGGCTTCATGAAACACAGAGCGGAGCCTGTGGTCCTTCGCCAACCCCGGCAAGGCAGCGGTCCTGCGAGGCCTTCAGCGCCCCGGAAGCAGAGCAGGGGCCAAGCGCCTTGGACTCCGAGCGTGCCCGGACGCGCACCGATCGAGCGAAGCGGCCGCTCAGTCCGCTCCCGCCTGGCTCATAGCTGAGCTGCGTAGCGCGCGACCTTGTCCACAAACCCCTTTGGCGTGTGGAATACGAACCCGTATCGACCGAGACGAAGCTGGCTGCCGTCATGAAGTGGTGACTCCCGGTGCGTCAAGAGCCGCTTGTACTTTTCGCCGCGCTCGCCTCGAAGATACGTGCCGTTGCGAGACCCCGCGTCCGCTAGCGCAAACGATCCATCCGAACGGGTCGCGATGTACGCATGCAGCTTGGAGATCGAGTTGTGCGGCAGGCGCACATCGGCCCTCGAGCCACGCCCCAGGTTGACGCGTTCTGGATGCGGGTGTTTCTTGACCTGAACTAGAAGAAACACCTCGCACTCTGAATTCAGGATCACACGGTCTGCGATGTCCGAGACCGACGGCAGGAACTCGGAGCTCGAGGTGACGTCTTCGACCGGGCGATCGGAGATTCCGGAGCGCGCTTCATCTGGATTTCGCACCAGCGCCGGCTTCGTGTACTTTGTCCGAAACGCTGCGAGTCCCATCTCTCTCAGTCTGGAGGCGTAGTTGCCCAAATCCCGCTCCATGGACGGAGCATCGCCCAAGGCGCGAAAGATTCCAAGCTTCAGCAAAGGATGAACGGCGTTGACGTTCCGGTAAAGAAAATTTTGTTGTTGGTGGAATTGCGAATGTACATGGTTGGTGACCCCCTTTGGCTCGTTGCGGAGTTGCAAGCAGGTGTCGCGAAGGCCTACGATCTGGACGTGTGAGCGTGCGTTCGAGACGTTCGTCCCGGCTTGGAGAGTCGATAGGTCCCTACACCCTGCTTGCCGAGGTGGCTCGAGGAGGTTCGGGTACGGTCTACGAAGCCCGAGCGGAAGGCGACGAAACCACCGTGGCCGTCAAGGTTTTTGAGCTGCCCCATCAGGCCGATGCGCGTCGCTTCCTTCTCGAGGCCAAGATCAGGCTGCAGCACCCCAACATCGTCAAACTCCTCGATGCGGCAGAGGATGAAACCGGCACCCCGTACATCGTGCTCGAGCTCCTCGAGGGAGAGCCGATGTCGCGTGTGCTCGCACGCCGGAGACTCGACGAGATGGAGGTCATCGATCTCGGCATTCAGGTGTGTCGGGGCCTTGAAGTAGCGCATGCCCAAACCATCGTTCACCGGGACATCAAACCGTCGAACCTCTTTTACTGCAGCGACGGCACCGTCAAGATTCTCGATTTCGGGATCGCGCTGCCGATTCGCAACGCGCAGCGCATGACCACCACGGGCAAGGTGGTCGGCACCCCCGGCTACCTTTCTCCTGAGCAAGCGGCCGGCAACAAGGAGCTCGATCGCCGGGTCGATATCTGGGGTCTCGGCACGGTGATGTACGAGGCGCTGGTCGGCACGACCCCGTTTGAGAGAGAGACCCTGGTCTCTACCGTCTTTGCGATTCTGAACGAGGAGCAGCGGCCGCTTTCGAGTCAGGTTCAGGTTTCCCCCTCTCTTTCGGCGGTGATCGATCGCTGCCTCGCCAAAAAGCGCGTCGATCGATGGCCCAGTGCGACCGAGCTCCGCCATGCACTTGAAGAGATCGCCCTCAGTTCTGGCAGGGCCCCAAGAGCAGAAAAGGCGCAGGTGATCCCCTACGGCGAGGTTCGGCAGGTCGCCGCCCTCAGCGCCCGCGGTGTGCGCGACCTCGATGCGTTTCGGCGATCGGTCTCCCTGCACGGCGGGGTGACCTACGTTTCCGGCAGTGCGCACGCGCTCGCTATTTTTGGCGGCACCTGCACCGAAGGCGTGGAGGCGCCGATGGCGATGCAGGCCGCAGAGCGCTGCGAACATTACGCGAACGCGGTCGGGGTGGCGGCGGGTTCCGCGATGAGCCAAAGCGGCGGCCCCGGTGGTCCGGCGATCGAATATGCCGACCAAGCCTCGCAGGAGGCGGATTCCGGAGTGGTCGTGCATTCGAGCGCGAAAGACGTGCTCACCCGTCTTGAGTCGTTCTACGGTCAGCGCTGGCGCAGCCGTTTGCCTCATGCGCCCTGGACGCAACCCTCGCGCCGCGATCCGATCTCCGGTCGAACGTCCGAGCTGCGGCAACTCGACGCGGTCATCGAGGCGTTTGCTCAGGAAGGCCGGGGCGATCGCCTTTTGATCTCTGGACCTTTGGGCGCCGGCAAGACCGCTCTGCGCTTTGAATTCGAGCGGCGGCTCGAGGCAGCGCTTGCAGAAGTGCGGGTTCTTCGCGCTCAAGCGCACCCCACCTTCAAGTCGCGTCCCTTCGGCCTCTTTCGGGACCTCATTCGACGTTGCCTACCCGCGGCGGAGTTGCTCGACACCCCGGACGTCAAAGCGCACCAGCGCATGCTGCGCGATTTTGCGCTCCACTCGATGCCCTCGACCGAGACCGAACTCGCTCTTTTTGGCCTCGCCGCGCTGATGGGCGTTCCCGTAGCCGCCATCGGCAGCCAGGTTCCGGTCACCAACAAGACCTCTCACCTGCTGCGCGCTCCCGTGTCGAGTGGTGGCGCGGAGGAAATCTCGGCGGTGCTTCGTGGCTTCTTCGATCACGTGCTGCAGTCGAAAAAGCTGGCGCTCATCATCGAAGACCTGCACTGGGCCGACCCGATGTCGCTCACCTTTGTCGAGGAGCTGGCGGACTCCTACGCCGACGCGGGCCTCGTTGCGCTACTCACCGCGCGGCCGGAGCTTTTTGACGAACGTTCTGACTTCATGGCCGGCCTCACCGTCCGCAAGCTCGCGTTGCGGGGCGTTTCCCCACGCTTCCTCGCGTCTTTTCTCGAGACCCTGCCGGGTGCGGCCCAGCTCCAAAAAGAAGAGCTGCATGAGTTATGCGACCAGGCGGAAGGCAACCCCTACCTCGCTCAGGCGCTGCTCGGCAGCAGAGAACGCACGGCAGAACGCGCGCGCCCAGGCGTCCGGATGCTGCCGCCCGAGGTGTTTTCCGCAGTGCAGTCGCGTCTCGATCACCTCCCGTTCCTCGAACGCAGTTTGCTGCGACGCGCTGCGGTCTTCGGTCGTCCCTTCACCGCCCGCGAGATCGCCAGCCTGGGGGTCGCCGATGCGCCGCCGATGCTCGATGCGCTGGTGCGACGGGGGATCCTCAAGTCCAAGGCGCGGCGAGGCGCGTCCGTTCGCGAATATCGATTCCAGTCGTCCCTGATGCACGAGGCGATCTACGAAACCCTGTCTCCAGAAGCTCGCGCCGAGCAACACGTACGGGTGGCGATGCTGCTCGGCGACGGTGAAGACCCGAGCGACGAAGAGATCGCGACCCACTACGAGCGAAGCGGCGATCACAGCCGCGCGGCAGACTATTTTGGGTCGGCCGCGGTAAGGGCGAATCGACAGGGTCGTCCCGAGACCGTCCTCACCTGCACGGACAAGGTGCTCGAGCTCGATCCCTCGCGGATTTCGCTCTATACCCTATATCTGCAGCGCGGGCGGGCACTGCACCAGCTCGGCCGGCTCGATCCTGCGGTGGTCGCCCTCGATTTCGCCTTGAAGCACGCCTCAAACGATCTCGCTCGGGCAGAGGTGCATACCCAGCGCGCCCGGTATTTGCGCAAGGCAGGCCAATACTCGGATGCAGAGGCAGCGGCGCGCACCGCGCTTTCGTCAAACTATTTGCCCGCAGATCGTCAGCTCGCCGCTTACGCCGAACTCGCCCTATCGTTTTTGGCGCGCTCCAAGCTCGATGCGGCCGACCTGGTGCTGGTCGAAGCCTTGCCTATGGCGCAGCGCGAACTCGGTAGCGCAAGCGGGAGGTACTGGATGGCTCAAGCCCAAAGACACCTCGAGGTCGGCACCTTCCACTCGGCCGAGCGCGATCTCCAGTGCGCGCGGCAGCTCTTTCTGCAGGCGGAAGACCCCTTGGGTGCGCTCGAATCGGAGTGGGCGCTGGCGCAGATTTCGTCTTCGGTTGGCGATCGCGCCCGAGCCGAGGCGCTGCTGACCCAAATCAACGAGCGTGCGCAGGCGGCCGGCTATCGCTTCCTGCAAGGCCTCGCCTGGCTCGAGCTTGCCTACGTGCGGATGCCGGCATGCGGATCCGATGAGGCACCCGATTCTGTGCGCGGCTCCAGTATCAGCGACCCCGATTCTGTGCGCGGCTCCAGCAACGCCAGTATCCGCAACCCCAGCACCAGCGACGCGGCGTCTTTGGAGGGTGCGGCGAACGCGCTTGCTCAGGCTGAGGCGATCCTCGCCCCCTCGGGAGCCAAGGCCTTCTGCCTCGAGCTGCGGCTCTTGCGGATGCAGTGGAGGGTCGCTTCTCAGGCGGAGGTTGAATTGGAAGCGGTCTTCGAGGAGCTGCTCGCGATTGCTGAATCCGCCCGGCAACTGGGAACTCAGAGCCTGCTAGCGCGCACGCATGCGCTCAGCGCTCTTTGGAAATGCCGGCAGGCGTCCGGGTCGGCGCTCGAAGAAGCGAGGAGCGAGAGCCTTTTGGCGCTTCAAATTCGAGACGAGCGCGGCGGTCTGCCTCGGGACGAACCGCGGGTCTTTCGCGCTGCGATATGGTGTCTTGAGGCGCTCGGCAGCACCGAAGAAGCGGAGGCCCTCTCGGTTCGCGGCAGAGCCCGCATCGAGGCCGTGATCGACGGGCTGAGAACCACCTCGTCTTCGCCGGAGGCGCTGCGAGCGCTTGTCAAAAACTGGTAGGTTCGATCGACGCGCCCGTCGTCTAAACCTGCGGATAGGGGCTAAACCTTCGGGTAGGGGCTAAACCTTCGGGTAAGTCAGGCTTTTCGGGTTTTGGCTCCGGTTTTTCGCAAATTTGCAGGGTTTTCGCGCGGTTGGAACCTTGGCACTGCCGCATACAGTGCGTGATGCGACATAATTCGCTACACTAGCCGACAGAGGGTTTCTTCGTTTTCGGTACGCAGTGGCGTTGATCTGGAACCAGGCATGAGCAAACGACCGCGCCAGAGCCTTGAGGGAACGTCTATCGGGGGCTACCTCCTGGAGCGAGAGATCGCGGCAGGCGGCGCTGGAGCCGTCTATCGGGCGGTTTCGGGCGACCAGCAGGTGGCGCTCAAGGTGCTGCATGCGCAGCTCGGCGACCCCGAAGAAGAAGAGCGCTTTCGGCGGGAGGCCGAAGTGCGCATCGAGCATCCCAACGTGGTGAAGGTGCTCGATGCCGGGGTCGACGGAAGCCGCGCGTTTATCGTCTTCGAGCTGCTCGAAGGCGAGTCTCTGACGGCCCTTTTCAAAAAACGGACCGCCTCGCCGCGGGAACTCGTCGATTGGGGCAAGCAGGTCTGCCGCGGGCTCTCTGCGGCCCATCAGATGGGGCTCATCCACCGCGACATCAAACCGGGCAACCTCCTTTGCTGCAGCGACGGCACGGTGAAGATCCTCGACTTCGGCATCGCCCTGCGGCTTCGCGAGCAGATTCGGATGACCGCGACCGATACCGTCTTGGGCACGCCCTGGTACTTGGCGCCGGAGCAGGTGCGGGGCGATCGCGATCTCGACCACGGCGTCGACCTCTGGGCGCTGGGTGCGGTGATGTACGAGGGTCTAGCGCGCCGGGCGCCCTTTGAGCGCGACAGCGTGCTCGAGCTTGCGGTGGCGATCGTGCGGGAGGAGCCCCAGCCCCTCGTCCAGTTCGGGGTGTCGCCCGAGCTGGCGGCCGTGGTCGAACGCTGCCTCATCAAGAAGCGTTCGGGGCGCTGGGCAAGCGCAGAAGCCCTGGAGCAGGCGCTCAGCGAGCTCGATCTTGAGGGGCTGCAGGCGCAGGCGCAGCAGCAGCGCGTCTCGGGCCAGGTCCCGATCGGAGAAAGCCGGGTAGTCGCCGTCCTGCTCGCCGAGGGGATCGCCGACCCGCAGGTTTTTGAGGAGGCGGTCTCGGCAAAAGGCGGCGCCTACACGCCTTTAGCCGGCGGCTGTGGTCTTGGGGTTTTTGGCGGCGAGTCCTGGGAAGGCGACGAAGTCGAGCGCGCGGCGGAGGCCGGCCTCATCGTGCGGCCGCTTTCAGATCGGGTGGCGGTCGCTGCCGGACGGGCGAACGGACCCGGGCTCGGCAAGGGCGGCGGCATTTCCGGCGAAGCGCTCCACGCCGCCGAGCAGGGGTGCCGCGCGGATTTGCCGGGGGTCGCGATGTATGCGGCCACCGCTCGAGGCCTCAGCAAGAAGTTTCGTCTTCGCAGCGAAGATCGCAGCTCGGGACTCGTGCAGATCCTCTCGCTGCTCGAAGACGAAAAGACCGTCCGGCAGCCTCGTCAGAGTTCGCTGCAGCACCCGCCCACCGAAGAAATGCCCCTTGTCGGTCGTCAGGCAGAGCTCGCCCAGCTCGAGTCCGAAGCCGAAAACGCCCTTTACGAGGGTAGGGCGGGGGTGCTCTACGTCGTGGGGCCGGCCGGCATCGGTAAGTCCCGACTGCACGATGAGTTGCTGCGCATGGTCGAGGAGTCCGATGAAGAGGTCTCGATCTACCGCACCCACGCCGATGCGCTCGGGCGGGCGGCAGGGCTCTCGCTTCTTGCGCGCGCCCTTCAGCATCGCGCCTTTGAGGGCCATCGCGATTTGAACCGGCCGCGGCTTTCTCTTAGCGCGTCGATGGACGAGCGCCGGGAGGCGGTGCGCGCCCTCGCCACAGAAGCGATCGAGGACCTCGAGATTCGCCTGCAGTCGATGCCCTTTCTCGGGGAGCTGCTCGGGGTGGAGATGCCGGAAGAGCCCGCGCTCGTCTCGGCCCGGCAGGATGCGCAGCTGATGGCCGATCGGCTCCGGGTCGCGATCTTCGACTACTTCGAGGGGCTCTGCGAGCAGCGCACCGTATGCCTGCTCGTCGAAGACGCCCACTGGGCCGACAGCGCTTCGCTCGATGTGCTCGAAGAGCTTGTCGAGCGCCTTGCCGACCTGCCCTTTCTCCTCTTGGTGACCGCGCGTTCGGATCTCGACGAGCGGCGGCCGAACTTCATGCAGCGCGCGACCACCACCCGGGTCGAGCCCCAAGGGATCGGGGTGGGCGACGTGGAGACCCTGGCCCGGGCGCTGGTCGGGCGACCGATCGCGACCGACCTGGCCCGGGCGGTGGTGCGCCACACCTCAGGCAATCCGCTCTTTGTCGAGCAGGTCCTGATGGCCCTTGCCGACGAAGACCTCCTCGATCGGGACCCGAAAGAGGGGCTGCCCCTGCCGGTCACGATGGAAGCAGCGATCCAGTCGAGGCTCGACCAGCTACCCCTGCTTGAAAAAAACCTCTGCCGCCGGGCGGCGGTGCTGCAGCGGGATTTTTCGGCGGACGAGCTCGGGGGACTCGGCATCGCCGATGCCGACGGTTTGCTGCACAACCTGCGGCTGCGGGGGCTTGTCTCAAGCCATGCCGTTCGGGGAGATAGCGGACCGCGCTTTGTCTTTTCGAGCGCCCTTTTTGCCCAGGTGGGCTACAAAATGCTGAGCGATCCCGACCGGATCGAGCTGCATCGCCGGGCGGCCCATGTGCTCGCCGGCTCTGGCGCCGGCGATGAAGAGATCGCCTCCCACCACGAGCGGGGCGCAGAGGCGGTCAAGGCGTGCGGTCGCTACACCGCGGCGACCTTCTCGGCCTCTCGGCGGGGCGACGGAGAGACGGTGGTGCGCTGTTCGGATCGGGCGCTCGCGCTGGGAGATCCCGGCGCGGAGGCCTTTGGGCTGCATCTCGCCCGCTCGGACGCCTTTCAATTTTTGGCCCGCTTTCAGGAGCAGGCGCGCGCCCTCGAGGCGGCCGAGGCGGCGGCGGCCGATTCGGGTGAGCTCGGGCGGGCCCATGCCGATCGCATCGGCTGCATGTGGTACCTCGGCAAAAAAGTAGAGGCGCTGGCCGCCGCCGAACAGGCGGTCGCCTGCGGCGAGCAGGCGGGTGATGCGGCCCTGCTCGCCCTTGCCCTGGCCCGGCGGGCGGGGGTGCTGACCTTTGTCGGCGAGATGGAGCGCGCCGAAGGATGCTGCCGGCGGGCCCGGGCCCTTGCTTCCCAGGTGCCGATCGACATTCAAGCGACGATCGCCGGCTCCGGAGCCACCCTCGCTCGGGTGCGCGGCGAGCTCGGCGCGGCGCGCGAGGGCTACCGCCTGGCGATCGCCTACTACACCGAAGCCGGCGATCTGCGCCGGGCCGCCCGCAATGAGGTCAACCTCGCCGGGACCGACAATCGATTTGCCGACTATACAAGCGCCGAGCGCGTGCTGCGCGCGGCCCTTGAGAAGAACAAGCGGGTCGGCAATCGGCTGGGCGCGGTGGGGGCGGCGGTCGCCCTTGCATTTTCGATTTGTCAGCTCGGGCGGCCTGAAGAGGCCCTGTACCTTCTCGAGAAGGTTCAGGCCGATGCCGCAGCTACCGGGGTGGGCTACCTGGTCAGTCGCTGCGATCTCCAGCGCGCGCGGGCCCTCCACCTGCTGGGCGAACTCGAGGCGGCCCTCGGCATCGCCCGTGCGCTGGCGGTGCAGGGCGAATCCCTCGGGGACTATCAGCTCCAGGTGTGCGCCCTCACCCTCGAGCTGCAGATCTTGCGGCAGCAGGGGGAGCATCCGCAGATGCGCAAGGCGCTCGCGGCCGGCCTTGCGGTGGTCGGCCATACCGAGGGGGTGGTGGGCGAAGACGTCGAGTTTCTGCTCGCCGCGGCGGACGCCTACCGGTCGACCGAAAACGTGACGGCCGCGCAGGAGCTCGAGGCTCGGGCAGCGGAGATCCTCGCCCGCCTCGCAAGCCACATCGCCAGCGACGCCCTGCGGGCGCAGTTTCTCTCTCAGGTAGCGGTGCATGCGGAAATCCTCAAAAGACTCCCGCCGGAGCGCCGCGCTGAGCTTCTGCAGCGGCCTGCCGATGCGCCAGCGCCCGCTGGCGATCCAGGGCCCGCCGGTTAGCCGGCTAGAGGTCGGGGCGGGCGGCCTTGGGCGCGGCCCGCTCGGCTCCCGCCCTCTGCCCCGTCAAGCCGCAGCGGGGGCTCCCGGGCGTTTGCGCAAAAAGCGCGCTTAAGTCGCCCATTTCGGTGAGGAGCGCCACAAAACTCAGCTCGACACGGGCTTGCCTCCAGTTCAAGCTCCGGCCCAAATGCCGCACCAAACGCCCCTTGAACAAGCACGACTCACCACTCGTTTGCGCGGGCTCTCGAGCCTCCCGGTTGCGATCTGCGGTCTCGCCGCACTCGCTTTCTCAGGTCCAGCCGGATGCATCACCGAAGAGGTAGACTGCGAAGACGCCCCCAACGCGCGCATCTGCGCCGACTACTGGGCGCAGCGAGACGGCTCCCTCGCCGATGGCGCAACGGACGCGGGGCCAGACCCCGAATGTACCGGAGACGACGAATGCTCGGGCCCCACCCCGGTGTGTGTGCTGGGGGAGTGTGTGGCGTGTGGTGAGGACAGCGACTGCACTGACCCCGCGACGCCGGCGTGCAACGACCCGTCGCAGACTACGTTGTTTTCGATGCGGGCGGCAGCGTATACGTGCGTGGGTTGCTTGGGGGATGGTGACTGCACTGACCCCGCGACGCCGGTGTGTTACGGGCTGGGCTCGGGTGAAGACGGGCTGGGAGAGGGTGCGCCTTCGGTGTTGACGTGCGTGGCGTGCCGTGAAGATAGCCACTGTGGCGGAGCCACGCCTGCGTGCAACAACCCGTCGCGGCCTGCGTTGTTTTCGATGCGAGCGGCAGCGTACACGTGCGTGGGTTGCTTGGAGGATGATGACTGCACTGACCCCGCGACGCCGGTGTGTTACGGGCCGGGTTCGGGCGAAGACGGGCTGGGAGCGGGTGCTCCTTCGGTGCTGATGTGCGTGGGATGCCGTGCGAGTGAGGACTGCGGCCCGTTGGCGCCGGAGTGCAACACGGATACGCGGTCGTGCGAGTGCAGCGCGAGCGGGCAGTGCACGCTGGCGGAGGCGGCGCGATGCGAAATGCCGTCGGGCAGCGAGCCGCGGATGTGCGTAGGGTGCTTGGAGGACGCAGACTGCGGGTCGGTGATGGGGAGGCCGTTATGCCTTGATGGAGGGGTGTGCGTAGAGTGCAGCACGGATGCAGACTGCCCGCGGGATGTGGGCGGAACATTCGTATGCAACCCGGATACGTATGTTTGCACGAACGTGGAGAGCGGGGGCACGGAGCTGTGTCAGCCGTGCGCGTTTGACACGGAGTGCGTGAATGGAGGGCTGTGCACGGAGATGCCGTATGGCATGGAGGAGCCGCCTGACATGGCGGGGGCGTTTTGCCTGCCGGTGGCCAGCCAATCCGGCACGTGCAGCGGTCAAGCCCCACCGTATCAAACGTTGCTGACTGTGGGAGGTGAGACGCTGTGCAGCATCAACCACGAGCTAACGACCTGCGAGGCGGTGACTGTTGGTTTCAGGACATGCGAGATCGATGACGACTGCCCGACAGGCGGCGTCTGCTTCGATGCAACCACCAGCAGCAACGGCCAATGCAGCTACCGTTGCGACAAGCCGGAGGACTGCGCAAGCAGCGAATCCTGCCAAACGGATCCGTCGGATAGTAGTCGTACGGTGTGCTTCTAAACCCCGCGGCCGCCCATGCACGCCATAGAGCGGCTTACCTTCGATGCTCGTCGCTCAACGTACCAAGAAGTACGCCTTCGCTCCTGCGCTTCGAGGGCGCTGGCTCTCTGACGCACCTGGACAGCCGCGGTCGCGGTTGCCCATGCACGCCATAGAGCCGCTTGCCGCCTCACTCGTCGTCGTCAGGTACCTTTACGTACCATCCTCCTCCTCGCCACGGGGGCGCTGGCTCTCTGACGCACCTGGACAGCCGCGGGGGTGGTTGCCGACAGGCGCCACAAAGCGGCTTACCGCCTGGCGCCTCGTCGTCAGGTACCAATGAGTACCCTCCTCCTCGTTGCTTCGGGGGCGCTCGCTTTCTGACGCCTTTGGACGGCCGCGGGGGTTGCGACAGGTGGACGCGATGGCGCCGCCTACCGGAGGTGCTCCTCGCTCCTACAATCCGGATATATACGGAGCCGAGTCTCGTAAGAGAGAGGCGTGAGCGCCTTGACGGTTTTGACGGTTCGACGCACACTGCGTGCCCGAGGTGAGCATGAGCACGTCTGAGAACCCAGAGAATCGAATCTTCGCGCGGAACTCTGACGCCCGGCATCGGCACCCGATCGAGAAGGCTTCTCGAAACGTGAGTCTGGCGGACGGTGAGGAGCGGATGCTTAGGTCCGGCGACGCGGCGAGGCTGCTGGGGGTGTCTTCGACCAACACCGTGAAGAACTGGCTAGAGGGTGGCGCGTTTCCGGGAGCATACAAAACACGTGGCGGCCACTGGCGGTTTCCAGAGTCAGAGGTTCTTGCGGTGAAACAGCAGATGAAGGAACTCCGCCGACGCAGCGAGGCCGATGAAGCCCGGCCCTTGACCCCGCCCGAATTCGAAGACGCCGGAGGAGCGCTGCCGCGTCTCTAGCAGCAGCCACAGCTTCCACACAAACGTTGCATTAAACGCGAAAGCGGACCCTGAACCGAAGTTCGAGGTCCTCTTTGCGCCCGGTGGCCCGGGGCGCGGGGCGTTCAGCCGGCGCTGTTGCCGAAGATGCTGTCGAGCCCGCCCGAGAGCGCGCCTGCCGACTGCGGTAGAAAGCAGGGTATGGGATCGATTCCCGCCTGGCCGACGATGCCTACCGGGATTTGGCTGTTCTCAAAGACCGCATCGTTGATGTTGACGGTGCCGATGCGGTTGACCTCGGGGGGCACGAGCGCGCTGGTGGGTAGGGGAAAGTTGTTTTGCTGGGCGATGAAGCCGAAGGAGGCGCCGGAGCCCTGCACCACAACCTGGTCGAGCCGGGTGATCTCGCTGAGGCTGAGGCCGATGGGCACGTCGATGATGACCCCGCCGCGCTCGTTATCGATAGCGTTGACGTTGACGAGGCGC
>JBCCEA010000001.1:182500-253183 GCA_039030515.1 Myxococcota bacterium | reverse complement strand
TACGCGTGCTCGACGCGGCAGACGTGCTGCATGCACTCGACGACCGCAAGAAAAACCGCGCGGTGGTGTTCACGGAATACCTCGATCACCTCCGCGAGGGGACGATAGTGAAGACGTGAAGAAATAGCCGCTTGTTCGCTGCGGCATTTCAACCCGAGTTCGATGGCAGCCGCAGCCAAGCCTCGCAACGATCAGAGCGCGCAGCAAACTCGACTGTGAGGGCTGCGTCGAGCGCGCGGACCCGCATCGGCAGGTAGCGATGACTTGGGAAGACCGCGTGGATCGCAATGGGCCCAGCCGTGTGGTCGGGGAGAACCCTCACGAGTCGGCCAGCCTCCAGATCGTCGATCACATCGAAGAGGCTCTTGCGCGCAATACCTACGGCCTCAAGAGCCCATTGGCGCGCGAGATAGCCATCGCCGCATAGAGGGCTTCTCAGCGGAACCTGATGGGAGGTGTGCCCCTTGTGCAAGGTCCATGATGTGACTGCCGCACTCGAGAGCTGGAGCGTGAGGCAACGATGGCCACTGAGATCTTGGGGTGAAAGCGGCACGCCCCAACGTTCGAGATAGGACGGCGCCGCCACCAGTAGGCCGGGGCACTCCACCAACTTGCGAGCGAACAGTGTGCTGTCCTGAAGTGGCCCGTACCGGATCGCCATGTCGATCGCTTCTTGGTGCAGATGATGTACGACGTCGCTCGTGTGTAATACGACTCGGAGCTTTGGGTTGGCTTGGGAAACCGGCCCCACCAGCGGCGCTAGGATCTGGTACGTCGTGTCGGCTGGCGCGGAGAGGTGGACTGTCCCCTCCATTTCCTGAGTGCCCCGAACCTGTTCGAGCGTGCGCTCCCATTGGACGACCATCTCTTGGCATCCCTCAAGCAGGGCCGAGCCTTCGTCGGTCGGATGGATCGCGCGGGTGGTTCGCTCGAACAGTCGCACTCCCAGTGCCTCCTCAACCCGGCCCACCGTTGCACTCACGGCGGCTGGTGTCAGGTGCATTTGTCGCGCCGCTACCGTCATCGACCCGGTTTCCGCAACCCGGATCAAGAGTTCCATCTCATGGATTTTCACAGTTATTTATAAACAAACCATTGAAAAACATACAAGCACTATTCAGTTCCTTTTGCTTTGATAACGGCTATTTTGAGGCTGTTACCGCGGCGGATCGCCGGTTCGTGGAAGCAATCATTCGCAAATAAACGCTACAAACCGAAAGAGACCCCACCCTAGGCTGGGGGATTCACAACGTGGAGCGCGACATCGAGAACCAGCGCAACTGGAATGAGCTGGTGATGAAGGTTCAAGAAATCAACTAGCGCATGCCGGTCCGGGAGCCACTTGCGTGCCGGGCCCCTCCCCTCTTTCCAAACTATGTCGAAAGGTATTCAAACGATGAACGTACAGATGATCCGTAGCAACGGAGGTCCGGAGGTGCTCGAACCGGCCGAGATGGAGCGCCCAGCGCCCGGCGTCGGCGAGGTGCTTGTGAAGATCGCCGCCTCGAGCGTCAACACCGCGGACCTGATGGCCCGATCGATGGGCCCAGTCGTAGACTTTATTCCGACCCCACCTGCGGTCCTCGGGATGGATTTCGCGGGCACCGTGGAAGCCGTGGGTAAGGACGTCGTAGACTTCGCGATCGGCGACGAAGTCTACGGTTGCGCGGGCGGGGTGGCCCACCACCAGGGCGCACTGGCCGAGTACTTGGCTGCCGACGCTAGACTCATCGCGCCCAAGCCAAAGTCCCTTTCTACGGTGGAGGCCGCAGCGCTTCCTCTCGTGTCGATCACCGCATTCGAAGCACTGTTTGACCGGATGAAGCTCACGGCAGGGCAAAAGGTGCTTATCCACGGTGGCGCCGGAGGCGTTGGGCACGTCGCCATTCAGCTCGCGGTACACGCTGGGGCGTCGGTCTTCGCTACCGACAGCGGCGAAGAGCGGCTTGCAGTGGTCGAAAAGCTCGGCGCAACGCCAATCGACTATGCGACAACCAAAGTCGAGGACTACGTCGCGCGGCACACCGACGGCAGGGGCTTCGACCTGGTGTTCGACACTGTTGGCGGTCCGAACCTGCCCACGTCACTCACCGCAGTGAAGCTCAATGGTCAGGTGGCCACGACCGTTTCCATCGGAGAGATCGACCTCACGATGGCGCACTTGCGCGGCGCGACACTGCACGTGATCTACATGCTCATCCCACTGATCCATGACTACGGTGCGAAGCGTCATGGTGAAATTCTAAGCGAGCTAAAGACCCTGGTCGAAGCCGGCAGGGTCAAGCCAGTCATCGACAAAGTGTTCCCCCTCGAGCAGGCCGCAGACGCCCACCGAAAGCTCGAGAGCAAGACTGCCATCGGCAAAGTCGTCGTTACCGTACCCCACTAAGCCCTCGGTCCGTACTGCCGAAGACGCGATGAATGTTCTCGCCCACGAACTCTTCCCCGAATTCACCAACGAAGGAGCCACCATGCCCAAAACCATCTTCATCACTGGAGCGACCGACGGCATTGGAAAACTGACCGCGAAAATGCTCGCCTCACAAGGCCACAAGCTCCTGCTGCACGGACGGAACCCGAAGAAGCTAGCAGCCGTAGCGACCGAAGTCGGCGGTGAGGCCGAGCGCTACGTAGCCGACCTTTCTCGGCTGAGCGAGGTCGAGTCGATGGCCGGGCAAATACTCGAGCAGCATCAACACCTTGATGTGTTGATCAACAACGCCGGTGTGCTGAAGACGGCTCAGTCAAAAACACAGGAGGGGCTGGACATCCGCTTTGTGGTCAACACGTTCGCGCCCTACGTACTCACGCGCCACCTGCTATCCGTGATTCCGAAGACAGGGCGCATCATAAACCTGTCCTCGGCCGCACAGGCGCCGGTGAACATGGATGCGATGACGGGACGAACATCCTTGGACGACATGAGCGCCTATGCGCAAAGCAAACTGGCCATCACGATTTGGTCACAAGAGCTCGCCAAGGAACTGGGCGACGGCCCCGTGGTCATCGCGGTCAACCCCGGCTCCTTGCTTGCGTCCAAAATGGTCCAGGAAGGATTCGGTGTCTCGGGAAAAGACCTTCACATTGGTGCCGATATTCTGTGCAAGGCTGCACTCGATGCTTCGTTCGCGGGCGCGTCGGGCAAGTACTTCGACAACGACACGGGGCGCTTCAGCCCTCCGAATTCCGCGGCACTTGACCCAAAGCACGTCACCGCGGTGATGCAGACGATGGTTGAGGCCATCGGAGCATGAGGACCCTTCCAATGTTCGCACTTGCACTCGGCGCGATTGCCTGTGCGGGCTCGCAGGCTACCGCCCCGGCGTCTGTTCCAGCCTCTATCGCGCCACCGTCAGTTGCTGCAGCTGTGCTTGTTTCTGAGATCGAATGGGAGCAGCTCAATCCAGCACGCGGCGATGCCAGCCCGATGGCGGCAACTCTTTGGGGAGACCGCAATGGCTCCGGTCCAACGGGGTTTCTCGTTAGGTTTGTGGACGGCTTCCGGTCACCACCTCACATTCACAACGTTTCCTATCGGGGCGTCGTCATTCGCGGCGGCATTCACAACGATCATCCGAGTGCGGATGAGATGTGGATGCCGGCAGGCTCTTTTTGGACTCAGCCAAAAGGAGGGGCGCACGTCACCGCTGCCCGAGGCAACAATCTGGCGTACATAGAGATTGACGAGGGGCCGTATCTCGTTCGTCCCGTCGAAGACGCGTTCGAGTGCGACGAGAGGCCTATGAACGTGAACGCATCGAAGATCGTTTGGATGGACACGTCGCGTACCGCTTGGAGCGATCAGCTCGGCATAACGGTTTCTGCCCATGGATCACAATTCGCCTTTCTCTCGGGTGACTCGCGAAACGGCCAACCGAGGGGCATCCTCGTCAAGTTGCAAGCGGGGTCGAGGGGAATGTTGCGCAGCCATGGCTCGACGCTGCGTGCCGTGGTCATTCAGGGTAGCCCTGAGGTTCGATTGGCTGGCGACAACGACGTCGCGCCCACGGAGCCCGGCAGCTATGTGAGCGCTCCAGCTGGAGGATCGGTGCAGTTTTCGTGCAAAATGGAAAAAGATTGCATCCTGCACGTGCGACTGGAACGCCGGATCGATGAGGACGGCCGCAACCGTGACCGAAGTGGAGCAGAGCATAGAGGTCAGCCACACAGTCGCTGAATTTTTTCGAGCTTCAGCGGCGGTGAACCCGAAGGTTCCCTCGATCCAGCGGACAGTTTAGTTACGCCGCATGCACCCACGGCAGCAGGCGGTGGCGAGAGGTCCCCGCCTGCTGAAGCACGAGAGCCATCACTTGGTGCGCGAGCACGTGCATGGCCTGTGCGGCCGGACGCACGTCCTCGACCCAGCCCGCCTCCGCAAACCGCAGTAGCGCCACGTTCTGCAGGAGAGACTCCGGTAAGACACAGAAGAAGGTGCAGTTGGCGAGTGTGTTTGCACGACGGCAGGTACTACGCCCGCGTCACTGCAGAAAGGACGCCACCGAGCTTGGCGCATCGGGCTGAATGACCTGGTCGAGGTCCCCCACGTCGATACCCAACTCCATTGTGGAAGTGCAGACAGTAGAACGTCTCGGACCGTGGGCTTTTCAGACAGCTTGATGCGGGTGCTCATGGCTCAGAGCAGTCGGACAGAGCCACCGGATCTAGGTGCGATTGAGTACGTGTTCGGCGGCATAAGACGACCCGAGGCTGGCAAGCGCACGCATGCAAAGCATCCTCCACGCGATGGGGGCGTATCGTCAGCACCCGACACGTGGACCTCGAACGAATCGGGCAGTGTCCGGATGGCGCTTGCTGGACGGCGCAGTGCCACCTTTGTGGCCCGGAAGCTGAGCTTGGCCAGCCGATGGCGCCGTAAGGGGTGAATCCGTTTGTCTTTCGGGGGGCGGTTGCGACTTCGGGCGGACAGCTCCACCTCCCGCTCGGCCATCCCTTCACAGCAATCCAATGCACCTGCCAGGGAAACCAATCCGAACCTCGAGGCGGGCATCGCCAAGGTCCACCCCTTCAAATTCCTCGTGGATGCTTCCTACCAGCGGGCCACCTGAGTTCTTGTACGTAGACATCCCGTCTTCTCTACCGTGTCCCGCATATCTCCACCCCAAGAAAGATGTGTAGGATCATGAGACGTCGATGTGCCCGAGCAGCGACTTCACGAACGAGCAGATGCTGTCGACCGTCCACGCGCCGTAGCGGTGCGGACATCGGCCGTGACTGCGTGAACGTGAGCGGACCGTGGCCTGGAACTCGTGACCTTTCGAGCACAGCCACCAAGCCGTCATTTTGTGGTCCGGATCGATCTGGTCTGCGTGAGGTCTCCGTTTCTGTGGGGGTGCCATTCGGCGGCGATCTCCGGGAACCGCGCCGCAAGGGAATCGTCACGGAGTGCGCAGTGCTGGCACCCGTCGTCCGCCACCATCTGAGGTAACGAGTGTCCCTTCGGGCGCGTCCACCATGGGGTCCGGTGGCTTTTGGCGAGCACATCGGCGGCAGACTGCTCGTTCTTCTCCGCGTCCCAGAGCGCCTCGATATCCGCGATGCTCTCAACCATCGTCGTTGCCCCCACGATCGTCTTTTCCGCCATCGCCCGCGGACAAGTGTCTCGTTTCCTCGACGAACCGGTCGAAGTCCGACTCGAACTTCGCGTCCTGCTCCTTCCGGAACACCTCGAACTCCGCCTCGGCTTTGATCTTCGCTTCGAGCTTGCTGACCTTGCCCTTGTCGCTGAGCAGCTCGTAGCTGTTCAAAGTGAGGAAGTCGTCCAGGAACTTCGCCCAGTCCGCCATGCGCATTTGAATGCGGCGCTGTGCGCGGTTTTCGGCGAGGTCGAGGTACGCGGAAACAATGCGGTTCAGCTCCGCGATCTGCTCTTGACCGAGGTAGTTCTTCGCGACCGTGACGTCCGGCTTGAGCACTTTCCCCTCGGGCGCCTGCTTCCACGTCTTGAGCCCCATGTGCGGTACCGAGGCATCGGCGCCGTCCCGAACGATCTCCGCCGCCGTCTTGCCGCTGATCGCCCAGTGCAGCTTGTTCTGCACCGTGGCGAAGAAGTCGCGAGTGATCGGGGCGCTGCGGTCGTAATCGATCGCCGTCGCGTAGATATCGGTAATCTTCTGGTAGAAGCGACGCTCGCTTGCACGGATCTCACGGATCCGTTCGAGCAGCTCGTCGAAGTAGTCCTTGCCAAACGTGACCTTGCCCTGCTTGAGCCGCTCGTCGTCGAGCACGAAGCCCTTGATGAGGAACTCACGCAGGGTCTTGGTCGCCCAGATGCGGAACTGGGTCGCCTCGTAGCTGTTGACCCGGTAGCCGACTGCGATGATCGCGTCTAGGTTGTAGAACTCGACCTCGCGGGCGACCTGCCGGCTCCCTTCCTGGCGAACTATTTCCAATTTGGAAACACTTGCCGAGCGCTCCAACTCCCCAGAATCGAAGATGTTCTTCAAGTGCTTGCTGACCGCAGGCACGCCCACCGCGAACAGCTCGGCCAGCGCTTTCTGAGGCAGCCAGACTGTTTCGTCGCGAAGGAGTACCTGGACGCGGACGTCCCCATCAGGAGCCGTGTAGAGCAGGAACTCGCTGGCCGGCTTGTCGATGGAGTCAGCCATCAGCGTCCTCCAAACCCGGCAGTGGCGGCGGCTCGATGCAGTCGGTTGAGAACCAGCGTAGATCCTTTGGGTCGAGATCGTGACCGTCGACCTTCGGCAGGCGCGGGCCCTGGATTGTCTCGCCAGCGGCTTCGCCCTCGGGCTTGAGCGACCGCGAGGACGTTCTCGAGGAGCCCCAATGAAGCGAGGACTGAATCAAACCGAATGAGTAGTCGTCATTGCAGGCGAACATGTTGAGCGTGTTATTTGGCACCAAATTCGCTGACACGAACATGAAAATGGGTCGCGACTAATGACGCGCGCAAACAACCAACCTCGATTTTGATGCCAGCTGTTTTCGAAACGCGTTCCTTGGTTTCTGTGGCTGCCACCACCTCCTAAACCAATTCTTCCAGTCCGAGGTCAGTTTGGGATCTGCAGCGCGTTCTGCGATCTTTGGGCAAACGCGCTCGCGCACGTGCGCATACGCAGTTGGCGATCTTCCCTGAGCCTCTTCCTCGGAAACGGAGTCTGGTGGCCAAACGGCGCAGCGAAACGGGCGTCCGGTCAGCAAATCGGCGACGGCAGCCATAGACCGAACTCCGCCTTCGGCCGCCCCTCGCATCTGAGCTTCACCTTCCATCTGAAACCCTGCACTTCCAAACATGAAACCTTTGCTCAACGTTCTATTGCTGCGGTTGCCCTGAAGAACAACTGCCTCAGAGAGATCGGCGTATAGCTGAAGATGAGCAGCAATGCGGTCAACGAGGTACAAGCGCTTACCCAGCTGCAGCTTCGCTTTCGAAACGGCCTCCCCGAGCCGCCAGTTGACAACCGACACATGTACGGTGGCCTGACCAGGCCAAGGCTTCGAAGAGATCGGGCCAGAACGCGCAGACGGTCTTGGTAGTCTTCTTGCCATCGAGGGGGACGCGGAACTCGTGATCGAAGACGACATTCGTGGGGGAATGCTCGCCAAAGCCACCGATCAGCTCGTTACGTGGTGCTGTAGTGGAAGCGCTGTGCTTGTCTAAGAAAGTGATCCGTTGGTGGCCTGTCGCCGGCCCGCGAAAAAGCTGAGCGCCATACCCGCGAAAATCAACCGCCGGGCAGAGCTGGCGGCCATCTACGGGATCAGTCGAGCACGCGTCACCCAGCTAATGAACCTTCAGAGGCTCCATCCCGGCATCCGAGCCTTCGTCCGGGAACATGCCCGGGCGAGCTGGAGCAACTTCATCTCCGAGCGGAGCCTCCGGCTGCTGGTCAAGATGACCGAGGCGCGGCAGCTGAAGGTCGCGGTGGAACTCTGGCCACGCTTCGCGCGGTCTTGGGCGGCACCGATCAGTTGTCGATTGGCACGCTGACGAGCTTCAACGCGCGGCTAGCACACACAACCGAGACGAGTGGCTGCGGGGAGATCGCCGCAGCGCCCTACCAAGAAGAGGAGGACGCAAGGTTGAGACGAGAGGGTATCCTTGTTCGTTTGGTGTTTGCCTTTGGAGGTTCCAAGGCACACGTTCCTTGGTGCGTTGTACTTGTCGCTCTTATCGACCTCGACGCGCTCCCGACGCGTGCGCACTCTTGCTTTCCGCCGCAGGACTAGGGGTACTTGGGTGGTGCTAGAAGGGCGGGGCCATGTCTTATGACCATTGTCCAGGGGCCTACGTAGAAATGGCGGGGAGCTTCGGCTCCGAGCCGATTTCGCTTAGCCGCGTCGCGAACTGCGAAAGCGCCAAGCCAAGCTTCGACCGGTACTCCTCGTTGGTGACCCTCCCCAGCTCAACGTCGAAGTTGTCGCGAAAACGCGGTAGCGACATGCTCGCCACGATCTCGGCCCCGAAGTGAGGTGCTGACTCCAACGTGGCCCTGAGCACGTTTGCGCCGCCCCGTGAACCTATGGATGTCGACAACGCTAGCTTTGGCGTCCCTTGAAAGACCTTCATCGCGATCCGGCTCGCCCAGTCAAAGATGTTCTTGAAGGCGGCGGAGTAGAACCCGTTGTGTTCGGCGTAGGAGATGACCAGGCCGTCGGCTCCTCCAACCTGCTCAAAGAAGTGCTGCGCCGGTCTGGGGATTCCCATCTCCAGTTCGCGGTCGATGCTGTAGATCGGCATTTCGTAGTCGTTGAGGTCCATCTCGTCGATTTCGAGGTCACCGAGAAACTCTGACTGCAATCGATGCGCGGCATGCCGAGCGAACGCGCGGTTGATCGACTCGCGCGATGAGCTGGCTCCAAACACCAGGATCTTCATGTGCCGTCTCCGCTCCGGGTCTTGAACCACACCCATCCGGTCAAGACGACGGCCGAACCCGATACGAGGGTCATGATAGTCCCGGGCACGAAGTTCACGTGTCCGCCCAGGTCCATGAAGAAAAAGTAGCCGACATCGGCCAGGCCGCCGACGAGCGCTGCAACCCAGATGGCGGTCTTGTTCTGTCGCCAGATAAAGACTGCTGCGACCAGTGTCGTCAAACCGATCCAAAACAGGTTGAACCCGTGCTGATTGATCACTGCATCCGTCGCGGCGTGATAGGTCGTATGAAAGACGGCAGGGTCAACCGCGTCGGCAATGCCCCCGATCGAATTGGGCGCAGGTTGTGAGATGGTCAGGATGCCGGCCAGCATATGAACCAGGCCCCAGACGACCCACAGTACCGCAGACGTTCGCAACGCCAACCATTGTTGAGTTGTCATGAGGGCACTCTAAGCCGGCACTTTTAATTAGCAACCATATAAGTTACATATTGATACAATGAACGCACAGCTCGCCATTGCACTCCACATCATGGGGTTTTTGACAACCAGCGCCGGCAAGACACTGACTTCCGAAATTCTTGGGAAAAGCTACGGAACCAGCCCCGTCGTCCTACGCCGAGTTTTGGCGAAGCTCCGACGCGCGGGACTCGTCGAGACACGGCGAGGTGTTGGCGGCGGAACGGTATTGGCCCGCGATCCGTCGACCATCAACCTGCTTGAAGTGTATCAGGCCGTTGCAGAGGTCGAAGAAATACAAATCTTGCAACGCCCCTCTACCGATTGTGGCGGAGTGATCGCGCCAATTGTCGGAACCTACATTGAGGAACTGTTTTCAGAAGCCGAACATGCTTTGTTTGAACGCTTGCGTCGCGTATCGGTGGAGGACATGGACAGTGTTCTGAGCAAAAGAATTCGCGCCGCGATGAGGAACCGCTGACATCGCGCTGACGAACGTGACGACCTCTGGTGAAGATGACGCGGGCGTGGCAGCTGGAGGTTGCGGCGGAACTTTTATCTCGATTCATCCTATCGCCAACGAGTTGGAAGTGGACGAAATAGCGGGTTCGACGAAGGTACACGCGGCAAACGCGTGGGTCTTGCTCGACCGGACGGCCGACCGGTTCGGGGCGGTCTTCGAGCTGGAGCAAGAGCGAATCGAGATCAGCTCCGCTTCGGCTTGCCCACGACGGATGTACCCTAGCTCCTCGCGACCGGCCGGCTCTGCGCGCCGATGTCCTCGGCAGATCGAACCAGGAGGAAGGTCTCGAACCAAGAGGAAGGTTCCGAGCGTAGCCAGAGGGACGCTCACCCTGACTCCGATCGAGGTCGAATCCGGCCCGTCCGTGCGGGTGCAGCTGGAGGCGCGCCCAGACTGAGTGCATCCTTTCCTGGAGGTCGCCGTCTTTAGGAGTAGGAGGTAGTGATCATGACCAAGCAAACGAATGAGGAGATCCGAACCGCGGTGCGGGATCAGTACGGAAGCATCGCGCGAGGCACGACCGGCGGATGCTGCGCACCGGGCACCTGTGGCCCTGGCGCAGCGGCGAGCCTGGCTCTGGGCTACTCAGCTGAAGACCTCGCGTCAGTGCCGGAAGGCGCCAACATGGGCCTCGGCTGCGGCAACCCGCAGGCCATCGCCGGGCTCTGCGAGGGAGAGACCGTGCTCGATCTCGGTGCGGGCGGGGGCTTCGACTGCTTCCTCGCGGCCAAGCAGGTGGGACCCACGGGCCGCGTTATCGGCGTCGACATGACACCGGATATGGTGTCGAAGGCGCGTGCAAACGCGACCAAGCTCGGTACGGCCAACGTGGACTTTCGCCTTGGCGAGATCGAGCATCTGCCGGTCGCAGACAACAGCGTCGATGTCATCCTCTCGAACTGCGTCATCAATCTGAGCCCCGACAAAGGAGCGGTCTTTCGCGATGCCTTTCGGGTCCTCAAGCCTAGCGGTCGTTTGGCGATCTCCGACGTCGTGGCCACCCGGACGCTGCCCGAGGCGCTGCAGAACGACGTCGTCGCGCTTACCGGATGCGTTGCGGGTGCGACCGATATAGCCACCGTCGAGCGACTGCTCGGGGAGGCCGGCTTCGAAAGTGTCGAGGTCACCATCAAAATGGAGAGCCGCGAGTTCATCCGAGATTGGATGCCCGGCTCCGGGATCGAGGAGTACGTCGCGTCGGCCACGATCGAGGCGACGAAGCCGGGCGGCCCGTGCTGCGCACCGTCGTGTTGCGGAGTGGAAGAGGCCACATGATCGAGAACGTCGCCCCCGCGTCCCTCACGAACGATCAAACGTGGCGTGAGCTCGAAGCCAAACTGCGACCCTTCGTGGCCAAGCGGGTGCGCGCGGTCGACATCGACGACGTCGTCCAGGACGTCTTCCTCCGCATTCACCGAGGGCTTCCGTCCTTGCGCGACGATCAGCGCTTCGGGCCGTGGGTGTACCAGGTCGCGCGAAGCGCCATCGGCGACCATGCTCGAAATGTTGCTCGCCACCCGCAGGCCAGAAGCGAGCCATCAGAACCGTCGCATCACCCGCACGAGGACCACCACGGCACCGTCGAAGGAGAGGTCGCCATGTACGCGGCGTTGTTCGTCTCGATGCTGCCGTCGCCATACCGCGAGGCGCTCACCCTGACCGAGCTCGAGGGAATCACCCAGAAGGAAGCGGCCGAGATGCTGGGGATCTCGCTATCTGGGATGAAGTCGCGCGTGCAGCGAGGCCGGCAGAAGCTACGGGCCGCCCTCGAAGACTGCTGCCACATCGCGCTCGACGCGCGCCGTCGCGTGATAGGCTGCGAGCCACGTGCGGATGGCAAGCTACCCGAAGGGTGCTGCGCGTAGCCGCTCGCCCACTCTGAGGTTTACAGCACTGATGACCCCAGAGTCGTTTTGATTGGCGACCATCACAGCAGCGCCCGGCCATTTCACGCCCGTGCTCAGCGCGTCGCGAGCGACCTCGTGTTGCTTCACAGCGCGATCGCTCGACCACGCGCCGATCGCGACCACGCCGCAAGACCCGTCGACAACGGGACAAAGAAGAAGGCCTCGCCGGTCGTCTCGATGAGGCCCTTTGTAAACCTTTTACCCAAGGTGGTTCGCCTTGGGCAGCCGTGCTGCTTGTCGCGACGCCAAGGCGTCGCTCGCGGCTCCCCTTGCGGGACGCTACGGCGAAACGGGGCTGAGCGGGCGGCTCTCGCAAGTGTCTGATCTTGCTGGGCTTGCGAGAGGTGGGGCTGACGGGGCGTGGTTGCGTGAACCTAGGGGTCGTCGCCGGATGTCCGAAGCGGAGCGGCCGATTCGGAGCCTCACTCCCCTTCAGGTAGCGGTAGCGCCACAACCCGGCGGACCTCGTCGACGTACATCCCGAGCATCCGAAGCACGTTCGCAGCCATCGCGTCGGTGATGGCGCCGACGTCGAGGTCCTCGCGGAGCGCGAGCAGATTCAGGGTCGCCACGAGGGACCCTGCCGCGCAGGCCAGCGCGACGTCGGGATCTGTGATCTGGAACCTCCCTGCTTCCACGGCTCGCACGATGTCTCGGCGGGCACGCGGGGCGAGGCCGCGTGCGCTGACCAGCATCGGCCCCCATGGCTATCATCGCTGCTGACGATCACGCCGTCGTGGTGAGCGAAGTAGCCGATGCCCGCCGCGTCGTGCTCGCGATAGGCATCGGGGTGGCGGGTCAGGCGAGGTCGGCCTCGAGCAAGACGCGCTGCCCGACCCCGCCGTCGTGTTCGCCAGCAGCTTGAGGCTGACCGGGCGCCTGCGCATCACCAACCCGGCGCTCGCGGGCGTGTTGCGCGGCGCGATCCCGTCATGCTGCGATGGCCATCGACCGGCGCGCTCGTGTCACGCCGCCATCATGCAGCCTGCGCGAAACGCCATCGCGTGGCATGCTCGGTAACACCAGACCGGTGCTCTCTGGTTGCTGGGGCCTCAGAGACGCCTTCAGGCGCCGAAAGCCGGTTCACACCAGGGGTCGCTCCAACCAGGGGCGTTTCCGACGACGAGTTCGAGTGCCCCGTCGCGTTCGAGCGCGACCTTTCGCGAGACAGCCCACTCAGCTTCTTTGGTGGTTCGCGCGAACGAAACGAGACACCGGGCCTGTCAGCGAGTCGTCGGACGTGCCGATCGCGAAAATTTCGGAGAGGTGGCTGTGAAACGGTACATGCGCCCGTTGGACCGCCTTACCCCGCTGCTTGCACGCTGACTCCAGTCGTTGCGCCTGCAACTTGAACGGCTCCGGATCGAGCTCGGCGTCGGTGACGAGGAGAGGAACCTCGCATCGCGTCAGACCCGGCAGCGACGAGCGCTCTTTGTACCTCGCAACGTCACGACCATAGTAGGCGTGCCATTCCGAGACGCGGTCGTCGGGCAACACGTAGAATCCCGACGTGAGAATTGCACCGCGCAGCGTTCGTGGATGGTCCTGCCAGCGCGCTGCTACGAAGTCCGCTACGTGAGCTGCACCAGCAGAGTGGCCCCACAAGAACACCGAGCCGGGGTCGACTCCAAAGTGTACCGCTTCGTTGCTCGCCCACATGATCAGCGCTTCGAGGTCCTCGACGCCGGCGGGAAAGCCGTGCGCGGGCGCCAGTCGGTAGTCCGCGACCACGCCGACCATCCCCTGCGTTGCCACCCAGCGGGCGACGTTGTCGTAGAAGTAGGTAGGTACACCGGGGATCAGCTCTCCCGGTCGCTTTCCGCCTTGCGTGAACCCGCCACCCGGAACGAACACCACGAGCGGCCGCGGCCGGTCCGAGACAACGGACGGCACGAACACGTCCAACACGTTCCGCTCGTCGGGGCCGTAGCGCACGTCGCGGGAGACCAGGGACTGCGCCGTCGCGTCGGCATGCATGTCGGTGAAGAGCGCAGCGGTCTCGAAGAGTTCGATACGCCGGCCAATCCGGGCCAGGGCTTCTCGCACATGGCGCGGGGTCGTCGTGTTCAGGTTCGTCATGATGCCCCCCTGTATTGTGGATGTGCCCACTGAAAGACCGGGCCGAGCACCGGCAGCAGCGCACGCCCGTGGTGAGTCGCCTGCAGCCCCTCCTGCGATTGTTCGATGTACCCTTCCGCGAGCAGTGTCTGGCATGCCTGCTCGGCTGCCCGATGGCCCGCTCGTCGCACGACGTTCGCCATCGCAAGCGGACCCGCATCAGAGCCAATGAGAATGTGCATCACCTCGAGTACGCCGGGCTCGGCGAAGCAGCTCAGTCGCTGACGCACGAAGTCGTAGAACGGGGTCTTGTGGTTCGCAGTCACGTCGTCCTCCTCGCGTCGATCACGCCGGTCAAGAACACTTCGGCCGATGTCGGCTCCAGGCCGTACCGCCCGTGCTGCGACGGCCCGACGCCACAAGCGCCGGACGCCATAAGCGCGTGGAACTGCAGGCCTCCCCACTGCGTCGGGTCGCTCGGCGCGATGTCCTGACGCCGGCGGATCTCCGCGTGAAGCTCCTGCAGGTCACCGAGTCGATGAAGCCCCACCTCCCGACCTGCGAGCCTCCCCACCAGCGAAGCGAGCTCTCGCGGGCTGGCGCGCGTGCCGACCACGTTGAACGCGCCTTCTTCGGCGTGTGGGTCGAGCGCGACTTCTGCCGTGGCGTCGGCGACGTCATCCGTAAGGGTGAAGTCGTAGGACCGATCGGCGTCGCCCCAGAACCTGACCTGCCAGCGTTCCCAGTCCACCAGACCGAAGAACGGGTCCTCGTGCAGCGACAACGCCAGGAGGTCGAGGAACGCGCCGCAAAGCATGTTCGTCTGGGGCATGCCGGCGCCGCCGATCGCCTCGTCAGCTTCGCGGCGCAGCCCCAGGAAGATGTTCTGCGTGCGGTCGACCTGCCGATGGTCGACGCAGTAGTCCGACGGCAACATTCGGGTCACCCCCGCGTCGAACGCTGCCTTCGCGAGGGCCAGCTGACCCTCAACCACGACATCGCGCCCGCCCTGGACGGCAGACACGACGACGTCGACCCCTTCGACGGCAGCGCCGAGAGTCTCAGGGCGAGTGACGTCCGCGGCTACGATCCGTGCGCCGCGGCCTACGAGTCCGGCGAGCCGCGGGGCTCCAGGGTGGTCTCGCCCGCCCCGCAGAGCGAGCACAAGCTGCGCCCCGCGCGCGTCGAGCGCATCCGCGATCTTGCGCCCGAGCCACCCGCTCGCACCGACGATGCAAACGGTCCTGGCTTTCCCTTCTTGTGATGAGTCTCTGGGCGTGTTCATTCCGTCTCCCGAGCAGTTTGGTCAACAACGTGTTGACATGATGTCTTCTACGCGAGTACAAACGCGGACGCCATAGCGCTCTTCGCAACTTCTGCGTCAACAAAAACGGACACACCGCGATGGACATGGAAGCCACGCTGCGCCTGCTCGCTGTGGTCGAGGAGGGGAGCTTCGCCGCCGCGGCCCGCCGACTCGGTATCTCGCGCCAGGCGGTGCATCGCAGCATCGACGGTCTCGAACTCGAGGCGGGTGCGCCCTTGCTTGACCGCACAACCCGGGACCTGCGTCCGACCTCGCTCGCGCGCGAGCTCCTACCGCACGCACGAAGGCTTCGCGATCTGCGCCGAGAGATCGCTGCCACCATGGACCGGGCCAGGTCCTATCCGACGGGCCTGGTTCGACTGACGGCGCCACCCGTCTTCGGTGAGACGGTGCTCACGACCGCGCTGATGCGCTTTGTTCAGACCTGGCCCGACGTGCGCGTGTTGGCCGACTGCGAGAGCAACCGCACGAGCCTCCTGACTGAAGACTACGACCTGATGATTCGGGTCGGCGCCGAGCCGCCCGAGCCGCACTTCGCGGTTCCGCTTGGCCATGCGACGAACGTACTCTGCGCAGCGCCGTCGTACCTGGCCGAGCGCGGCATACCCGCCAGCCCAGCCCACCTGCGCAACCACGCCCTTCTCGAGTACGGCACCCGGACGTCGTCGCAGTGGGTCTTCGTTCGCGAAGGTCAGGAATCAGCGGTGCCGGTCGTGCCGCGTCTCACGTCCGAGAGTTCGAGGTTGGTCGTCGAAGCGTGTCTGCGAGGGGCTGGTGTGCTGCTGGTGCCGTGGCTCGCGGTGAGAGACGACCTCCACCCGGAGCGGCTGGTGCCCGTACTCGAGGCGTGGCAGCTGCCGAGGCGCCAGGTCTGGGCGGTGTACGGTCATCGCGCGCACGATGACCCGACGCTGGCGGCGCTGCTCGACGAGCTTCGTGGCGCGTGGGCGAGTGCGATGGCCCACGTTGACGTGTGAACTCTCGACACCCGGACCATGGCCGACGACAACAGAACAGGATCGACGATGGAGCCGGAAGAGAACGCGAGGACACGGTGAGCCACCCCGACCAACTCGACCTTCGAATCGAAGTCAGGCCCATGCCGGCAGTGTGGTGCACCGACCCGGCGGCGCTCAGCCTCGGGCTACAGTCCGGGCGCAACGACATCGTCCGTGGAACCGCGCTCGAAGGCGGGACGCGCTTCGAGGTCTCCGTCGGCGTCAAGCAAGGTCGTGGCGGTGACCCCGACTTCAGCGGTCCCCTCGTTCATGGTCGCCCCGGCGAGCGCTTCCTCTACCTCTCCTGGGGACACGTCACGGCCGCCAGCGAGCACGAGATGTTCCGGCGGCTCAAGCTCTACCTAAGCCGTTGTTCCCGGAAGGACTGGTCGTCGCCTGGCGTCACATGGGCGCAGGTCAAGCGTGGATCGATCACGACCTCGGTCAGCGGCTCGGGACCCGACGGAACGCCCCACTGCGGAACCGCAAAGGTACGCTGGAGATAGCCCCGCTGCCCGCGCGTTCGGTCTCGCGACCGCGAGGGCCAACTTCGATCGATAGGCGGGCTTGGCGAGGTGGACCGCGACAAGCGCCGAGGCCAGGGGCTCGTCGCAGGTGGACCGCGGAGGCGACGCTGGGGCCCGGTGCCCTTTCGGAGTCACGCGAAGACGAGCGCGCCGTCGGACGTGTCTTCGCCGACGCTCCCCGCGTCACCTGTCGCCTGTGTTCGCTACCCCGTTTCGCCGACCAAGGCCCGATCCTGGATGCCGACAAGCAGCGTCACCGCGCTGAGCGCGTCCGCGAGTTCACGAACGCGACGGTCTGATCTCCACCCACGCAGCCCGCTGATCCTCCCAGCACAGGCTGGCCAGCACCCGGCGCAGGGTGCGCTCGGTGACGGGCTCCCGCCCCACCGGGAACTTGAGCGCCAGCACCTCCTCCTGGATGTCGGGGGCGAGGAGCAGGAGGTTCATCAGCTGGGTCAGCCGGGCGCGGGTGAGCCCGTGGCGGCGGGCGACGTCGGCGTAGTCCTTGTACCGGCCGGCCTCGATGTCGGCGGCGATGCGGTGGGCCAGCGCCAGGCGGCGGGCGACGCGGGCGGGACGGCGTTCGGCGAGCTGACGCCGGCGGCGCTTCACGCGGGCCTGCGTGCGCCGCTGTCGGGGCTGGAAGGCGATCGTCTCGGTGTGCTGGGTCATGGGCTCGCCTCCATCGCCGGGGCCGACACGGAGGCGCTGGTGGCCACTGTTGGCGCCTCGTCGTCCGGTGGCTCGTTGTCGTCCGGTTCGTCCTCGGGCTCGGTCGCCAACGGCTCGAAAGGCGCGGCCAGGTCGTGGAACTCGAGGTCCAGCTTGCCTTCGGGCTCGTTGACGACGACCCGCTTCACAACCAGGTGGACGAGATCCTGCTTCTCGGCGGCCTCGAACTCGTCCCAGACGGCGTCGAAGACCTCGAGGATGTTCACCGTGGCCCGCACCTGCTCCGTGGCGTTCTGCAGGCCGCGCAGCTGGGCGTCGAGCGAGCAGCGCTCGGTCGAGAGCACGTCGAGCTGGGCCTCGATCTCGCCGATGCGCTCGGCTAGCAGCTTCCCCTGGGTGCCGGTCTCCGAGCCGATGGCGTCCATCAGCTTGCGGCCCTCGGCGTGGAGCTTCGCCTCGTCGGCGACGATGCGCTCGCGCTCCGAGGTGATCGCCGCCATGGCCTCGACCCGGCGGACCTCCATGCGTGCGACGATCTCCTCTCGCAGCAGCGGGTCGGTGCAGCGGGCCTTCACCCGGCTGACCACCAGCTGCTCGAGCTCCTCGGCGCCGAGGCGCGGGTGGTCGCAGCCGTCGCGCCCCTTCCGCCCGCGGTTCGAGCAGACGTAGTAGCGGTAGACCTCCTTGTTCCGCCCGCGCCCCGCCGTGGTGGTGATGCGCTTGTCGCAGAGCCCGCACCAGGCGATGCCCTGGAGCAGGTACTCGGGGTTGCGCCCGCGCCGCCTGCCGCGCCCGCAGGCCTTCGACGTGAGCACCGACTGCACCCGCGCGAAGAGCTCCTCGCTGACGATGGCCTCGTGCTCGCCCTCGTAGCGCTCGCCGTTGAACTCCACCTTCCCGAGGTAGGTCACGTTGCGCAGGATGCTGTGGACGTCCTTGTCCCTGTACTTCCGAGGCGGTGTCACGCGCCCGGTCTTCGCGCGGTACCCCTTCTTCATCCAGCCCAGGTCGTTGATGCGCTTGGCGACGGCGTTCACCGAGCCGAGGCGCAGGTACATGCGGAAGATGGTCCGCACGCGCTCGGCCTCCTCCTCGCAGACGACCAGCTGCTTCTTGTCGCGGTCGCCGAGGTAGCCGTAGGGCGGCCGAGAGCCGAGCCACTTCCCGCGCTTGCGGGCGGCGGCCATCTTGTCGCGGGTGCGCTCGGCGATCATCTCGCGCTCGAACTGCGCGAACGAAAGCAGGATGTTGAGCGTGAGCCGCCCCATCGAGTTCGTCGTGTTGAAGTTCTGCGTGGTCGAGACGAACGTGACGTTCTTCTGGTCGAAGAGCGCGAGCAGCTTCGCGAAGTCCATCAGGCTGCGGCTCAGGCGGTCGACCTTGTAGACGACCACGCAGTCGACCTCGCCCGCCTCGATGTCGGCGAGCAGGCGCTTGAGCGCGGGCCGGTCGGTGTTGGCGCCCGTGAAGCCGCCGTCGTCGTAGCGTTGCGGCAGCGCCTCCCAGCCCTCGCCGACCATGGCGCGGATGAAGTACTCGGCCGCCTCGCGCTGGGCGTCGAGGGTGTTGAAGTCGGAGTCGAGGCCCTCGCTCGTCGACTTCCGCGTGTAGATGGCGCAGCGGACCTTCGGCGCGCGCTGGTTGTTCGGGGGTTCGTTCATCCGTCCTCCCCGGCGTCGCCGCGCTTGCGCTTCTTCCGCTTGGTCAGGCCCGCCCAGAGGAAGCCGTTCCAGCTGGTGCCGGTGACCTCACGGGCGATGGTGGAGAGGCTCGTGTAGTGGCGGCCCTCGTACTCGAAGCCGTCGTCGAGCACGGTGATCTCGTGGACCTCGCCCTTGTGGGCGCGGTGGATGACGGTGCCCACCGGGGGCAGCCGCGGGTCGCGGGGCTTGGCCGGCGGCTCGGGCAGCGGCGGCGGGTCTCCCTCGTCGCGCAGCCGCACCGGCTCGTCCTCGCCGAGGTCGGCGATGCGCTGCTCGGCCTCGGCGCTCAGGCTCAGCCCAGTCATCAGCTCCTGCGTCCTGTAGCTCAGACGCTTGATCAGCCAGGGCCGGTTGCGGGCCCGCGTCGCGCGGCCGTGCAGGTCGTAGTACAGGTCCTGCAGCTCGCTGACCGGCATCGCCTGGATCTCGGCCAGGCGCTCGCGCAGCCGCTGCTGCGCCTCCGCGCCGGCGGGACGCGCTTGCTCGACGGTCGATCGGCTCATGCGGTCCTCCATGGTGATGGTTGTCGTGGCGCCGAGCCGTCGTGCTCGGCTGTCGGCATACACGCTTCCTTCCGCGAACCCATCAAGCCGATTCCGGAAGCAAAACAAGCATTTGAGACGCGGTGCACAGCCGGCAGATCAGTCGTCATGCCAGCCCCCGCCGTACCCGCCCGCGCTGCTGGGCTCGTCCTGGGGGAAGTCATCGACGTCGAGCAGCCGCTTGACCGCCTCGAGGTCGATGAAGGCCGCCCGGCGCTTGTCGCCGCGGGTGCCGAAGGTGGTCGCGCGGCTGACCTCGGTGACGTAGCCGCCGCGGCGATGGTTCTCCTGCAGCTGGCGGACGAGCGCCTTCTTGTCGAGGACCTCGCCCTCGTAGCCGATGCGCCGGCAGTGCTCGGCGTAGGCCGCGTGGCACGAGGCGACGTGCAGCGCGAGCTGCCCGCTCGAGTAGGTGTACTGGCGGTTGTGCTGGATGCCGCCGCTGACGGCGAGGCTCGAGAGGATCTCGAGGAAGTAGTCGAGCCCCGTCTTCACCGTGCGCCCCCCGCTCTCGAGCAGGTCGTCGCACTGGGCGGCCACCAGCACCGCGACGTCGAGCTCGGGCAGGCGCACGCCCAGGCTCTCGGCGTAGCCCTCGAAGTGGAGCAGCCCGCACACGGTGGCGATGAGGTTGTCCTTGATGCGCAGGGGCACCTCGCGCCCGGCGAGCGTGCCCTCCACCACACGGGTGGCCACGGCGAGGTCGGCCGCGGTGTCTCGGGCGAGCAGGTGGCGGAGGATGCCCCGGGTCAGCAGCCCGAGGTCCACCGTCTTCAGCTTCTGGAAGGCGCGCACCATCTCCGGCCGGTCGGGCAGCGTGTCCTTGCTCGGGTTCGCGGTGACGATGCGCTCCACCAGGGCCGACTCGATGGGCCGGGTCTCGCCGGCCAGGCAGAGCGGCGCGTGGAGGCGGTAGCTGACCACGGTCTGGTCGGCGCGGCCGCGGCTCTCGACCTCGCCGGTGTAGAGGCGGCGCATGTATCGGTGCAGCGTGTTTCGCCGGTAGCGCGGCATGTCGAAGGGCTTGTACTCGTCGATGAACACCGGGACGGAGTTGGTCGACGAGAGCAGCTTGAGCAGCGCGAACTCGGTCTCGGTGGCGCTGAAGGGCTCGGCCGAGCGGATGCCCATGAGCGGCCAGAACACCTCCATCACGATGGAGCTCTTGCCCGAACCCTGGGTGCCCCACACGCAGAGGATCGGGAAGTGGCCAAGGGCCTTGTGGATGCGGGGCTTGAGCGGCGCGGCGAAGAACCAGCCGAGGATGGGCAGGATGACCTCGGGCGTGTTCAGCTCGAGGAGCTTCGGCAGCACGAGCGCGGCGGTCGCCGCCTCCACCGCCGGGTCGACCGGGTCGAGCCGGCGCAGCCGCTTGTGGAGGGCGTCGCCGGAGTCGACGAAGAGCACGTCATCGGGGAGCGCGGCGCCTTCGGGGCCGACCACGCTCTCGGGCACGACCCAGATGGGTTCGCCGCCGATCTCCGCGTAGCCGAGGTTCGTGATGCCGCGCATCGCCGGCACATCTCGCTCGGCCACGAGCTTGAGCACGCCCTGGACGTTGTCGTCGGAGCCGGTCCAGAGCATGTCGGCCGACTTCAGCACCCGCAGCAGGTGCCGCTTGCTGTGCCACGCCTCGCGGGGGAAGCGGACGCCGCGGTAGACACGGCCGCTGGTCGTGGTCACGTCGGCGTCGATGATGTCGCCTGCGTCGGTGGCCACGCGCCGCACCGGCTCGATCTGGAAGCTCGAGATGGTGACGGGCTCTCCGCGCCGGCCGAGGATGTAGTAGTGGTCGGTGTCCTCGAGGACCTCGCCCTTGAGGCCGACGCCGGGCGCGTAGTCTTCCTCGTCCGTGTTCTTCCGCGGGCGGTCTGTCTCTCGCAGGAGCTGGCGTACGGTCTGCGCGCGCAGCTTGAAGCGGCTCTTGATGAGGTCGGCGTAGCCGTCGCGGAGCACCGGGTCGGCGGAGCGGATGAGCGGCAGCACCTCGCGCAGCCGGGCGCTGACCTCGCGCTTCGAGGCGTCGACGGAGATCTGCTCGATGAGGTGCTCGCACCAGTCGGCGGCGTCCCGCATGACCCGCTCGAGGGCGGCGGCGCCCCCCTCGGCCACGAGCTCGTTGAGGTCGACCTTGTCCTTGCCCTCGGGCCGCGGGATGCGGGCGATGCGGACGATCCGCCCCTCGGCCTGCAGCGCCGCCGCGGTCTCGGTCGCGCCCGCCTCGCCGGCGCCGCTGTCCTCGGAGTCGTTGCAGATGACGACCTCGGAGACGCGCTCGGTCAGCGCGATGAGCTTGGGCCGGTCCTTCTTGCGGAAGCGGACCGTGACCGGGGAGATGCACGGCACGCCGGCCTGCATCGCCGAGATGCAGTCGGTGACGCCCTCGGTCACGAGCAGCTGGCGGACGCGGCCGCGGGTGGCGGCGTCCTCGTTGTAGAAGGTGTCGTTCTGGACCAGCGCCGAGACGTAGGGGTGCTTGTCCGAGCGGGTGAGCAGCTTCTTGTACTTGGCCTGCTCCCAGGGCGCCTCGGGCGTGAGCTCGGTCTGCCGCGCGATGAAGTACACGACCCGACCGCGCCGCCAGTACGGGAACACGAGCCGCTGCTGGAAGAAGTCGGTGACCCGGCCGTCGCGGAAGCGCACGAAGAGCCCGGTCGAGAGCGCCTCCTCCTCGGTCGCGCCCACGACACCGACGAGGTGCTCGTAGAGGTGCCCGTCGGCCCAGCCGAGCAGGAGCTTGTCGACCGTCTCGTCGGTGAAGCCGTAGCGGTCCTTGTACCAGGACCCGCGCAGCTTCGACGGCAGCACCTGGTGGTAGTAGCGGGCCGCCTCGGTGAGCAGCCGCTCGAGGCGGCGGCGCTCGGACAGCTTGTCGAGCTCGTCGCGGAGCTGGTCGTCCTCGCGCCCAGGCACGTCGACCCCGGCCTCGTCGGCCAGGGTGTGCAGCGCCTCCCAGAAGCCCACGCCGTCGCGCGCCATCACGTAGTCGAGGCAGTCGCCGCCGTCGTCCGAGGCGCCCGAGAAGTCGCGCCACGTCTGGCTGTGCGGCCAGACCACGAAGGACGGGTCGGTGTCGTTGCGAAACGGCGAGCTGCCCTTGAGCACCGAGCCGGCCTGGTGCAGCTGGACGTCGCGCCCGACGAGGCTCACCAGATCGGTGCGGTCGCGGACGGCGTCGACGACGGCGCGAAAGTCGTTCACGCGGCCCTCCGTGCGAGCACCGACATGGGCGCGTCTTCGCCGAGGACCTTGCGGTACGCCCGACGCCGGGCGGCGTGCTGCCGACGCGCCATCGGGTGGTCGTCGACGAGGTCGTAGAGGATGGGCGTGCCCTTGCCGGGGTGCGGGCGCATCAGCCGACCCAGGCGCTGGATGGTGCGCCCCTCGGCCCGGGCCGGCGTGGCGAGGATCAGTCGCTCGAGGCGGGAGACGTCGAGCCCCTCGTCGGCGAGCGAGGTGGCGCAGACCACGGCGAGCTCGCCCTCGCGGAAGGCGTCGAGGATGGCGCTGCGCTTGGCCTTCGGCGTGCGGCCGGTGAGCGCCGCCGCGGCGACGTCTTCTTCGCAGAGCTTCGCGGTGAGGTGCTCGCAGTGATCGACGCGGCCGGAGAGCACCAGCGTCGCCTTGCCGCCGAAGGTGCTCTCGGTGGCGAGGTCGAGGAGCTGGCCGTTGCGGCCCTGGTGCCGGACCAGGCGTGAGACGAGCTCGCTGTGGCTGTCGGCGGGGACGTTGACGCCGGTGTGGACCGCCACGACTTCGGGCACGACCAGGTGGCCGGCGTCGACCAGGCGGCCGTGCTCGATGGAGAACACGGGCTCGCCCAGAGCGAAGCACAGCATCGGGGTGAGCCCGTCGCTACGCTCGGGGGTCGCGGTCAGGCCGAAGCGGTAGACCGCTGGGAGCGCGCCGACGACCTCGCGGAAGGTGGTCGCCGGAACGTGATGGCACTCGTCGACGATGACGCAGCCGAAGCGTGCTCCGACCGCGGCCAGGTCACGCGGGCTCAGGTTGGCGAGGGTCTGGACGGTGGCGACGGTGACGTCGGCGGGCGCGAGCTTCCCGTCGGCGATGACGCCCGGCTCCACGTCCAGGGCGGCGCGGAGCGTGTCACGCCACTGCTCGAGCAGGTCGTGGGTGTGGACGAGGACCAGCGCGGGCTGACCGCAGCGAGCGATGGCGCCCGCCCCGATGACGGTCTTGCCCGCCCCGCAGGGGAGGACCGCCGTTCCCTGGGTGTGTCGGACCAGGGCGACGACGGCCTCCTCCTGATAGTCGCGCAGGGTGAAGGAGAACGGCAGGTCGAGGGCCTCGTGGCGCACGCGCTGGTCATCGAACGCGAGCTCCGCCCCCGCCGAGGCGACCGCGGCACGCAGCGTGCCGACGGCGCCCCGGGGGAACACGAGCCGCCCCTGGGCGTCGCGGTCGATGAGGCAGATCTCCTCGGGCGTCGCGCCCGTCCACCGGCCCATGCGCTGGCGCATGACGAACTCCGGGTTCGGGAACGAGAGCGCCCGGTGGAGGGTCGCGAGCGACCTCGGGGGCAGCTCCGCCTCGGCGAGGCGGATCACGCTGTCGACGATGGCGCGCACCATGCGGCACCTCCTGGCTCACGCGAAGGGGTCGATGGAGTCGTCCTCGTCGTCCGCGGCGCGCATGGCGGCCTCGAGCCGGTCGAGGGCCTGCTTGGCCTTGGCCACGTCGCTCGCCTTCAGGTCGCGGACCCGCTTGACGCCGAACTCGGCGAGGAAGGCGTCGACGTCGGAGCGCGGCAGCTGCTTGAGGCGACCCACGAGCTGGCTCGCGTCGCGGGGATCGATGGGGCCGCTGCTCGGCTTGCTCGCCGGCTTGTCACCCCCCTTGTCCGCGTTGGCGTCGCCGCTCGACAGCGCGGCGAGGTCGTGCAGCTCGGCGTCGGCGATCTGACCGCGCAGCTCGTCGTCGAGCTTCTCCTCGGGGAGGATGCTGTAGGTGGTCTTCGGATCGCCGGCCTCACCGTGGCGCTCGATCTCGAAGAGCCACTTGTCGAGGCCGTACTTGTCGCGGACCTTGAGCACGTCCTTGAACCAGACCGTGCCGCCCTCGATGACCTTCATGTCGCCCTCGGCGGGGACGAAGAAGTTGAGCATTACGCGGAGGCTCGGGCGCTTGTCGGTGTGGACGGACGGGTCGTAGGTCTCGTAGCGCTCACCGGTCCAGACGACCTCGCGGGCGAAGGGCTCGCCGCAGAAGGCCCCGACGATCTTGTCGCCGTTGCTGGTGAGCCGGACGAAGATGCCGCCCTGGTTGGCGTGCTTGTCGGCGAGTCGGGACGCGGTGTCCCAGGCGTTCGTGGTCATGTGTGTTCTCCTTGGGGTTCGAAGGGCTCCTTCAGCCCGATGGGTTGTGGTCAGTGCGCGTTCGCGGCGGTCTCGGGCGCGGCCTCGAGCTCATCGAGGAGGCGCTCCAGGGCGAGCTTTCCCTTCGCGCCCGGCGGGCCCGGGGGCGCGCCGATGTGGCGGCGGAGGATCGACTCGATCTCTTCGGCGGCGTGCTCCACGAGCTCGGGCTCGGCGTCGTAGACCTCGAAGAGGCCGAGCAACGTCATGGTCAGCTCGTGGAAGGCGCTGCGGATGCTGGCGTTGGCGGTCATGCGTGGCCCTCCGGGTGCAGGCGACAGAGGTCGCGGTCACGTAGGAGGAGAGCCGCGCGGAACGACGCCTGGGACAGCGGCGAGTCCGCCAGCCGATCCCGCAGCCGCTGCAGCAGCCGGGACCGGCGACGCCGCAGCCGGCCGTACTCGCGCACCAGCTCGTCGCCCTCGAGGTGGGGGTTCTGCTCGCGCACCCAGTCGATGAGCGGCTTGCCCGTGGCGTGGGTGCCGAGGACCAGCAGCAGGTCGTCCTCGGTCTCGTCGCGCAGCAGATCCTCGACCCAGTCGCGGATGCGCTCGGGCTGCAGGATCCGGTCGGCCTCGCGGGCCAGCGCGATGCGCTCGGGCGACGGGTAGTTGCCGCCGAGCAGGTCGTCGGCGGCGTCGGGGAGCGGCTCCTCCCGGTCCGCGCGGGCGGTCTCGCGGGCGAGGTGCTGCCAGGCGCTCTTGCGGGTGCCGAGGATGAGGTTCACCACCGCGAGGCGGCCCTGGGTGGCGAGCGGCAGCGTGCTGACGGTCTCCAGGAAGCACTCGATGAGGAGCGCGTTGAGCTCGTCGCAGCGCAGCCCGGCCGAGGGCTTCATGGTGGCGCGGATGCGCAGCAGGCCCGGGAAGTAGGCCAGCATGAGCAACGCCGACCAGGTCGAGCCCTCGCCGCGCTGGGCCTCGGCGATCATCGCCGCCGTGACGGCGCTGCGGGCCTGGCAGCCGTCGGGTCCGCGACGGTTTAGGAAGGCGATGGCCGCGTCGGGGCTGTCGAACTCGGCGAGCGCGGCGTGGCGGTCGCGGCCGGCGAGGAAGGTGTGGTGGGTGTCGTGAGAGCGAAGCTGTTGTGCGAGCGCGTGTCGTACGGTTTCCAGGCGCATGAGAGGTCTCCGGCGAAGTGCCGGACCTGCGGGCGCCGCCCCTGCGGGGGCTTTCTTCGGCGCTGGCGGACCTCTCGGGCCTCGGGTCGCGGTCGGGTTGTTCGTTGTTGGGTTCGTGTTCTCCAGTGGGTGGCGGACTACGCCGCCGGCCTCGGCTGCTCCGCCGGCGGGGGCGGAGCGGAGTCGGTCTCGTTGAGCTCGGCGCAGCGCGGGCAGACGGCCATCACGTGGCCGCGGACCACGAACTGGGCGCGCTTGTGCTTGACGTGGACGCGGCCGGCGCGTCGGATGCCGAGGAGTGCGCCGCACTTACGGCAGCGCCACTCGGTCTCGTCTTGGGGCTTCATGTGAACCTCCGGGTCAGGTGTTCGCGAGCCGACATGGCTCAACCCGGAGGCGCTACAGGTGGCGTTGCAGGTGCTACATCAGGCGTAGCGGCAGATTTTTTTCGATCTCGGGGCAGAAAGATCCCGTCGAGGGCGGACGACAGCCCTCGAACATACCTCTCCCCCCCGGTCCGCCGGAGTCGAGCGTCAGCGCTACAGCACCCAGTGCGTGTTGGTGTCGCGGTACTGGAGGAAGAAGCCCGTCTGGATCTGCAGCTTCAGGTAGTCGGCGAAGGCGGGGTGTTCCTTCCGGACCGCGCGGATGGCGCGCGTGATGGCGTTGGACACGGACGTGCGCGCGCGCTTCTGCTCCGGGGACTCGCGCCGGACCTTGCCCCCAAGCCCGGCTTCGCGGCGCACGTAGTCCTCGAGCTTCTCGATCTCGCCGCGCAGCCGCTCGGCCTCGGCGTAGTCGTAGTACTCCTCCGCCTGGGCGAGGTCGGCCTGGAGCTCCTGCATCTTGCCCCTGACCGAGCTGAGGGTCTCCTCGTCGATCGAGAACGACGTGGACAGCGCGTGGCTGCCAATCTCGCGCCCCTCATCGAGGTCGATCAACGCCAGGGCTGTCAGCTCCTCACCGGGGTGCCGGAGCAGGAAGCTGATGTAGTTCAGCCCCTTCGTGTGGTTCATGATCAGCGGCTTGCCGCCGCGGTACTTGAGCGTCCAATTCTGCCCCTGCCGGCGAAACACATGCTCGGCGTCCGCCGGCACGATCTCGAGCGCCTCCTCCTGTTGCTGGGGGCACCCGGACGCTCCGAGGCCACGCGCGCCCAGGAGCGCGGGGAGGCTGTCAGCGGGGATGCCGTTTGGCCTCCGCAGCGCCCGCACGGTTTCGGTGTCGTAGAGCGCCGTGATGGCGCGATCGACACCCTCACCATGGCGCTTGTGCACCTCGTACACGCGGCGGAGCGCCTCGTCGGCGTCGACGGCGTAGCGCTCGGTCAGGCCCGGGATCGCTCGCGTGACCTCGGGGTACCGGTGCTGAAGCTCGAGCGGCGAAGCCAGGCCCCGGAAGCGGTCGGCGGCGTCGACGTACCCGACGATCATCGTGCGGTCGCGCTCCTTCAGGACGTCCGTCTCGCCGCTGGGATGCTGACCACGGAGGATGTCCACCGCGTAGGCTTCGGCGGGGTCATGCTCGGCGAAGCCGGCGGCGAGCATCGAGATCCTGCGGTCCACGCACTGGGAGCAGACGCCGCAGTGCGGATGCATCGTGCTGCTCTTGTGCACGTGCGCGCAGCTAACGGTCTTGCTCAGCAGGTCGATGGCGCCGGCGTCGTTCAGCCTCCTGGCGACCTCGGCTCGGCTGAGAAACTCGAACGGGTTCTCGACCCGCATGGGCTGCGGACTCAGCAGCGAGAGGATCTTGGCGAAACCACGGAGCACCTCCGGGTGCGTCGTCCTCGTCGCCCGGGTGCCGATGACCTGCGGCAGCACAGGGAGGTTCATGCCGACGATCCCGTTCTCGTAGAACCGGATGAAGTCGAGCCCCACCAGGTTGGCGACCGTGCCGGCGAGGGCAGCGTATAGGAAGGACCGGGAGCGCTGCGTTCGCTCGCGGCGAAGCTCCTTAGCGTGCTTCGCCATGTTCACCGCGACGTGGAGGACGCGGCGAGACGGTGCTCGTTGGCGAAGGTCGTCGATCAGATCCCGCTGGAGCTTCCAGGTCTTGGACGCCGACCGGTGGCTCACGAGGATGACGTCTCCATCGTTGCCCAGGATCTCCTCGGCGGCGCCCGTGAACGAGTCCATCCCGCCGGAGAACAGCTGCACCGACTCGAAGCCTTCGAGGGGGAGGAAGGGGTCGTCACCGACGGCGCCGAAGTTGAGCTGCTCGGGCTCGGAGTCGAGCTGGGGAACGAACTCGAAGCTGAAGAAGTCGTCGGTGAGGGTGTGCAGCGTCGACTCCAGCACCTGACGCATCTCGTCGCGGTCCCACGTGTCGAGATCCTCGACGCCGACGACGAACTTGAAGTCTCGTCGCCAGCGTTTCCCCAGGTCGAGGGTGTCCTCGCCGCCGCGGGTGACTGCCTGGTCTGCGACGAGGACGTAGGACGCGAGGCGGATGAGGTCCCGGAATCGCGGAGCGACGCGGGTCATCAGCTGCTGATCGAGGCCCGCGATGTCCACGCTGAGGCTCGGCGACGTCCCGTGGAGCTGCAGACACAGCGCGTCCTCGGGGGCGCCGTGGGCGGCGCTCCCGCAAGCGACGTGATGCACACTCCGAGGCGGGGACGACGACATCAGTCCCCCCGCTTCAGCTCGCGCCGCATCTTGGTCAGCGCGTACCCGATGAACCCGGCGGTGCGCTCGGGGGTCAGTGTCTTCTCGAAGCGGCTCTTCGAGTACCAGGTGCCGGCGAAGGTCTCGACGATGCGCGAGGCCTGCTGGCAATGAACGTCGAGGGCCTGGTTGAACGCGTCGTGGGCTGTCAGCTCCGGGAACGCGCGGTCCCGACCGACGTGCGATGGCAGCTCGCGGCTCGTGTAGTAGGTGAGGAACCGCTGCGAGAAGTCGGCGAAGAACTCCTTGGCGAGTGAGCCGAACTGCTTCTCGGTCGCGAGCTTGGCGACTTCCGAGCGAACGTCGTCGGGGGTGGTCCCGAAGAGCGTCGGCACACGGGACTGCAGCAGCCCTGTGAGACTCTGGACGGCGGCGAGCTGCGCCATCTCGCCGAGGTCAGATTTGTTGCGCTGCTGCAGCGCGTGTCGGTCGATGGCCTGAGTCAGCGCGGCGCCGAGCTCGGCGACCGAAGGCGCGCTCTCAACCTGGACTCCCAGGTCACGAAGCGCGCTGGCGAAGTCGTCGCTGCGGGCCGCGTCGGGGAGCTGGGTCAGCAGCCAGAAGGCGTGGAGGACGGCCGGGTCTTGGGGAGCGCTACGTAGGTCGGCTTCGGCGGCATCGAGGGTGGCGGCGGCTACCGCAGCGGAACCCGCACCAAGGCCCAAGAGGTCGACGACCTCTGCCCAGCGCTTCGCGCGCGGTAGTTTTCCAAGCCGAATGTGGCCCATCTGCCACCCTCATGAACTTCCGATGCATGTGTTGCGAACGCAGCAGCTGTCTGGAAGCGCATGGTGGTGGTGACGTCGGGGCAAACGTACAGGACCTCCGGGGCCTCAAGACAGCACGTCCCGTGCCAAGGTATCCGTCACGGAGTCGCCGGGTCAAGGTCGAGAAGCCTAGGAAAGCCTCGTCAGGACGGCCATCTGGAGGCTGCGACGGAGAGTGGCGCCGACGGAGCCTCGCCTACGTCAACCAACGCGTCTTGATGTCCCGATACTCGAGGAAGAAGCCGGTCTGGATCTGGCGCTTCAGGTAGTCGCCGAAGCCCTCGTCCTGCTTCTTGATGGCGCCGATAGAGCGACGGATCGCGTTCGAGACAGCGTTCCGCAGGCGCTTCTGCTCTGGCGACTCACTCCGGCGCTTGCCGCCCAGCCCCGCCTCCCGCAGCACGTAGGCTTCGAGCTTCTCGATCTCCCCGCGGAGCCGCTCCGCCTCGTCGAGTCGGGACAGGCTCTCCGCCTCTGCGAGCTCGCTTCGAAGCTCGCGCATCGCCGTCCGGACAGCATCGATCGCCTCCTGGTCGGCGGTGAGAGAGGTCGCGAAGGGGTGGTGCCCCGGTGGCCGCCCCTCGTCGAGGTCGACCAGGTCACGAGCCGTGATCTGCTCGCCCGGGCGCATCAACAGGAACCGCATGTAGCGGAGCCCCTTCGTCTCGTTCATCAGGAGCGTGCGCCCACCCTGGTACCGCAGCGCCCAGGCTTCGCCGTGGGGCCGGAACTGGAAGCTGGCCTCGGTCACTTGCGGCAGCTGCCCAGAGGCGCGCGCCCGATACACGCCCGCTGGCTCCGCCACGCCCATCGGCTGCGCGCGGACGAGGCGGTCACCGTCGAGCCGCAGCTCGTCCTCGAGGAAGACGACCGACACCGGACCCGCGGCGAAGTGGGTGTCGACGTCGGGCGGTGTGTAGCGGGTCCGGGCGTGGGCGAGCACGAGCGTCGGCTGCTGGCTCGCCTGGCGGGCCAGCAGAAAGGCGAGTGGCGCGGCGCCGTTGAGGTCGGTGCAGAGGAGCACCTCGCGGTCGAGCCCGCGCCAGGCGGCCCGGCCGAGGCGGTGGGCGCAGGGGAAGACCTCGTCGCGCAGGTTCGAAGGCCCACGCACGGCATAGAGCTCGGACAGCCTTTTGACGAGGGCCCGGCGCGAGGTCTGCCAGGTGACCAGGTCCTCGGCCGTCAGCCGCACCGTTGGGCAGCACACCTCGGCGCTCGGTGGGATCGCGACGAAGGGGAACGCGTCGTCGCCTGGGTTTTCGACGATCTCTCGGGGGCAGCTCGAGCCGCCGCGGGGGCACGGGTAGCGGGTCGCCTGCGCGCCGCGGGTCAGGACGCCGGCGCCGATGAGCCCGGCCACCGCCTCCTCGCTGAAGCGCAGGTCGAGTGCCGATCGGATGCCGGCGGGGAGCTGGCCGCCCTGGAGCGCGTGGAGGAAGCGATCCATCGGCCCCCTCACACCAGCGCCCGCTGGTAGCTCACGCCGTGCTCGGGGTGGCGCAGGAACCCGCGAGCGAAGAGGAACTCCCGCACGACATCGTCGCCGGTGCGGCGGTCGTAGGAGAGCTTGTTCGGCGGGTTGATGGAGACGATCTTCGGCCGCTTCTTCCCGGTGAAGTAGAGGGCGAGCTTGGCGTAGCGCACGGTGCGGGCGCGCCGCAGCAGGTTGGGCAGATCCTTCGGCAGCACCGGCTTGAGGTCGTTCGCCTTCCACACCAGCAGGTCGTAGGGGTGGTCGCACGCCTCGAGCGCGATCTCTCGGAGCGCTACCGTGTCGAGATCCGCGACGCCGTCCACCGAGAGCGCCTCCTCGGCGTCGTCGAGGAGCACGTCGCAGCTCAGCACGGCGTGGGGCTCGAAGTGGTCGTCCTTGCCGAAGAACACCTTGCCGAGCACCTGTCGGTAGAAGTCGTTCTCGGCGGGGTACTGGGCGTTGATGGACAGGCGCCCGGTGGCCTTCTCGAACACGACCGTGTCCTGCTTGTCGGGCACGAACGAGAGGCGGTCGCGGCTGAACGCCGAGGTGATCACCGACATGTTCCGCGGCGTGCGGCCGTGGATGATCAGGAAGGTGACCTCGGCGTCGGTCTCGGAGATGCGCAGGTCGACGTACTCGCTGCGGTTGCGCTTGGCGAACCAGCGGCGCAGCTGGCTGACCACGAGCACCCGGCGCGACTCGCTGCCGTAGTTCTCGAGCGGGCGGTGCTCGCGAGGGAAGAAGTCGACGAAGCGCCGCGCCTCCTGCGACTTCACGCGGGCGTGCGAGGCCGCGAAGAGATCGCTGTGCTCGAGGTAGAGCTTGAACGCGAGGTCCTCGGCGCTCATCTCGCTGCCCGGCGCGAAGAGCGTCATCTGGCGCTCCCCGGCGAGCTCGAGCGCGAGCTCGTGGCCCTGGTCGCTGGCCAGGTCCGCGACGTCCAGGAGCGCCTGCTGAAGGTCGCCCGGCATCTCCGGGTCGACGGTGATCAGCACCTCGTGCAGCGCGCCCACCCACGCGTGGTCGTGCTTGACCCCGTCGAGGGCCACCTGCCGTGCGGTCAGGTAGTCCTCGAAGGGCCGGAGGAAGCGCACCAGCAGCTCGGGCGACACGCGCTCGAGCAGCGAAAGGCGCACGAGGCTCTTGATGGTCGGAAGCTTCGCAGCCATGACGCCCCCGTCACGAGTAGTCGCGACGGAGGCCGATCACCTTGCCCTGCAGCTGCACGCGATCTGCGGGCAGCGTGAGAGGCTCATGGGCCGGGTTCTCCGGCTGCAGAGTGACGCGGTCGCCGTGGCGACGGAGGCGCTTGATCGTCGCGTCTTGCTCATCGATCAGCGCGAGGACGATGTCGCTATCTTCGGCGACGGGCTGCTGGCGAACGATGACGAGGTCGCCATCGAGGATCCCGGCGCCCGTCATGGAGTCGCCGCGGACGTGGAGCGCGAAGACGGTCTGCCCCTCGCGCACGTTGGAGACGGTGAGCCACCCGTCGATGTTCTCCTGGGCGAGCAGCGGGGCCCCGGCGGCGACCTGACCCACGATGGGGATCCTCCGCTCGGCCTGGCCCGAGACGACCGACGTGGGCCGCCACGAGCGGCTCTGCCCCTCGACGTGGACCAGCGCGCCCTTGCGCTTGATCGCCATCAGGTGCTCGTGGGTCGTCGACTTCCGCAGGCCGAGCCGCTCGGCGATCTCGGCGACCGACGGAGACACGCCGTGGGCCCGCCAGTGGCGCTCGATGACGGCCAAGACGGCCTCTTGTTTGTCGGTCAGCTGCTCGCTCATCCGGGTCCTCGTCACATGTCCAAGAGCTACACCGATCCACGACACCCGGTCAAGCGTTCGGGTGAACATCTGAACAGCATTCTGTGGATCCCGAAGAAGTACGCGGGGATCCTCTCGGCGCGTTCCCCCGAGCGGCCGGGGAACGCCTGGGTCTACGCGATCGCACGACCGAAAAGGTCAGCAACCACGGTCGTTTGCGGGCGTTCGGGTGCGGGGGAACGCCTCTGTGGCGGGAGGGCACAGCGCGTGGACGCTGTCTTTCTCTCGCTCGCCTCGGAGTGCCTCTCTCATACGTGGCTATAGAAAGAGAGACGTTCCCCCGAAGGGAGATCGGGCCTAAGTCCGCATTCGGACTCACGAATCTGGTCTACGCGGTGGCGTTCCCCCGATCTGGCCACCGAGCGCAAACCCCCGCCGCTGCTGGCGATCCCGGGGAACGCCTTCGGCGTGGCCCCGCAGCCCCGAGGCGTTCCCCCGGCCTCTCCGCGCGTCCCGTCCAGGGCTCTCACCCGGCTCTACCCGGTCGAGGACCACTCGCACCGGAGCCGCCATGCGCCACCAGCCTGATCGCCTGTCGCCCGAGGACCGCCGCCGCCGAGTCGCGGACCTCTTCGCCCGCCGCCTGAACGAGCTCGCCGTCCGGGGTCTCATCGACGACGTCGAGGTCCAGCCGCGACCCGCCAACACCACGGAGCCACCGCGGCTCGAGGAGGTGAGCGATGGGCCTCTCTGATCGCTTCTCGGGTCAAGGCCCGATCGCCCCGCCGGAGATCACCTGCCCGCGCTACGAGCCCAAGCCCGGCACGAAGCGCTGCCAGCACTACCTCAAGGGAGGCGCCTGCGCGCTGCCTGACGAGTTCATGTGCGTCGAGTGGCTCAAGGCCAACGGCCACGCGGTCCCCGAGCCGCTCCCGCCCGTCGAGGTCGAGCCGCCGCCTCCGACGCAGCCGCCGAGCTCCGCGCCGAAGGTCGACCGCGACCTCTTCGGCCAGCCCGTGGAGCGCGCACCGACGTCTCGGCCCCAGTACGACGACGCACCCGAGCCGCGCTGCCCTCCCGAGCAGGAGGTCCCGGTCGTCCGCAACCTCACTGACGAGGACGTCGCCTCGTTCAAGGCGCTCGGCGTCGAGGTCTGCCTGGCCACCGAAGACTGCGGCGAGGTCTGGCTCGTCCCCGAGTACACGGGACGTGACGACCGCAAGGAGATCAGCGTGCGCGACGCGGCGACACTGGCCGCCGTCTGCTCGGCCTTCCCGGGCGCACGCGTCACCAGCTACGAGCGCCCGGCAGCCGACGACGCCTCGTAGCCCTGTCCCAGAGCGAGCCCAGGGCCGGCTCTACCCCGGTGGAAGAACACGCACCTCCGCCGAGGGAGAGCCATGCCGCGCTTCAAGAACCAGCACCTGTCCTACTCGCGCCTGTCCCGCTTCGAGCAGTGCCCGCTCAGCTTCAAGCTGCACTACATCGACAAGAAGCAGGCCGATCCCGGCGTGCCGCTGCGCTTCGGCAAGGCCGTACACGCGGTGCTCGAGAACCTCGTGCGCGAGCACATGGAGGAGGAGCGCGAGGGCCCGCTCTCCGAGGACCGCGCGGTGACGCTGTGGCAGGAGGCGTGGGCCGCCGGCGAGCTCTCCGGCATCGAGGTCTTCGAGGAGGGGCTCACCCTCCTGCGCTCCTACGTGCGCCGTCAGGGTCACCTCGACCACCAGGACGTGCTGGCCATCGAGAAGCGCTTCGAGCTCTCCGTCGGCCCCTTCACCGTGCTCGGCTTCATCGACCGGGTCGATCGCGTCGACGACGAGACGGTCGAGGTCATCGACTACAAGACCAACCGCATGCTCTTCACCCGCGAGGAGGTGGACACGAGCCTGCAGATGTCGCTCTACCACCTGGCCGCGCGCCAGCTGTGGCCGTGGGCGAAGAAGGTACGGCTCACCTTCGACATGCTCCGGCACGACATCCGGATGACCACCGAGCGCGACGAGGAGCAGCTCGCCGCCGCCCGCGCCTACGTCGAGACGATGGGCCGGATGACCGAGGAGGCCCGCCAGTTCCCCGCGCGCCTGAACAGCAATTGCGTCTACTGCGACCACCGACAGGACTGCCCGACCTACGCCGCCGCCCTCCGCGGTGAGCGGACCGTCGTGTGCGAGGACCTCGAGGACCTGGAGCTGGTTGCCCAGGAGCGAGAGGAGGTCGCCCGGCTGGCCAAGGTGCTCTACGCCCGCAAGCGCGAGCTCGAGGGTGTGCTCAAGAGCCGCCTCGAGGACCAGGACGAGCTGGTGCTCGGCGGCGTCCGCTACCGCATGTTCAACGCGGCCTCGAAGGAGTACCCGCTCGAACGCACGCTCTCGGCGCTGGTCTCCGCCACCGGCGAGAGCCCCGAGGCGCTCCTCACCCAGATCGGCTCCATCGACAAGAAGTCGCTCGACGCCCTCGTGAAGAGGCTCGCCAAGTCGATCGGCAAGGACCGGGTCACGCTGCTCAAGGCCGAGCTCGACGCCATCGCGGAGAAGCGCTTCTCGCAGCGCTTCTGGGCGAAGGAGGTCGCGTGATGGACCTCTGCTTCGTCGACGTCGAGACGACCGGGCTCGACCCCGTGCGCCACGAGCTGATCGAGCTCGCGGCCATGCGCGTCGACCGGCACTCCCTCGAGCCCCTGGACCACGTCAGCGTGAAGGTGCGCCCGGAGCGGCTCGCTGACGCCGACCCCAAGGCGCAGGAGGTCAACGGCTACAGCGACGACGCCTGGCGCGACGCCGTCAGCCTCGCGGCGGGCCTGCGCCGCGTCGCCCCGCTCCTCGAGGGCGCGCTGGTGGCGGGACACAACGTCAGCTTCGACTGGGCCTTCCTCGCCCGCGGCTTCCTCGTCGCCGGCATGCCCATCCCCGAGGTCGACTACCACCGCCTCGACACCGCCAGCCTCGCCTGGCCGCTCTTCGCCTCGGCGGAGACCGACTCGCTCTCCCTCGACGCCGTGTGCAAGGCGCTCGGCCTGAGCCGCCCGACACCACACCGCGCGCTCGCCGACGCGATGGCCTCCCTCGAGGTCGCCCGCAAGCTGCGCGACCGAGCCCTCGTAGGCCGGCGGGTCGCCAACCTCGTCGCCGACGAGCAGCCCATCGTCGAGGCGCTCCTCGACCGTATCGAGGGTGGCCGCGACGAGTACGGCCCGTGGAAGGTCGATGACGGCCGCGACTACCGGGCCGAGGCCTTCGCCGAGGTCATCGACGGCCTGCACTACTGCGCGGCCGAGCTGGTCCGCCTGGGCCGGCCGCGAGTGCCCCGGATCCGCCGACGTCGCGTCTACGTCTGCCACCCCTACCGCGACGCGCCCGAGGCCAACGTCGCCCGAGTCACCGCCCTGTGCCGCACGCTCACCGAGGACGGCTTCGCCCCGATCGCGCCGCAGCTCTACCTGCCGGCGTTCCTCGACGAGGCCACCCAGCGGGACGAGGCGCTGACCCTCTGCCTCGAGCTGCTCGACGCCTGTGATGAGCTCCGGGTGTACGGCGAGCGGATCAGCGAGGGCATGCGGCTCGAGATCGAACACGCCGAGGCGCGCGGCATCCCCGTTCGCTTCGCCCAGCCTGGAGGCGACCCATGAGCGGCGCCCGGTCCAGACGAAAGGGAGCCGCGTGGGAGCGTGAGCTCGTGCACCGGTTCCGCGACGCCATGCCCGGCGCCGACGTGAAGCGCGGGTTCCAGACCCGCTCCGGCGAGGAGGCGGCCGACGTCGAGTGCCCGGTGTTCTGGGTCGAGGCGAAGCGGGGCAAGAAGCCCAACATGCGGGCCGCGCTCCGCCAGGCCATCGAGGCGTCGCCCGACGGACGCCTCCCCATCGCCGTGGTCCGCGACGACCGCGCGGCGCCCACCGTCACCCTCCTGCTCGATGACTTCCTCGATCTGGTCGGCGAATGGTGGGAGCTGCGCAGCCAATGAGCGGGAAGAAGAAGCAGCCCACCAGCCGCCCGAAGGGCCGCCCGCCGAAGGGCGCTCCACCTGCGCTGCCCGCCGAGGAGGTCGACCGCCTGCTCGTGTTCGGCGAGGTGGTGACCTGCGACGACGGCGAGTCGCAGACCGTCGTGTACCCGAGCTACCGCGACCTGGCCGAGCGCTTCGAGGTCTCGACGACGCTCATCGCGAAGTACTCGAAGGAATACAACTGCCTGCGCCGCCGGAAGCAGGCCAAGGCGCGCATCCAGGCTCAGGCCGACCAGAAGCTCGTGGAACTGCGGGCCACCGCGGTCGCGCTCTCGAAGGACGACGAGCTGCGCATCATCGACGGCTTCCTCGCCGGGTTCGAGAAGGCGCTGGCCGAGGGGCGCGTGCGCTTCGACAACCCCGGCGACTTCAACACCATGGTGCGGCTCAAGGAGTTCGTGATGGGCGGGGCCGACTCCCGTCAGGAGATCCACGCCTCGCTCTCGCTCGAGGACATCCAGGCTCGACACCAGCGCATGCTGCGGGTCAACCGCGCCGCCGACGCGGCGGTCCGCGGAGAGCTGCCCGACCACGGCGAGGTGATCGACGTCGAGACCGAGGAGCCCGCTCACCCCCCACGCGCCCCCTCCGACGACGCCGCTGGAGATTTGAACGTTCATTTAGGGGAGCCGGCGCCGACCTCGAGCTCGGCCGGCGAACTCCAGGAGGTGGTCCGGGGTCACGAGTCTGTGGCCGCCTCTGACGCGCCTGTGCGAGCTCCTGTGGGCTCGGAGGACGAGCCCGCGAGTCACGCCCGAACCGGCGCAACGCCCCGCGACACGGGCGCTTCTGGCGATCTGGCGAGGCCAAGTGGTGCCGCGGCGCGTGTTCTTCCACGCGCTGGTGAGGGGACTGTGCCCGGGACTGAGCCTGGTGCTTCCTCGTCGCCCACTGGCGAAATGAACAGCGACGAGCGCGTTCACTTGGAGGACGAGCAGCAGCACCAGGGCGAAGAAGAACACGGGACCGGCGACCACGAGGCCGATGACGACGGGGGCCCGAATGGCCGGATCCTGTAGAAAGCGGCCATCCGCCTCGCCGCCGCCATGGTGTTTCGCGGGTTTGTGGGCGCTCGGAGGCCCCCTCGACCCGGAGCCGAATGGCCGCTTTCCCTCGTTCACGGGGGCTGGCCTCGCCTCGGCCTCGAGATCAGGCGCCCCTCTGCCCGCGGGGCGGGGGGGAGGGTCGAAACTCCGCGGCGGGCGCGAATACGGAGAGGGTGCCTGGTCGCGATTTCGACAGGGGTCGGGTGGAGAAAATGAACACCCGAGCTCCGAACAAGTGAACGCCCCGCGAGGGGGCGCTCGGCGAGGCGGCGTTCATTTTCTCGCTGCGAGTGGCCACCGGGCCTCAGCAGGTGAGCTGCTGGAGCGACCGGATCAGGTCCTCGTCGGTGGGGTGCGTGTAGATCGCCGTCGAGGTGATCGTCTTGTGCCGAGCGAATCGCTGGGTGAGCCGGATGTCCCGCGAGGCGCGGTAGAGGTTCGTGCAGGCCGTGTGGCGCAGGGCGTGGAAGTTGAAGGTCCGGTCGAAGCCGGCGCGCTCCTGCCAGCGCTTGAAGGCGTGGCGGGCCTGCCGGGTCGAGAGGCGGTTGCCCTTGCGGCTCATGAAGAGCGGCGCGTCGTCGTCGAGGGGCTGCCCGGCCCGGCGCTTCCAGGCGTAGAGCTTGTCGAGCTTGGCGCGGACGTTGTCGGGGAGGATCACCTCCTGGCTGGCGACGTCGTCGTTGCTGCGCTTGAACACCCGCAGCTGCACCCGCCGCCGCGCGCGGCCGTCGCTGAACACGTCGCCCACGTCGAGGGCGAGGAGCTCGTGCTCGCGCAGGCCGGTGCCCAGGGCGAGGCTGTAGATGACGTGGTCGCGGAACCCGTCCTTGTGCTGTCCGGTCACGGCGAGCAGCGCGCGCTGCTCGCGCTCGGAGAGGGTTCGGGGGGCGCGGGCGATGCGGTCGGCGTAGGCGGTCATGGCGTCTCCGGGGTTCAGGTTCGTTCCGTCGAGGCCATACACGCTTCCTTCGCGGCACCTATCAAGCAGAGTCCGAGGCAAAGCGGCCATCGCCACGGTCGAGGCCCGCGATGCTGACCGTGGTGAAGCGGACGCCGCAGGAGCTGGGCGACTGGCTGGCCACCGAGGCCGGGTTCATCGCCGGGCTCTGCTCCTACGACGGCGAGCCCATCGTGCTCGAGCCCTACCAGGTGGCCTTCCTGGAGAACCGGTCGCGGTTCCGGTGGATCACCAAGAGCCGGCAGGTCGGCTACTCGTTCATCGTCGCCCTCGAGGCGCTCGCCCGCTGCCACCTGCGGGACGGCTACACTGCGGTGTTCGTCAGCTACAACCTCGACGACGCCAAAGAGAAGATCCTGCTGGCCCGGCAGGTCTACGAGGAGCTGCCGCTCGCCTACCAGAAGAAGCTGGTGGTCGACTCGAAGACCGAGCTGGCCTTCGAGCCCATCGGCAAGAGCGGCCGGCTGTCGCGGATCCTGTCGGTCCCGTCGAAGCCCCCGCGCGGCAAGAAGGGCGACATCGTCCTCGACGAGCTGGCCCACTACGTCAACGACCGCCAGGTCTACACGGGCTCGACCGCGCTCATCCTGCGGTCGAACGGGCAGCTCACCGGCTGCAGCACGCCGCTCGGCCGGCGCGGCATCTTCTGGGAGATCGCCCTCGAGGAGCTGCGCCGCTACCCGCACCACCGCCGGCAAGAGGTGCCCTGGTGGCTGTGCCGCTTCTTCTGCCGCGACGTCGAGGGGGCCGCCCGCGAGGCGCCGCTGATGGAGAGCGAGGAGCGCGTCGCACGCTTCGGCCGGCAGACCATCATCGAGCAGTTCGACTCGCTGCCGCTCGAGGACTTCCAGCAGGAGCTTGAGTGCCGCTTCGTCGACGAGTCGTACAGCTTCTACGCCTACGACCTGATCCTCCCGTGCACTCGGGAGAACCTCGACCTCAGCGACGACTTCACCGACCTGCCGTTCCCGGAGGGCCGCCTGGTCGCCGGCTTCGACGTCGGCCGCAGCCAGGATCGCTCCGAGCTCGCCGTGTTCGAGGAGGTGGGCGGCCGCTTCATCTGCCGGATGCTGCGCAGCTACGACCGCGTGCCCTTCGCCGAGCAGGAGGCCGACCTGCTGCGGATGCTGAACACGCTGCCCATCGCGCGGCTCTCCATCGACAAGAGCGGCATCGGCATGAACCTCGCCGAGAACCTGAGCCGCGCGTTCCCGCTGGTCGTCGGCGAGGCGTTCACCAACGCCAGCAAGGAGCGCTGGTGCACCGACTTCAAGATCCTGCTCCAGCGCCGCGACCTCGACCTGCCTCGCGACCGCGAGCTCGTCTCGCAGATCCACAGCATCAAGCGCCGCTTCACGCCCTCGGGCAACGTCAGCTTCGACGCCGAGCGCACCGGCCGTGGCCACGCCGACCGCTTCTGGGCCATCGTACTCGCCTGCCAGAAGGAGCGCGGGCCCAGCCGGCGCGCCGAGGCGGAGGTGGGGGTGCGGGTGATCGGGTGAGCCAGGAACGCCCTACGTCAACACGGAGGGAACGCTCGTTCCGGCCTGGGTCGCTGCAGCTTGCAGCTCAGACATCTTTGCAGGGCTCCCCGCGAGCATCTCCTTCAGAGCATCTCGCACGGTGAAAGGGTATGGCTCACAGGAGAACACCCCGCAGATAGCCTCTGCGGTCTCGCGGTCGATTGGGGCATTCTGGACCCGCCATGCAATGAGTCCCGCGTTGCGGTTCCCCCATTCGAACTTGTCCATTTGGCGGTTCAGGACGGCGTGATCGTGGAAGCGGCTCCAAAAGCCGTGTGCAGCCAGGACCGGCTCGTCGATCGCAGACGGAATGTCGCCGTTGAGCTTCCCAACCGTCGTCTCGATGGCCTCAGCTATCTCTGCGGAGGGAATCAAGTTGTTCCTGAGCAGCGCGGCAACGACCCCGAGGTCCTGGTGGCCGCCATCGAAGAGCTGCGTCCGCCAGAGCTTGCGGACCTCGGTCGCACGACCCGACAGACAGAGCACGTGGCTGGCGCTTTTTCTCAGAACCCCTACCAGGATGTCCGGGTGTCCCAGGAGCCACGTAATCGATGCCGGGGCCACGACGGCGTTGGCCCCGCGCAAGATCGCCTCGTGTATGTGGATGAGTGCATCCCGGTTGACCATCGCGAACGTACCGAGGGTTCTGGTGAACCGCGTCTCCAGCGAATCGAAGAAGCCCGGTAGTTCGGCGTGCGGAACCGCGTGCGGCACCAACGCCACGAGTGGTCCGACATCGGTGCCGGGGGGCGTGAGGTTCGGATCAAAGTGGCGAGCGAGTCGCTCGATCAGGTCCTGGGCGCTTCCGTTCGGCACCCAACGCCCAATGCTGGACTGCAAGAATAGCCAGAATGACTCGACGTGGGAAGCGGCGATGATGTTGCTCTTGAAGTGCGCGCAGTCGTTCCTGCGATTCTTCCAGTACTTGAACTCGTCGCGCACGTGGTCGTCCACGCTGAAGATGTCCTTCGGTGCGCGCATCTGAGTGCAGTCGAACACCGTCGCATCCCACTTGTTGTCATCTTGCAGATCGCGCTGAATCGCTGCCCATTGGCCGGCTGGAATTCCTGCCGGGCATGTGGCCGCGATGAGCCGTCGTCGGAGCCAGAGCCCGGTACCAACATAGGCGAAGAGCAGTCCCGCTCGGTACGCCCCCGCCTTGTAGCTGATCACCGACTCGCGGTAGGCGACGTCGGCCTCAGAGGGAACCTCGGAGCTTTCCAGCCAGGTTTCGAAGGGCAGCTTCATCTCGTGACTCTCGTTGAACGCACCACCGTGATTTTGCACATCAAGATCGCCGAAGGACTTGTCGGAGACAAGCGGTGCTGTCCCAGACTTGCTCCTGTCCCGGCTCTACTCCGGTGAACGAGGCCGACCTGGCCCCTCCACCGGAGCCGCCGCATGCCGCATTGCCACGACCTCAAGGTCTTCGTCGTCTCGCCCAAGCACCCGGCGGGGCCCACCCGCCCGGGACCGACGCTGAGCGTCGAGGCGCGGACCCTCGACGGGCTCCTGCCTGCGGCGAAGCAGGCGCTGGCTGAGGCGGGCTTCCACCGCGAGCGCGCCATCTCGTTCACGCCCACGGGGCTCGTGGCCTACGTCGAGGACGAGGGATGAGAGACGCGGGCGCGGCCCAGCGGGCGCACACGCGCCTGCAGGCCATCCTCAAGGCGGTGGTCGTCGGGCGGGACGTCTCCGACCCGGCCAGCCACGAGGCCGGCGAGTCGGCGACGCTCTTCTCCTCGGCCGGCGCGCTCGAGCCGCCCTACGACCCGGCGGCCCTCTGCCTCCTGGTCGAGCACTCGAACGCGCTCCGGCAGAACCTCGACGCGTACGCGGTGAACATCGACGGCTTCGGTCATCGCCTGGAGCCCGCCATCGACTTCGAGGCCGAGGACGCCGACGCCCGGGTGGCCGACGCCATCTTCCTCGAGCGGTCGGCGGCCCGCGAGCGCGGCGAGCTCGAGGATGGCGTGGACCTGGAGCCCACCGACGAGGAGGTCGCGGCGCGCAAGCGAGAGCTCATCCACCTGGCCCGCGTCGAGCGGGCGCGGCTGCACTCGTTCTTCGACTTCTGCTGCTTCGACCACTCCTTCGTCGACCTACGTCGCCGCACACGGCAGGACCTCGAGACCACGGGCAACGCCTACTGGGAGGTGCTCCGCGACGGCCGCGGCGAGATAGCGCGCCTCGTCTACGTGCCCTCGCACACGGTCCGCCTAATGCCGCTCGACGCCGAGCCGGTGGAGGTCGAGGACCGCGTCCAGGTTTCGCCGGTCGCCTTCGAGGCGGTGCCAGCGCGCCGCCGGCTGCGTCGGTACGTCCAGGTGCAGGGCACCGACCGCGTGTACTTCAAGGCCTTCGGGGACCCGCGCTTCATCTCCAAGCGCACCGGCGCGGTCTTCCCGTCGGTGGAGGCGCTGCGCCGGGCCGAACAGCGCGACGGCCCCGCGACGGAGATCCTGCACTTCGCTATCCACTCGCCGCGCACCCCCTACGGCGTGCCGCGCTGGGTGGGCGCGCTCCTCGCCGTGCTCGGTTCGCGGCAGATGGAGGAGGTCAACTACCTCTACTTCGAGAACAAGAGCGTGCCCCCGCTGGCGCTGCTGATCTCGGGCGGCCGCCTCTCGGAGTCGTCGGTGCCTCGCATCGAGCGCTTCATCGAGGAGAACCTCAAGGGCAAGACCAACTTCCACAAGATCCTCATCCTCGAGGCCGAGGGCGGCCAGGGCGAGAACCGCGCCCGCATCGAGCTCCGCCCGCTCACCGACGCGCAGCAGCAGGACGCGCTCTTCCAGGTCTACGACGAGCGCAACATCGACAAGGTCGGAGGCGCGTTCCGCCTGCCCCGGCTGCTCCGCGGGGAGAGCAAGGACTTCAACCGGGCGACCGCGGAGTCGGCGCTGCGCTTCGCCGAGGACCAGGTCTTCCAGCCCGAGCGCGACGAGTTCGACTACCTCATCAACCGCAAGCTCCTCGCCGACATGGGGATCCGCTTCTGGCGGTTCCGCTCGCAGACGCCGGTGACCCGCGACCCCGAGCGGATGACGGCGATGGTCGAGAAGCTCGTGCGCGTCGGCGTGCTCACCCCCGAGGAGGGCCGCTTCCTCGCCGGCGACATCTTCAACCGCGAGTTCCGCAAGATCGGCGACGACTGGACCAAGCGGCCCATCACGCTGACGCTCGCCGGCATCCAGACGGGCGTCCAGGACCTGCGGGCGCAGACCGAGAAGGGCTCGCTCCTCGACGACGCCCGCCGGCTGCTGACGCTCCGCGAGGAGCTCGCCACCGAGCAGGCGCGCCTGGCCGACCGCCGCGTCGACCTCGCCCGCCGCTACCTCGACGACCACGCCGAGCGGGTCCCCGTGCCGCGCGAGGAGTTCGACACCTGGTTCGATCCGGAGGCCCGCGATGACGCCTGACGCTCTCTCCCGGGCCTGGGCGAAGCAGGCCCAGCTCGACGCCGAGCGCGGCGTCATCGCCTGTCGGACGTGCAGGCAGGAGGCGGGCCTCGACGAGACGACCACCCTGTGGCGCAACGGGCAGCTGGTGTTCGCGCTCTGCGATCGGTGCGCTGGCGCCCACGACTTGCTGATGCGGCCGACGCCCGATGGGATCGAGGTCCGGGCGCGGTCGAGGACACCGCTCATCGTCGGAGGGCACGGATGAGCCACCCACTCCGCGTCGTCGCCAAGTGGCCATGCCGGCTTGATCGCGGTGAGCTGCGCCGCGTGTCTCAGGACCGCCGGCAGCTGCTCATCGCCTACCACCTGTGCTGCCCCCGCTGCGGCTTCGTCAACGCCGTGTTCCACCAGCACCAGGGCCAGCTCATCACCGAGAGCGAGGACGGCGAGCGGGTCAGCTTCTCAGCGCCGGTGCGCTGCGTGTTCTGCAACGTGACGCTCCACGTGACCGACTCGGTCGCCGAGCTCGAGGAGGGCCCCGATGTGCGGAACGTGCGGTACCGCTGACGCCCTCGCCGTCGTCGCCGAGGCACACCGCGTCGCCAGCTCGCTCGCGGCGGAGCTGCTCGGGGAGCCGGTGGCCAAGGCGATGGATCTCGGCACGGCCCGCGGCTTCGACCGAGCCGTCGCGTCGCTCGCGGCCGAGCTTCGCCAGCAGGCGGGACGCTCGGAGCGGGACGCGGTCCGCGCCGCGGTGGACGTGCTCGACGTGGACTGGCATCGGACAACGCCGGCCCAGAGGCGGCGGCTCGTCTCGGAGGCGATGAACGCCGCCGGCCGCGCGACCGCCCTCATCCCGGCGCGCATCCAGACCACCCTCGGGCCCGCGGCGGACGAGGTCGTCTCGGCCACCCGCAGCCACGGCCGCCGCGTCCACAACCTCGCCATCGGGGCCGACTTCAACGCGGTCGACCGCCGGATCACCGCCCACGTCGTGCGGACGCAGGTCAACTTCGTCACCGACGAGCTCGGGCGGCGGATCGATGGCTTCGGCGCAGACGCGCGCCGCGTCGTCGCCGAGGGGCTCGAGGCGGGCCTCGGCCGCGACGACATCTCGGCCGCGCTGCAGGCCGCAGCCCAGGACACCTTCGTCGCGCGCTCCGCCTTCTACTGGGACGTCGTGGCCGGAGCGTTCATCGGGAACGGCCGCACCTACGCCCAGATCAGCAGCTACGCCGAGGCGGGCATCACCCGCTACCTCATCGAGGCGGTGCTCGACGAGCAGACCACCGATATCTGCCGCTACCTGCACGGCAAGGTCTTCGAGGTGGGCGACGCGCTCCGCCGCTTCGACGCCCTCGACCGCCTGGAGCGGCCCGAGGACGTGAAGGACGCCCAGCCCTGGGTCCGGGAGTCCCTCGACCCACAGACCGGCAACCCCGTGCTCTTCGTCGAGCGCGGTGGGCTGCGGACGCCGCTCGTCGAGGTCACCCGCTCCGGCGTCGGCACGGTCGACGACCAGGGCGAGCACGGCCGGGCCGTGAGCAACCGCGAGCTGATGGACCTCGGCGTCGGCTTCCCGCCGTACCACGGGCTCTGCCGCACGACGACCGTGCCCGAGGTGTGAGCGCCGGCGTCGTGTCCCACTCGAAATCGGGCCCGGCTCTACTCCCGTGAAGACCTCTCCGCCGACTCGGAGCGAACGGGAGCCCGCGCATGAGCGCCTCGACAGAGAAAGCCAAGACCCCCACGGCCCGCCAGGTCGCCGCGTCCCTCAAGGCGCTGGGCGGCCGGCTCGTCGCCGTGGTCGACAAGCTCAACCGGGCCGGCGACGTGCCGGTGCCGGCTGACGCCGCGAAGGAGCTCTCGGATCTCGCCGCCGCGATGCGGCAGGCGGTGGAGCCCGCGCCGCCGTCGGCGACCGAGAAGGGAGCCCCCACCGACGAGGGGTGGCCCCGCGACATGGCGGCCAGTGACGCCGCCGAGCTGACCTGGGGGCGTGACCCGGAGGCGCTACGCCATGGGTGACCACGTGCAGGACGCCGTGGACCGCGCCCGCGCGGTGCTCGACGGGCTCGGCGCCGCTGGCGCGGACGGTGAGCTGGTGGAGAAGACCATCTGGGGCTCGCCCGCCGGCAAGAAGCGCCTCGCGCCCCGGCTCGTGAAGCTGCTGCCGAAGCACCGCGTGTACGTGGAGCCCTTCGCCGGCTCGGCCGCGGTGCTCTTCGAGAAGGAGCCCGCCGAGGTCGAGGCGATCAACGACGCCGACCCCGAGATCGGCAAGGCGTTCCGCATCATCCAGAAGCTCAACCCGAAGAAGCTCGAGAAGCTGCGCGGGATGACCTGGACCGGCGACGAGGCGACGTTCAAGCGCCTGCTCGACGCCAGCCCTCGTGGTGAGCTCGAGCAGCTGCACCGCTTCCTGTACCTGACCCACTTCTCCTACGGGAAGATGCGCGGCCGGACGTTCAGCCCGAACGTCCAGGGCATCGAGGCCAAGACCATGGCCCGCCTGGAGCGGCACGCGCCGCGCCTGGCGAAGGTCAAGGTCCACTCCGGCGACTACGAGCCGGTCGTCCGCAAGTACGACGGGGCCGACACCGCCTTCTTCCTCGACCCGCCGTACCCCGGCTACAACGTGGACGTCGGCGAGTCCAAGTTCGACGAGGAGCGCTTCTTCGAGGTGCTCAAGTCGCTCAAGGGCAAGTGGCTGATGACCTACGGCATCCGGGGCAAGCTGCCGAAGCTGCTCAAGGACGCCGGGTTCCACATCAAGCGCATCCGCACTCCGCGGACCATCGGGGCGATGCGCGGCGTGGGCGGGCCCTCGGTGCTCACCCAGCTGCTCGTCGCCAACTACAAGTTCGTCGAGAAGCACGAGGACGGCCACGCCTGGCTCGAGGACTGGGAGCCCGCGCCCGAGGCGGCTGCGGACCCGCCCATCGAGAAGGTCTGCACGCTGCTCAAGGAGGTGGACCCCGACGACGAGCGCTACGTGCTCGGCGTGGTCCTCGAGCCCGAGCGCGTGGACGCCCAGGGCGACATCTACTCCCACGAGGAGGTCCGCCAGGCAGCCCACCGCTTCATGGAGGAGTTCGGCGGCCTCGGCCTGATGCACCAGCTGCGGGTCAACGACCACGTGAGGGTGCTCGAGAGCTACGTCGCGCCGACCGCCTTCCAGGTGGGTGACGTGACCATCGCCAAGGGCACCTGGCTGCTCGCCGTGCGCGTGCTCTCCGATGACCTCTGGCGGCGCGTGAAGGACGGCGAGCTCACGGGCTTCTCCATCGGAGGCTCGGCCCGCCGCGTGCCGGAGCCCACCGCCACCGAAGAGGCGGAGCCCTCGGGCGCCCCCGCCGAGGAGGCCGCATGAGTGACCCGCGCAAGGCCGACCGATCCGTCAACCGCCTGCTCGACATCGTCGTCGAGGAGGTCTCGCTCGTGGACCGCGCGGCGAACGAGCACCGCTTTCTCATCGTGAAGAGGGACACGCCCATGGCCGATCACGCCGACACCGACACCCAGGAGCAAGGCGCCGAGCCCTCGGCCGATGCGCCCGCCCCCGAAGAGGGGGCGCCTGCCACCACCTCGGACGATCAGCCCGAGTCGACCGCGCCGGATCCGCTCCTCGCCACCGCCGTGGCGGCGCTCGAGGGGCTGACCAGCACGGTCGAGCTGCTCGGCGCGATGGGAGCCCAGGCGGCCGACGCCCGGCTCGCGCCGCTGGCGACCGAGCTCAAGGCGACCGCCGAGGCGCTGCTCGCCCGCGCGGGCGTGGAGCCGGCGGCGACCGGCGGAGGCGACACGGACACGGAGCCGACCGAGGAGCCCTCGGACGCCAAGGACGGCGACGCCTTCGCCGACCACCTCCAGGCCGCCCGCGCGGCGCTGACCCAGCTCGCAGCGCTGACGAGCGCGCCAGCATCGGAGCCTGAGACCGAGGCCACGGCCGCGCCGACCGAGGCGCCGGCGAAGCTGCCCGACGAGCTCACCACCACGCTCGCCGCGATGGGGGACTCGTTCCGGGCGCTGGCCGACACGGTCAAGGAGCAGCAGCAGCGGCTCACTCGCGTCGAGAAGCAGTTCGGCCTGCCCAACAGCAGCCAGAGCCCCGAATCGGTGCGCAAGGCCGCGCCCGAGGAGGTGGGCTGGCCGATGGACCTCAACAACCCGATGGATCGGGAGAGCGTCGACAAGGCGGTCTCCTTTCACGACCTGTAAGGAGCCCCCGCCCATGAGCTACACCGACAACCGCACCATCCTGCAGAAGGCCGACCTGGCCCTCGCCGATCTCACCGCTGGCGGCGGCCTGCTCAAGCCGGCCCAGGCGCAGAAGTTCATGCGCCTGCTCATCAAGGACTCGCCGCTGATGCGGCTGGCGACCGTCGTCCCGATGCAGTCGCCGAAGCAGCAGCTCTCGAAGATCAAGTTCGGCAGCCGCGTGCTGCGTCCCGGCCAGGAGGCCACGGCGCTGACGCCCGCCGAGCGCTCGGCGCCCGACCTGTCGCAGGTCGAGCTCGACGCCAAGCTCTTCAAGGCCGAGGTGCGCCTCTCCGACGAGGTGCTCGAGGACAGCATCGAGCGCGGCGAGCTGCGCCAGACGATCATGGAGATGATGGCCGAGGCCATCAGCCGCGACATGGAGGAGGTGCTGATCAACGGCGACACGCTGTCGGCCGACCCCTTCCTGGCGGTCATGGACGGCGTGCTCAAGCAGGCGACGAGCAACATCGTCGACGCGGCGGCCACCCCCATCGCGAAGGACCTGCTCCGCGACATGCTCAAGACCCTGCCGTCCGAGCACCTGCGGGACAAGAAGGCGATGCGCTTCATGACGAGCGTCGACGCCGACCTCGACTACCGCAACACGCTGGCCGACCGGGCCACCGTCGCCGGCGACCGGCTGCTCGAGGGGGACACGCCCGTCCTCTACTCGGGCGTGCCGCTGCAGCCCATCCCGCTCTTCCCGGAGAACCTCGGCGCCGGCAGCGACCAGACGGTCGTCCTGCTCTGCAACCCGAAGAACATCCACGTCGGCATCTGGCGGAACATCCGCGTCGAGTCGGCCCGCGACATCTCCGAGGGGACCCTGAAGATCGTGGCCACGCTGCGCTTCGACGTGAAGTTCGCGGAGGAGCCCGGGGTCGCCAAGGCCATCAACGTCCAGCTCTGAGCCATGGAGAACTGACCGATGCAGACCCTGCTCGTCCGACTCAAGCCCTACGACCCACGCCGGGGCTTCGTCCTGCGCCGCTACACCTACCGCGGCATCAAGTTCCACGAGGAGCGCGGCTGGTACCGCGTCGACAAGGAGGTCGGCGAGTACCTGCGGAGCGTCCGCCAGGTGCCCGGCGACGAGCACGCCCCGCTCGCCTTCGACGTGCACACCGAGGCGGAGGCCAAGGCGCTCGAGGCCGACGAGGCCAAGGCGACCACCCGCAAGAAGGCCACCGATCCGGTCGAGGCCAGCACCGCCGTGACCACCGCCGACCTCGAGGAGAGCGAAGCCAAGCCCGACAGCTCCGGCTCCAAGCGCCGGAGCACCCGCAGCAAGTAGGAGGACCCGGTGTACGCCACCGTCGCCGATCTGCGCGCCGAGGGCGTCACCGTGGCACAGGCCGATGACGCCCGCCTCGAGGCGCTCATCGACGCCGCCACCGCCGAGATCGATCGCGTCACCGGGTGGTTCTTCGAGCCGCGCCCGCTGACGCTGACCCTCGACGGCCGTGGCGCGCCCTCGCTCGAGCTGCCGGCGCCGCCCATCCACCTCGACCGCGTCGCCATCGACGGCGCGGACATCTCGCTCTCCGCCGACGAGCTGATCGTCGTCGGGGCGCCGGTGGAACCGGGCTTCGACGCGCCCCGGCTGACCCGCCGCCTCGGTTGCTTCCCTCGCGGCCACGGCAACGTCGTGGCCCTTGGGCTCTTCGGCTACACCGAGCCCGACGGGACCGCGGAGGGGCGCACCCCGGCCGCCATCCGCCGCGCGTGCATCCTCCTCGTGCTGCGCTGGCTGCACCCGCTGGCCGACGACGGTGGCTTCGACGCCCGCAACCGCTGGCGGATCATCGAGGAGCGCACCCGCGACCAGAGCTACAAGCTCGACCGCCCCGGCAGCGGCGGTGGCCCGACCGGCGACCCGGAGCTCGACGCCATCTTGCTGCGCTACCGGCGCCCCGCGCCGATGGGGGCGGCCTGATGCGCGGCCGGCTCATCTTCCCGTTCCTGGCCGAGCTGCGCCGGCTGGACACCGCGGCGATGGCGAGCGCCGACCCCGACGGGGCGGGCCCGCTGACCGGCGGCTTCGACCCGGACTTCAAGGAGCCGGTCCTCGTCGACCGCGACGGCGACGGCGTCGCCGAGCGCGAGCGTACCGAGCTGCCCGCGATCCGGGTGCCGTGCCAGGTCGAGCCGAGGGTCTTCGAGGACCTCCGGATGTTGGCGAGCGGCGACTCGCCGCGCTCCGACATCAGCCTGGTCTTCCACTTCAAGGACCTCGAGCGGCTCGGCCTGGTCGACGCGACCACCGGCGACGCGCTCATCCGTCCCAACGATCGGCTCGCCGGGCTCTATGACCTTGGAGGACTGCTCGTCCAGACCATCCGCACGCCGCCCGGGCTCTACGTGAACCAGGCACAGCCGCGCGGGTTCGGGCTGGGCCGAAGCCGACCCCGTCGCAACCTGCTGCTCGTGACCTTCGAGGCCCGGCAGCTCGCGCCCACGAGGGTCGAATGAAGCACCTGATCGCCACCGCCGCCTTCACCGCCACGCTCTGTGCCTGCGGGCCCATGCACGTCTGCACGCCGACCGAGACCCGCTGCGCTGGCAGCTTCGTCGAGGTCTGCGACGCCGACGGGCGGTGGTCGCCCGCCGAGGACTGCGCGGGCGTGGTGGGCGCGGACGAGCCGGCGTGGGTGTGCTGCGCGGTCCCGGCCGACGAGCTCGGCCCGGCTGGTCATGCATGCCTGCCCCCTGACGTCGCCTGCCCGGCGGAGGAGGAGTGAGCATGGCCAGCGACCCGACCGCCGCGCAGGTCACCGCGTTCTGGGACGCGATGCAGGCCCGCTACGGGACCCGCATCATCGACAAGTCGAGCGCGGCCGAGATGCGCCTCGTCGGCTGGTTCCTCGAGCGGATCGGCGTGCTCGACGCGGCGACCCTCCTCGAGCGCTTCACCACGACCATCGGGCGGCGGATCTACGTGCCGTTCACCCCTGGCACGCCGACGCCTCGCCACGGCCTGTGGAGCCAGATGGTCATCTGCGTCCACGAGCACCAGCACGTCGAGCAGCAGGACCGCGACGGCACCTTCACCTTCGCGCTCCGCTACCTGTCCAGCCGCGCGGCCCGGGCGGCCTACGAGGCCGACGCCTACCGCTGCAACCTCGAGCTTCACCACTGGCACACGGGCACCATCCGGAGCCCCCGTGAGCTCGCCGAGCGCCTGCGCAGCTACGGCGTGCGCGAGGCCGACATCGACGTCGCCGAGACGACGCTGATCGCCGCCGCGCGAACGGTGAAGGCCGGCGGCCTCATCACGCCCGCGTCGAAGGTCGCGGTGGCCTGGCTCCGGCAGCACGCGCCGCAGCTCGAGCACCGGGGCGTCGCATGACCACGGTGACTAAGACCGGCGACTGGAGGCGCGCCCGGGCGCTGCTCGCGGCGGGACCCGTGCAGCTCAAGGCCGCCATCGCCGTCGCGATGCGCCAGGAGGCCGAGGCGCTCCGGCGCGAGATCGTGCAAGGGCTCACCCGGCAGGCGCCGGGCGGCTCGGCCATCGCGCCGCCGAAGGAGACGACGCTCGCCGCGCGACGCCTGAAGGGCTTCGGCGGGAGCAAGTCACTCATCGTCCGGGCCGATCTCCGCAACGGCGTCGCGGCCATCGTCCGCGGCGACGAGGCGTTCGTCGGCGTGCCCCGGACGGCCCGCGGCAAGGACGGGCAGAGCCTGACCAAGATCGCCGAGGTCCAGGAGTTTGGCTCGGCCCCCATCGTCATCCCCATGACCGACGCCATGCGGCGCCTCGTCTTCGCCGTGCTGCGCGAGGCGGGCGAGCCGATCGGTGGAGGCAGCGGGCGCGGCGTGGTCGTCGTCCAGGTTCCAGCGCGGCCCTTCCTGCGGCCCGCCTTCGAGAAGTTCAAGCCGGGTGCCCAGCGGCGCTTCCTGGCCCGCGTCGCGGCGCTCACCGGTATGGGAGGGGCGTGATGGCGGTCCCGCTCCTCGACACCATCACGCCCGCCGCCGGCCCCACGAGCGGCGGAGACCTCGTCCGCCTGATCGGACAGAGCTACGCGCCCCAGGTCGCGGTGCGCTTCGGCGCCGTCCCCGGCCAGGTCCTCTCGGTCCGTCAGGAGGCGGGCCTGTGGATCGCCGACGTGCGCACGCCGGCGCACCCCGAGGCGCTGGTCCCGGTCACCCTCGAGAACCTCGACGCCGCCGGTGTTCCGGTGCCGGGCGAGGCGGTGACCGTCGCCGACGCGTACCGTTTCGAGCGCACGGCCATCGTGGCCGAGGCCACCGTGACCCGGCTCGTCCGCACGCTGCTGCGGATGCTCAAGTCGCAGGTCGTCGAGAACACGAGCATGACGGTGGCGCTCGACTACGACGCCACCCCCGAGGACCAGCTCCGCGTCGTAACGATGGCGACCCTGCCGTCCCTGGTGCTCTCCGGGCCGACGGTCCGTGCCAGCCGCTTCTACGCGAGCAACGTCCCCCACGAGGACGTGGTCGCTGGCGTGAGCGGCCCCGAGCTCCAGCGCCGCCGCCCGGCCTACACCGTCGACCTCGCCTTCACCCTGACCGCCGCGTCGGACCGTACCGCCGAGCTGCTCAACCTGATGGCGACGGTCGCGTCGTTCCTCAACCGCAACCGCTGGCTCGAGCTGCTGCGTGACCCCGCTCGCCCCGAGCTCGGCGCGGTCCGCTGGGAGATGGATCCCGACGGAGACTTCCGCACGAACCTGCGCGGCCGCGACGAGATCCGGGTGTTCACCTGCGGGCTCCTCGTCCGGGGCTTCGACATCGACGAGGGCCTGCCCATGGACCTGGGCAAGGCGGTCGCCGACGCGCCCGAGCTCGACGCCACCCCCATCGGAGGCGCGCCATGACCGTGACCCTCATCAACCGGAGCGGCCGCTGCCTGGCGCTCAACCTGCCGCACCGATTCGTGTGCACCGAAGACACCTGCATGTGCGTGCCTCCGCGAGACCCGCGAGGCCGCGCCGTGTGCCGGTCCATCACGCTGCCGGCAGGACACGCCACCACAGCGCTACCCGAGGCCGTGCTCGCCGCGCCCGAGGTCCTCGCCGCCGCCGGCCGCGGAGACCTCGAGGTGCACAAGAAGGAACCCAAGCCCCCGGCTGAGCCCGCGCGCTCGCCGAAGTCCGGGTCCCGCGACAAGCGGGCCCGCCGCAAGCGAGGAGGAAGCCGATGAGCGGTCAGCTGCTGTCGTCCAAGGTCATCGTCGTCGAGGAGGAGCCGCGGGTCCGCGGCATCCCGGCCGTGCCCACGTCCATCGCCGGCGCCGTCGGCGTCACCGAGCGAGGCCCCATCGGAGAGCCCGTGCTCTGCTCGTCCTTCGAGGAGTTCGAGGCGCGCTTCGGTGGGTTCACCGCCGACTCGGACCTGGCGCTCGCCGCCATGGGCTTCTTCGAGAACGGCGGCACCCAGCTCTGGGTGGTCCGCACCGTCCACTACGGCGACGTGCAGGATCCCGCGACCCAGACCGCGCTGCGGGGCTGGGCCTGGCTCACTGCCGGGGCCGCCGACCCGACGCCGGCCGAGGTGCTCGGCGCGCCCGTGCAGCGCGTGTTCGTCCAGGACGGTGACACGCTCGTGCTCTCGGTCGACGGCGGCCCGCCCGCCACGGCCACGGTGGTCGCTACTCAGGCCGAGCTCGTCAGCGACGGTGTATTCCCGACCGGATTCGCCGGCGGCGAGGTGCTCGACGTCCGCGTCATGGGCATGGACCAGACCGTCGCCTTCGACGCCGCCGATCAGAGCGTGGAGCAGGTCGCCGCCCGCATGAACGAGCAGCTGCAGCTGGTGAGCGTCACCGTAGACGCGGGCCAGCTCCGCGTCCGCACCGACCTCGGGGGGACGGACATCCGCCTCGAGGTGGTTGGGGGCGACGCCAACGCCGCGCTCGCCTTCCCGGCGGGCGAGGTGGCAGGGGCCGGCAACGTCGCCATGTCGGCCGAGGTCGGCCTCGGCGAGATCGCCGCCATCGTCGCCGCCGACGTCCCGGGTGTGGTCGCCGAAGAGGTGGAGGGGGCGCTCCGGCTGCGGACCGTCTCCACGGGCGCCGCGGCGTCCATCCAGGTGGACCCGACCTCGACGCTCGACGACCAGCTGGGCCTGGACAACGACCCGCACCTCGGCGCCGAGGGAGGCGCCGCCAACGCGCTCCGCGTCGAGGGCAAGGACCCGGGCGCCTTCGCGAACCGCCTCGAGGTCGAGGTCCGCCCGCCCACCGGGGGCGAGGCCGGCTTCTTCGACCTCGCGGTCATCGAGGACGGGGTGTACCGGGAGGTCTTCGCCAACGTGACGATGACGCCCGGCGAGTCTCGCTATGTCGAGGCGGTGACAAACGACGCCCGCAGCGGCTCGGTGCTGGTGCGGGTCAGCGACCAGGCGCTGCCGGGCTCGCCCGCGCTGGACATTCAGACGGCCTCGCTCGCCGGCGGTGACGACGGCCTGGTCGGCCTCGACGACAACGACTTCATCGGCTCCGAGGTGGGCAAGACGGGGCTGCGCGCGCTGGACACAGTGCAGGACCTGAGCCTGCTCCTCGTCCCCGGCCGCGCCACCTCGGCCACGCACAACGCGATGGTCAGCTACTGCGAGCAGGTCCGCGAGGGCCTCGTCTTCGCCGTGCTCGACCCGCCCGCGGCGATGAGCGCGACCGACATCATCGATTACGTCACGACCACCGCCGCGCTCGGCAACATCAGCGAGCACGCCGCCATCTACTGGCCGCGGGTGAAGGTGCTGAACCCGTCGCGCAGCGTGTTCGGCTCGAGCGACCAGCTCGTCGTGGCGCCTTCGGGCATCATCGCCGGCGTCTGCTCGCGTGCTGACGGCGCCCGCCCCGGTGGCGTCTACGACCCGCCGGCCGGCATCGACAAGGGGCGCATGTTCGGCGTGCTCGGCTTCGAGACCGACGAGGTCCTCGAGGAGCGCAAGCGGGACCTCGTGTACCCGAAGCGCATCAACCCGCTGACCACCGGCCCCGGCCTGCCGCGCTACATCGACGGCTCGCGTACCCTCAAGGGCGACGGCAACTTCCCCTACGTGGCCGAGCGCCGCGGGGTGAGCTTCATCGAGCGCTCGCTCAAGCAGGGGCTGCAGTTCGCGCGGCACAAGAACAACACCGAGGGCCTGCGCGCCCAGGTGCGCCGGACCATCACCGCGTTCCTGCTCACGCAGATGAACAACGGCGCCTTCCGCAGCCGCGAGCCCGACAAGGCGTTCTTCGTCGACGTCTCGGACACGCTCAACACGCCCTCGGTCATCTTCGCCGGCAAGCTCATCGCCCGCGTGGGCCTCGCCACGAACAAGCCGGCCGAGTTCATCATCCTCCGCATCAGCCAGGACACTCGCGCCCTCGAGGCCGAGCTGGCGGCTGCGGGCGCGTAAGGAGGACGACCCATGACCGTCATCGGCAACCCCCGCAGCTTCCACAAGAAGTTCAAGTTCATCGTCGAGATCGACGACGTCGCGCACGCTGGCTTCCAGAAGTGCAGCGAGCTCTCGGTCGAGGTGGCGAACGTCCAGTACTTTGAGGGCGGCTCGCTCATCCCGAACAAGAGCCCCGGCCGCCTGACCTTCGCCGACGTCACCCTCGAGCGCGGCGCCACCCAGGACCGCGACCTCTTCGACTGGTTCCAGGACGTGGCCATCACCTCGAGCGGCCTCGGCCTCACCGACGTCAACTACAAGCGCAACCTCGACATCGTGCAGCAGGACCGGGACGGAACGACGCTACGACGCTGGTCGCTCTCCCGCGCGTGGCCCGTGAAGTTCGTCGCCGGCGACTGGGACAACGAGAGCGACGAGAACGTCATCGAGTCGGTGACGCTGACCTACGACTTCTTCGAGCTGATCCAGTAGCTAGATGCTGCCGCTTCGGGTGAGACGTCCGCTGGTGACGCTGCCGGAGATCTGCGCCGAGCTCTCGGCGTAGACATGCCAGCCTTGCTGGCTGCCAGACACGAACACGAGTCGGTCAAGGCTTCCCGTAGGGGTGACAGAACCGGACGGGACGGCTGACCCCACGACTGTGAAGCCGCTTGCCGGCTTGGGCGTGACCTCGAAGTACCCCGCACCGTTCGGGTATCGCGCATCCTCATACTTCGTGATGTCGTATTCGCCCGATGAGATGAACGACTCCAGGCTGGCTGAGACGGCGTGGTCGAGAACGGTTCGGTATCGAGCAAAGGTGATCGACAGGTTGTTCGGGTCGTGCTTCGCGGTCAGAAGCGACCCGCTCTGAGCTGCTTCGACCCAGCTTCCGGTTAGCGCGTTGCGATCCATAGAAGTCTCCATCCGCTTCGGTGCGTTCCTGCAGAGATCACGCAACGACTCGCAGCGAGTCAACCGTCCCACGCCCCCACATCCTCGGCTCTACTCCGATGGAGGCCGTGCACCTGCCGTCCTCCGACGACCCGTCTCATCGGAGGAGAGCGCATGTCCCACGTCATCACCTGCCCATCGGGGCTCACGGGCCGCATCCGCGGCATGAAGGTCCGCGAGGAGAGGGTCCTGGCCGACCGGAAGCTCGCCAAGAGCGGCGGGCAGGTCGACGCGCTGCTCGGCGCGTGTTGGGAGGAAACGCTCGAGCCGGGGCCCTACGATTTCGGTGACAAGGACATCGACTGGGGCGCGGTGCTCCAGGGCGACCGCTTCTTCGCGCTCCTGCAGGTGCGGGCGCTGACCTACGGGCCGACCTACGCCTTCTCCCTCGGCTGCCAGAACGAGGGGTGCCGCGCCCGCTTCGAGTGGGAGCTCGACCTGACCGAGCTGCCGGTCCGGCCCCTGACCGACGAGAGCCGCGCCGCCTTCACCGACGGGAACCGCTTCGAGACCACGCTGCCCGACGCCGGCGTCCGCGTGTGGTTCCGGCTCTTCACCGGCGCCGACGAGCGCAAGCTGCCGCAGCTCCGCCGCAACGCCGGCGAGCGGATCCTCTCCGCCATGCTCGGCTGGCGCGTCGTCGAGGTCGAGTGCGTCTCGCCCAAGGACAAGCGCCGCTTCCTCGAGGACCTCAGCATGCGGGACGCCGACTTCCTGGTCGACGAGTTCGACCGGGTCGACTGCGGCGTGGACACGGCCATCGAGGTCGAGTGCCCCGAGTGCTTCACGCTCCAGGAGGTCGAGCTCCCTTTCGACCGGGGCTTCTTCCTGCCTGGGAAGGCGAGGACGGCGAGGCGGCGGGACCGCACCAGCTCCTCCCTCGCGTGAGCCTGGAGGGCTGGCGCGAGGGGCTCTTCCAGCTGTGCTGGCGACAGCACGGCGGCTCCGGGCTCGGGGCCACGCTCGCCGAGGCGCTCGAGCTCTCCACCGCAGACCGGGACTGGCTGCTCGAGCGCATCGGGCAGCAACGCGAACGCGAGGCACGCGAGATCGAGAAGGCAGGCAGACGAAGGTAGACGGACATGGCGCTCAACAACCTCGGACTCGGCTTCGTCTTCACCGCGCGAGATCTCGCGTCGGCGAAGATGGCGCGGCTGGAGAGGCGCTTCTCGAGCCTCGACGACCGCGTGTCGGCCGGGACCGCGCGCATGTCCACCGCCTTCCGCCAGCTCGGGGTCGGCCTCGCCGTGTTCACCGCGGGCGCGGCCGTGGTCGCCGGGAGCTTCGCGCTCGCCAACGCCGCGGGTCGCTTCGAGCAGGGCATCGCCGCCGTCGGGGCGGTCACCCGCGCCACCACCGATCAGCTCCGCCTGCTCCGGGAGGCCGCCATCCAGGCGGGCATCGAGACGCAGTTCTCGCCCGAAGAGGCGGTCGAGGGCCTTCAGTCGCTCGCCACCGCGGGGCAGACCGCCGAGCAGGCGACGCGCACGCTGGTGCCGGTGCTCGACCTGGCCGCGGGCTCCCTCGGGCAGCTCGGCGTGGCCCAGGCCGCCGAGGCGGTGGTGGGCACGCTCAACGCCTACGGGCTCTCCGCCGACCAGGCCGCGTCGGTCACCGACCGCCTGCTCCGGATCACCCAGCTGACCAACTTCCAGACCCGCGACTTCGAGGCGGGCCTCGCCAAGGCCGCGGCGGCCGGCTCCGTGTTCGGGCAGTCGCTCGACGACGTGCTCATCACCATGGGCCTGCTGCGGAACCGGAACATCGACGCGTCGTCGTCTTCGACGGCGTTCCGTGAGGCGGTGCGTCGCCTCGGCTCCGACAGCCGGGCGCAGCAGGCCATCCTCGGCGCGGGCGTCCAGGTCTTCGATCAGCAGAGCGGCAGCATGCGCTCCGTCGTCGACATCATGGTCGACTTTGCCGACGCGACCCGCGGCATGACCGAGGAGGAGCGCAACCGACGGGTGGCGACGGCCTTTGGCGCACGCGGCCTCCTCGCCTTCAACGCCATCCTCAACGCCTCGTTCACGACGATGCGCGACGGCCGGCAGGTCACGCTGCAAGGCGCCGAGGCCATCGAGGCGCTGCGCCGCGAGATGTCGGACGCGGAGGGCACGGCGCAGGGCTTCCGCGACCAGCTGCTCGACACCTTCGAAGGGCAGAAGACCCTGCTGCGCGGCACGCTGCAGACCTTCGCGGTCGTGCTCGGCGAGCCCTTCGCGGCGGTGTTCAAGCCCATCGTGCGCGCGGTCGTCGAGGCGCTCAACGCGGTCCTGCGTGCCTTCCAGGCGATCCCGGCGCCGATCAAGAAGATCTTCGCGGGCCTGGTGGTCGGCGCCGGCGCCTTCCTCACGCTGGTCGGCGGGGTCATCGCGGCGAAGGCCGCCATCGCGCTCCTCACCATCGGCTTCAAGGCGCTCGGCATCACGCTCGGCGGTGTGCTGGCGACGCTGCTGCCGGCCATCCTGATCCTTGCCGTCCTCGGGACGCTCGTCGCCGGCTTCGTGGTCGCGTTCCGCCGCAACCTTGGGGGCGTCGGCGACTTCGTGCGGCGCACCTGGGGGCGGGTCCGGCTCTTCTTCCAGGGGCTCACCCAGCTCTTCGAGCAGGGCGGCTTCAGCGGCGCCGTCCGCGAGGAGCTCAACCGCGCCGAGAACCTCGGCCTCAAACGCTTCCTCATCTCGGTGTGGCAGGTCGTCTACCGCATCCAGCAGATCTGGGAGGGCTTCAAGGACGGCTTCACCCGCACCATCGAGGAGGCGCGCCCGGTCTTCGAGGACCTCGTCGACGCCTTCTCGGTGCTCCAAGAGGAGATCGCCGGGCTCTTCGGCGAGTTCGCCGGCGGCGCGGCCTCGCTGCCGTCGTCGGAGTTCCGCAGCTTCGGGGCCGTGGTGGGCTCGGCCATCGCGTCGATCGTGAAGTGGTTCGTGAAGCTGTGGGCGATCAGCGTCCGGATCACCGGCGGCATCATCGGCGGCTTCCGCTCGATGCTCGAGTACATCCGCCCGGCCTTCCAGGTCCTCGGCGACGCCATCGGCCGGCTGCGCGAGGCGTGGCAGCGGCTCACGGGCACCACGGACGAGGGCACCGGGGCCGTCGGCGAGTCCACGAGCGCCTGGCGCTCGCTCGGGGAGTTCCTCGGCCAGGTGTTCGGCGCGGTGGTCACGGTCATCACCCTGGCGCTGTCGACCCTCATCGACGTGCTCGCCGTGGTCATCGACGTGGTGCGGGTCGTGAAGGACGCCTTCGTCACCGCGGGCACGTGGATCGGCGAGACTGCGGCCGCCATCTACCTCTGGTTCACGGAGACGCTGCCGGACGCCATCAGCGGCGCCATCGCGGCCATCGGCGGCTTCTTCCGCGGCATCGGCGAGTTCTTCGTCGGCATCTGGCGCTGGTTTGTCGGGATCTTCCAGGCCATCGCCGACGGCATCATGAGCTTCCTGCAGCCGGTGGTGGACTTCTTCCGCGGCGTCGGCCGAGCCATCCAGTCCGTGTTCGACGCCATCAAGGACATGGTCATCCGCATCCTGCGGAACATCCCCGACGCGCTCCTGCCCGAGAGCCTCGAGCGGTTGAGCCGCCAGCCGCTCTCCACCGAGGTCCGCACCGAGGACTCCTTCGCCGCGGTCGGGAACACGCAGGACACGGCGACCCGGGCCGAGGCGGCGACGTCGGCGATGCCGTCCATCGCCGACACCACGACCCGCATGAACGAGTTCGCCCAGCTCGAGGCCAACCTGCAGCGCTTCGCCAACGACCGCGCCACCGCGAGGGGCCAGGCGCCGCCGTTCCAGATCAACGTCCAGGTGGACGGCGAGACCGTCGCCCGCGCCACCCACAACGCCAACCAGGACAACGCGAGTCGGGCCTTCACGCCCGTGCCTGCGTACTGAAGAGGAGCGCTGGATGACCTTCGACACCCGCCCGCCGCGCTGCTCCCTGGTCAACGTCGTGACCGGCGAGTCCATCGAGTGCCTGTTCAACCCGACGCAGCTCGTCGAGAAGGTGCAGGTCAACTGGAACCGCCTCGCCGTGCCCGGGCTCTCGCACCAGGTGCTCCAGTACCAGAGCACCGGCAACCGGGAGCTCAGCGCGGTGGAGTTCTACCTCGACCGCACCTTCGCCGCCGAGCAGCCGGGCGACGTCGACATCATGGACTTCCGCGCCTTCCTGCGGGCGCTGACCGTCCCGCCCGAGGCCACCGAGGGGGTCGCCGCGACGGCGCCCCCGCGCACGCTCTTCATCTGGCCGGGCGTGCTCACGGTCGAGGCGGTGCTCACCGGCGTCGAGTTCCAGTACCGCCAGTTCGGCAACGACGGTCGGGCCCTGGTCTACGCCGCCAACGTCAACTTCGAGGAGATCCTCGACGTGCGGGTCACCTCCGAGGCCCTGCGGGAGGAGGTCTGACCATGCCCCCGAAGTCCGGCTCCCGGCACAGCTTCACGTTCGGCACCCGCGACGAGGCGGGCCGCCTCTTCCTCAGCGAGCGCGAGCCCTACGGCTACCGCGAGCTCGCCGACACCCGGCGGCACACCGTCGTGCAGGGCGACTCCCTGTGGGGGCTCGCCGGGCGCCACTTCGCGCCGCTGCCCCGAGCCTGCGGCTTCTGGTGGGTCATCGCCGACTTCCAGCCCGATCCCATCGTCGACCCGACGCTGGTGCTCGAGCCCGGGCGCGTGCTCTTCGTCCCGTCGGTCCGGGTGCTCACCGACGTCATCCTCTCCGAGCAGCGGCGGAGGGCGGCATGAACCCCATCCTCGACCGCAGCGCCCCCGGCGTCCGCATCACGCTGCTCCCCGACGAGCAGGCCGAGGGCGGCGAGCCCCTCGACCTGGGCGACCGCATCATCGCGTTCACCTTCGAGGACGCCGAGCGCAAGGCCGACCAGGTCTCCATCCAGCTCGACAACTTTGACCTCTCGCTCTTCGACCGCGAGGACATCGCGGGCGGGGCCGTGCTCGAGGTGAGCTGGGGATATCCGGGCAACATGGCGCCGCCGCGCCGTGTGGTCGTCCGCAAGCTCAAGGGCTTCACGACGCTCACCCTGGAGGGCCGCGCCACCAGCGTGCTCATGGACCGGGAGTCGAAGACCCGCGTCTTCGAGAACATGAGCCGCGCCGACGTCGCCAGGGCCGTCGCGGAAGAACACGGGTACGAGGGCACCCTGGTCGACGTCGAGGACACCCGCGAGGTGCTCGAGGTCATCAACCAGACCGGCGAGACCGACGCCCGCTTCCTGCGGCGCCTTGCGAGCCGCGAAGAGTTCGAGTTCTACGTCGACGACGGCGGCTTCCACTTCCACGAGCGCCGGCAGAGCGCCGCGCCCACCCACGTCTTCACCTGGTACGCCGATCCGGGGCGTGGCGACGTGCTCTCGGTCAACGTCGAGAGCGACCTCGGGCGCCGGGCGGGCCGGGTCACCGTGCGCGGCCGGGACCCGCTCACGCGCAGCACCATCGAGGAGACGGTCAACAACGACACCGCCGAGCGCGAGACCCTCGCCGAGGTCGTCGAGGTGGTGGACCCCGAGACCGGGGCGACCACGCTGGAGACCCGCAACGCGACGGCCACCGTCGCGCCCACGTCGGCCCCGACGAGCGAGCGCGCCGGCCGGGAGGCGCAGGCTCGGTTTCGCCGCTCCGAGCGGGGGACGGTGAAGCTCTCGATGCGCGTGGTGGGCGACCCGACCCTGCACGCGAAGAACATCGTCGAGGTGCGTGGCATCTCCGGGCTGCTCTCCGGCAAGTACTACGTCACCGACGTCAAGCACGTCGTCTCGTCCTCGGGCTACGTCTGCGAGCTCAAGCTCACCCGCGACGGGAGCGGCCGCCGCGCCCGCCAGGTGGCCCAGGAGCAGCGCGGCGAGCGGAACCGGAGCGAGCCCAGCGCCGGCGGCTCGATGACCGAGGTGGAGGTGGTGGACCCCGACACGGGCGCCACCCGCGTCGAGTACCGCCGCGACGGGCAGCCGATCGGCGCCGAGGACCCCGAGGCCCAGATGAGCGTGCCGCTCGACGCGGGAGGGAGCTGACCGTGTTCTCGACCTTCGACGACGACATCCGCCGCCACGACACCCGCCTGCTCGGGATGTACGTCGGCTACGTCACGCACCGGCGCGACCCCGACCAGCTCGGGCGCGTGCGGGTGTGCATCCCCGGCGTGGTCGAGCCGCACAGCGGCTGGGCGTGGCCGCTCGGCACGGCCGGCGGCGGCTTCAAGGACCGGGGGCTCTTCGCGGTGCCCGAGGAGGGGGCGGAGGTCGCGGTGTTCTTCAACCAGGGCGACGTCGACGCGCCGTACTACCTCTCGGCCCACTGGGGGAAGCCGGACGGCGAGAGCGAGGTCCCCGAGGAGGCGCAGAAGGACCCGCCCGACAACCGCGTGCTCGCAACGCCCACCTTCCGCGTCGAGCTCGACGAGTCGAAGGACGCGCGCCGCCTGAAGCTGACCAACAAGAAGACCGGCGACCACCTCGTGTTCGACGCCGAGGAGAACAGCGTGACCCTCGAGGCCACGAGCGCGCTGACCCTCCGAGCTGTCGGCGCCATCAGCATCGAGGGGCTGCAGGTCACCATCGCGGGCCGCGTCGTCCGACCCATCGCGGACCCGATCTAGGAGGACGACGTGCCGCTGCCCATCTGCATCGAGATCCCAGAGATCCCCGACCCCTTCCAGATCACGCTGCCCGGCGGCGTGACGATGGAGCACATCAACCTGATGGAGGTGATCCAGCCGGCGCTCACGCCGTTGGTGCCGCTGTTCAACATCATCGACACCGTCGTCGCGGTCTTCAACTGCATCAAGGCCATCCCGGACACACTCGGGCCGCCGCCGGATCCGACCGCCATCGCGGCCTGTATCCCCGAGCTCGCCGAGAAGGTGAACGCGCTGCTGCGGCTCATCCCGCAGCTGTCGCTTCCGTACACGATCATCGGGATCATCGACCTGGTCATCGACACGCTCCGGCAGGCGCGCAGCCAGCTCCTGCACCTGCAGCAGCAGATGGTCCAGATCCTCGGCGCCATCGACCGCGCCACCGAGCTCGAGGACGCGGGCCTGATGGCGATCACCAGCTGCGCTCAGGCCAACGTCGCCCAGGAGGCCGCCAATGTTGGCAAGAGCCTCGCGTCGCTCGGCAAGCTCATCGGGCTGCTTAACCTCTTCCTCGGCATGGTGGGCGGGCCCGAGGTGCCCGATCTCTCCGACCTCGCGGGCCGGCCGCTCGACGATGCGATCGCGCCCATCGACGCCATCATCGAGACGCTCCAGGGCGTCCGCGACGCGGTGCCGGTGCCGTGATGGAGGACGCGATGAACGAGCTCCACGGGCTGCTCACGCCGTTCCGCCGCGACCGCAAGCGCGACTTCGCGTCGGGGAGCGGGGCCGAGCTGCTGCGCAGCAAGGTCCTGCAAGCCCTGATGACCGAGGGCGCCACGCCGCGCTCGTCGGGCGAGCTGCCATGGCGCACGAGCTTCGGCGCGGGGCTGCACCTGCTTCGCCACCAGCGCAACGACGAGGTCCTCGCCGAGCTGGCCCGTGTCTACGTCCGCGACGCCCTGGCCCGCTGGGTCCCGAGCGCGCGGCTCGTGGCCCTCCAGGTGACGCGCGAGGACGCCTCACTCGTCCTGCGCCTGCGGGTGCGCGACAAGGCCACCGGCGCCGAGGCTGCGGCGGAGGTGCGCCCATGAACCTTCTCCCCGAGGCGGTGGACTACACCGACAAGGACTTCGACGCGCTGCGGACCCGGCTGATCCAGCTGGTGAAGAGCGTGTTCCCGGACTGGACTGACTTCGAGGTCGCCAGCTTCGGCAACGTGCTCATCGAGCTCTACGCCTTCGTCGGCGACGTCCTGACGTTCTACCAGGACAACCTCGCCCGCGAGTCGCGGCTCGTGACCGCCACCCAGCGCAAGAACGTCATGGCCCTGGCGCAGATGCTCGGCTACCGCCTGCAGGGCGCCCGTGCCGCGACGGCCGAGCTGGCCGTCACCCTCACGCGCCCGCCGACCGCGAACGTCGTCATCCCCGCTAGCACCGTCGTGAGGACGCAGGAGGTGACCGAGCCAGTGCGGTTCCAGCTCCTCGGCGACGCGCAGATCAACGCCGGCCAGGACCCGCCCACCGCCACCGTGATCGCCGAGCACTCGCGGCCACACCAGCAGCTGGCCGAGGCGCGGGGGCTCAAGGGCTTCGAGCTGCTGCTCGACCGCGCGCCGTACCTCGATGGCTCGGCGGAGGTGTCGACGCCGACGGGCGCGTACACCGAGGTGGACAGCTTCCTCGACTCGGGCCCGAACGACCGCCACTTCCTCGTCCGCGTCGACCAGAACGACCGCGCGTCCGTCCGCTTCGGAGACGGGCGCAACGGGCTACCGCCGACCGGGACGGTCACGGTCCGCTACAAGACTGGCGGCGGCACGGGCGGCAACGTCGACGCCGGGCGGCTCGTCGTCATCGAGGGCGCGTTCATGGACGTGCACGGGCGGCCGGTCCAGGTCTCGGTGACGAACCCGCTGCCCGCGACCGGCGGGACCGACCGGCAGAGCGTCGCCTCCGCTCGGCTGCTCGCACCGGAGAGCCTGCGCGCGATGACCCGGAGCGTCGCGAGGGAGGACTTCGAGATCAACGCGCGGCGGCTGCCCGGCGTGGCGCGGGCCCTGATGCTCACCTCGAACGAGGACCTGAGCATCGACGAGAACGCGGGCGTCCTCTACGTCATCCCACAAGGCGGAGGCGTGCCCACGCCGGCGCTCAAGAACCTCGTGCTCCAGCAGGTCACCGAGGTCTACCCCTGCACGCTGACCTTCCAGGTGAGCGTGCTCGACCCGGTCTACCGACGCCTGAACGTCGCTGCCCGCGTGTTCCTCCGCGCGGGCGTGTCGGGCACCACAGTCCGCGCCCGCGTCGTCGAGAACCTGCAGGCGTACGTCCGCGTCACCGAGCCCGACGGCACGCCGAACCGGCGCGTCGACTTCGGCTTCAACCTCAAGGACGCCGAGGGCAACCCGGTCGGTGAGATCGCCTGGTCCGACGTGTTCAACGTCATCCGCGACACCGAGGGCGTCCGCAAGATCGGCGACGCGCCCGGCGACCTGACGCTCAACGGGCTGCCCGCCGACGTGCGACTGAGCGTCCAGGAGTTCCCGGTGCTCGGCACGGTGACGCTGACCAACGGCGACACGGGAGGGCCGCTTTGATGCCGGTGCTCAACCCCAGCTTCGAAGACGCCGGGCTCCTGCCGGGCGAGGCCGAGCACTGGACGCTGGCGTCCGTGACGGGCCTCGAGTCGATCGCCGGGCTCGGGGCCGATCCAGAGCTCGCCTGGGAGGGCTTCGAGCGCTGGGTCGAGCTGTGGCTGGCGCTCGAGGACGTGCCCGTGGTCCGGGCCTTCTTCGACACCTCGCCCGAGGGCCTCGAGGACTTCGAGGAGGCCTGGGAGAACGACCTCTACCTCTGGGAGCTGCCGCCCGCGCAGCAGCTGCCGGCGAGCTTCGGGCCCGACGACGTCGAGGACTGCGAGGGCGGCTGGGCCAACGACAGCTACGCGACCTCCTGGGCCGAGGTGGCGGGTGCGGTGGGTGTGTTCGACGGCGAGCCGCGGGAGGACTTCGAGGACCAGTGGAGCGGGAACCAGGCCTTCGCTTGGACCTGGGGCGCGGTGACCAGCGCGGCGGCGCTCTTCGACGCCGGGGCGCAGGCCCGCGAGGACTTCGAGAACGACTGGGACCCCGCCACTACGATCTGAAGGAGAACACGCGATGGCATCGACAGACTGGACCTTCCTCAACGACGGGCTCGACATCGCCGCGGTGGACCGTGGCGTGACGGCCGGCGTCGCGCGCCCGCCGGGCGGCGGCAGCTTCCTCTACGCTTTCAACTCTCTCGCCGCGGTCGAGGGCTGCGTGGCGCTGTTCGCGAACGTCGTGGACTTCGCGCCGATGGCCAAGGGCGGCTCCATCCGCGGCGTGGTGCAGCGCGGGCCGGGTGGCGGGCCGACCGGCTTCTCGCCGTTCCTCTACCTGTGCTGCCAGGGCAACTCGGTCAACGACCAGGCGTACCTGCTCGGGCTCTCCGACGACGACCCGCACCGCGTCGTGCTGCGCAAGGGCACCGTGACCACCGGGCTGCCCGACGCCGACGGGCCCGGGGTGCTGCTCAAGTCGAGCGAGAGCTTCGCGCAGGAGACGTGGCTGCACCTGCGCCTCGACGTCATCGTCAACGCCAACGGCGACGTCGTGCTCAAGGTGTTCCGCAACGACCTCGACGCACACGCCCTCGGCACGCCACCCGACTGGCAGCCGGTGCCCGGGATGGCCGAGTTCATCGACGACCACCTCGGCATCAACAGCGGCAGCCAGCCGCTCACGTCGGGCCGCGGCGGCTTCGGCTTCTCGGTGCGCGACGTCACCCGCCGCGGCTTCTTCGACCACCTCGAGCTCTACCGGCAGGTCTGACCATGGCGCGCACGGCCTTCAACGCGCGGCTCGGCGCGAGCCAGGGGCGCCTCGAGGCGGCGGCGGCAGACGGGACGCCGGCGCCGTCGGGCGACTACGTGTTCGTGCTGGGCGACGCTGAGGCCGGCCGCTTCCACGAGCTCACGAACGGCGACCACGTCGAGGTGCGCCAGGCGGTGGACCTGACCGACGCCGACTTCGTGCGGGCCCAGCTCCGCCTCCGCGTCCCGGAGAGCACGCCGACCGGGTGGCGGTGGGTCGTGTCGGTCCGCGTCGACGGCAGCCCGCTGGCGCAGGCCACCTGCGCGCCGGGGAGAGAGCGGGTGCTCACCGACCTCGCCGCGAACGTCTCCAAGCTCGCGGGCGTGCAGGACGTCGCCATCCGCCTCGCCCTCGAGGAGGTCTGACCCATGCCGTCCTTCGAGCTGCCCGCGCTCTTCGTCGACGCCGTCGCGTCGGTCGCCGCCCTCGACCGCCCCGTCCTGGTCAACCGCGACCCGGGGCCCGACGAGCTAGCCGTGCCCATCGACGCGAGCGTCGCGCTCGAGCTGGTGGACCCGGGGCCCGACGGGATCGACCGCGCAGCGACCCGGGTGTGGGTCGACGGCGCGCTGGCCTTCGTCGGCGGCGGCGCACCTGAGCTTCAGCCTGGCTTCGATGGCCCCGACGCCGACGTCGTCCAGACGGCGGACACCCTCCGCGTCGTCCTCCACCCGACCACGTTCTTCGCCAGCGAGGCGCTGGTCGCCGTGCGCGTCGTCTCCGCGACGGTCGGCGGGGCACACGCCCTCGAGGCCACCTACAGCTTCCGCATCGAAGACCGGACCGCGCCGATGCTCGTGGGCGGGCAGGCGACCGGGCAGCACGCGGTGGACGTAGCGTTCGACGAGGCGGTGCAGGTCACGGACGCGAGCGGCTTCTCGCTGATCCCGCTCGACTTCCCAGCGGTCCCCGTGACCGTCGTCGCTGCCGAGGCCGACGGGGCGATGGTCCGCCTCACGGTCGACCCGGAGATGACCCCGGACGTGCGCTACGAGGTCGTGGCTGTGGGCGTCGCAGACCTCTCGGGCAACCCGGTGCTCGCGCCCTACGACCGGGTCGTCGTGCAGGGCTTCCGGCCCGCTCGGCCCGACGCGCGGCGCTTCGACCTCTGGTCGATGCTGGCCAAGCACAACCGCCGCGAGGACCAGACCGGCGACCTGTGGCGCTTCATCGCCTGCCTGCAGGAGGTGACCGATCTGCTGCTCGCCGAGGTGGATCGCTTCCCCGAAGTGTTCGACATCGAGCGCGCGCCCGAGATCTACGTGGACCTCATCCTCGCCGACCTCGGCAACCCGTTCCCCTTCGACCTCGACGAGCTGGGGAAGCGCCGCCTCGCTTCGGTCCTCGTCGAGATGTACCGGCAGAAGGGGACCGCCCGCGGCATCATCAACGCCGTCCGCTTCTTCCTCGGCGTTGAGATCCAGGCGGTGACTGCCTACGCCGGCGAGGCGCTGGTCCTCGGCGAGTCCGAGCTCGGCGTCGACTGGATCCTCGGCCCCTCGAGCCGCTTCGCCCTCTACGCGTTCGACGTCATCGTCGACGTCCCGCTCACCGACGCCCAGCGCAGCCAGCTCCGGGCCATCGTGGAGTACCTCAAGCCGGCCCACACCCACTTCGTGAACCTCATCGAGCCCGCGCCGCCGGCGTTCATCGACCACTGGGAGCTGGGGGTCAGCGAGATCGGCGTGACGACGGACCTACACTGAGTCGGACTTCAATGCTTCGCGCAGCCGCGTGCAGGCGGCGTGGAAGTCCTCGACGAGCTGTTCTGCGTCGCGCAGGGCCTCCTCGACCGCCGGTGATTCGGCCCGATGCCGCTCTGGGTGCGTGTTCACCCACGTCTGGATCAGCGCGCGGCGGTGTTCGAGGACCGCGGGGTCGTCGCACTTCTCCCCAAGGAACTCTCGCCAGTCCCGCTCACGCTTCTCGTCGCCGTTGCACCGGGCGCACGCGAGGACACGGTTCCTCGGCCCGTTCCCGCCGCTACTTTCGAGGTGGTCGATGTGTCCGGTGCGGCTGGCACGCTCGATGTGCTCACCACAGAAGGCGCAGCTCGACTCGAAGTGGCTCCAGAGCTCGTCCTTCTCTCCTCGGGTGAGGCCGGGGTCTACGATCTCGGAGATCGTCCGGCGCATAATGTTCTTGGCTTGCGAGACGCTGGGCACGGTTCTCCTCGGCGACGAAGGTCCGGTCCACCCTACGCCGCCAACGTGTCCCAGAGCCAGGCGCGCCCGGCTCTACTCCTGTGGGGCAAGCCCCCGTGACGAGAGCCGTGCGGTCTGCCCGCGCGGAGCCACAGGAGCCGAGCGCGCATGGCCGACCGGGTCGATTTCTACTTCAGACAGCGGGTAACCGAGGCCGAGCTGGATCTCGCGTGCGAGCTGCTCGAGCAGGCCGATCGGGACCTGGCCGCTGACATCGGGATCTACGGAATCGTCACGGGGGCGGTCCCGACCCAGCACAGCCCCGTCCCCGACCTGACGGTCGACCTGACGTCGCCGACGCGGGCCTACGACCGCCTCGGGCAACGCATCTTCATCGGCACCGACCAGACCGTCGACTGCTCGGTGGACCTGGTCGGCATCCCGACCGCCGTCGCCACGCCGGGCAACGAGCGCTGGCTGGCGCTCTTCCTGCGCTTCGATCGCCAGCTCTCCGACCCGCGAACCGACGGCAACGCCCAGCAGGTGTACTTCCGCCGCGACGAGTCCTTTGAGATCGTGGTGCGCCAGGCGCCCGAGGGGGCGCTCGGGGCCGGCACCAAGGTCGCGCTCCAGCAGGACGAGCTGCTCATCTGCGACCTCCGCCTCGTCCACGGGCAGGGCCAGATCCTTGACGCCGACATCGACCTCGGCCGCCGGCAGGCGTTCATCTTCGCCGAGGGCGACGCTGTCGCTATCGAGAGCGGGACCTGGAACACCCTCCAGCCGCTGGTCGAGACGGTCCAGGCCGCGCTCGACGAGACAGACGCAGAGCTCACCGACCACTTCACCGGCGCGTCGCGGCGCCACCCGGCGACCGCCATCGACTTCGCGCCCCACGCCTTCCTCACCGCCGTGACGGTGCAGGCCGCCCTGGTCGAGCTGCTCGACAAGCTGCTCACGACCGCCGCCGGCGATCCGGGGGCCAAGCGCGTCGGCGCCGACGCGGCGGCCGGGACGCCCCACGCCCTCGGCCCGGGCACCGTCGACAGCCAGCTCTCGCAGCTGCTCGCCTGGCTCAACGCCCACGTGGGCGCCATCAGCGGGGCCCACAACGCGAGCGCCATCGCGGCGCTGCCTCACAACTACGTCGCGGCGACCAACGTCCAGGCGCAGCTGCAGGAGATCGTCGACGACCTCGAGTCGCGCTCGTCCACGCGCGGCGCGGCGCTGGTGGGCAACGCGACGATGTCCGGCTCGCCGCACTCGCTGAGCTCGAACTCGGTGCGCAGCCACCTGACGTCGCTGCTCTCGCTGCTCAACGGCCACATCAACGGCGGCGACCACGACGCGCGCTACTACAACGTCGGCAGCCAGGTCGACGACGCCGACACGCTGGACGGGCAGCACGCCTCGGCCTTCGCGTTGGCAGGCCACGACCACGACGGTCGCTACATGCGGCGCACCTACCTGCAGTCCGACGTGTTCGCCGCGGGTCAGTCCCGCGTGATGACCACCCTCGAGGACCGGCCGGACCTGGTGACGGTCTCCTACAACTACCTCAGCAGCGGGCTGCCCCAGGCGACGACGTACATCCGCGGCGCGCTCACGCCTGACATCCGCGCCTGGGTCACCAAGCAGAGCTCGAGCGGCGACAAGGACTACGAGATCACGGTCCAGAACCTGTCGTCGTCCGAGCTCTACATCAACGTCGCCGCGTACCGGGTGGGCACATGAGCAAGGAACTGACGACCCGCATCCGCGTGCCGCGCGAGTCGCTCTCGA
>JBCCEA010000001.1:0-175000 GCA_039030515.1 Myxococcota bacterium | reverse complement strand
CCGCGAGCTGGCCGTAGTGGCGGGTCAGAGCCGACTGGCTCTGGAGGACCGGGAGGCGTGGCCAGAGCCCACAATCGGCTTCTCCTATGGCCGCGAGGCCGCCCCTGGGCCGGAGGCGGAAGCAAACATCTGGCTCTTCAACCTGACGTTCCCGATCCCGCTCTGGCGGACCAACCAGGAGGGCCGAGCACGCGCCGAGGCTGAGCTGGTGATCGCCGACAGGGAGCGCGAGGCGACCGCGACGAGGCTTCGCGGCGACCTGCTTCAGGCCTCGATCGCGCTCAACGCGGCCGTCGAGCGCGTCGCCCTCTACGAGACCGGTGTCGTCCCGCAGCTCGAGGAGAACCTCGTGCTGCTCCAGCGAGCCTACGAGCTTGGGGAGGTTGACGTCCACCAGGTCTCCCAAACGCGCGAGCGGCTGCTAACCGCAACAGGGCGGTACATCGACGCACGCATCACCTACCACGAAACCGCCGCAGCCCTCGAGGGCCTCGTCGGCACCGAGCTCTGGCCGGCCCAGGAGGTGTCACCATGAAGCGACATATCAAGGCTCCCTCTTTCTTTCTCGTCGTTGTTGGCCTCCTCCTTCTTGCGCCAGCGTGCAACGACACCAGCAGCAACCCGGCGTCCACCGCGGGGGCATCCGAAAGCGAACACAGCGACCATCCGTCGCCGAGTGGTCAGACAACGTCGCATGGCAGCGCGGATCCGAGCGACTGGTGCGGCGGCCACGGTGTCCCCGAGTCCATGTGCACCGTCTGCAACCCCGGTCTCGTAGAGCGCTTCCAGCGCGAGGGCGACTGGTGTCAGGAGCATGGGTTCCCAGAGTCGGTGTGTCCGGTCTGTAACCCCATGCAGCCGCCTTCGGAAGCCGGTGGCCATCCTCGCGGAAGCGCAGCGGACTGGTGCGGCGGCCATGGTGTCCCCGAGTCCATGTGCACCGTCTGCAACCCCGGTCTCGTAGAGCGCTTCCAGCGCGAGGGCGACTGGTGCCAGGAGCATGGGTTCCCGGAGTCGGTGTGTCCGGTCTGCAACCCGATGCAGCCACCGGACGAGAGCGGTGACCGAGCACCCGCCAACGCATCCGATTGGTGCAGCGAGCACGGCCTTCCGGAGTCTATGTGCACCCAATGCAATCCGAGCCTCGCGGCCGGCTACCGCGACGCTGGCGACTGGTGCGGGGAGCACGAGTTCCCCGAGTCGGTGTGCCCGGTGTGCAATCCGGTCACACCGCCGCCGGGGGCCTCCGGCCCGCAGACACGGGTTCAACTCACGGAGACCGCTTTCAGGACGAGCGGTATTCGCCTTGAACAGGTCTCGTCACGTCACGTTTCGTCAGACGGGACTCGCGTTCCGGCGGAGATCCAGTTCGATCCTGACCGACTGGCCCACATCAGCCCGCTGGTCGACGGCCAGATTGTCAGTGTCTCCGTGACAATCGGTGACCGAGTCGAGTCGGGGGATGAGCTGGCGACCTTTCGCAGCGTCGAGCTGGGGCAGGCCCGGGCCGAGTTGTCTCGAGCAAGTGCGGTTCGCGAGACGGCGGAGGCCAACCTCGAACGCCAGCGGCGACTGCGAGACGAGGGGATCAGTTCGGAGCGCAGCCTGCTGGAGGCACAGCAGGCGTTCGACGAAGCCGACGCGGCCCGCGACGCGGCGCGTTCCCGGCTCCGTGTGTTCGGTGTTCGGGGAGGCTCGGGCTCGGACATGGCCCTGACCAGCCCGATCAGCGGTGTTGTGGTGGAACGCCACGCGACACGGGGCGAGAACGTGTCCACTGAGGACACCCTCTTCGTAGTCGCCGACGTGTCCGAGGTTTGGGTGATCGCAAGGGCCTACGAACAGCATATCCCACTCGCAAGGGTCGGGATGGGCGCGTCGCTGACGGTGGGGTCGCACCCCGAGCGGCAGTGGACGGGCAGCGTGGACTACGTCGCGCTGTCGCTCGACGAGAGCTCCCGCACTCTTCCGATCCGGGTGTCGGTACCGAACTCCGACGGCGCGCTACGCCCAGGCATGTTCGGAACGCTCACGATCGCCGGCGGAGAAGGGGCGGCCGGACTCAGCGTCCCTGTCTCGGCGGTTCAGTCGCTGAACGGGGGAGACATCGTCTTCGTCCAAGGCGACGCGGAGCGGACGTTTGAAGCCCGCACGGTGGTGCTTGGTCGCGAGTCCGAAGCCAGGTTCGCGGTTCTGGAAGGCCTTTCGGGCACCGAGAACGTGGTCGTGGGCGGCGCCTTCATCCTCAAGTCAGAGCTCGTGCGGGGCCAACTCGCCGACGGCTGCGCGGGGGATTGACCGATGAAGGCTCTTGTCTCGTTTTGTATACATCATCGTTTCCTCGTCATCTTTGGCGTGTTGCTGGTCGGCGCCCTCGGCGTCCGGGCCGCGCAGCAGCTACCCATCGACGCCGTGCCCGACGTCACCAACGTCCAGGTGCAGGTCCTCACGACGGCCCCAGCCTTGGGGCCGATTGAGGTCGAGCAATACATCACGGTCCCGGTCGAGACCGTGATGAGCGGGCTGCCGCGCGTGGAGCAAGTCCGGAGTCTGTCTCGCTTTGGGCTCTCCTCCGTGACCATCGTCTTCGAGGAGGGCACAGACATCTACTTCGCTCGGCAGCTCGTGTCGGAGCGGCTGGCGGACGCCAGAGAGGCCATTCCCGAAGGCTATGGATCCCCGGAGCTCGGCCCGATCTCCAGCGGGCTCGGCGAGATCTACCAGTTCGAAATCCGCGGTGAGCCGATGTGCGAGCCCAACCAACCGGACACACCCGACTGCTACACCCTCATGGAGCTTCGCACGATCCTCGACTGGTACGTCAGCTACCAACTCCGACCGCTCCCCGGCGTCGTCGAGGTCAACGCCTTTGGCGGCGAGCTGAAGACGTACGAGGTGCAGGTCGACCCGGACCGGATGAACGCGCTGAACCTCAGCCTGGATGACGTGTTCGAGGCGCTCGAGGACAACAACGCTAACGCCGGTGGGGGCTACATCGTTCGCAGTGGCGAGCAACGTGTCGTGCGCGGCGAAGGGCTCATTGCGACGCTCGACGACGTGCGCGGAGTGCGCATCGCCACACGTGTCGACGGGACGCCCATCTTCGTTCGCGACGTGGCGACGGTGTTGTTCGCACCCATGGTGCGTCACGGAGCTGCGACCAGGGACGGCCGCGGAGAGGTTGTCACTGGCGTCGTGATGATGCTCCTTGGTGCGAACTCCGGCGATGTCGCCGAGCGTGTCCGCGCCCGTATCGACGAGCTGAGCCCTGGTCTGCCGGAAGGCGTGACGATCGAGACCTACTACGACCGATCCGAGCTGGTCGACAGGACTGTGCGAACCGTCGCCGTCAATCTCCTCGAGGGCGGCATCCTCGTCGTTGTCGTCCTCCTGTTGATGTTGGGCAACCTTCGGGGCGGACTTCTTGTCGCCTCGGTGATCCCCCTCTCGCTTCTGTTCACTTTCATCTCGATGCGCTTCTTCGGCGTCTCGGGGAACCTCATGAGCCTGGGAGCGCTCGACTTCGGGCTGATCATCGATGGCGCCATCGTCGTCGTTGAGAACGTCTCGCGGCAGCTGTCGGAGACGCGAGCCAAGGGCAGGACCGTTCCAAGGGTCATCAGAGATGCGACATCTCAGGTGATCCGCCCGGTGCTCTTCGGCACCGCGATCATCATGATCGTGTACATCCCGATCCTCTCCCTCGAGGGAATCGAAGGGAAGATGTTCCGGCCGATGGCCATCGCAGTGCTGTCCGCGCTGGCGGCCGCGCTCGTCCTCGCGGTGACGCTTGTACCAGCGGCATCAACGTGGCTGTTCAGGGGCGGCCTCAGCGAGAAGGAACCGCTGCTGGCTCGGCTGGCCCGGAGGGCGTACGAGCCCCTGCTCCGGTTGACGCTGCGATTCCGCCCGGTGGTCGTATTGATCGCGCTCCTGGCCTTTGTCTGCGGCGGATGGATTGCGACTCGCATGGGGGCGGAGTTCGTCCCGCGGCTCGATGAAGGCGCTATCGCCCTCCAGGCTGTGCGGCCGCCCTCGGTGTCACTTGAGGAATCCGTGGCCGCAACCACGCGAATCGAACGCGTCCTCCTCGACGCGTATCCAGATGAGATCGAGACGATCGTGTCGCGAACAGGCCGCGCGGAGATCGCGACCGACCCGATGGGGATCGAGATCTCCGACATCTACTTGATGCTCCACCCGGTTGAGCAGTGGACGCGGGCCGAGTCTAAGGCCGAACTCGTAGAGAGCATCGACGCGACCTTGGCCGAGTCCATTGCTGGCCAGAACTTCTCTTTCTCGCAGCCGATCGAGCTTCGCACAAACGAGCTGATCAGTGGCGTGCGGTCCGACGTGGCGGTGAACCTCTACGGACCAGACTTCGCCGAACTCGAGGAGGCCGGAGAGCGAGTCATGCGCGTGCTGCGGTCCGTCGAGGGCGCTGTTGATGTCAACGCGTCTCAGGTCGCGGGTCTGCCTGCTGTCCGCGTTGTGGTCGATCGCGAGGCCGCCGGTCGGTACGGCATCAACGCCTCCGAGATCCTCGACGCCGTCTCGGCCGTCGGTGGCCGGCCTGTGGGAACCGTGTTCGAAGGCCAGCAGCGCTTCGCACTGCAGGTGCGCCTGACCGAAGACGCTCGCGCCAACCCGGAAGCTCTGAGAGAGCTCCTCGTCTCGGCTCCCGGCGGCCAGCGCGTTCCGCTTGGGCAGGTGGCGCAGGTGTTGCTCGAGGAAGGCCCGGCGGTCGTCAGTCGCGAGAGCGCCCAGCGTCGGATGACCATCCAGCTCAATGTACGCGGTCGCGATCTCGCCGGGTTCGTGGCCGAGGCGCAGGAGCGAGTGCGCGCCGAGGCGAGCCTTCCGCCGGGGTACTTCGTCACGTGGGGCGGTCAGTTCGAGAACCTCCAGGCCGCCACCTCACGCCTCGCGCTCGCCGTGCCGGTCGCGCTGCTCCTGATCTTCCTGCTGCTCTACACCACCTTCGGATCAGCGCGGCCAGCCCTGATCATCTATCTGAACGTTCCCATCGCAGCGGTTGGCGGTGTTCTCGCGCTCTGGCTTCGCGGCCTGCCTTTCTCCATCTCCGCGGCTGTCGGCTTCATCGCCTTGTCGGGTATCGCGGTGCTCAACGGCGTCGTGATGGTCTCCTACATCCGGGACCTGCAGCGCGAAGGGCTGTCGCTGATGGACGCGACCGAGAAGGGGGCACGGCTCCGGCTTCGGGCCGTGCTGATGACCGCGCTGACGGACGGCATCGGATTCCTCCCCATGGCGATCTCTACGACGGCCGGCGCAGAGGTGCAGCGGCCGCTGGCAACTGTGGTGATCGGCGGGCTGGTTACGGCGACACTGCTGACACTCTTCGTCCTGCCAGCGGTGTACAGCTGGCTCGGAGGCTCCGCGGCAGGGACTGATGTGTGGGACGAAGACGCGCTCGACATTGGCGCTGCCCCCACCACCATGTAGGCGCAACGATCTTCAGATACCCCGAGGACGACTTGTGAAACGCACCATCTTTCACATCGAGGACATGGACTGCTCCTCCGAGGAGCAGATGATCCGCATGCGTCTGGAAGGCCTCGAGGGGATCGCCTCGCTCAAGTTCGATCTCGCCGAGCGACGGCTCAGTGTCTTCCACGACGGGTCGCAGCAAGCGATCGGCGAGGTGCTTGCGAGCCTGAACCTCCGCGCGCGCCAAGTCGAGCACAGGGACGAAGTCGAACTCCCCCAAGGGGACCACGACGCGGTAAACCGCGGGCCGCTGATGTGGGCGCTCGCGATCAACTTGACGCTCTTCGTCGGCGAGGTGGTGGCCGGACTGCTCGCGGGGTCAATGGGCCTGGTGGCGGACTCGCTCGACATGTTGGCGGACGCTCTCGTCTACGGGTTGAGCCTCGCGGCGGTCGGTGGCACCGCCATGCGCAAAAGACGCCTGGCAGCCTCGAGCGGGTACCTTCAGGGCTCGCTGGCGCTGCTCGGCCTGGCCGAGGTCGTTCGACGCTTCCTGATGCCTTCCGACGCACCAGACGTCTGGCCCATGGTCGTTGTCTCGCTCGTGGCCCTCGCTGCCAACGTCGCGACGTTGCTGATCCTCCGCCGCACGAAACGCGGCGAGGCACATATCGAGGCGAGCTGGATCTTCACCTCCAACGACATCAAGGTGAACGCCCTCGTCATCGTCGCGGGGCTGCTTGTCTGGTGGTCCTCGTCGCAAGTGCCTGACCTCCTCGCAGGTGGCCTGATCTTCCTGATCGTCGCCAACGGTGCTCGCCGCATACTGGCCTTGGCGCGGCACTCGACAGTACCTGACACTCCATGCTCGTGAACCGGCTAGAAAAAGCGTTGATGAACAATCCGATTCGCGCTGTCGTGCAGCGGTACTGCGAGGCGCGAATCCTCAGAGATTTGGGTGGCGCCATGGCCGGCGGTCGCGCGTTGGAGATCGGTTGCGGACGTGGCGTTGGTGTGTCGATCATCCTCGATTCCTTCGGAGCCGAGTACGTGGACGCCTTCGACCTGGACCCATCGATGGTGGAGATCGCGCGTCGCCGACATTCCCACGACTCGACCCGAGTCCGGCTTTGGGTCGGAGATGCCGTGGAGATTGAAGCTGCAGACGACACCTACGACGCGGTCTTCGACTTCGGGATCGTTCATCACGTGCCGCAGTGGTTGTCAGTGTTGGACGAGGTGCATCGCGTGCTGAAGCCCGGCGGCAGATTCTATTCCGAGGAAGTCTTGAAGGCCTTCATCCTCAACCCCGTCGTCCGCCGTGTTCTGGACCATCCTCTTGCAGACCGCTTCTCGCATGAAGAGTTTCTCGCCGCGCTGAGAGGAGCGGGCTTCAGCCTGGTCGGCGAACGCAAGCTCGGGAACCTCTTCGGGTGGTATGTAGGCGAAAAGGGATAGCGCGGTTTCGGCGCCACAGCAGCCGGGAGAGGCTGAAACTCGGCACGAACGACGTGTCCTGTTGACATCTACTATCGACGGTCGTAGTTTGTCGTGCGTCGGTCCTCTGATCGGCACGATTACGCGTGGAGGCTGTCGTGAAAGGCATCCGAATTCGACCCGAACAAGATGGACTGCGCACGTCGCTCTTCGATCTCGAGGCCGAGATCATGGAGATCGTCTGGGAGCAGGGTTGGGACGAGTTCGCCGTGACCGACGTCCACGAGCTGCTCGAGAGCCAGCGAGAGATCGCGTACACGACGGTGATGACCACCGTCAGCCGCCTCTACGACAAAGAGCTCCTGACTCGTCGCAAGGAAGGCAGGCGTTACCTGTACCGTTCGATGATGACCCGGTCCGAGTACATCGAGGCGATGACCCGCGAGGTGTTGGGCAGCTTGCCGCCGATGGGACAGGACGCGGCGGTCGCGTTCCTGGTCGAGCGCGTCGCCGACGCCGACGAGGAGGAGCTGGACCGCCTCGAGGCGCTGATCCGGAAGCGAAGAGGAGGGGCGCATGGATGAGCTCCTCTTTCCGCTTGCTGCGGTAGCTACCACCTTTTTCCTCGTGATCCCACTGCTCACGTTGGTGAGCCGTGGCGTGCTGTCGTTCGTGCGGCAGCGCACGTCGTCGTGGGCGAGCTTTGGCTCTGAGGTGACCTTCGCGTGGCTCGTTGCGCCTACGCTCCTTCCCGTTCTCTGGCTGACGTCCTCGGCGCTGCACCAGAGCGAGCCGATGCAAACGGTCGAGTCTTGCCTGATCGATCACGTTGAGGCGACCACCTGCACCGACACGCTCTTGCTGCTCGGACTGCTAATCGTCGGGGTCGCGACGTCGGTTGGGATTCGGCTCTGGCGGGAGCGGCCCCAGGTGGTGCTTCATCGGCTCCAGAGCGACCACGAGCTTGTTCGACGTGTGGGACGCATCATCCGAGATGACGCTCACCTCCGCGCGCTGCGAGTCGTCGTCGTCCGCGAGTCTGCGGAACCCATCTATACCCTCGGCCTGCTTCGCCCGATCGTCGTCGTCGACGCCTGCTTCATCCGCGAGGCGGACGCGCAGATGCTTCGGGCTGCGCTGCTGCACGAGCACGCACACATCGCCGGTTTCGACACGCTGCGAAGTTTCATCGTGCGTTTGTGCCTGGGCGCCAACCCGGCCGGCAGCTTCCTCGCCGCCGACTTCGAGCGGTGGCGCAACGCCCGCGAGGCTGTCTGTGACGGCGAAGCCGTCCACCGCGGTGGCGAGCCCCTGGCATTGGCAGAGGGGATCCTCACGGCCGCGCGGTTCCGCTGCGGTGGGCTCGTCCCCGGTGCGGCGCTCTGTGGCCACGGCGGCGCCGCGCTCAAGCTGCGGCTCGCGCTCCTCATGCAGGGTCCTCCCGCGCCAGTGAGGACCATCGGCCACATCGTCCTGGCCGTTGGGGTATTCGCCGCGCTAACCGTGCCGCACATCGACAGCCTCGGGCTGCTCGAGCACTTCCACTTCGAAGTGGAGCGTCTGCTCCACTCCCTGCTCTAGGTCGAGGTCCGCATGCGCTGCACATTCCTCGGTCGGCTAGCACTTCTAACTACTATCGCCGGTAGTAGTTGCGTGGCCGCGTGCGCGTCGACCCACGCGACGAGAACCCTGCCGGAGCCAGGCGTCTACGCTTCCGCGGAGCTCATTCAGCCCTACATCCCTTCGGGAGATCCAGTTGACCCGTCGACCACGTCCACGCTGACGCTCGAGCAGCTGCTGGTCTACGCCGACTCGAACTCTCCAGCGATCCAGACGGCTCGAGCGCGCGTCGGGCTGGCCGAGGCTGGTGTCATTGGCGCCGACATCGTGTTCCCTGCGAACCCCCAGCTGAGGTTCGGCGCCGGGGGACGGACCATCGCCGGCACGACCGGCTTTGAGTTCGAGGTCGCGGTTCAGCAACAGCTCGAGATCGCCGGTGAGCCTGGCCTTCGCCTCGACGCTGCGGAGGACCAGCAGCGGCTCAGCGAAGCCGCCGTCAACGAGGTCCGATGGAGCGTGCACGTGGAGGTGCACCGGCTCTTCGTCGACATCCTGCTAGTGCGCGAGCGGCTCGCGCAGGCGGAGCGCTTCGTTGCTTTTGCGCAGTCCATGCGCGACATCGCGTCCCGGCAGGTCGAGGCGGGCGAGTCGTCGCCGCTGATCTTGCTCGTCGCCGACTCGGATCTGGCGCAGACGCGCGAGGCCGTCATCGAGGCGCAGCAGGCGGGCGACTCCCTGACAGCCAGGCTGGCGGCGGTCGTCGGCTGGCCGGAGGCGACGCTACCTGATGTTCACGGCACGCTGCCCGACGTTCGACAGGCGCCGGACGCCGACTCGCTCTTGGCGATGATGGCCGAACACCACCCCTCCCTCCGCACCCGTGAGTTGGCCGTGGTGGCAGGTCAGAGCCGACTGGCTCTGGAAGACCGGGAGGCGTGGCCGGAGCCCACCGTCGGCTTCTCCTATGGCCGTGAGGCCGCCCCGGGTCCGGAGGCGGAGGCAGACGTCTGGCTCTTCAACCTGACGTTCCCGATCCCGCTCTGGCGGACCAACCAGGAGGGCCGAGCCCGCGCCGAGGCTGAGCTGGTGATCGCCGACAGGGAGCGCGAGGCGACCGCGACGAGGCTTCGCGGCGACCTGCTTCAGGCCTCGATTGCGCTCAACGCGGCCGTCGAGCGGGTCGCCCTCTACGAGACCGGGGTCGTTCCGCAGCTGGAGGCGAACCTCTCGCTCCTCCAGCGGGCCTACGAGTTGGGCGAGGTCGACGTGCACCAGGTCTCGCAGACCCGTGAGCGATTGTTGTCGGCGACCGGCCAGTACATCGACGCGCGCATCACCTACTACGAAACCGCCGCGACCCTCGAAGGCCTCGTCGGCACCGAGCTGTGGCCCGAGACGGAGGGCACCCCATGAAGCGAACCACGTTGCTCGTACTGACTTGCGTCCTGGCGATGGGCCCAGGATGCAAGGACTCCGACGGTCACGATCACGGGGGCGAGTCCCACGAGGAACACGCCGGCCACGACGACCACGAGGCCGACGAGCACGGCCACGAAGAACACGCCAGTGAAGAAGAGGCGCACGACGACCAGGACCACGGTGAGGAGGGTCACGACGAGCACACTCAGGGTGATGAACATGGCGAAGAGCAGGTCGTGCGGATCTCGCCAGAGGCGCTCAGTCGGAACGGCATCCGCCTCGGGACGGCCGAGGCCGGTGTACTCGCCGGTGCTCTCGAGGTCCCCGCCGAAGTTCAGCTCAACCCGGACCGGGTCGCCCACATCAGCCCACTCGTAGAGGGGCAGCTGCTCAGCGTCGACGTCACCTTGGGCGACCGGGTCGAAGCCGAGACCCATCTCGCGCGGCTGAGGAGCGTCGAGCTCGGACAGGCACGGGCAGAGCTCAGCCGCACGACCTCGCTCCGGGACGTGGCGGAGCAGAACAGGGATCGTCAGCGGCGCCTCCGCGAGGAGGGCATCAGCTCAGAACGCAGCCTGCTCGAGGCGGAGCTGGCCTACGAGCAGGCCGACGCGGAGCGGGATGCGGCCCGTTCTCGGCTCCGGGTATTCGGGCTCCGTGGCGGCAGTGGGCCCGACATGACGCTCGAGAGCCCCATCGCTGGAGTCGTGGTTGAGAGACACGCGACGCGGGGTGAGAACGTGTCGCCCGACGACACGCTCTTCATCGTGGCCGACCTCTCGAGGGTGTGGGTCATCGGCCGGGTGTACGAGCAACAGGTCGCCCAGGTCGCATCAGGCATGAACGCGACCCTCACGCTAAACGCCTATCCGGGCCGCAACTGGACGGGGACCGTCGACTTCGTAGGCGCGACGCTGGACGAGTCGACGCGCACCCTGCCCATCCGTGTGGAGATCGACAACCCCGACGGCCTGCTGCGTCCCGGCCTCTTCGGTTCGCTCCGCCTGGCGTCGGGTCAGCCAACCAGGACATCGGTGGTCGTGCCGCTGTCAGCAGTTCAGACACTGGACAACCGGACGGTGGTCTTCGTGCCCGGCGATGAAGATGGCGAGTTTGCGGCACATCCCGTGACGACTGGTCGGGAGAACACGCGGCAAGTCGAGGTGCTCGCAGGGCTCGAGCCGGGAGCTCGGATCGTCGTGGAAGGGGCGTTCATCCTCAAGTCCGAGCTGATGCGTGGCGAGCTCGGCCACGGCCACGCGCACTGAGGAGACGAGTATGGACGGCTTCATCGCATTCTGCGTACGACATCGGTTCCTCGTCATCTTCGGGGTCCTCCTCATTGGGGCGCTCGGCGTGCGCGCTGCGCAGCAGCTCCCGATCGACGCAGTGCCCGACGTCACAAATGTGCAGGTGCAGGTCCTCACCAACGCCCCGGCGCTCGGCCCTGTCGAAGTCGAGCAGTACGTCACCGTGCCGGTCGAGACGGTGATGAGCGGGCTGCCCCACGTAGAGGAGGTTCGGAGCCTCTCACGCTTTGGCCTGTCGGCTGTGACGGTAGTGTTCGAAGAAGGCACCGACATCTACTTCGCGCGTCAGATGGTGTCGGAGCGGCTGTCGGAGGCTCGGGAGACCATCCCCGAGGGGTACGGCTCGCCCGAGATGGGGCCGATCTCGACGGGGCTCGGCGAGATCTACCAGTTCGAAGTGCGCGGTGACCCGATGTGCCCCGCCGAAGGCCCGGACACCGACGAGTGCTACACGCTCATGGAGCTACGTACCATCCTCGACTGGTACGTCGCGTTCCAGCTCCGCCCCATCCCCGGGGTGGTCGAGGTCAACCCGTTTGGCGGGGAGCTCAAGACCTACGAAGTTCAGGTGGACCCCGCGCGCCTGAACGCGCTGGGGCTGAGCCTGGGGGAGGTGTTCGAGGCGCTCGAAGCGAACAACGCCAACGAGGGCGGCGGCTACATCGTCCGCGGCGGGGAGCAGCGCGTCATCCGGGGCGAAGGGCTCATCGCCAGCCTCGATGACGTGCGCAACGTGCGGGTGGCGACCCGCAACGATGGCACCCCCATCTTCGTCCGCGACGTGGCCAACGTCGCTTTCGCCCCCATGGTCAGGCAAGGGGCGGTCACCCGAGACGGTCGCGGAGAGGTTGTCACCGCCTCAGTCATGATGCTGATGGGGGCCAACTCCGGCGAGGTCTCGCGGGCGGTCCGAGAGCGCCTCGACGAGCTCGCGCCTGGCCTACCGCCAGGGGTGACGATCGAGACGTACTACGACCGCTCCGTGCTGGTCGATCGCACCATCCGAACGGTCGCGGTGAACCTCATCGAGGGCGGGATCCTCGTGATCGTCGTGCTCCTCCTCATGCTCGGCAACCTGCGCGGCGGCCTGCTCGTCGCTGCGGTAATCCCGCTGTCGCTGCTGTTCACGTTCATCTCGATGCGCTTCTTCGGCGTGTCGGGGAACCTCATGAGCCTGGGCGCGCTCGACTTCGGGCTGATCATCGACGGCGCGATCGTGGTCATCGAGAACGTCTCGCGGCGGCTATCCGAGAGCGGGGTCAAGGGCCGCGCGGTCAAGGGCGAGGTGCGTCGCGCGACCGCGCAGGTGTTGCGGCCGGTGCTGTTCGGGACGGCGATCATCATGATCGTCTACGTCCCTATCCTGTCGCTGCAGGGGATCGAGGGGAAGATGTTCCGCCCGATGGCGATCGCGGTGCTGTCGGCGCTCGCGGCGGCCCTCGTGTTGGCCGTGACCCTGGTGCCCGCGGCATCCACCTGGCTCTTCCGCGGCGGACTCTCCGAGAAGGAGCCCGTCGTCGCTCGAATCGCCAGGCGCCTGTACGAGCCGGCGTTGAGGGTTGCTCTGCGCTTCCGAACGTTGGTCGTTGCCATTGCTGTCACGGCGATGGCCGGTGGCGCGTGGCTCGCCTCGACCATGGGGGCAGAGTTCATCCCGACACTCGACGAGGGGGCTATTGCGATGCAAGCTGTGCGACCTCCTTCGGTGTCTCTCGAAGAGTCGGTCCAGGCTACGGGCCGTATCGAACGGGCGCTCACTGAGGCGTTCCCGGACGAGATCGAGACCATCATCTCGCGCACTGGGAGGGCCGAGATCGCGACCGACCCCATGGGCGTCGAGATCTCCGACATCTACATCATGCTCCACCCGGTCGAGCAGTGGACACGCGCGGATTCCAAGGCCGAGCTCGTCGAGGCCATTGAAGAGACCCTCGAGCGGCAGGTGCCAGGTCAGAACTACTCCTTCTCTCAGCCGATCGAGCTGCGGACGAACGAGCTCATCAGCGGCGTGCGCTCCGACGTCGCCGTCAACCTCTATGGGCCCGACTTCGAGGAGCTGGAGCGCACGGGAGCCCGGGTGATGCAGGTGCTCCGCTCGATCGAGGGGGCAGCGGACGTGAACGCCGACCAGGTCGCCGGCCTGCCATCGCTCCGGATCGTCGTCGACCGGCGGGCCGCTGCCCGCTACGGCATCAACGCATCCGAAGTCCTCGACGCCGTCGCATCGGTGGGAGGCCGGCAGGTGGGCATCGTGTTCGAGGGGCAGCAGCGCTTCGCCTTGCAGGTTCGCCTTCAAGAGACGGCTCGGACGAACCCCGAGGCCCTTCGCGGGCTGCTCATCTCCGCCCCCGGCGGCGAGCGTGTCCCTCTAGGACAGGTCGCGCAGGTCCTCTTGGATGAGGGGCCGGCGGTCGTCAGCCGAGAGAGCGCACAGCGACGGATGACCATTCAGGTCAACGTGCGAGGCCGTGACCTCGCCGGCTTCGTTGCTGAAGCCCAGGAGCGCGTGCGCACCGACGGGAACCTGCCGCCCGGCTACTTCGTCACCTGGGGTGGCCAGTTCGAGAACCTGCAGTCGGCGAGCTCTCGGCTGGCAGTGGCGGTGCCCGCAGCGCTGCTGCTGATCTTCCTGCTCCTCTACACGACATTCGGCTCGGTCCGCCCAGCGCTGATCATCTACCTAAACATCCCCATGGCTGCGGTCGGCGGTGTCATGGCGCTCTGGCTCCGGGGGATGCCTTTCTCCATCTCCGCCGCGGTCGGCTTCATCGCCCTGTCAGGCATTGCCGTACTCAACGGCGTCGTGATGGTCTCGTACATCCGAGACCTTCAGCGCGAAGGGTTGTCGCTGATGGACGCCACCGAGAAGGGAGCGAGGCTCCGGCTTCGCGCCGTGCTGATGACCGCGCTGACGGACGGCATCGGCTTCCTCCCCATGGCGATCTCGACCACGGCCGGAGCGGAGGTGCAGCGGCCGCTCGCGACGGTGGTGATCGGAGGGCTTGTCACCGCAACGCTGTTGACACTCTTCGTGTTGCCAGCGGTCTACAGCTGGCTCGGCGGGATGGCGATCGAGGAAGATGAGGAAGATGAGCTCCCTACGGGGGAGCTCAAGGAGGCCGGTGCATGAGTGAAGCGCGCGTATGGGATCGTCTCGCCGGGCGCTACGACACCGTCGTGCGCCTCTTCGACTCGAGCTACGGCCGAGTACGCGATCGGCTCGTTCGCGACTTGCCGCCGGGCGGGCGGCTGTTGGAGATCGCGGCCGGCACAGGGCAGTTCACGGTCGACCTGGCGAGTCGGGCGGAGCACCTCGTGGCGACCGACATCTCGCCGGAGATGGTGGCTCGGCTCCGAGAGCGAGTGGAGGGAGCAGGGCTGCAAGGCGTCGATTGCGCGGTCATGAGCGCCTACGAGCTCGACGCTCAGGATGGGAGCTTCGACGGCGTGTTCTGCGCAAACGCGCTCCACGTCATGGATGACCCGGCGCAGGCGCTCTCCGAGTTCCGCCGCGCGTTGAAGCCGGAAGGAACGCTCGTGGCCCCGACGTTCCTCCATGGCGTCGATGGCTTCCGGCGAGCGCTCTCCCGGACGCTAAGCCTGGTCTCGCCGTTCGTCGCCCAAACGCGCTTCGACCTCACGTCGCTCCAGCAGACCGTCTCGGCCGCCGGCTTCGAGGTGATCTCTGCGGAGCAGCTGCCTGGGCTCTTTCCTCTTGGCTACGTCGTCGCTCGCCCACAGGAGAGTGCGGCGTGAGCGATCAGAAGGACAGATGCTCATCATGTGAGGTCGACGCGTCCACGTCGTCGGTCGCACAAACCGACGGCGGCACATCCTTCAAGATCCATGGGATGGACTGCGCCGAAGAGGTAGCAGTCCTCAAGCGCGCACTGGCCGGCCTGGTCCCTGAAGAGGCGTTGACCTTCGACGTGCTCACGGGTCGGATGACGGCGCGCGTTCCCGTCGACTGCGCGGCGGTGATGGACGCGGTCGCCGCGACCGGCATGCGGGCCGAGCCCTGGACCAACGATCGCGCACCAGATGCCTCCAAAGGCCGCTTCGGCCGTCGAGAGGGGCTCGTGGTGGTCAGCATCGCCGCCACCATTGGCGGCTTCTCGATCCACGCCGCTCTCGAGGGCGCGACGGCCGCGATTGGTTCTGAAGGCGCCGGCCTCGCTCACGCCGTACCCTGGGTCGCCCAGGCTGTCTACCTCATCGCAGTCGCCGCCGGGCTTTGGGTCGTGCTGCCCAAGGCGTGGTACGCGCTGCGCTCGGTGCGGCCAGACATGAACCTGCTCATGACCATCGCGGTGGCTGGCGCTATCGCGATCGGCGAGTGGTTCGAGGCCGCGACGGTGTCGTCACTCTTCGCCCTGTCCCTGGCGCTCGAAGCGTGGAGTGTCGGCCGTGCTCGCCGGGCAGTCGAGGCGCTCATGCGCCTCGCCCCAGACACCGTCCGGGTGCGAAGCGAGGGCGGAGAAGAACGTGAAGTCGATCCTGCCGAGGTCGCGGTAGGGACGGTCTTCACGGTCCTTCCGGGCGAACGCATTGGCCTCGACGGTCGCGTGGAGTCCGGGCGAACCGAGGTCGACCAGGCGCCCATCACCGGGGAGTCGGTGCCCGTCGAGAAAGAACCAGGTGACCAGGTCTTCGCTGGCACCATCAACGGCTCGGGCGCCATTGAGGTGATCTCGACCCAAGCGGCTGGGGAGACGACGCTCGCGCGGATCGTGAGGCAGGTCGCCGACAGCCAGGCGAATCGTTCCGCCTCCGAGCGGTTTGTCGAGCGCTTCGCACGGATCTACACCCCGTTGATCTTCGCCAGCGCTCTGCTGGTCGCGCTCGTGCCTCCGCTTCTCTTTGGTGGCGAATGGTCGGATTGGACGTATCGCGCGCTCGTGCTGCTGGTCATCGGTTGCCCGTGTGCGCTCGTCATCTCGACCCCTGTGGCGATCGTCGCTTCGCTGGCGGCGTCCGCGCGGCATGGTGTTCTGCTCAAGGGAGGGCGAGTCGCCGAACTTCCAGCGAAGCTCGCGGTCGTCGCGCTCGACAAGACGGGAACACTGACCTTCGGACGCCCCAGCGTGGTGGATGTTGTGCCGCTGGCCGAGCACGACGAGAACGCGCTGCTGGGCCGGGCCGCCGCGCTCGAACGGATGTCCACCCACCCCATCGCCGCGGCGATTTTGCGCAGAGCGGAACAGGCCGGTGTCGATGCGCTGCCAGCCACCGATGTGACCGCCGTTCATGGCAAGGGCGTCCAGGGCCACATCGACGGGCGAGCCTTCTGGCTGGGGTCCCATCGGTGGCTCGAGGAGCGTGGACAGGAAGAGCCAGAGCACCACGAGCGACTGGAGGCGTTGTCCTCAGCGGGGCGCTCGGTCGTCGTTGTGGGCAACGAAGATCACGTCTGTGGCTTGATCGCGGTCGCGGACGAGGTTCGGCCAGAGTCGAGCGCCGCCTTGGCTGCGCTGCGCACCGCCGGCGTGCGCTCCGTCGTCATGTTGACCGGTGACAACGCTGCCACAGCGTCCGCCGTGGGCGCACAAGTTGGCGTCGACGAGGTCCACTCGGAGCTGCTGCCCGAGGACAAGGTGTCGGCTGTCGAACGGCTCGAGCGCGAGGTCGGTCCCGTCGCGATGATTGGCGATGGCGTCAACGACGCGCCCGCGCTGGCGCGAGCGACGCTGGGCGTCGCGATGGGCGCGGCAGGAACGGACGTCGCCATCGAGACAGCCGACATCGCGTTGATGAGCGACGACCTGTCCAAACTGGCTTGGCTCGTGGAGCACTCACACGCGACCCTGTCGGTGATCCGGTGGAACACCGTCCTCGCGCTGGGCATCAAGGTTGTTTTCGTCGTGTTGACTTTCGCCGGTATCGCCACGTTGTGGGGAGCCGTGGCGGCCGACATGGGCGCGTCACTCTTGGTGGTCGCCAACGCGCTGAGGCTTTTGCGACGGTAAGACACCCTTCGACGCCGCAGGGTCACGGTCCTCGGCTCGCCCGATACCCAAACTCCGCGATGGCGCTCGCGACGGCCGCGTCGTCGGCCTCGCCGCGCCACACGACCTCGGCGCTGCTGTCTGGGTAGGAGACCGCCACGGACACGACGCCCGGGATCGCCTCGATGGCCTCGCGGGCGTGTCCCTCGCAGCCGGCGCAGGTCATGCCCTCGACCCGGTAGTGGACCGTGGTCTGCGTCGGGGCGGCCACCGCAACCTCGCCGCCGCCGCCCGTGAAGGCACCGACGTACTCGGGAAAGAAGGCGAACGCGGCCACCAGGACCGTCGTCAGCCACAGCATCCCGCGGTTGAAGCGCTGCAGGCGAGGGTTGGGGACCTCGCAGGCTTCGCCGGGGGCGCAGCGGGGCTTGCGGTACACGAGGTAGAAGCCAACGCCGAGGAGCGCGACCGTCGCCAGCAGGAGAGGCACGCGCCATGCCTCGAAGAAGGCGCCCACGCCGGCCGACGAGGCGCCGAGGCCTATGGCGGCGAGCGGCAGCCAGCAGCACGCGGAGGAGAGGACGGCGGCCACGAGCGCGCCACCGGAGGCGAAGAGGCCCGAGCGCGCCGAGGTGTCCGCGGTCGGGGCAGGCTCGGCTGAGACGGCGGCCTTTGGCGCGCAGCAGGACTCGGCATCCTCCGCAGCTTCCCCTGCGCCGCAGCATCCACCCGCACTCCTTCCTTCGCCGCCACTATCGGCTGGCGTCGCTCGTTTCACCACCTGGCCGACGTTGCCGAGGCAGCACCGCCCTTGCGGGTTCTTCCGCTCGCAGTCGTCCTGACCGGCCTTGCACGCGGCCTTGATCGAGGCCTGGATCGTCGATGTGCCGTTCGCCACGATGTCCGCCTCGAGCTCGGCGACCGAGTGCTCGAAGCAGAAGCACACGAGCCGCTGCGGGTCCTCGCTCTTGTGGAAGGGGACCGCGCGCGTCTCTCCGCGGACAACCTCCGTGTCGCCGCGGAAGTACACGACCTCGCAATCCCCGGACGTGCAGAGGCGCCAACCATCGTGATCCGCCAACAGCGCAAGGCGATCCGGCAGGACCTGGGCTTCGAGGGTCACGGGTTCGATGGCGCGACCCTTGGCTTCGCATCGAGGGCAGAGGTTCATGGCTCCTCCTCGTCGAGGGCGTCGAGGATCGGGCAGTCGCTCAGGGGGCCTTCGCCGCGACACTGCACGACGAGCTCTCCGAGCGCCCGCTTCATCGCGTCGAGCTGGGCGATGCGCTCTTCGATGTCGGCGATCTTCGCCTCGGCGCGCGCCTGGACGTCGGCGCATCCGGCTCCCGGTGTCGCTCGCAGGTCGAGGAGGTCACCGATCTCCTGCAGCGTGAAGCCGAGGGCCTTGGCGCGAACGATGAACTGAAGCCGACGGATGGTCTCGGGGCGGTACTGCCGGTAGCCCGACTCGGAGCGCGCAGGCTCGGCGATGAGCCCCTGACGCTCGTAGAAGCGGACGGTCTCGACCCCGAGGCCAGCGGCTTTGGCGACTTTTCCGATCGTCAGCGTCGTCATCGTTCCGACCTCCTCAGCCCAAGTCTAAACCCTGTAGTACACTACAGAGTCAAGGCAAGAAGCGGAACGAGCGCAGGGGCTACGTCCAGCGCACCTCTGCCGTACCGCAGTGGGGCGTCCCGTCGGGCCCCGAGCCGCTGACGGAAGCTGCGATCGAGCCGCGCTTGACCTGCGCCCACGTGACGCCGGGCGACGACCAGTCCTTGCGGGACACCGGGCTGAGGTAGAGCTTGAGTCGCCGGAACATGTCGTGCTCGGTGTCGGCCGTGACGTGTCCCCACGAGAGGTAGAGGAAGCGCTCGCCGGGGCGCCCATGAACGAGGGGACCGGTGAAGTCGGGGTCGCCGGCACGACCTTGCTTGACGCTGACAGAGACCTCGAAGCGCATGCCGTGTTCGAGCGCAGTTCCATGGACGATGTCGTCGCGCCCGGACTGCAGCCCGAGGCTGAGCGCCGCCGGGTCGGTGCACCACACCGCCGGCATTGGCCCGACGTCGATTCGAAGCTCGAGTTGGTCTGTGTGGCTCACCATGTCCTCGCGTCTACGACCGCTCCATCATCGGCCTGGTTCTGTTGTCGTCGACCGTGGTCTGGGTGTCGAGACGGAGCAGAATTCCGGGCGCCGGCTGTCCCACTCTCACCGGGCTAACCATCGGCTCTCTGGTGTGAACCGGCTCTTCGGCGTCTGGAGGCGTCTCTGAGGCCCCAGAGCACTCCGAGAGCACCCTTCGGGGTCGAGCGACGAGGCGAGGTACTCTGGCGCCGCCGGAGCAGAGAGCACACCCGGCGAGGGAGCACCACCCGCAAACCCGTGCCAGCAGGGCAGAACCGACAAGACCCCCGCCGGCGATGCCGACGAGGGTCCTGTTAAGAGAAAGGCCCAGGCTGACTAGCCTGGGCCTTATGAAGCTCCGGAAGTAGGACTCGAACCTACGACCAATCGGTTAACAGCCGACCGCTCTACCAACTGAGCTATTCCGGAATGGGGGCGAATAGTTAGCCTCCCGGGAATCTGTGTCAAGCGCCTGTGCGATTTTTGCTGGCGACGAGATCGACGGCAACGTTTCGGCTTTTTTCTGGGGCGTGACGCGATTTCGCTAGGGGCACAGCGATTCAAAACTGCGAGAACAGCGATTCAAAACTGCGGCGTGTACCTACAGCCGCTGCATGGAGTCTGCACCAAGTCGCGCAAAGATCAGCTGCTCGGTTTGTTCCCAGAGTCGGCGTGCCGCCTCCCCTTCTCGCGCGGCCTTGGAGGGTCGCTTTTTCTTGCTGTTGAAAAAGTAGCCTCCGCTCGTCCCGCGAACGGAGGGATCTGCAGATAAGAAGATGCTCGATTCAGCCCCTTTTTTTGAGGAGCGCAGCAGTGGTGCAAAAAGGTGAAAGAAGAGTGCGATGAGCCCTTTGGAGTCTCCATCTTGGGCAAAGCGAGTCGCCACAACGCCGGGATGCAGTGCATTTGAGGTGATCGAAGTACCTGCCAAGCGCCGGGCGAGCTCACTGGAGAAAAGCACATTTGCGAGCTTGGAGCGGGAATAGACTTCGAAACCGTCGTAGTGCCGCTCGGCCATCAGATCATCAAAAGAAAGCGAAGACACCCTGCGATGTGCATCCGATGAAACATTGACGATGCGAGCTTCGCCCCGCTCCGCCGCGGCCTGCCGCAGGGAGTCGAGCAAGAGATGGGTGAGAAAAAAGTGGCCGACGTGATTCACCGCGAAGGTCATCTCCATCCCGTCGACGCTCACGCGCCGCTCACCGAGCACCAGTCCGGCGTTGTTCACCAAAACGTCGAGGGCAGGCTGCATCCGCTGCACCGCTTCTGCACATTGCTTCACCGACTGCAGGGAGCTTAGATCGAGGTCGACCACCTCGACCTGCCGTCCGGTGGCGTCGCCGATGTCACGAGCCGCTGCCTCCCCGCGCTGACGATCGCGCGCCGTGAGGATCACGTTCCAGCCCTTTTGCGCCAAGGCCAGCGCGGTCGCCTTACCGATGCCGGAGTTTCCGCCGGTAATCAAAACACTGCTCATCGGCGAAACCTAGCATCTTGCTCGGTCGAGCACTCGAAAAGCAGTGTCGGAGCGTCCGAAGCAGCCAAACCTGCCGAACGCGTTGTCGGCCTCGGGTCTGCCATCGACCAGCGATGCCTGGTTTGCGCAGTGCAAGTCAAATCACATTCCGGCCGACTCCGCTTCATGTTCGGGCGGGCACCCTCCTCGAATCTGAAGACTCTCGGCCAGACTACGAAGCAGAGTGCGAATGCCCTCTTCGATCACCGGGTGGTAAAAGGGCATCGAAAGCGCATCGTGCACTCGCAGTCGCTGTTGAACCGCCCATGCAAGAAGGTGTGAGGTATGCTCCACTCTGGGGCCAAACATTTCTGCACCGAGCAACACGCAATTGACTGGATCCGCATAAATCCGCGCGAAACCACGATTCTGGCCCATAACCCGAGCTCGGCCCTGGTCTTCATAGGAGACTTCACCGATCGCTATCGAACTTGGGTCGAGCTCGCGATAGCTTTTGCCCACCATCGCCATTTGGGGCTCGGTAAACGCGATCGCAAGCGGTGTGCGCCGGGTGTGGGCGACCACGTTAGGATACCGAACCGCATTCGATCCGGCGATGCGTCCTTCATCACCGGCCTCATGGAGCAGTGGGCGATGACCACTCACGTCTCCCGCCAGGAAAATAGGCCTATCTCCACACTGCGTGGTGTAGGGATTCCATTGTGGCTGACCCTTCTTATCGAGTGCGAGACCGGTGGTTTCAAGCCCCAATCCGGCAAGGTTGGGACGCCGCCCCGCCGCTACCAGGATCTGCTCAAATCGAGCTTGCTCTTCTGTGCCGTCTTTCCGGCGGTACCTGAGCGAGAACTCATCGCCATCTCGCTTCACCTCGATCGGTTCGGTGCCGAGCTGTAAGTCTAAATCCTCTCCCAAAGTCCGGCGTGCAGCCTCGGCGACTTTGGGATCGGAAAACGGACCGAGGGTCTCGTACGGATTGAAGAAGGTCGTGCGCACCCCGAGGCGCATGAGTGCCTGTCCGAGTTCGAGACCGATGATCCCTGTCCCGAAAACCGCGATCGAGCTCGGCAGCTTAGTCCACTCGAATACGTCGTCATTGACGAGCAGCTGATCTCGAATCGGCTCGAGCTGTGGAGGAATCCACGGACTCGACCCCGTCGCGATGACGACCGAGCTCGCCCTGACCTCGGTGTGATCGTCGATGTGAAGTGTGGTCGGACCGGCAAACCGAGCGCGACCTCGAATCCGAAACTGCGGATCGAGATCTTCGGTGGACTGGACCACAAAGCCGACAAATCGATCCCGTTCGCGTCGAACCCGCTCGAGTACCGCCGAACCGTCGATTTCGACCGCCGCGGGATCCACCTTGATGCCGAAACGCGCTGCTTGATGGATGCCGTGCGCCGCATCCGCAGCCGCGATCAGGAGCTTGGAGGGCATGCACCCAACCCGAGCGCACGTCGTCCCGTAGGGACCCGACTCGATAAGCAACCAGCGTTTCCCCGACTTCTCAACCTCCCGTCGTGCATTAAGCCCAGACGTTCCGGCCCCGATGATCGCCACCTCTGTTTCAATCGTCTTCATCGCTTACTCCGCTTTTGAGAGCGGTTTATCCGAAGGGGGTTCAAAAGACCACCCGTTCGACAAGCGCCGGAAGAATACGCTTCAGTTTCAGGGTGTGCCGTCAAGGATCGTCCTAAGCTGCAGCCTGTGCAGGACCCTAATTCGTCGCGCGCTTCCCCTCATCGCACGCGCTTCTCAACGATACAGATCGCCTTACTGAACCTCACAGCAGCGCTGACAACTCTCGCGAATTGCTCGGTCGCATGCGCCGACACCGCTGCTCTTTCGGAGGAGGATTCAAACCGGTCTGTCGACGAAATCAATAGCAAGCGCCCCTCCCTCAGCGACACCATCACGTCCAGCGCTGAACATCGAGACGCGCCGAGTCTCTCAAATCAGATCACCGCGACTGGCGCCCGTGAGACGCCTCGAAATCCCATGCACCGACGCAGCACGATCGCGAGTTACGACTGGAGTCAGGGCAGGATCGATAAGAACAATTCCGCCGACCCGGAGAGATCGAGAAATCGAAGGATCACCCGTCACCGAACGCAACTGGGTATCGGTCTACCTGTGGTCGCCGGCCCGACGCACGCAGTCACCGCCGTTTTTGGCTATCAGTTCGAGCGCTTCGACGGGGTACCCCTTGTCGATCGACGCCTCGATCTGCACCGAATCAGTTTTGGATTGCCGCTTTCGCTTAGGCTTACCCAGCGTTGGTCGCTCAAAGGGACTCCGCTATTCGCCTATTCGGGAACCATGAAGCAGTACGACCGCCGTGCTCTATTGTTTGTGGGATACGTGGGAGCCGCCGCCAGACTCCATGCGGATGTCTCCGGCCGATTCGGAGTCGTCGTCCTACCTTTACCTCGAGGCTATCTTCCACTTCCGGCGCTAGGACTGGACTGGCGCCCCGCGCCCACTCTACGCGTACATATTCGACTGCCTCAAACCACCGAGATGCAGGTGCTGCTCGGAAAGCGCGGCGAAGTATTTGGAGGCCTTTATTGGCAGCGCAGTCGCGCATATCTCGAAGAGTCACAGAGCGCCCTCTATCGAAACGCGATCGAGCTGAGTGCGGGGTATCGCTATCCGCTGCCTTTTGACTTGGCAGTCGAGGTCCGCTTTGGTTCGCTTTTGAGACGCACGTTCGACTTTGCTTCAACGCCCGGAACTGAGCTTTCCTCAAGCCTGGGGTGGATCGTCGGCGCACGTTTGCTCCGGTCTATACCGGCACTCTGAACTGGGCGCGCTTCGAGTGACGCAGCCACCGGCGCGGGCTACGTGCCGGTGGCTGCTGGATACGGCATTTACTGGACACATTGCTTACTGGATGCAAATCCCGGCGCCGCGGAACAACCCTGCCGCGAGTAGATCGACCGGTGTTACACTGAGGAAGTTGAAGCACATTTCGTCTTCCGTTTTTTCACCAAAGGTCACCGTGCGGTCGGTGGTATTGGAAAACGTGCATGTCGTACGCAATGAGTCTCCCGTGCGGATGGGATCGATCCGAACCGGGTACTGCGCCTGGGAGTTGAAGTCCCATCGATCGATCGAGACAAGCGTTTCCACTTCACCCGACGCACGATGAATCACGGTGGATATCGAGCTACCGAGTTCATGCATATGCGGCGTGGTGCTTAGGATCTGAACCGACTTATCCTGCGCCAGGTACGGAACGCAATTGTTGGTGACGGTGGTCGTTGAGCGGGGAGGCAGATCGATCGCAATATGACCCAGCGTTACGGTTTCGATGATCTGCTGACTCGACTCCTTCGGGCCGGTGCACAGAGCCATTCCTGAAGCATCGAACGCATCTTCATACCGGGCGACGTTCCAGTAGTGTACTTCGAGAACGAGTAGATCTTCGCCGGACGGATCCGTAAGCGGCATCACCAGCTCCCCCGGATACTCTACGTTGCCGCTTCCAGGTGCCCATCCGTAAAGGATATCCCCGGTGAGCAACCCATCGATTCCGTTACAATTCCAGACGTCACCTGGCTGACGGTCTGGGACCGGCTGTAAACGCAGAAACATGTGATGCAGAACGCGGTCGTCATCGATGATCGGGGCAACCCCGCGAAGCACTTCGCCGTCCACGTCGTCTGGCGAGAAAGCAAAACATACATAACGATTGCCCGCGTCGACCGGCACATGGAACGGCTCAGTCTCCATGTCTTGCGCGTGTGCCGTGAGCATACTGGTCACCTCACAGCTCAGGTCTTGTAGCCCCGAACCTCGGTAGGCAGGGCCGGGTAGAGCGCTGCCCGCCGGGGCACCCTCCTGTATCCAAGTTTCAAGGGTTGCAAGCTCGCTCTCTTCGAGCACCGCAGGCGGGGGCGGCATCGGGCTGACTGGAGAACGGAGGCGATCCATCACCACTTCGAAGGTTTTTCGATTTGGTTTGGATATGCTGGGCGCGTGAAAGTCGTTCCAGGTCACCAAAGACATCGGCGCGCCAAATCGAGGCTCTGAGCCGTGACAATTCACGCACTGCTCCGCCAGGATAGCCGCGACCTCGCTAGGAAACCCGCTCTGGGTCTCCGCCGATGCGTCGTAGTTTGAATCAGACGCGCCGGATGCGTCATCGCCACAACCCTGGAGGGCAATCAAGCAAAGCGAGATAGCGATAGAAACGGCTAAAGAGTTCAGTTTCTCGGTGCGCAAGAATAGAGAAATACGGACAGGCGGCATGGAGCTTGGCGTAGCATAGATTTCAACGCTCGAGGAGTGTCGGAAACAACTCGGTCAAAATCGACTTTCCCGGCGATCTTCAACGCGACATCCTCGGGCCATGCTGGTTTTGGACGGCCCGAGCGTATTCTCCGCATCGAGACGGGATGCGCTACTGCGGGCACTGCAGGCAGACAATCCCGATCTTGTGGCCCTCTTCGGGCACTTCATTCACGTGGTCGACTTGGTTGCGCCTCTCACCGAGGACGAAACACGCCGGCTGGCCAGTCTGCTCGATTATGGACCGGACCACGATCAGCTGAGTCGCACTGATCGAGAGCATGAACGCTCGACCCAGATCGACTCGGGCTACGAAGATGCGTTCGAGGGGGCCTTTAACCAATGCTGGATCGTGTCGCCGCGAATTGGAACGATCTCGCCCTGGTCTTCCAAAGCCACCGAAATCCTGCACATTGCGGGCCTTGCCAAGGTACGCCGGATCGAGCGGCTCGCGCGCTACGTGGCACGCGGCAGGGTCAGAGCCCCCTCGACGATCGCAAAGGTCCTGTACGACCGAATGACCCAAGAAGTACTGCCAACAGTAGAACACGCGAGGCAGATTTTTTCTAGTCAGGTGCAAAAACAGCATGGCGACCTGCATCGAGTCGCTTGTGATCGAGATGCGCTACGAAACGCCGATCGAGAGATGGGTCTGGCGCTCTCACCGGAGGAGCTCGAGTATCTGCAGAGCGCGTTTGCCGAAATCGGCCGAGACCCAAGCGATGTCGAACTAATGATGTTCGCTCAAGCCAATAGCGAGCACTGCCGGCACAAGACCTTCAATGCAGCGTTTGTTGTAGACGGGGAAACACTACCAAACACCCTATTTGAGATGATACGTCACACTTCCGCAGTCGCTCCGGAAGGTCTTCTCACCGCGTATGCAGACAACGCAGCGGTTTTGGAGGGAACAGCAGTACGCCGCTTTTACCCAGACCCGGCGACCCACGTCTATACGCACCGCTTGGAGCCACAACACCTGATAGCGAAGGTAGAGACCCACAATCATCCGACTGCAGTCGCCCCCTACCCAGGCGCGGCCACCGGCTCTGGAGGTGAACTTCGCGACGAGGGAGCCACGGGCAGGGGCGGCAAGCCGAAGGCCGGACTCACCGGATTTATGGTTTCAAACCTCGATCTCCCGGGCGCGCAAAGACCCTGGGAGTCCCGCTACGGCGCTCCTGACCGCATCGCCAGCGCACTTGAAATCATGCTGAGCGCACCCCTTGGCGCTGCGGACTTCAACAACGAGTTTGGCCGGCCCAGCCTCACTGGATTTTTTCGCACGTTTGAACTGAATGTGCAGGAACAAGAACGTGTTCAGCGAAGGGGCTACCACAAGCCGGTCATGATCGCGGGGGGCCTCGGAACCATCCGCGAACCCTGTGCAAAAAAGGCGATCTTCGAACCCGAAACGCTGGTGGTCGTACTTGGAGGCCCGGCCATGCGGATTGGGCTTGGGGGAGGATCCGCTTCGTCAGTCGCCTCCGGAAGCTTGACTGCAGAATTGGACTTCGCCTCGGTCCAGCGGGGAAACCCAGAGATGCAGCGGCGGTGCCAGGAGGTGATCGACCGATGCGCGGCACTCGGTGAGGCGTCCCCTATCGCTTCGATTCACGACGTCGGGGCGGGAGGCCTTTCCAACGCTCTGCCGGAGCTGGTGCACGACGCGGGAAGAGGCGCTGAGATACGGTTGAAGTCTATCCCAAACGCTGATTTCTCGATGAACGCTCTCGAGCTTTGGTGCAACGAAGCCCAAGAACGCTACGTTTTGGCCATTGCGGAACGCGGGCTTGCCACCTTTGATGCGATCTGTCGCCGCGAGCGAGCTCCCTATGCGGTGGTTGGCCGCGCCACTCGAACCGAAACATTGCGACTGGAAGGCGATGCTGAGTCCGAGTTGCCGGTCGACTTGCCCCTGTCGGTGGTTTTTGGAAATCCGCCCAAGCTCCGTATAGAAGATCGCCGAATTCGCTCGAGCGCCAAACCATTCGATGCGGAACGGCTGGATTTGGCGGAAGCCCTAAGGCGCGTGCTGCTTTTGCCTACGGTGGCGGATAAGTCGTTCCTGGTGACGATCTGCGACCGAAGCGTGGGTGGCCTCACCGTGCGCGGTCCCATGGTGGGCAGAATGCAGGTTCCAGTCGCCGATGTCGCCGTCACCGCCGCATCCTTCAGCGACCTTCACGGCGAGGCGATGGCGATAGGGGAGCGTCCACCGATCGCCCTTGTCGACGCACCGGCCTCTGCACGGATGGCGGTCGGCGAAGCGCTGCTCAATCTCTGGGCCGCACCTGTGCGTTCGATCTCCGATATCCGTCTCAGCGCCAACTGGATGGCCGCCTCGGGTCACCCGGGAGAAAATGCGCGCCTTTACGACGCAGTTAAGGCGATCGGAATGGAGCTGTGCCCGGAACTACACATCGCGATACCGGTGGGCAAAGACTCAATGTCGATGCGCACGGTTTGGCAGGAGCAGGGCCATACCCGAAGCGTGGTCGCGCCACTTTCGCTTGTCGTCACAGCGTTTGCGCCGGTGACCGACATCCGCCGCGTGACGACGCCTGAACTCAACACCGAGACTCCCGAAACAGCGCTATGGCTGTTCGACTTGGGCGCGCAAAAAAACCGACTCGGAGGTAGCGCGCTGGCCCAGGTATTCGGTGAAGTTGGGGCTGCTGCACCCGACATCGACTCCCCAGACCTGCTTCGTCGCACGCTTCAGTGCATTCGAGAGCTGCAGGAGCAGGGCCTCATCTTGGCCTACCACGACCGTTCTGATGGCGGGATGATCGTTGCAGCCTTGGAAATGGCGTTTGCGGGAGCTACCGGAGTCACGATCGAGATGGACCAGCTCGCGGAGACGACCCTCGCCCCACTTTTCAGCGAGGAGCTGGGGGCCCTGGCACAGATCGCTGATGAAGCTGCAGCTGGCGTCATCCTGAACAAACACGGCGTCGAACATGCGGCCTGCCGGGTGGGACGCGTCCGATCCGATCGCCAGTTCGTCGTCGCCCGCGGGGCGCAGACGCTGTACTCAGCTTCTCTTGAGGAACTGCGTTCACTTTGGTCCGACACGTCTTTTCAGATTCAGTCGATTCGGGACGAACCTCGCTGCGCCCGCGAAGAGCAAAGCTACCGTTGCGACTTCGATCGACGTGGCCTCTTTGTCGATGCCCGCTTCGAACGCGAGATCACGGCTCCTTCAGTGCACCGCGGCAAACGCCCACGGGTTGCGATCCTCCGGGAGCAGGGGGTCAACGGCCATATCGAGATGGCGGCCGCCTTCGATCGGGCCGGATTTGAGTCGGTGGATGTGCATATGACCGAAATCCTCAGCGGAAGAAGCCTCAATGATTTCGAGGGAATCGCTGCCTGCGGCGGATTTTCTTACGGCGATGTGCTCGGTGCAGGACTCGGCTGGGCGAAATCGATCCTGTTTCACGCAGAGGCGCGGCGTACGTTTGAATCGTTCTTCAAGCGCAAAACCACCTTCACCCTTGGGGTATGCAACGGATGCCAAATGCTCGCCGGGCTCAAGACACTGATCGAGGGGGCAGAGGACTGGCCGAGTCTAAAGCCCAACCGATCGGGACGCTTTGAAGGTCGGACAAGCATGGTGCGCATCTCGAAAAGCCCCTCCGTTTTGCTGCAGAGCATGGAAGACGCCTGTCTACCGGTCGCCGTCGCTCATGGTGAGGGCAGAGTGCACTTTGGTGGCGATGCAGACCGGATGCGTTTTCAAAATCGAGGTCTGATAGCCGCTCGCTATATCGACGACGACGGCAGCCCCACCGAGCGCTACCCCTGCAACCCAAACGGCAGCCCGGGGGGAATCACGGCATGGAGCACGCCGGACGGCAGGGTCACCGTGATGATGCCTCATCCAGAGCGGGTGTTCCTCGAGTTTCAAAACTCCTGGCGCTCGAGTGCGTCCGAGGGTGAATCCCAACTCGATGTAACTCGCGATGGGCAAGTCGAGGCGACAAGTGCATCACCTTGGCTGCGTCTCTTTGAAAATGCCCGAGTGTTTGTGGGGTCCTGAATCATCCCTCGCTTGAAGCTCTACAGCGGCTGCTCAGTCTGAGGGCGCCGCGAGCCGCGCGCGAGTGGATATTCAAGCGAACTTAGATACCTAGCGAACTTAGATACCTAGCGAACTTAGATACCTAGCGAACTTAGATACCTAGCGAACTTAGATACCTGGCGAACTTAGATACCTAGCGAGCGAAGCGCAGGCTCCAGTTCCTGGTGGTGCCAATCGAATCCGAGTTCCTGCAGCCGCTTTGGGCAGACCCGGTTTCCCTGCAGCAGCAGCGGCCTAGCCATTTCACCAAACATCAAATTGAGCGCCGCTGACGGTACGTTCATCACCGCAGGTCGCCCGAGGACGCGTCCAAGGGTCGAGGTAAACTCTTGATTGGTCACGGGGTTTGGGGCCACCACATTCACCGGGCCGGAACACTCCGCGTGAGTCGCCAGATGCACAAGCGCCCGTACGGTGTCCTGCAGCGTAATCCAGCTCATGTACTGGCGGCCGTCACCCAATCGGCCACCTACCCCGAACTTGAATGCGGGTAGCATACGCCGCAAAGCCCCACCGGCTGGAGAAAGCACGATCCCGATGCGGGCTCGAACCACGCGCCCTCCCCCGGCGGAAACCGCTTCCGTCTCCGCTTCCCATGCTCTACATACGTCTGCCAAGAAACCCGAGCCGGCCGCGCGTTCTTCATCGACCATCTCGTCACCGCAAGGCCCGTAGAATCCGATGGCAGAAGCCGAAACGAGGGTCTGCGGTCCTCCCGAACAGGAGGTCATCGCCCGCGCGATAAGCCGGGTGGAATCGACGCGACTTGAACGGATTTGGTCCTTGTACGAGTTCGACCAGCGGCGGTCGGCAATCCCCGCTCCCGCCAAATGGATGACTACGTCCACTCCGGCGAACGCGTCGACATCGATCGTGCCCCTAGAAGGTGCGTAGGCAATTTGAGCCTCGGAACTGGCCCCCTGCCGCACAAGCCGCCGGACGACGTATCCCTTTTGCTCAAGATTTGCCACCAAGGCGGAGCCCACAAGCCCCGAAGCACCACTGACTGCGAACGTTTGCGTCATGAGCCGTACATAGTCTCCGCATCCGGTTCCGGCCATCGCAACGCCGAACCAATCCGATGCGCAAGCGGTACTCGCCAGAGTCGTGGGATGGGGCTATGGTCGCCGCGTGATAGATGTGTTGGTCGTCGCCCCTAACCTGGCGCCCTTTAGCGGCTGTGATGAAACTGCAGAAGCGGTCGCTGCCCTCGCCAAAGCGCTGCGCGGTCTCGATAGAAAAGTCACCGTAGTTTCGCCTCTGCTTTGCTCTGTGGACCCTGCGCGACTGGCTCTGGCACGTCGATTGACCAAGCTGAAGTGCACCCTCGCAGACACCGAGTACGGATGCGAAGTATACGACGGCCGGACCGCAGGGGGGGTGGACCTGACCTTCATCGGCCATGAATCGCTGTTCTCGGCTGCAGACGCACTAGACTCCGGTGACGCGGAGGCACACGCCACTCGATTGGGGGTATTTGCCCATGCCGCCGCCGAGCTGATCCGTGTTCGGAAACCCAAAACGCTTCAGCTCTACGGTTGCATCGGCAGCCTGACGCTACGCTTTTTGCATGGGTCCGGCGCGTTGCATGGGTCCGGCGCGTTGCATGGGTCCGGCGCGTTGCATGGGTCCGGCGACACGACCGAGGGAAACGCTAGGGCGGTCCTCTCGCTGCGCAGCATGGCGCCCAGCATGGATACGAACCTTTCGGCGCTCTTGGGGCTGACCGCGGAGGAGTCCGAGCGCTGCGCCGTCGAGGGAACACTCTACCCCACCCTGACGGGTCTGCCGCTGGCGGCGCACGTGGTCTTTCAGTCTCCCGCAAGAGCGATGCTGGCGGCGCAGCGAGGCCCGGCGGCCGATCACTTCAGCAAGCTCGGCCACAAACTCAGCGGCATTGTCGACGGGGTCGACACGGCAGTCTGGAACCCGGCTTCAGACCCGGAGCTACCCTCCCGTTACGATCCCATCGACCTGACCGGGAAGACTCGATGTAAAGCGGAACTGCAGCGTTCTTTGGAGTTCCCGATTCGGGATGAGGTACCGCTCTTCATGAGCCGACTCACTCGCGGCAGAAAAGACGAGGCGCTCTGGGCCGAGGCGCTGCCGGTGCTGCTTCGCAACGACATCCAGATCGCACTATGCGTCGAGGAGCCAAAAGAGAACCTAGATAGCGACGAAAAAACGGATGCAAAAACGACGATCAAACAACTCTGCGATCGTTTTTCAGACCGGCTCCGTCTCGTAGAACCGTCCCCTTCCAAAGTGCATCGACTGTTCGGCGCGGCAGACTCGGTGGTCACGACAGATCCGCGCTCGGTTGCCGATCCGATGCGCGCGCAGCGCTACGGCGCCCCGCCGGTGATTTCGATACGGAACATCCCGTCGGACAGCGTGGTGGATTGCGATCCGCATCTGCAGTCTGGCACGGGCTTCATCTACGAAGCCGATGACGCAAAAGCCCTTACTGGCGCGATCCAAAGGGCAACCGCGGCGTTCCTCAACACCAAAGCGTTCCAAGCACTGCGAAAGCGCGTCATGCGTCTCGATCACTGCTGGGACCGCAGCGCACGACGCTACGATCAGCTCTATCGACAGAGCGAAACGAAACCGGCGGAAAGCGCATCTAAGCTGCTGGTAGACTAGGCTTCTGTGATGCAACGAGCATACGGCGCGAAACGAGCTTACGGCTCACGAAGAACATCCGTCTGAATGCCGACTGCCGAATCCCGGGCGCATTGCCTCGCCATAGTGGTCCCGTCAGCGATCGGTCCGAACCGCAACCCAAACGCAAGTACGGCCCTGTGGCGAGAGTGGAGGCGCTTTCTTCGCGCGGCGGAGGCAGGAGCGCTCCAGATTCAATGCGTACCGGTGGGACGAGGCGAACACAGCTATTGGGACGACACACGGCCCGTCTGCAACATCTGTTCACAAGAGATTGGGGCGGCCGCGACACCGGGAGATAGATTCCCCGTGCCTTCGCACGCTTATGTCGCCCACCGTGTTCCGAGCCCAGGTTCAGGCGACTCGATATTCCACATAGTGGCCTGCACGAAGTGCATTCGCGAGTATCTCGTGTACTCGGCTGGACAGGCCAACGCCCGAGGAGCACGCGAGAGGTTTCAACAAGGCCATCTCCCGTGTCCTCTGTGTCGCAACCCCGTCTACGTACCCCTTGAAACTCTCAATCAAATCCTTGCGGCCAACGGTGAACTAACTACAAGCTGCCCCTGGATGGCCGGTGTGAATCTAGAGGCTCTTGAGCCTAATCATGCCGTGTTGGTGAGTTGCAAGTACCGTCCTGAACAACTACCTGTACCCACCGATTCTATCGGTCAGCTCTACTGGCACCTGTGTCGTTTACTGAGCCACGTGGCGCCGGTACGGCATGGCGAACGTCCAAGACCGAGCTACGCCGATGTGTTTTACGTGATCTTTCTGGCTCTAGGCTTCAATCTATTTGCTTTCAAATTACATGTCGATAGCAATTTCATTGATAGCAGCACCAAATTGCATATGCAGAGCAGTTTCTTTAACGAAGAGGCCGTCTGTAGACCCTATCCGCCCACGCATCAAGTGTGGGCAATGGGAACCACTCCTTTTCTGTGTTTTCTATACGGCTGCGGCTCCACTTTCTTTCTTTGGCAGTTGTGCAAATCGCTCATGTCGTCACGAGACGCACTTCAAGGCATAAGGCACGTACGGGTGTACGAGGCGCGTTTGACAAATCCGATATGATTCAAAACTGAGGGTAACAAACGGACACCTCTCAAGAGCGGTCGCCTTCAAAGAGCAACGCAAACCGATCGAATAAACGTGCGCCGTCTCTTCAGAAACTAGAGCGACCGTAGATCGGTTCAAGCTGGTGTAGGTCTGCGGGGCCGCGGCGGTGCCACTCGGCGACCGCGAGTCGTGCCACGCTGGAAGCTCGAGGCGTATCGCAAGAAACTGGAGCAAGGTAGAGCTCAGCCCCCCTTCGCTGCTGAAGCTCGAGAAAAGCGCGTTCATGCGCCCGGACGCCGCTACCCGTCAGAACCAGAGGACCTTCGATCGCCTCAAGCTGTTCTAGCGTGGCCTCCATGGAAGCCGGGTGTGGTGCGTCTTCGGTGACCCATCGTCGATCCGTATCCAATCGATAGACGTTCGCAAAAACTTCTGACCGGTGCGCATCGATGATGGTCGCGATTCGCGCTGTCGCAGCAGTGCCAATGTCCTCGCACAAAGCCATCGAACTGGACACTCCTACGATGGGACAAGAAAGCGCATAGGCAAATCCCTTCGCGGTAGCCACCCCGACTCGAAGCCCGGTAAAGGAACCTGGTCCCAATCCGCATCCGACGAGATCGATCTCGTCCGTGGAGACGCCAGCAGACTTGAGCGCGTAGTCGACGTGAGGCATCAGCGTTTCGCCGTGACGCGCCCGAACCCTTGCGGAAACCTCGCACAGCAGCTCGCCGTCCGCACACACGGCAACCGTACCCAAGGGGCCGGAAGTATCCAAAGCGAGCACCTTCATCGAACTTTTTCCATGGCTTGACCGATTACCGCACCGAGACTAGTTTCGGCGGGTTGTTTGCGGGCTAGCCGCTCGCAGGGTTCGTCGCAAGGCATGACGCTCGACAACAGCGCGATCGCCCATAGCGACGATTCAGGCCTGCTGGGAGGACGGCTGTTCAGGCACGTCACAAAGACAGTGATCTCGCAGTGACAGCGAATATGAAAGCCGAACCATGCTGCGTCTATTGAGACCGACTGACCCCAAATGGGTCGAATGCGTTGAATCCCAACTGCACATCCTTTTGGTCGACCACGCCCACTGTGAGCTGAAGGCCGCGCAAAGCGCGCTCAGCCTGGTGGCTCGATTCGGTGGCGACTACCCTCATCTGGTGGAGCCGCTGTGCGCGCTCGCACGCGAGGAGTCTACTCATTTCGAAGCGGTGCAACGGCGAATCAGCTCGGGTGGTGAGACATTGGGTCCCCCTCGCGTCGACATGTATGTTAAGGCGCTGCACGATGCCGCGCGTCCGGAACATCCTGAAGTCCCGATGCTGCTCGATCGACTCCTCGTCTCTGCACTGGTCGAGGCGCGCTCGTGCGAACGGTTTCATCACCTCAGCAAGGGACTTAAGAGCTCAGAACTACGCGATTTCTACCGAGACCTCATGATCAGCGAAGCCCGTCACTACCGATTGTTCCGAGACCTTGCCGAGCACTCCTTCGGCCGCGATGCGGAGCTGCGATTTCGTACGCTAGTCGAGCGAGAAGCTGCGATCTGCGCCGAACTACCTCTAGGCCCGACGGTGCACGGATGAGTGCTACGCAGCCTCGAGAAAGCCGTTGGGAGCGCATCTTCGCAAATATACGTACGATCGGCGGTGCCGTGCTTCTCGCGATCTCTATTCGCATCATGCTGTTCGAAGCGTTTGAAATAGAGGGTCCCTCGATGGAGCCGACCCTACTCGATGGAGATCGGGTGGTGGTCGCCAAGTTCATGTACGGCTTGTTCCTGCCCTTTATGGACGATGCGGTATTGAACTGGGGAACCCCCAATCCAGGGGATATCGTTATCCTACGGAGTCCAGAGCGAGGTCAGGAAGGCGTGGACATCGTCAAAAGGGTGATCGGCACTCCGGGAGATACGATCGAGGTGAAGACGATGCTCTTCGATTGCGGCAATGGATCCCTCAGCACCTACGATCGGGTGTTTCGGAACGGTGAGGAGCTCGCAACCGAGACGATAGGTGCCTGCGCGCAGTCTCAGAAGCCCGGGATGTTTCCAAGCGACGAGGGGGCCTGCACCTGCCAGACGATCCGAGAGACCCTCGATGGACGCCCTCATCTGACAAGCAACTCGTTCAAACACCGGCGTTACGGGGGGGTAGAGCCGAGCGACGAACCTATTCGCGTCCTCGGTCCGCACACGGTGGAGGCAGATAACGTGTTTGTCTTGGGGGATCATCGAGACGCAAGCAACGACAGCCGCAGCGAAGCCCTCGGTTCCATTCCGCTACGTCGAATCAAGGGACGCGCTCTTTGGACCTACTGGTCCAATGGCTACGACGGTGTCCGCTGGCAAAGACTCGGAAACGTCATACGCTAAGCGATCTCCTCTCGCCCAAATAAGACGTCGCTGCTTCGATCGTTGAGTAAACGACTCGAGGCCGAAACAGGAACCTTGTTCAAGGAGGCCCCGGAGTCGATCGCTTTGCTCTACCCGAGCCCGTATCACGTCGGTATGTCGTCGCTCGGTTATCAGTCCATATACCGACAGATCAACGAGAGCCCAGGTCGTGCAGCGCATCGTGCGTTTCTGCCCGAAGACAAAACAGGGTCGCCGCTGCTCACCTACGAGGGAAGACGAGCGGTGGGCGACTATCCGATCATTGCGGTATCCGTAGCCTACGAACTTGAAATCGCTGGACTGGTGGAGTCGCTGGAGGCAGCAGGAGTTCCTGCGCTCCGTTCCGAGCGAACGGGCCGACACCCCTTTATCCTCGCTGGAGGCCCTCTCACATTTTCCAACCCGCTTCCGCTTGCTCCATTTGTAGACGCGGTACTTATGGGCGAGGCCGATCAGACGATCCACGAAGCACTCGACATTTTGTTCGATAGTGGAGGATATGAAGAGGCTTTACGTAGCCTCGCCGACCATATCGACAGCTGCTTTGTGCCCAGCCTACACGGGGACCGAATGCCACCCATCGGTCGGGCAGACGATTCCACGCTCCCCGCCTACTCCTGTATTCGCACTCCAAATACGGAGCTCTCCAATATGTTCCTGATCGAGCCTGAGAGAGGCTGCCATCGGGGATGTAGTTATTGCGTGATGCGACGGAGCACGAATGGCGGCATGCGCACGGTGACTCCTGAGCGCATCTTCGAGCTCATCCCAGAGAGCGCGCGCAAAGTTGGATTGGTGGGCGCAGCCGTCACCGATCATCCGAAGATCATCGAAATCGTTGCAAGCCTGGCTGAGGAGAACCGCAGGGTCAGCCTTTCCTCATTGCGTGCAGACCGGCTGAGCGATCCACTCGTAGCCGCGCTAAAAAAAGCCGGCAACCGCTCGCTCACCACGGCTAGCGATGGGGCCAGCCAAAGGCTTCGCACCATGATCCAGCGCAGAGCTCGCGAAAACGAACTGACCCGCGCCGCCGAGCTCGTCCGCGCGCACGGACTAGAAAAACTGAAAATCTATATGATGGTCGGACTTCCCACCGAAACCACTGAAGACATCGACGAACTGATCGATTTTGGTAGGAAACTGTCTCGAATCGTTCCCATCGCGATGGGCATCGCTCCTTTCGTTGCCAAGCGCAATACCCCGCTGGACGGCGCCACCTTCGCCGGAATTCAAACGGTGGAGGACCGACTCAAACGACTCCGAAAAGGCTTAAAAGGCTGCGTAGACCTTCGGGCTACCAGCGCGCGCTGGGCTTGGATCGAGTACGTTCTCGCTCAAGGAGGAGCCGCTGAGGGGGAGGCAGTCCTAAGAGCGGTACGGGCAGGCGGCAGATTCCGTCACTGGAAAGACGCTTTCGACGCGCTACCGGCAGACCGGCCTCGGCGTTTACTCGTGATTCCCGGAAACCGAATTCAGAGAAAACATCGAGTGATTACCGAGCAGTCCCTCTGCTGAAATCGCCTACAAGTGATTTCTTGTACCCCTCTGCTACACCTAATTTCGTTCGGCCGAACACACGCTCAGGCACTTCACGAAAGGTAAAGCATGGACATCTTAGAACTCCGCCGCCCGTCCTGGGTGACCCGAGTGCTCGGCGCAGTCATGATCTTTAATCTTATCGACTTGGCATTAACCGTAGGTCTTGTGACGTTGGATCTCGCCGAAGAGGCGAACCCGCTCATGGCGGTGATGCTGGACATTCATCCAGGACTCTTTGGGATCACGAAGTTGACCATGGTGTCCGCTGGGGTGTTGATCATGGAGCGGTACTCACGACTTCCAATTGCGCAAGCGGGTGCAGTCACGGCATTCGGTGTCTACATAAGTTTGATGATCTGGCATCTGCAGTCAGTAGCCATTCTTTTCTTTGCCTAACCGTTCTTTACCCAGCCGTTCTCTAATTAGCCATTCTTTGCTTAGCCTCATCGTTCCATTTGCGAACAAACCCCAGACTTGCGGATAAACCTCAGGGCGACTTACCCTCCCGCGCTCTTCGTGATCAGGGTAAGTCTCAGGTTACTCGACGCCAGCGCTGTATTTGCAGCCAGCGTTAGGCGACCAGCTGCCGGGCTGCTTCGATTGCGAACTGCAAATAGGAAGCGGGCGTAATACCCATCTTCAATACGAAATAGCCTGAAACCAAAAGCGCAAGCACTACCGAGCCGGAGCGCATCGGAATCGCCACCGGGGCATTGGTCTGAGGTTCCTTCATGAACATGAATACAAGGACACGCAGATAGTAGTACGCGCCGACGGCACTGGAGAGCACCCCTATCACCGCAAGCCAGACCATGCCGCCCCCGGCCGAGACAGCTGCTTGAAATACGTAATACTTACCCACAAACCCCGCAGTCGGTGGAAAGCCCATAAGCGATAGAACACCGAGAACAAACGGCACGGCAACCATCGGATGCCTCCGCCCTACCCCGGCCAAATCCTCATAGGACACCGCTTCTTTTCCTCGGCTACCCACCAGAATAAGCGAGCCAAAAACCAGCACGTTCGACACCGTGTAGGCCATCAAATAGTACATCACCGAACTCATACCGGTGTTCACCAGAACGTGTGCAGACTGCGAGCCAACTTCGAGAGTGCGGCCCGTATCGACATATCCTTTAGACGCAGCACACACACCAACGAGCACGTAACCTGCGTGAGCGATAGAGGAATAAGCCAACATGCGCTTCACGCTTTGCTGACCGAGCGCCGCCAGATTCCCATACACCATGGTCACTGCCGCGAAGGCAGCGATCACAGGCGGCCAGCCCGTATATGCGTTTCGCAACACCTCATCACCGAAGCACACCAGGAGAACCCTGAGTAAAACGGCGAACGCCGCCGACTTCACCGCAACGCTCATAAAGCTCGTCGCGGGTGTGATCGCTCCCTCGTAGGCGTCTGGTGTCCACATGTGGAAAGGAACCGCGCTCACTTTAAAGGCGAGCCCAGCAATCAGCATCAATATCGCTACAGAAACCAGAGCTACCTCGGCTTCACCTGCCGCGATCACCTTGCCGATCTCTTCGAAGTTGGTGTGTCCCGTTGCGCCGTAGAGTAAGGCACCTCCGAACAAGAGAATCGCGGCCGCGAAGGAACCGAGCAGAAAGTACTTCACCGCACCTTCCACCGAGCGGCTACTGGTGCGTCGAAATCCAACAAGCGCGTACACGCCGAGGGACATCGTCTCGAGACCGAGAAATAGGGAAAGCAAATCGACAGACCTAGCGAGCACCATCGCGCCGAACGCACTGAAGAGCGTCAGCACGTAGAACTCGCCCCGCTCCAGGTCGTGCTCAGCAAGGTAGCCACCGGCGAGCAACGTCGAGAGCGCTCCTCCGCCGCATATGAGGACGTCAAAAAGAAGCCCCATCTTGTCGGTCGCTAGATAGCCAGAAACGATCGGAGGCATATCCACCGGACCACCCCCGAACCACAACGCCAATGAAAGTCCCATAGAGACGAGCAGCACGACGGTCGTGAACGCAGCCAGCTCGGTGTTCTCTCGAAAGAACGAGTCGAGCATCATCACCGCCATGCCACCGATAGCGATCGTCAGCAGAGGGGACATCGCAAGCCAGATACTCATTGGTTTTTTTCTCCGCTCAGTGCGATCGCCCCCGAGTCGATCGTCGGAAGCAAACGCTGCGTATCGTCAAACGTCTGATCGGTTGCCCGTGTTGTGACCTCGTTGAGATAGCGCGTAACCGAAGGATTCATTCGGTCGAGGAAGGTAGCCGGGTAGAAACCGACCCAAAAGATGAGCACCAAGAGTGGAGCCAAGACTCGCCACTCCCGAGACGTCAGATCGACGAGGGCATTGTTTACCTCATGCCGCACCGGCCCCCAGAAGATCCTCAGGACAGCGTGAAGCATGTAGATGGCTGCTAAAACAACCCCGGTGGCCGCAAAAAAAGTAAAGGTCGCGGACCACGGCTGCAGCCTTTCCGCCATGAAGGTGCCGCTCAGTATCATGAACTCTCCGACAAACCCGTTGGTGCCGGGCAGTCCTATCGAACTCATCGTGACGATCACAAATACGAGCGTGTACCAGGGCATCACGCGCGCGAGGCCCCCAAAAGCATCCAACTCCCGGGTGTGTCGTCGCTCGTAGATGACGCCCACGAGAATGAAGAGCGCCCCCGTAGACACGCCATGGTTGAGCATTTGAAGAATGGCTCCGCTGACGCCGTGCTGGGTGAGCGCAAAAATACCTAGTGCCACAAACCCCATGTGGCTCACGGAGCTGTAGGCGACCAGTTTCTTCACATCGCGCTGCACCCAGGCGCAGTAGGCTCCGTAGATAATGCCCACAACCGCAAGAACCGCGAGCGACGGGCCAACGCGAACCGCCGCTAGAGGAAATAATGGAATGGCAAAGCGCAGAAACCCGTAGGTACCGAGCTTGAGCATCACCGCGGCGAGTGCGATCGATCCCCCGGTAGGCGCCTGAACGTGAGCGTCCGGGAGCCAAGTATGAAACGGAAACATCGGAACTTTGATGGCGAATGCGAGCACGAAGGCTGCAAAAAGCCAGACTTGAACCTCGAACGGCAACACCACTCGTGAAAGCTCCGAGAGCTCAAAAGAATAGGACTCGGCAAGTCCCTGCGCCATGGAAAGCTCATGGTATACGGAGACGAGGTAGAGGATGGCGACCAGCATGAGAAGACTGCCGACCATCGTGTACAAAAAGAACTTTACTGCGGCATAGACTCGATCTTTGCCGCCCCAGATACCGACGATGAAGTACATCGGCGCCAGCATTAATTCCCAAAAAACGTAGTAGAGGAAGACATCTAGCGCGACAAAAGCGCCAAGCATTCCAGCTTCAAGGACCAAAAAGCAGATCGCATACTCTTTGATTTTCGTATCGATACTCGTCCATGAAGCGTAAAGCGAGATCGGGGTGAGTGCGGTTGTCAGGAGCACCAACCAGAGTGAGAGTCCGTCCACCCCAACTTTGTAGGAGATGCCCAATGAGGGGATCCACGGGAGATGTTGAACAAACTTCATGTCGGCCGCGCCTGGCCCTTCAGCGAAGTTCTCGGTGAGCAGCGTGAGTGAAACCGCGAACGTGAGCAGCATCCAGGCGACGCTGACCGTTCGTATTCCCGTTACCCACTGTCGCGGGGTAAAACCTACGATAAGCGCCCCGATCAAGGGCAGAAGCACCAACCATGTCAGTAGCGCATCGTTCATCACTGCAACTCCGAGCCTTTCGCCGATTCCGGCAGAGTTAGTTTCGAAACCGTCGGCTGCCTGGGAATCTGAAAAGGCCGGCGAAGCACCAGATCCGCGTCGGCGCGGGCGGACGACGTCTTGCCGTAGACGTTTCGAACTTCAACCGTGGCACTGATCCTCATGGCAACCTGAATGACTAGCGAACCCACGGTGAGCGTTGAACCCGGATCCAACATGGTTTTCTCCGTAACCGGTCGACCATTGACGCGGAGCTGGGCCGAGTTCGGCAGGACTCGAAGCACACCGGAACCGTCGATCTCAAAAGCAGGAGTTGGACCGTCCAGGACTTCACCGGAGTCATCTCGACGCTGCCAGCCAGTCGGAAGAACGCTTGCAGGCAAGACGAAACTTCCGCCGTGCTCGAGATCTTGACGCATCACCGAGACGCTCCGCCCTCGCCCTGCTCTGCCGGGCTGAACGGTCTGATGACTGAGTACCAGCACGTGGTGAAACGGGTCCTTAGCGCCGAACTCATATTCGACCGCAAGCTTGTCGTTGTTCCAACCCGTTTCATAAACGCCGTCGGAATTGATATCCCAGCGGTACTCGTAGCCGGCACCGGGACTGACCTCGAAACGAGCAGAACGTTGCTGCGAAGTGACCAAGAGCTGTGGGTGCGGCTGCAAGAACCACCAGGTCAAAAACACAATCCCGAGCGCCATAAACGCCCCATAAACGTAGATAGCTCCGCTTTGAATCCTCACGGACAGCCAGCCTAGGAGTCTGACGCTTGAACTGCTGAGCTTGGTTAAGACCCCGTCTACGAAAGTGAGATCCATCGAGCCAGCGACCTTGGCGAGCTCTTTCATGGGCCGAACGATGACAAATCCGTAAAACTCGTCTACGCGCCATTTTTCGAATAGGAAGCGGTGCAGTCTGGGCACTAAAGACGCAATTTTTTCGGCAGGTGCTCCTCCACCGATGATGTAGAAGCGGTAAGACGTATACACTCCGGTGATCATGGCCAAGGTACCGACTCCTGCAGCCAAATAACCGAACCATGTGGGCTCGTGGTCTACGCCAGGGAGGGATGCCGCACTCAGATTTGCCACCGCGGGATCCAGCCAGTGTTCCCAGTAGTTCAAGTGAAGGTCGTGGGTCACAAGATGCACCAGCGGATCGAGGTTCAGATAGCCGACCACAACTGCGCCCACACCGAGCACCATCAGCGGAATCGTCATCGTCATCGGCGACTCGTGAGGATGGGGGTCGTAGGCATGGGCCTCGCCATCGTGGTGGTGGTCAGAGTGATGCGCTTCGGATTCTGCTTCCGCGCTCCGGTACGACCCCTCGAACGTCAGGAAATAGAGACGAAACATGTAGAACGCGGTTAGCGTCGCGGCGACCGCCAAAAGGGCAAAGACCAGGCCGCCAACGAGCAAGCCACCTCCAGGCACCAGGGTCATCGTGAGCGCACCGTGTAAGATCGCATCTTTCGAAAAGAAACCGCTCGTCAGCGGGACGCCTGCGATCGCGAGACAGCTCAGAAGGAACGTCCAGCGGGTCGTCGGCATGTAGTGCTTAAGCCCTCCCAGTTTACGCACATCCGCGTCACCATGAGCGCCAACCGAATGCATCACGGAACCAGCGCCGAGAAAGAGACACGCTTTGAAGAACGCATGGGTAAAAACGTGAAAAATCGCAGCTCCGAACGCGCCCACACCTACGGCTGCAAACATAAACCCGAGTTGACTTACCGTGGAGTACGCCAAAATCTTCTTCATATCGGTCTGGACAACCGCAATGGTTGCAGCCATGAGTGCGGTAAGTGAGCCAACAATGGCGATCGTCGCAAGCACGGTCGAGCTTTGTAGAAAGACCGGAGACAACCGACAGCACAGGTAGACACCGGCCGTGACCATAGTTGCAGCGTGGATGAGCGCAGAAACCGGAGTCGGGCCCGCCATCGCGTCGGGGAGCCACACGTAGAGCGGCAATTGAGCACTTTTACCGGTGCATCCAAGAAAAAGGAAAAGACCGGCTACCGTGGCTACCGAACCACCGATCCCAAACACGGTGAAGGGCAGAGCAGTGTGCATGCGGGACGCAGCCTGGTTGATTACTTCAAACTCGAACGCAGCTACCGTTGTCGGTGAGGATCCCGAGAACTGAACCGCGACAAATCCAGCCAAGACAAACATGCCCAGCAGCACCCCAAAGTCGCCGATTCGATTGACGACAAAAGCCTTACGACCTGCCGCTGCGTACGCCGGTGTGTCGAACCAAAATCCAATCAACAGGTAGGAACAAAGTCCAACCCCCTCCCAGCCAACAAACATAAGGGGCACGTTGCTGGCGAGCACCAAGATCAGCATCGAGGCCATGAAGAGATTTAGGTATGCGAAGAAACGCGCAAGCCCTTTGTCTTCGCTCATGTAGCCGACGCTGTAGAGATGGATCAGTAGGCCAATGCCCGTGATGACTAAAGTCATCACTCCGGAAAGCGAATCCATCACGAAGCGAATATGAATGGGTATTGCAACGCTAGACTGCCCCGCTGCGGGATTTGCGGGGAGCGTGAGCGAAAACCACTCGTATGCCGTATACGCGATGCGAGCGCCCTCTTCTCCTCCGACCCTTGCGAGCACCAGTCGGGAAAAGGCGAACAACGCCAGCAAAAAGGCGCCGGCCACCGAACCTAGCGCGACGGCGCTTACCAGTCGACGTTCCGCAAAGCGACCAAAAATGCCGTTGATGACCGCCCCGGCAAGGGGAAGCAAAACTATCCAGAGTAAACTGCGCGATGCGTCAAAGCCGAGTTCCATCTCTGCCGTCGATTCCTTTAGGGTTTAGTATCTGAGCTGATCGACCAGATCGCTCGCCACACTCTTTTTAAGTCGGAAGAGACTTAGGACGATGGCCAAGCCTACCGCGGCCTCCGCCGCAGCCACCGCGATCACGAAAAAGGCGAACACCTGACCAGAATGGTCAAAATCGCCCAGTGTGCCCGGATGCCAGCGGTTGAAACTGACCAGCGCAACATTCACCGCATTGAGCATGAGTTCGATACTCATGAGCTGAACGAGGATATTGCGACGGATAAGAAATCCCACCGTACCAATCCCGAACAGGATGCACGAGAGGCCGATGTATTCACCGAGACCGATTTCCACCTTTCACTGCTCCGTTATCTTCTTGAGGAACGATGCGCGAACTCTCAGGGGCGAAGCGCGCTTAAGAGAACCCGCTGTAACTAAGCTCGCTCTTGCTGAGAATCAGCGCCTTTAGTGCACAAAATCAACGACTAGGTCAACCGATGAATACGAGCAAGCCTCGCGGCATCGATGTATTTTCGCGCTGCTTGATAAAACTTTAGCGCACCTTGGCCGTGGTGTTGTGCCATGGTTTCCAAGGAGCGCTTTGCGACGACTTCTGCCTCCCCTACGCGACAACTTCTGCCACTGAAGTCTTACCTTGGCCGCGTGCTGCGCGTGCCTCCCTCTCTGCTCTTCTGCGCTTTGCTTCAGTGATTTCTTCGGGAGTTCGCCCTCGCGCCATGGCCAAGGCGCCTACCACCGCAACCGTTAGGGTGAGCGCTACTACCAAAAACGGAATGATCGCGTTTGTAAAAAGCGCTTGACCCACACCATCCACCGAGCCGAGGTCGACGCAGTCAGTCGTTCTACAGAGCTCTACAGATGGTGGAGCGGGGTCATACGTGGTCACCGCCATGAGGATCGGCAAAAACGCCATTGCCGCAAGGGTCCCAGCCAAGCTTCGGAGCACGAGTCGATTCAAACCAAAGGAGGTGCCATCTTCAAACGGAACGGTGCCGGCGGAGGGCCCGATCAGCATGATGACGAATATGAACAGCACAACCACGGCTCCGGCGTATACGAGAAGCTGGATTGCAGCTAGCATTTCCGCCTGAAGCGTCAGGTAAAGGGCAGCCAACGAGAGGATGTGGGTGAGAAGGCCCATACAGGCTCTGAGAGGTCTAGAGGCTGCTACGGTCCAAATTGCACCGACGACTGCGAGTACGGAACTAAACCAAAAGAGCGCGCTTGCTGAGATGCTCACGCTGCACTCCCAAGAAGTGCTCTCGTGCTGTCATCAAGCCGAGTCGATTTAGGCAATCCAGACTGGGCAGCAGCGGAAAACTCTTCAGGGAACTGACGAACGAAGCCCAGCAGTGGCATGGCGGTTCCTTCAGCAAAGGCGCAGATGGTATTACCCATCATGTTGTTGGCGATATCCACCAGCAACTCCACGTCCTCGGGTCGGTTTGTCCCGGAGCACAAACCATCGAGCACGTCGACAAGCCAGCCCCCACCTTCCCTGCATGGTGTGCACTGGCCGCACGACTCGTGCTTGTAGAAGCGCATCAAGTTTCGGCAGGCTTCCACCATGCTCACGCTCTCATCCATCACGATGGCACAGGTCGTTCCTAACATGGTGCCGAGAGCACGATAGGTATCAACCCCCATAGGAACGTCAATCTCACTTAGCCCGTGCCACTGGTGAAGCGGATGGTCCTTTTTGTTTGCTCGCACCTTTCGGTCGGGCCTCAAAACGGGCGTTGATGAGCCTCCGGGAATCACGGCCTTGAGCGCGCGATCGTCATGAAGCATGCCGCCACCAAGACCGTAAATGAGCTCTCGCATCGTAATACCGACCGGAGCCTCGTACACACCCGGCTTTTTGACGTGACCGCTAATCCCGTACAGCCTTGTCCCCCCGTCACGTTCGAGTCGTGAAAGACTGGCCCATGCGTCACCCCCCATGTCTAGGATGTCGGGCACCGACTGAATGGTCTCGATGTTGTTCACTATGGTCGGCTGACCGAAAACTCCCTTATTGGCTGGAAACGGAGGTTTGTAGCGAGGCTCTCCTCGGCGACCTTCGAGCGAGTTTAGGAGCGCAGTCTCTTCACCGCAGATGTACGCCCCAGCTCCGCTATGTGTCCACACTTCGATAGGGAAGTCCTGACCGAAAGGACGTGCGCCAACATATCCGGCGGCGCGAGCTTCTTTCAGGGCTGCTTCGAGGACATCGATGGCTGCAGCGAGTTCACCGCGCACGTAGATGTATGCAGTGTGTGCACCGATCGCGTAGCAAGAGCAGAGGATACCTTCGATGAGACGGTGGGGATCTCGGGTCATCAAGGTGCGATCCTTGAAGGTTCCGGGCTCAGATTCATCGCCATTGAGCACCAGATAGACCGACTGGCCCTCCTGCGGTCTGAGAAAACCCCATTTCACGCCCGCGGGGAATCCGGCGCCACCTCGACCTCGAATCGAAGCAGCCTTGACCTGCTCCAATATTTGCCCTGGCGTCATCTCGGTCAAAGCACGACGCGCAACGGAGTAAACCCCGTGTTGCTCCGCAACCGAAATCGCCTGATTGTTCTCAACACCGTAACGGGCTGTTAAAATTGGCTTGAAGTCATCCACAGCATGTCCCTTCGAGTTTATCGACCGTAGTCGTGGGTCTATGGAGAAGCTCCGTGATTCTGAGCGGGAGTCTCGTTCGCTAGCGACGCAGTTGGAAGCTCGGTCTCGCGTTCCACGCTGTCGATAATGTCGTCAAGCTCTTGAAGACTGAGATTCTCGAAATACTTGTCGTTGATTTGAATCATCGGGGCTTGGCCGCACGCAGCCAGGCATTCCGCCTTGAGCAAGGTGAATTTGCCATCTTCACTTGTCCCCCCGACTTTACACTTAAGACGGTTTTCAAGGTGTTCCTGGATGGCTTTCGCTCCCCTGAGCTCGCATGAGAGTGTGCGACATACCCACACTACGTTCGGAGCAACCGGGTGCTCGAAAAACATCGTGTAGAAGGTGACGACGCCTTTGACGACCGCTGTCGACAAATCCAATCGCTCCGCTACGAAGACAATCACCTCAGGACTAATCCATCCGTGCTCCCTTTGACACAACCACAAGACCGGGAGGCATGCAGCCCGTTTTGTCGGATATCGTTCGAGGAGCAGGGCGATCTGTTGTTCCCGAGCTGGGGACAGGGCAAAGGCCATGGGTTGCATCGATTACACTAAAGATTGAAGAATGATCGTGTGAAGGAGCCGGCGCAGACGCTAGGCTCGGTCGATGCGTCTGTCAAGGAATCCCTTGAGGGGTCTTCGGGGAATATTCCAACGCGAAGCAGGAAGCGATGCGAGAAGGCTTCCCAGGCGCGCGCTCAGACGATAACGTAGGGCGCGTCGCCCAAACCGTGACGCTCCCGGCGAGAGAAACGGCACGTCAGGTTGGCGGTCGGAGGAGACCCGTGACCGTTTTTTGCCCCAAATGTGGTACGCCCAATACTGACGAAGCTGAACGATGCGTGTCCTGCAACACGGTGCTGAAAAGCAGCAAGAAATCGGCCAAGTTCAAGGGAACGATGATGATGAGTGGCATGCAGGTGCCGCCAGCACCGTCAGGGAACAAGGCATCCATCGGCGAGGCGAGCGGCGATTCCACCGCGTCTGCGAGCACAGCATTTGGGACGGGTACGAGCACACCACCTAAGGAGTCTCCATCGGCTGCGGGGGCGTTCGGCCCTGGAACATCCAGCGGCGGCATGACGCAACCGTCCTCGAAGAAGCGCGACATCGCCTTTCAGCAAACCATGCTCGGGCCGATGATTGCACCGGAACCTCCTTCAAATGCGGCAGGCGGAGCCGATGAGCCGAGCAGGGCCGATGAGCCGAGCAGGGCCGATGAGCCGAGCAGGGCCGATGAGCCGCTGTCGGCGATACCCTCCTCAGCCGTTGCAGAAGTTGAACCTGCTGCACAAACCGGATCATCGAATGCCGATCCATCTCACACTGCTGATGCCTCAATGTCCTCGGGCACGCCCCTCCTAGCGCACGAAAGTCTGGCTACATCGCCACCTAGAGACAAGGTTGTCGCAGAACAGTCCGTCAACCGAAACGCTCCAGGTTTCGAGCCGCCGACCAGCTTACTACACAGCTCTAGCGCGGCAGACCTTCCACCGTCCGACGGTCGGTCCGGCAGCGATCAGGGGAAGATTAAGATTCTACTCGGCGTAGGCTTCGGCTGCCTTGGCCTTTGCCTACTGAGCGCCGTCGCTCTTTGGGTCTTAGGGTCACGAGGAATCGCATCGATCGAGGAGAGCCACAGCCGCCTTGCGCTCACTTCGAGCCTGAGCCGAATTCTTACCGCGTGCACGACGGACCCTAGCGGTGCTGGCGCCGAAAACCTATTCCACCCCTCAGTGGCTCAGCGGTACCAACCGATCATCTGCACTGTAACCGCAGAAACATTGGAAGCGTTCGGAGATCACCAACGCTCTCAAATCGTACCTGGAGACGACGGGAGAGCAGTCGAGCTGGGAATTTCTTCGGACAGCTGCTTTTTAGCAACTTCAGGAGCTGCAAAAATTATTGGATGCCAAATCGACGACAGTACTGAGGCAGTCAGCTTGCAACTGATTCACCTGGAATCGCCTACTGAAGTACGATAGTCGGCGCCGTCACGACCGGGTAGGCGATGGTCACCGTGAGCTCGACACTATCTCGAGATGGTTGGGAGCGGGAGAGCAAAATCGCCTCAACATTTGGAGGCCGGCGAGATACACGGCCATCCGGCACCAGAGCTGAAGCTACTCGAAGTCCAGCAAACCGTTCGCGTAACATCAACCATGCAACGGACTGAGGAGGCATCGGCTTTTTGGTGCGAAAGAAAAGATGGTCACCCACATGGGTTCCTTGCTGTACCCAGATTGCCAAGGGAGTGTCATCTCGACGCACTGGAGCAAAAAGCGTTTCGAGAACGCTGTCTCGATTGAGCCGAGCTGGAGCTGCAGCGACACTGCGACGCGCCCATCGTTCAAACCAATAAAAGTGCGAGACGTAGGCTTTGGCTGACTCGGTCACGTCGGCCAGTTGACGAGACTCTTCCCGATCGCAGGTGGCCACTCCCGACAAAAGGGGAGCGAGCAGTGCGAGGACGGATGACGCCCGGAACTCCACAATCCGAGAAAAGCACGCGGTCCGTATCAAGGACAATTTTTGAGCAACCTTCCCTGAGTCTAGGCAAAGGAGGTCCAACAGACGCCAAACACACCGAGCCACTCGCCTACTTTGGAGCTCATCGTGATGCTCAGCGTTGAACTCACGTGGGGCTAGAGTACAACGGGAAAGCTCAAATCGATGAGGACGGATGAGAAGTTACCTAAAACTCCTTGCAAAAATAATGCAAGAGGGAGAAGCCCGCGAGGATCGAACAGGAACCGGAACGCGGAGCCTATTTGGTGAACAGTTGCGTTTGGACCTGCAAGACGGCTTCCCACTGCTCACGACCAAAAAAGTTCATCTTCCTTCAATCGTCCATGAACTGCTCTGGTTTCTTCGAGGTGAAACACATGTAGCTTCGCTGCAGCGTCAAGGCGTCACGATCTGGGACGAGTGGGCCAGCGAAGAGCAGTGCGCACGATTCGATCGAAAAGAGGGGGACTTAGGACCGATTTACGGGCATCAATGGCGTAACTTCGGGGCGACACAAAACAGTGACGGCTCTTATCAGCCGGACGGATGCGACCAAATCACCCGTGTGGTCCGGCAGATTAAAGAGATTCCCTCAAGCCGACGGCTGATCGTGACCGGTTGGAATCCTCGGGAGACTGAGCAGGTGGCCTTGCCGCCCTGTCATACCCTCTTTCAATTCTATGCGCGCGGGGATCGTCTTGATTGCCAGCTTTACCAAAGAAGCGCGGATATCTTTCTAGGGGTTCCCTTTAACATCGCCAGCTACGCGCTGCTCACAACGATGATAGCGCAAGTCTGCAGCTTAGTTCCGGGACGTTTTATACATACTTTCGGTGATGTGCACCTATACGAAAACCATCTTGACCAGGCCGAGGAACAACTCAGCCGGGAACCTCGAGCGCTCCCGAAGATCCGGCTGGACCCCGAGATTCGCGATATGTTCGAGTTTCGCTACGAGCATTTTGAACTGACGGACTATCATCCTCACCCCCGTATCAAGGCTCCCGTTGCCGTTTGATCGCGCGCAGCTAGGCCTCATCGTCGCGATGAGTGTCAATCGAGTGATCGGCGATCAGGGTCAATTGCCCTGGCACTACCCGGAAGACCTACGTCATTTCCGAAGAGTCACCCTAGGGCACTCGATCATCATGGGACGCAAAACATACGAGAGCATTGGGCGCCCACTACCAAACCGAGACAACCACGTAATTTCTGGAAAATCGTCCTTCCGTGCTCCGGGCTGCACGGTGCACTCTAGCTTCGAATCTGCAGTGGCCGCAGCGCAAAATCTAGACATGTTTCCTATCGTGATCGGTGGGGCCGCCGTGTACGAGCGAGCATTACCCTGGACGACAAAAATATGGCTTACGGAAATAGGTAGAGTCGTGGAGGGGGACACTCTGTTTCCGAAACTGGATCATTCAGAGCTAGTCGAGACCAGCCGCAAATCTTCCGAGAACAACTCGGAAGTTCAGTTCGTTACCCTGGAAAGGGCCATGAGCCAAACTCCAGCTCAATGAGGCTGCTCTATCTGTCAGCCCGTTATTGGGATGAATCGGAGCGCCCTTGCTGGTGAATCTGCAATCCCCGCAACGTCTGATGGGCTATTCTTGCTTGGAAATCACTTGAAAAGACTTCGCTGGGTACGGATTCAGGAACCAGGCGGGGCTGCCCGCGGGCCGGCAACTCAGGCCTGCGTGACGCATCTGCATCAAGGTGCCCTTCTAGGGACTCCTCACGGATCAGTGGATGGACATCACGGCGAGCGTCGATCAGTTCCCGAGTGTCAAACTGCTCGACCCGGACGTCAGGTTCGATACCTTGCGCCTGGATGGACTGCCCGCTTGGAGTGTAGTAGCGAGCGACCGTGAGCTTCATCGCACTTCCCCCCGGCAACTCGATGATGTTCTGCACGCTTCCCTTACCGAAACTGCGTGTCCCCACCAATACGGCTCGCCCATGGTCCTGCAGCGCTCCCGCGACGATCTCAGCCGCGCTTGCCGAATAGCCATTGACCAGAACCACCATCGGCCATGGCGGAGCGGTATCCAACTGCGAAGCGGTGACCGTGTCGATCGGTATTCCATCTCGACCTCGCGTGGACACGATCGTTCCGCTGGATAGAAACACGTCACTCATCGAAATAGCTTCCGAGAGCAACCCACCAGGGTTGTTGCGAAGGTCTAGAAGAACCCCGGAGAGATCTTGAGATGTCGATGCCAACGCCACGTCGATGGCCTGGCGGAGCTGCTCCGTGCTGCCCTCCTGAAAAGCTTTAACCTTCAAATAAAGCACTCGATCTGGGATCACGCTGGCTTCTATCGGTTCGACCTTTATGACCTCTCGAGTGAGATTAAACTCGAGATCGCGTTCATGGCCTTCCCGCCTGATGGTCACCTGGACCGTGCTTCCTGGCTCCCCCCTCACGCGGCGAACAGCCTGAGCGATTTGTAGATCCCGCGCTCCGAGCCCATCGATACGGAGAAAACGATCCCCCTCGCGCATCCCTGCTTCTTGAGCGGGTCCATCGTCAACAAGACCTACAACGACGAGATAGCCGTCCTGAACATGAATCTCGACACCGATGCCGCCGAATCGTCCCTGAGTATCGCTTGTCAATAAACGATACTCTTCGGGATCCATAAACAGACTGTGCGGATCAAGAGTCGACATCAATCCTCGGATGGCCCCATAGATCAGAGCGTCCTGATCAACTTCCTCTACGTAGGAACGCTCGATGTGCGCGAGAACTCGCGCGAAGATACCAAGATTCCGAAAGGGACTCTCCGATTCAGGAATCGCCTGAGCTACTCCGACCAAGGCGAATAGAGACACGAAAAGGTATGCACTCGTCCTCCACCAACGTGAGCAAACGCCTACCAACTGCCACATACTTTTCCTTCGCGTTCGTTTCATGAATGCAATACGCCTCGTGTTGTATTACTGTCGTTCACACTAGTCGGTGCTCTGCGACGAAGGGGTACATCGCAGCAGAGAGATGAGACAGCAGAAAAGCGAGGAGGGCATCGTCGTCATGGCCGGAACAGATAAGCGAAAACAAAGCCTGTACTTTCCTGAGTCGATGCTTCAGGAAATCCAGCATGAAGCTGCGCGCCTCGATCGGTCTCTTTCTTGGATCGTGCAACGTTGTGTGAAAATCGGCATACAGGAGATAAGAAAGCTCCCCTCGGTGAATGATATTCCCGACACGAACGATGCAGAGTCGCAGTCATCGGACGAGTTTGATACCACAAACAAATAAGTGCGCTCAAGGCTCGGTAAGCAGAGTGGAACTAGAAGAGCGAGTTCCAAACGAGCCTAGAGAAGGATTTGTAACCGCTCAAGACGGCACCAAGATTTATTGGTGTGCGAGGGGCAGCGGTCCACCTTTGATGATGTTTGATGGAATCGGCTGCGACGGGTTCGCCTGGCGATATCTGCTCCCCCACTTAGCTCAGACGCATCGAGTGATTCACTGGCACTACCGCGGTCATGGCCGAAGCGGGCTGCCTGCAGATCCCTCCAAAGTAGAGATACCGGTTTTGGCGGAGGACGCAGTTACCGTGTTCGAGCACGTCGGCGCTGGTCGGGCCGTGCTGATCGGTCATTCGATGGGCACGCAGGTAGCTCTCGAATTTTATCGATCGCAGCCAGAATCAGTCGCAGCGCTTATTCTCTGTTGCGGCAGCTATGGTCAGGTCACCAGCCATTTTCACAATAGCGACCGCTTGAAGCACGCCTTGCCCACAATCATCAAGGCCGTGGATCATCACTTAGGCATCGCAAGAGCCATCTGGGGAAGAGTTCCCGCAGGCCTCGCTTATCGCATTGCCCGATTGAGTGGAGAGGTAGATCGCTTCGCGATCCGTGAAGACGACTTTCGCGCCTATTGGAGCCACGTCGCCTCCATGGGGCCTAAACTATTTCTCTCCATGCTTGAATGTGCCGGCGAGCATTCAGCCGAGGATCTCCTAGAGCAAATCAACGTGCCGACCTTGGTCATCGCCGCCGAGCGGGACACCTTCTCGCCACCGGAACGCGCCCAACGCATGGCAAGCCTCATCCCCAATTCAGAGCTTACGATGATCCCTGAGGGCAGCCACGCGGCAGTGGTTGAGCAGCCTGATACAGTACGTCGACACATCGATCGATTCTTGCTGGAACGACTCGGACGTGTTTCCGGCGATTTTGCAGACCAGTAGAGCGTTTCTTTTACGTCACCATCTTTAGGTGAGTCTCCGTGAACCACTTAGTTCGATTGCCGAGGGACCTACAGACCACCCGAGGGAGCCCACTCATGGGCTCCGGAGCTCTGCTTTAGTACTCTACTCGGAACAGCTGCTGACCCATCAAGATCAAACTTCCACTACGCAGATCGAATTCTCGACTGGCGCGCAAGAACGTTCCGTTGGAGCTACCGCAGTCTGTGAGCCACATCCGGCCCCCGTCACCGTGCAGCCGGCAGTGCAAACCGGAAACGTAGCCGTCTTCTGGAAATACAATATCACCCCGCTCGCGGCCCAGGTGCATTCCCTCAGATGGAATGCAGAATGAGTTCCCGAAGGTATCGCGACCCACAACCAGGCTAATTCTTCCAAGGTAACCGGGATTGGGGCTCCCCATAATCTCAACCCCCTCTGGGGCAACTCGAGAAGCGATAGGATCGAAGCGGATAATTTCCTGACCGATTCGAAAGATACTCCCCGCGGCAAGCTCCACTGGTGTTTCGCGCTCTATGCGCACATAGATTCCATTGAGACTATCCTCATCGGTTACCATCAAATCGCTTCCTGAAAAACGGAAGGTCGCGTGCTGCGGGGACAGGTAGAAATCTCCCGCGAACGGGCCTCCCGTGTCTCGGCCGATCTTAGTGGTCAAGGAAAGGGGAACCACTGCCCCTTCGGTTCCATCAGGCCGGATAACCACGAGAGAGCCTCGCGGAGCCTCAGCAGTGGGCTGGGACTGCGGCTCGCTTGGAGAGGTTGCAGGATCTCGATCCAATTTGGTCAGGTCGAAACCACAGGAGCCGCAGAACTTAAACGATTGTGGATTGATCGCACCACAGCGAGGGCAGTTAATTTTCTCGGTCGACGTGGGTCCAGCAATCGCTGATGAAGGAGCCATTGCTGCTGGGGAAGATTGAGCCACCGAATCTGACAAGGGCTTCCCGGCATGCGCCGCCGAACCGACCACGGGAGGCTTCTCGGCTCCGGCTGAGCCAGAGGAAGAGGTCTTTTTGGCCGGACGCGTGGCACTAGGGGCAGAAACTGCTGGGACCATTGAGGAGCTGTGGCCTTTACTTAAATCGCTGGGCGCTATAGCCGAAGGCACGGGAGCACTCACTGACGGCACTCCAGATGGAGGCGTAGGCGCGGTGAAGCTCTTAGGAGCCTGCTCCGCATCCCGAGGAAGTTCCGCGCCGCAGCCAAGACAGAACTTGTAGTGGTCCTGATTCTCTTTGCCGCACCGGGGACAAACGATCACCGCAGCCTCCTCACTTCGTTTTCGACTGTTTGGAAATTCGTAAACGCCATTTATGCCCGAGAATAGTGGCGTTTTACGCGCGGGGTCAAGAGAGCCGGCAGGACACGGTCTCAGAGCATCGATGCTTGGAAGCAGTTGGGGGGCATTCTTCACGGGTCGCACTGCATGGCACCATCACGTACACTGCGCTTTGGTAACGCGAATATGGGCTCATGTGAGGACTACAACGCTGAAGCGCCTCAGGTACCGGAAACATGTGGATCCTGCCCAAAGCGAGACCTGACCGCTAATTGGGCGGACGATCCACGACTCGGCACCTTAATCTCAGGCAAGTACCGAATCATGGACGTACTTGGTGAGGGAGCGATGGCTCGCGTGTACGGTGCAGTGCATGAGCACTTGGGCCTAGAACTGGCGATCAAGATTCTTCACGACCATATCGCAGTAAACCCGAGCGTTACCCGACGCTTCCATCGAGAAGCGCAAGCAGCCAGTAGACTGGTCCATCCCAACAGTCTGCAGACCATTGATTTTGGGCGCTCCGACGATGGAACCTTTTACTTGGCGATGGAGCTCCTCGATGGCGACGACCTCCTAACGATTCTCCAGCACGACGCACCTCTCTCTCCCAAGCGAATCATTGAGCTTTTATCGCAGACATTACTCGCAGTAGACGCAGCGCATCGGGTGGGGATTATTCACCGAGATCTGAAACCGGAGAACGTCGTTGTTCTCGATTCCGGAGGCGGCTCGGAACATGTAAAGGTATGCGATTTCGGAATCGCAAAGATCGTGGAAGCAGAGGGCTCGGCGATCACCATCGCGGATCTCGTTTGCGGGACTCCTGAGTACATGGCGCCGGAACAAGCCCGCGGAGAGGAGGTAGATCACCGAGCGGATATCTATTCGGTAGGATGCATACTCTATCATCTGCTCACGGGAAGCCCGCCCTTCCAGACGAGCACAGCACTAGGAACGATCACGCGGCACCTCACGAGCGTTGCACCACCCCCGAGAGCACGTCATCCGGAGCTATATATTCCTCGAGCACTTGAAGCCATCTGCCAACGCGCGATGGCAAAAGAGCGCGACCACCGGTTTCGGAATGCTGGAGATATGCGTGACGCGCTACTTTGCTGCCTCGAATTACTGGGGCCTTCTGCAGTGTCTCAGCTCGGCACCGTCAAGCGCGACCCGACTCGTCGACTTGCGAGAAAAATCGCTTCCAAGCGTGCCGACAAAAGTCGAAGTACGTGGCTGTTTGCTGCAGCTACCGGCTTCTTAGCCGTAAGCTTCTTAATGTTTACTTGGTCAATCCTCCGGGCCCCCGGGCCCGAGCACGCACCACACGTTACTGCGAAGGCTCCGGACACACAACAAGCTAGTAGACGTAGGCAGAACGAGACGCTGCACGAGCGTTATCGAACCCTATCTCCGCTGAGCAAAGATGGCGTGAGAAGCGAACAAACCGAATCGCAGATCGAAACGGTCGACACAAGGTTGGGAGAGCACAGGCTTGTCGAGCAGAGGAAGACGCAAACAACCAAAGAAGCGCGGTTAGGACGAAGGCACACGACCCAATCGATCGCGAACGAACAAGAATCCGCATCCGCAGTGCAGAGTCAGCTCGAAGCAGAAAAGTTTTCGTTTGAGGACGGGAGAATTAAGTTTCTAAGCAACAACGTTCTTGGTGCGATTGTGGCTTACGAAAAAGCAGCGCTCGACCACCCTCGGGACGCCGATGTGCATCGAGAACTAGCTCGAGCCTATATGAGGATAGGACGCCTGATTCAGGGTCGTGAAGCATACCGGCGTTATCTAGAACTGGATCCTGAGTCAAACGATCGGGAAGTTGTAAACGCGATTCTAGAGCAATTTGAGGCTTTGCCAGAAGGTGAGTCCGTGCCTTTACAGGACGAGAGTCCTTAATAGGAATACGCTCGCCGGGTATCGATCTGCAACATCGATGTCATCACAAGCTGGAGCGCATTTGATGTGGGTTCGATTCCGGACTGCCGCCGAACGCCTCTAATATCCTGTATGTTATCGCACCTGAAAAGCGGCTTAGACGGTCATCTCAACCCGCAACAGCTGTCGACCCAAGAATAGATAGTCACCGTGATTGAGTTCAGTCTCCCCGCGAGTCTGGGTGTAGGTGCCGTTGCGGGACCCAGCATCAGTCAAGGTAACCTCGCCTTCGACAGCATCCAATCGGGCATGAGTAGCAGACATGTAAATGTCGTTTGGGAAGTTCGTATCGCAATTTTCTCTCCCAATCAGCACTGTATCCTCTCGAGAGCAAACGCTGATCCCATCGGAACCTCCTGCAAGAATCTGCGTGACTCTGAACGAGTATGGCCGTTTGGGGGAGGAGTAGAAATAGGTCTGATCTGAAGCAGGACCTGCGGTATCCTCGGGAGTCTCATCGAGCCGAAACACCTGCTCTCCACAGAGAAACTTATCTCCCGGTCGCAACTGCATTGGGGCGGTTAGTCGAACGTAGACCCCATTCACACTGCCTTCATCTCTCACAACCAACTTCTCCCCTCTGTAAATGAAGTTGGCATGCCTAGGACTGAGCCAGGAATCATCTGGAAACAGTATCTGCACGTTCTGTCGACCTGCGACATGCTCATTGCCCTGGAGGAGATAACTCAACCCATCGACACCTTGATCTCCTCGAATCAGTATGAGGCGCGCCTTACCGGGAGACTGCATCGCACCAAAATATTCTTCCCGGAGCAGCTGAATATCTTCCGGCACTTCAGCGCCGCACGCACCACAGAACTTGTGTCCAGATGGCACGGGGCTCGAGCATTCTCTGCAAATGTAGTTCCGAGCTTGTTCCATCAACTCCTCCCGAGAGGGTTTTGCAGCGGGCGCGGCACCTCCGGTGTTCGATAGCTCTGCGGTGAGGTCGTTACCACATTCCGGACAGTTGCGGGTACCGATCTGCGAATAGGTGTTGCAGTCACCACATACGATACCGAAGTAGCTCTCCATCAGCGCAGGCAGTTCTCTTAGTGCCGAGTTCTGTTTTAGACGGCAGGCCGTCCAAACGTCAATAATTTCCTAAGCAAAGTCGAAACCTCAGACCCGCCTACCAGTCGATAATTGCACTGCCCCAAGTGAAGCCTGAGCCAAACGCGGCAATGGCAACCTTCATCCCTCGCTGCAGTACTCCATCTTTGACGGCTTGCGTCAGAAGTAGAGGAATTGTGGCAGCGGTGGTGTTGCCGTAACACTGGATATTGTTGACTAGTTTCTCGGCTGGAATCCCCGCCATCTCCGCAAGATATTGATTGATTCGAAGATTTGCTTGATGGAAGACGAAGAGGTCAACATCGTTCACCGTCAGCCCTCCCTGATCGGAAAACGCCGTCATCAACGCGCCGAGCATGCGCTCCACGGCGTTCTTGAACACGAGTCGACCATCCATGTGAGCCCAAAGCATGTCGACCGGAACCTGACCGACCCCTTCTGCATCCACAGAAATATACGGCCTCTTGCGCATATCCCATACCTTTTGGCAGAGATTGTCGGCGTACCTGCCATCCGCGCCGAGGTACCAGCCACGCACCCCGCGGTCTTCTTCAGTCGCTTGAACAACCACTGCACCGGCGCCGTCACCGAATAACGAAGCCACTGAGCGACCCTGGGTAGTCAGATCGAGGGCGGCAGAGTGAACTTCAGCGCCTACCAAAAGTACGTTCTTGACGGCTCCAGACTGAATCATGGAAGCAGCGGTCCCGAGTCCGTAGAGGAAGCCCGAACACTGATTGCGAATGTCCATCGCGGGACAAAACGTTGCACTATCGCCGTCACAAAGACCCAGTTTTTCCTGAAGATACACCCCAGATCCCGGAAAACAGTGCTCTGGAGAGAGCGTCGCAAAGAGAATCATGTCGATCTCTGTCTTCTCGATGCCGGCCTGTTTGATGGCTTCTTCACAAGCAGTAACTGCAAGATCGGAAGTTCCAACACCTTCATCAGCGAACCGCCGCTCCTCGATTCCTGTTCGCTTGACGATCCATTCATGGGTCGTGTCGATTCCAAACTCGGTACGCAGCTGATCGTTGGTAACGATACGATCTGGCACTCTCATGCCAGTGCCGGCAATAAAGGCGTTGGGCACCATTCCTCCAATACGCACCGGCGTCCGTAGAATGGGAGCTGCCGATTTCGCAAAACGACCCGGTCTGCAAGTCGCCCGGCGGAGCATAGCTAAGTTTCTTGACGGTTAAAGGCCTGCGGTGTCGAATCCCGACAGACAGGTCTAATTACGATAATTTAAGATCTCAATGCGCCAGAATGGTGGGGTTTTCCCGAAGCATTTTCGTCCACGCCTGCTAACTTACCCGGGTGACTAAGCTGCATGTCGGTGCGCACTTAGATAGACCACCAGGCCCAAAGTACCTAAGCCAACTTTGCTTTGCTGAATTTGGCCTTCCCAACGTGATGCCGAAAGTGGCTACCCTGAGAAAGTGGCGCGCTGGCCTCCCGGAGGAGCTTAAGCTGTCGGCCGTGGCTCCGCGCAGTACGCGCTACGGAGCAATGGGCCCGCTCCAAATTGAGGACGACGCCTTGAGCGAACGAATCGCTCACCTCCGGGACGCGGCGAAGGCACTAAAGTTATGTGCACTCGTTATCCCAACGGGTCCGGAGGTATCCACTGGGCAACGAGATCGCGATAGACTCTCGAGGTACTTCGAGCGTCTCAGAGAGGAGCGCTTAGGGGAGGACACCCCCCTGGTTTGGTCCGCTGGAGGACTTTGGGAGCCGGAAATGGCTCAACCCTTCGCAAAGAAGCTCGGAGTGATCTGTTCCTTTGATCCGCTGAGCGGGCAAAGGACGCCTTCGTGCCAACCGGCCTACGTGCGACTTCGCACGATCGGCGGAAGAACTCGTTTCACCGAGGGAATGCTCTGGGAAGCAGCTTCTGCCTTGGTCCAGTGCATATCGGACACTGTATATGTGGCGATCGAATCACCACGCTCATTCAAAGAAGCGTGCTTGCTTCATCGCTTGATTGTCGAATTTGCCGAACCGCCTGAGCGATCGGAGTTGGACGATGGGGCCTGCCTCTTCAGCCCACGGTTCGAAGTGGCTGAAAACAGCGAGGACGAGCTCGATTGCGAAGACGGGTTCGATGATGAGGATGAGTTCGATGACGAAGACGAAGACGAAACTGAATTTGAAGCCGAACTTCGTCATGGAAACTCAGCGCGCACGATAGATTGAGCGTCTATACCAAACGTCAGTCTCTCGTACGCCAAAGAAAAACCTAAGGATCAACGACCAAGACGCCGTCAAGTCCCTACTTATTACAAGACCGACGCATAAATCTCCAACGAATTAGCCCCGTGCGTCGGCATCTGAACAGGCCTGCCTGAAGGATGCTTCTACTTGGAAGATTTCTTCGCTGATGTCTTCTTGGTAGCGGCCTTTTTGGTCACCTTCTTGGTGGGAGCTTTTTTGGTCACCTTCTTGGTGGCAGCCTTCTTACTGGCAACCTTCTTGGCAACTACCTTCTTCGGAGCGGCTTTCTTGGGGGCGACCTTCTTGGTCACCTTCTTCTTTGCAACCTTCTTGGCAGCCACCTTCTTCGGAGCGGCTTTCTTGGGGGCGACCTTCTTGGTCACCTTCTTCTTTGCAACCTTCTTGGCAGCTACCTTCTTCGGAGCGGCTTTCTTGAGGTTCTTCTTAGTAGTTGTTTTCTTGGCAGTCTTCTTTGCAGTAGCCATCGGATTTCCTCCTAGCAGGGGGCGCTACTTCCTTCGCAACGGTATTGTCACGTCAATGCGCATTCACTCAATGCGCGTATAATTTATACCTAACTTTAACCAAATTAGTCGAACAGTTCGCATAACTTTTTCGACACTTTGTAATTATCAAAATATAACGGATGCTTACGAGAGCCGCTCTAGAACTGCAGAAGTCAAACTTCGCCCTGATCGCGTTGACAGTGGCAAAAGAGAAGCCTAGTTTTGCGCGCCCGAGCTATTTCTACGAAAGGTCGCTCATGCTCCGTTTCCGTCTGGAGTGCCTCAACACTTCATCCGTAGGTTTCGAAACCTCTAGAGTTTCCTCCCGGCTCGAGCAGCGTGTTAGTTCCGACCGCCACGCACGAAAACCCGATGGTTCACATTCATCTCGGAAGTCGACAGTTCTATCTTTTGTAGCGGTAGTTTGTCTCGGCGCTGCGTCGTGGAACTGCGGGCCATCTCAGAAAGAGCTGGACATAGAGTTGGAGCGCGTTCGGTCCTTAAAAGGTCAGCTCGACACCGCGTGGAGTGAAAACGAAAGGCTCAACGCCCGTGTCGACGAAATTGAGGATCAAAACAACCAACTGACTGCGCGACTCTCTGCGCTGGGACAAAACGTCGAGGAGCTTGAAACTACGCGAGCATCGCTCGAATCCGACCTGGAGCGCACTCAGCGGGCATTGAGAGAACTTCAGTCGCGAGAGCGACAGGCACAGGGTAGACTGGAGACCTTTCGGAATCTTATCGACCGATTTCAGGCGATGATCGAATCTGGTCGCCTTCGGGTTCGGATCGCTCGCAACCAAATGGTTGTGGAACTACCTCAGGGAATTCTGTTTGACGCAGGACGTATCGAGCTGAAACCACAGGGAGAAGAGACACTGAGGGAGGTAGCAAATGTTCTCGCAACGATTGCAGATCGCTCGTTTCAAATCGCCGGGCACACAGACGATCGTCCTATCCGAACTCAACGATTTCCCTCCAACTGGGAACTATCGGCAGGCCGCGGCGTAACGGTTACTCGCTTCTTGGTAGAAAACGGGGTTCCGGCAAATCGTCTTTCCGCTGCTGGTTACGCGGACACCCAACCAGTAGCATCGAACGACGCCGACGAGGGTCGCGCTCAAAATCGACGAATTGAAATCGTTTTGGTGCCGAATCTCGATGAGCTCCCTGATTTGTCCTCACTTCAGTCGAGCAACTGAGTCTGGAGACCCTAACGAACCCGAGATGATGCTTGGCGCAGAGATATTGATTCATCAGAGAAGTCTGGGAACATCAAGCTAGTCAAGCGCTGGCGTTTCGACGCTCGCGTTTGAATTGAATGCACCCGTCGCTCCATGTCGCTCTAGCTCAAGAACAGAGCACACTTTACAGACGCACACAAAGCGGAATATAGCTTGCTCCATATCGTCAGCCCGAGTACAATGCTATGGCTTCGTACACTGACCACCGCAAGGAGCGAGGAATAAAACCCGCTCCAGCGCGATTCATGATCAACGGAGAATGATGGAGGCAACTCTGCCTCCACGTAGAAAGACGTCTTGAACATGCAAGGAGTCCCGATGCAGGCGCAGAACCAAACGACAGACGGCATTCTTGACGCACTGTCTGACGATCAGTTCAAGGTGGGGGACAAAGCGGTCTATCCGGCTCAGGGTGTTGCTGAAGTCGTCTCGATTGAGGAAAAAGAGATCGCGGGAGATCGCCAGCGTTTCTATGTGCTGCGAATACTCGATACGGATCGCAAGATCATGGTGCCCGTGAAGAAGGCTTTGGACGTTGGATTACGTCCACCCATTTCAGAAAATGACATCTTAGAAATTTTCTCGATCTTAAGAGAAAAGACCATCGCATTCGACAATCAGACCTGGAACCGTCGCTATCGCGGCTTCATGGATAAAATCAAAACAGGCTCGGTATTCGACGTAGCGGAAGTCATGCGCGATCTTTATCGACTCAAACAAGATAAGTCTCTCTCCTTTGGGGAGCGTCGCATGCTGGAGACCGCTCGAGGATTGATAGTGAAAGAGATCGCGGTCGCTCGTCATAAAGATGAAGAGGAAGTTCAGGGAGAGATCGAGCAGATCTTCGAGGCCAATTAGTAGAACGCCCTGACACGTTTGTTTGCTTCTGATTTTGCTCACTTGCAGTACACTCGTATCCCGAAACGCATTCGTACACCCAAGTCGCATCCCAGAACAAGCCCCGAGTAAACTCTGTACGTCGAACGCGCATCATAGGAAGTATCCGCGGCGCCAATCACATCGGGCTGTGCTACGGAGAGTTTGGAAGGGTACGGAACCAGAGTTTCATGACGTTCCATTGGAGCGCGGTTACCTTGGCAGAGGGATCGCGCTCTTTTTGGTGACCTTTCCTTTTGGAATCTTGGTCCTTGGTAAAAATTCGGCAGATGCAATAACCCGCATCTCGGATTTGCAATTTCCAGAACCAAATAATTACTCGGTTGTGTCACTACTGAACATTCAATCAACCAAACCAATCTTGTATGCAGGATTCGGCCTCAACGACAGGCCGCTCCACCGACCGCTCTGCCGCCTAGAGTCAACGCGGAGCCGTCCGGATTTTTCGATAGGAATATGATCGATGGCAGGCAACACCCTCCTGATCAACGCAGCCATTGGGGAGACCCGAGTGGCGGTGATCGAGAATGGCATCCTCGCGGAACTTTATGTCGAGCGCGGGCGCGACCGTTCTCCCGTTGGCAACATCTATCGCGGACGTGTCACCCGGGTGCTTCCGGGAATGCAGGCTGCTTTCGTGGACGTCGGCCTAGATCGTGCGGCGTTTCTCCACGTCGAGGATCTTATATCGGCGCCCAGCCTTGAAACACAACTGGACGATGAAGGCGACGATACAAACAACCGTACGGGAAGACGCATCTCACGCAAAACACCCATCCGAGAAGTGCTGAACGAGGGTCAGACGATCGTAGTGCAAGTCAGCAAAGGCCCCATCAGCACCAAGGGAGCACGCGTCACCGGACATATTGCGCTCCCGGGACGTTATGTCGTCTACACGCCGACGGTAGATCATGTCGGAGTAAGCAAACGCATCGGAAAAGACAAAGAGCGGCGTCGCCTGAAGGAAGTGATCGATCAAATACGACCTCCTACGGGCGGTGTTATCGTACGTACCTTAGGTCAAGGCCTGACAAAAAAGGCTCTGAAATCGGACATCGGATATCTGATCAAGGTATGGGAACGCACCGCCGAGCAGATCGCGTCGACGAGCAAAGCCCCGGCACTTTTGTATGAAGAGCTGGATATCGTGTTGAGGGCGGCTCGCGATCTGTTTACGGAGGAAATCGACCAGGTCGTAGTCGACTCCGAAACGGATTATGCGCGACTGATCGCCTTCTTAGAGATGTTCTTGCCTGAGCGGGTTGGTGACGCTCAGCTCTACGAAGATCACGAGTCGCTCTTCGACGCCTATGGTATCGAAGACGAGATACAGCGCGCGCTCTCGAGAAAAATTCCCCTGCCCTCCGGCGGACATCTCGTCATCGATCAAGCGGAGGCCCTGACGGCGATCGATGTGAACACCGGACGTTTCACAGGCAAGGGACGCGACGTGGGCGATACGATCGTCCAAACCAACTTGGAGGCCGTCAAAGAAATCGGCTATCAGCTCCGGTTCCGAAATATCGGCGGGCTCATCGTCCTCGACTTCATCGACATGGAGAAGGAAAGCCATCGGGACAAGGTCTACAAAGAGTTGCTCCAAGTCCTGAAACAGGACAAGGCCCGTACCACTACCGTACGGATTAGCGAACTCGGTCTCGTAGAGATGACTCGCAAGCGAACCCGAGAGTCCCTTGGTCGTACGCTCTACGAGCCTTGTTTCTACTGCGACGGCACGGGACAGCTCAAATCTAAAAGCACAGTCTGCCATGAGATCTTTCGCCAAATGAAACGCGAAAAAGAGGCCATTCCAGGGTATAAGATCGTCGTTAGTGCGCATCCCGCTGTGTGCGACATGCTGCGTCGCGAGGAGAGGAAGTCACTTGAAGAAGCTGCAAGCCGTCTCGAACGTCGGATCGTGTTACAGCCTTGTAGAGACTACCATCTGGAGCAGTTCGATCTCACCGCGGGGTGACGATGGACGATGACGAAGATGAGCGACGTGTTCAGGACCGCGTCACGATCAATAAGGAGTTCGAATCATTTGACGCATTCGTTCACGAATATGTAACAAATATCTCCCGACATGGTGCGTTCATCAAGTCAAAGGAACCACTCGCGATAGGAACTCGAGTCAATCTTTGCTTCACCGTAATCACCGACGATATCGAGACCATCGAGGGAGAGGGGGAGGTGGTACGCGTTCAGGAAGATCCTCCAGGTATGGGCGTCGTATTCACCGAACTCAGCAAGTGTAGCGAGCACCTTATCGAGCGACTGCTCGTAGGGTCTCGCTCGTCCACCAGCACGTTCCCTGTCGATAATACGTCCGAACACAAGACGGATCAGGGGGATTCCAGTTAGATTCATTCACCTCTATTGGTCTGAGTACACGTTACATCGGCCTCAGAGCCAACTGCCCTAATCTACCTTCAGGTAGTCTGCCTTAAGGAGTTTGATTACGATCTCGCTCGTCGCGAGATCGGTCGCGAAACTCTTGTTGAGGATGGTTTCGACGTGCCCGTAGTTGTGTGCAAGCTGAAGCACATCGAGCTCCTCGGGCGTCAGATCCTTAAGGAGAGGTCCTAGTGGACGACCGAGAGATAGTTGACTGGTCATCGGCGGCAAGTCTGCTCCGAGTCTCCTGACCTCATCCATCTGGCGCATCGCTTCCATCAAGAGGCCCTCGGTGCTCATCTGAATCGGCTCCGGAAACTCCCGCTCCTCAGGTTGATCCATCTCGAAGGTTCCGTGATCCCAAGTAAGTATTCGGTTGAAACATTTGATGGGATTTACTTCATACCCTTCATTGATGGTGGCGTAGATCACATGACCTTTTTCGAGATAGATTTTCCCGATCTCACGTTCAGTTCGAATCACCAGTGTGCCGCTCTTCTTAGAGGCACTGAATAATTGTAGGAGATCCGGTAGCGGAACCTCGCTAATATCACCAGTCATCGTACGCACCTGACTGGTCCGCTTGGCGGCTGCCACGTCCTCCAGCCGTGCTTTGGCGTCCTTGAGGTCGTCATTGCCGTCTGCAGCAACGACCTTAATGATGCTGGTGCCGATGAGGATACGATCTCCTTCGGTGAGCTTCGCTCGACGAACCTTCTCGCCGTTGACGAAGCTGCCATTCGTGGATCCCAAATCCTGAATGAACACCTGTCCAGTGGTCACGGTGATCTTTGCGTGTCGTCGCGAAACCATATCCTCGACAAGCACCATGTCGAGCTCGCTCGAACGACCGATAACGATCTCACCGTTTTCGGGCAGAGGAAACTCTCCACCTTGATACTTCCCGGAGATAAAACGAAGGGCGAACGCACGCAACGATTGCGCTGGGGGCTGTCCCGTCATGTTGGGAAGTGGCGGCTCCATCAAACTTTTCGCGAGAGATCCCAAGCCTGTTCGATCGCTGGGTTTTCGATTGTTAGAGTATCGTTGACGACAGGCGAGAGCGTCAATGATTTCAAAGGACTCGATTGCAATGGAGATGATTTAGCATCGGCCTCTGTTTTATTGTGGGCAAGATCCGCCATGTCGTATTCATCGAGGGTTTTCGGGGTAACTCATGGGATGAAGTGCGCTTGGGTGTTCTCTCTAAGTCCGGTAGCGTTCGTACTGTCGGCTTTCTTACTGCTGGATTTTATTCAAGCGACATTGGCATACGCCCAAATTCGCGATCCACATCTGCGATGGCGAACAATTCGCACAGCGCACTTCGACGTAACCTATCATGAACCGCTCGACATCGTGGCTCAACGTACTGCCGAAGTTGCAGAACGGGCCCATTCGATTCTATCAGATGTCCTTCGACATGCTCCGAAAGGGCGAACTCAGATCGTCTTAACCGACGACACCGATGTCGCGAACGGATCTGCGAGCGTACTGCCGCGCAATACGATCCGACTCTTCGCCACCGCACCCGACGATCTCAGCCCACTCGGCGACTATGACGACTGGCTCACCGAACTCGTCACCCACGAACACACACATATTCTGCATCTAGACACGATCGGAGGCATCTCAAAGTGGATCAACGCGATCTTCGGAAAAACCGCAGCACCCAATTCGGTTCAACCTCGGTGGTTTATCGAAGGACTTGCGACCCACGAGGAATCTGAGCGGACCGCGGGAGGAAGGCTTCGTTCAACCATGTTCGAAATGTTTCTGCGTATGGATGTGCTCGAGGAGCGAACCCTTCGCCTGGACCAGATATCCAATGCGGTCGACCGATGGCCTAGAGGCAATGCCTGGTACCTCTACGGTTCACATTTCCTGAAGTACATCCGAAACCGCTTTGGACATACCGCCCTCCGTCAGATGTCTCAGGACTACGGAAGACAAACCCTGCCTTACGGCTTAAACCGAATTGCTGCTCGGGCGACAGGCTATACCTTTGTCGAACTCTATGACGCTTTTCTGCTCGAGCTGAAAAGAACGTACACTGAGGTACTCGATGACTTGGTACGAAAAGGTCTTCGAACCGGCACCCGAGTCACCCACCTCGGCGAGGTGGTCCGAGCTCCAAGATTCCTAAACGGCAACGAGATCATCTACTACGCGTCTGACGGTCGAGACGCTGCTCAGATTCGCATCCTAAATCTAGAAGATCGAAACACTCAAAACCTCATTCGGTCCTCAGGGCAGAGCTACCCCGCCGTAGCTGCAGACGGGGTAACGATCGTGTATGAGCAGCGCGCCCCGCTACGCGCTGGAATCTACAATTTCTATGATCTGTATTCGTTCCACCCGAGCACTGGACGAACACGACTGAGCCACGGACTGCGGGCTCAATATCCAGATGTAAGTCCCGATGGGCGGCAGGTCATCTTCGCCGTCAACGGGAGGGCCACTCGGCACTTAGCCATAGCCGAGCTGCACGACATAGATGGGACTTTTCGAATCCTCCGCCGTAGCGGGCAGTTCGAACAGGTCTACACACCTCACTTTTCGCCAGACGGAGGACAAATCGTATTCAGCACATGGGAGCAAGGGGGCTATCGAGATCTCCGGCTACACAATCTGAATGACGGCACAGAAATGGTGCTCACTCACGATAGAGCCCTTGATACCGGTCCTTGCTTCTCGCCAGACGGTCGATTCGTCTATTTTTCAAGCGATCGCACCGGCATCGCAAACATCTTTCGAATCGAAATCGCAACCGGGGCAATCGAACAAATAACCAATGTGATCGCAGGAGCCTACCACCCCACGATTTCTCCGGATGGACAGCAACTCGTATATGTCGGCTATTCGAGTCGAGGATTCGATCTATGGCATCTCGACCTAAACTCGATCTCTACCTATCCGGCAAGTCCATACCTGGATAGTCGACCTCCACCTTCATACCCATTGGAGGAAATGGAGACTGGACCTAGGGACACCCAGCCGAGTAAGCGCTATCGCCCCCTACGCACATTATACCCACTCGCTTGGTCTATCGAACTCGGCGAGGATAGCTTTGGCCGCGAGCTAGCGATCACGACGGATGGTGAAGACCTGGCATCCTTCCATCGCTGGCGCACTCGACTGGGGTTCGGACTCGAGGAGGGAAACGTAAACTTCGACGCGAGCTGGCGTTACCTGCGATTGCCGACACCGGTCCAACTTTCCATCTCCCGTCGATTGAGCCCTCGTGGTGGTCTGGTGGTTGGAGGCGCTTCGAGAGTCTGGCGAGAGGAACGGATAGCGAGTTCTCTAGGCGTGTCTCTACCCTTCTCTCGCCGTTTGTTTCATCGCAACTCAGTGAGCGTGAGTTATCATCTCGCGTACGCTTGGAACGCAGAGCCCTTCGAAGGGCACCTGGATCCCAACGATCCACCACCGATACTCCCGCCCCTCGGCTACGATACTTCTGCTAGCGTCAGCTGGAGCTATTCGAATGCATACCGCACCACGTTCGACATTTCCCCTAGTGCCGGGCAGAGCGTTGGAGCCGCGCTGAGTGTTCGGGAACCTTCGATCGGAGGACGCGTTCGACAACAGGTTTTTTCTTGGAGAGCTACTCAATATCTCGAAAATCCATGGCTTGAACATCACGTACTCGCGATGCGCTACGGCGGCGGGGTGTCTGTCAGCACCCCCGATCGAGCGGCATTCGGTATTGGAGGCTTTCCAGAGCAGGATCGCCTCGAAGCGCTCATCGAAAACACGGTCTTCTCTGGCGTCGCCCTACGAGGTTACGAGCCGTTCAGCCGTATTGGAGACCAATATCACTTAGCGCAAGCTGAATACAGATTTCCGCTCTGGCGACCTAATGTAAGTAGCGCCACCCTCCCCGCTTACCTGTATCGGTTGCACGGCGCAATCTTCGCTGACTATGGAGACGCGTCCTTTGGCCGACTCGATGTGCGCGACTTCCGCCTGGGAATAGGCGCCGAAGTGTTTACTCAGTTCATTCTCGGTTACACGGTATTTTACTCACTGCGGGTTGGCGTCGCATACGGAGTGCATCACGAAGGAAGTTTGCAAACGTACGCTCTTTTTGGCGTCCCCTTTTAGACAACGTTCTGTGTGCCAAGTCGTTGGGTAACGCCTTATCAAGAGAAGCGCTTTATTCCGACGACCACTGCTAGTTCCAATGTCTAAACTCAGCTTTAAACGACCATAATATCTGTTTCCTTGGAGGAAACGATAGAGTCGACTTTGGCCGTACCGGCCTTGACGATTTCCTCAACCTCTTTGCGCGCTCTATCTGCAGGGTCTGCGCCCACTTCTCCATCCTTTTCGAATACGTCGATAATATCTTTTGCATCGTGACGCGCCGCCCGAATGGCTACCTTGCAGTCTTCGCCGGTTTTTCGGGCGAGCTTGACAAGATTCTTGCGTCGCTCCTCAGTGAGCGGGGGCAGCGGTATCCGCAAGATCTCACCATCGTTCTGAGGATTGAGACCTAACTGCGACTCAAGAATCGCTCTTTCAATCGCTCCGAGTTGAGTTCGATCGAAGGGCTTGAGCAGCAGCATTCTCGCTTCCGGTACCGATACGGTTGCGACCTGCTTCAGCGGGGTTGGACTTCCATAGTAGTTGACCCTCACGCCATCCAAAATATCGGGATTCGCTCGACCTGTGCGAATTTTCGCTAGCTCGCGGCGCAAGGACTGGTGTGCTTTGTCCATACTGGCCTTCAGATCGTCAAGCGTCTCATCCAACATCGCACCCTCCCTAAATCGATAGCGTTGGGCCGAGAAAGCACCCGTCCACATTGGCCCCAAATTAATGGCGGTGCTTTTGATTCACTTACATTTGCGAGCCCACCAGTCCAGCGAGACGCGCAAAAAGTGCAGTTTTCTAACCTACGTGAGCATGAACTCCCTTAGTGGGCCGAGTCGTGGACATCAGTTCCTTGGAGATTCGAGCTACTCACCTTTCTCGGTGACGAGTGTACCCAACTCCTCACCTTGAACCACACGCTTGATATTGCCTCGAGTGGGCAGAGCGAACACCCTGATGGGCAAGCAATTGTCCCTGCAAAGCGTCACCGCCGTCGAATCCATCACCCCGATATGCTCGGCAAGGAATCGATCGTAGCTGAGTCGACGGTACATCAAGGCATCTTCATGTTTCTCAGGGTCCTTATCGAAGATACCCTCCACCTTCGTCGCTTTACAGAGCACGTCCGCCTGTATCTCCATGGCACGGAGTGCAGCCGCAGTGTCCGTGGAAAAATAGGGATTGCCGGTACCAGCGGCGAAAATGACGATGCGCTTCTTTTCAAAATGTCGCACTGCTCGCCGACGGATGTACGGCTCTGCTACTTGCCGAATGTCTAGCGCAGAAAGCAACCTGGTCTGTGCACCCATTTTTTCCAGCGCATCTTGCAAGGCAATGCCGTTGATCACCGTGGCCAACATTCCCATGTGGTCTGCGCTCGCCCGGTCCATTCCGGCAGCACTGCCTTTCAAACCTCGAAAGATATTGCCACCGCCGATAACGATACCGATTTCACAACCGAGCATGGCAACGTCGGCGATTTCGGCACTGATCGCGGAGAGGGTGTCGGGGCTCACTCCGAAGCCACCACGTCGACCGCACAATGCTTCACCGGAAAGCTTCAGCAGGATTCGCTTGTAAGCCAACTTCTGCATCACACCACCGTCTACGCGTTCTGTTATGGACAAGCAACACTTCGATTCAGGGGGAAAACCCGGTCCCCAGTTGAACACGCAGCCTTGGGTGCAGCACGGAGCATGAACCTGCTCCGTGCCAATGCTCCCGCAGCATAGAAACTAGGCGCCCTTGAGCGTCTCTGCGACCTCGGCCGCAAGGTCTGTCTTTTTCTTCTCCAAACCCTCACCGAGCTCAAACCTGGTGAACCGGCGAATGGTGATCTTTTCTCCGATCTTCGCGGTCAGGGCTATCGAAACTTCGTCAAGAGTGCGCCCTTCTTCATCCCTCACCGAAGGCATGTGGATCAAGCAGGACTCACTCATCCATTTTGCCAACTTACCTTCGAGAATCTTCTCCACAGCCTGAGGGGGACGTTTTTTGCCGGTCTGTTTTTCCATCTCTTCGACCTGCGCTCTGAAAATCTCCATCTTCTTTGACTTGTCTTGCTCGGAGATATCTTCAGGTCGAACGTACTCGGGAGACATGGATGCGATCTGCAGTGCGACGTCCTCCACAAACGCCATGAATTCGTCATTTCGGGCGACGAAATCCGTCTGGCAGTTCACCTCAACTAGGACGCCGATGCGACTGCCCGGATGGATATACGAGTAGACAACACCCTCAGCGGCGATCGCACCCGCACGTTTCGCTGCCTTTGCCAAGCCCTTTTTCTGAATGATCTCGAGAGCCTTCTCTTCGTCTCCATTAGACTCGACCAGCGCATTCTTGCAGTCCATCATGCCTGCGCCAGTTCGTTCCCGAAGCGACTTGACCATTGATGCAGTGACGGTCATCGCACAATCCTTCCTTGCTCTTACCTAGTTTAGAGAAGTAATCCGCAGTAGTGTTTCCGACTGAGTGGATCAGCTATTGCCTCGACCTCGTCGTCGGCCACGCGCAAAGTCGACTTGAACACCCTCAGCATTTTGGCCCTCACCAGCGGACTGTTGCTGGGCGGAAGCCCTACGACGCTGTTGGCCTTCGATACAGGCGTCGGCGAGACGAGAAGTGATAAGTTTAATGGAACGGATCGCATCGTCGTTGCCTGGAATCACGAAATCAACTTGCTGAGGATCGCAGTTGCTGTCGGTCAAAGCCACGATCGGAATATGAAGCTTACGTGCTTCCCGAACAGCGATGTGCTCATGGTTTGGGTCGACGATGAACATCACTGAAGGCGGCGACGACATCATCTTAATACCACCTAGGAACTTATTGAGCTTCTCGCCCTCGCGACGAATCGACAGCGCTTCTTTCTTGACCAACAAGTCCAGAGTTCCGTCCTCTTCCTGACGTTCGATTTCACGCAGACGTTCGATGCCCTGCTTGACTGTTCGAAAGTTGGTAAGCGTTCCGCCGAGCCAGCGCCCGGTGACATAGAACTGCTCAGCTCGGGATGCTTCTTCGAAGATAACCTCAGCTGCCTGGCGCTTCGTTCCTACGAAGAGGACATGACCTCCGCGGGCCACTTCATCGCGCACGAAGTGGAATGCAGTCTTGAACAGCTCCGCAGTCTGATCGAGATCGATGATATGGATGCCGTTACGTGCCCCGTAGATATAGGGTCGCATTTTCGGATTCCAACGCCGCGTCTGGTGCCCGAAGTGCACACCCGCTTCGATGAGCGCGCGAAGCCCAATTGGATAACTACCGCTTGCTACGTCGGGGGTTCCGAGGGCGGCAAGTTCTGGAGACTCTTCTATCGTATGTGAATGCGTGGACATGAGTGCCGGTTCTTCCTCCATCTGCTCTCGGCGAGAGCGTCTTGAAAAACGCACCGGAACGCCCGAGTGTTTTCGCAGATGTGTTTGTTTTCGAGCTGAGCCCGTCCTCCGCTCGGAGGAAGCGGCGCTATACCACAGCGTTAGAACATCGCCAGTACATGAACCCTAGAGCGCGTCTGGGAAGGTCTTAGAACCGGCATAGAAAGTTCTCTAGACTCGAAGCGTCGATGTGCTCCGGCGACCTGGGCCTCCACTACTGCTCTCGCACCCCGACTCGGACAGGGGTACTCGGAGAGCCGCTAGTTGCGCCGCAGAACTAGTATCCGGTGTAACGAGGCCAGGCGGCGAAGAGTATGACGACACAAGTCATTTCGGTGCCACTCTCGCTCTGCTCACGATGCAACCCAACACCTACGTCCGTGAACCGCACATCGACGAGTGCAACATAGTGACTAGGACTCCTCACGAGGGCCTCCAAACACTGTGAAGCGCTCGGAGCGCGGGCAACCACCTCTCCAACATGCCTCGCCGTGAGCCCCTGCGAGCTCACTCGATCCTCGGGACCGTCGACAAAGTAGTGCCGCGCCCTTCCCTCTGCGCATACCGCTGCCGCATGGGACCCCGCGGCACGCTCCAGCAGAGAATTTCGACGAAGTCCGGAGGTCTCGCGAACATCTCGGAATGAAGCCAGCCAGCGATAGATCTCATCCGTCTGCTCAGAAACTCGAGGCATCGAGGGCGGAGTCCAAGCCTCCGCAAGATCGGAAGAAGCAGACGCGACACCAGGACCATCGTCGATCGTGCGCATCGCCAAAGGCTGCGGTCCTGACGGACCAACGGCCACAAGCTGTATCGTCACCGGGTGTACCAGGTTGCTTGGAATCTCTGCTCGCCCCCCATGGACGGGCAGAAGCCGGACCTCACCCAACCCATCACGGAGGACAACCGAGGGACGACGGTATCCGGTCGATAGAGAGACCTCAACGGCAGAGCGATCTGTAAGACGCAACCGCCCCGTCCGCTCCGCCAGCACCACCACAAATCCAGAAACATTTTGCGCAAAGCCGCAAGAAATCTCTTGTTCCGCAGAGGCGATCCGAGGACGCAACCATCGCAGGAGCGCTAGACGACTTGGCCCTCGGAATGCCTTGGCTTCCATCAGATCAGAGCCTGAAGCACGCAACCACCGAGTGATACTTTGGGGATCCATCGGAGCCTCTTCACCCATCAAACGGTCGGCCACCCAGGCCAGCTCCACTTCCTGTTGGCATGAAACGTCTCTGAACGGTTGGGTGTTGGGTTCTCTCTGGGCGCTTGCATAGCTACTGCAAAAAAAACCGAACAGAAAGAACACTCGGATACCTCTCGAGAGGCGGCGCCGATCAGCTGCGGTAGTTCGCGTTGATAGATACGTAGCTATGACCAAGGTCGCAGGTCCAGTACCAAGCATCATGTGATCCTGAGTGGAGCCGAATTTCAAGGGTGTACTGTTCCTGGTGCATCGCCGCAGAGGCCTCCTTCTCGGCCGATTCATTCATGGAAACCCCAAAACGGTAGACCGCAACGTCTCCGATCCAGATCTCGACCTTTTCCGGGTCAAAATCAACTCCACTTCGTCCCATCGCGGCAAGAACGCGCCCCCAGTTGGGATCTTTGCCAAAGAGAGCCGTTTTCACAAGCGACGACGTCGCGACCGTGCGCGCCACCCGTACCCCGGCCTCCTCGGACGGTGCACCATTGACCTGCACCCGAATCAAATGCTCCGCGCCCTCACCGTCCTGCACGATCATTTTAGCCACCTGCTCGAGTACACAAGTCACCGAGTCGAGCAGACGATGTTCTTCCGGACTGCTGGCGGGAATTGGATGGTTTTCTAGCGCACCGGATGCCATTAAGAAAATTGCATCGTTTGTACTAGTATCTCCGTCCACGCTGATACGGTTGAACGTATCGGCCGCAGCTCGAAGCAGAACACGCCGAAGCATTGGTCTCGAAATGACTGCATCGGTCATGACAAAGCCAAGGGTTGTCGCCATGTTTGGGTGAATCATGCCCGCGCCTTTGGCCACCGCTAAGATACTCGCTCGCTTTCCATCGAGGATGAGTGAGGTCGAAGCGATCTTGGTGCACCGATCGGTAGTTAGGATGGACTCAGCAAACGCGCCAACTTCCGGCTCAAGCGAATCGACAAGTGGACCCACCCCGCGCTCGATGGCGGCGAGCGGCAACGGTACTCCGATCACCCCGGTCGATGCGGGCAGGACTTGCTGCGCCTCGACTCCAAGACGCGCTGCAACCAATTGAGTTGTTGCGACTGCGGCATCGTAACCGGGCATTCCCGTGCAGGCGTTCGCGTTGCCGCTGTTGACCACAACACAGGAAATCGGCCCCAGACCGATACGTTCTTGAGCCAATAAAACGGGAGCTGCTTTGACTCGGTTGGTCGTAAATACCCCGGCAGCGTTGCACCCTCCCTCTGCATGGACGAGCGCAAGATCACGTCGGTTCTCGCTTTTGATGCCGCATGCAACGCCCGAAAATAAAAACCCCGGAACTCGCAAAAGCTGGACGTGCTCGCTCGCTTCGACACCTATCGACTTGTGCTGGTCCACTCACACACCTCACTCGTCCCCAACCTAAACTTCAATTCCAACCGGGACTTCAAGCCGATGGGGCTATCCTGGAAAGAGGCTTAAACGCGATCAAGGGTTCACAGAAGAGGCACTGTGGTCTTGCGCCCAGTGGCATTTCTTATACTTCTTACCAGAGCCACACCAACAGGGATCGTTGCGTCCGAGCTTCGGGCGCACTCGACGCACCGTATCTGGCTTTTGACGGGTCTGCGATTGAGCCGGCGACTGGATCGATGGCTCCACGCGATCCGTAGCGTGGCTTCCGCGAACCGTGGCTCGAGCCGCTATCGCTGCAGCCCGCTGCTGGCGACTCGCCGTGCCCACGGGCCCGGCGTCCTGGGGACCGGCGCTCGAGTGGGCCACCTGCATGTGACGCTGACGAGCCTCTGATGCCTTTTTGCGCTGGTTCTCAATTCGCTGGACGTCCTCATCGCTCGCTCGCTCTAAGCGGAACATATTGGAGGCAACCTGCGACTTGATGCCCTGGGACATCGCCTTAAACATGTCGAAGCCCTCTCGCTTGTATTCTTTTTTCGGATCCCGCTGCCCGTAACCTCGGAGCCCAATTCCGTCACGCAGCCCATCCATATCCTGCAGGTGCTGAGTCCAGCGCTGATCGATTTCCTGCAGATAAAGGTTTCGAAAAAGACGGAGAAAGTACTCCGCCCCAAACTCAGACTCCTTCTTCTTGAGTACGGCCTCCGCGTCCTCGTAAAGCTTGGTAGCGAGCTCCTGAATGCCACCTATCGATTCGATACCGGTCGGCAGAATTCCAAACTGACCACGGTAGGCCTTAGCCAGCCCTTCCAAGTCCCAGTCTTCTGGCTGCTTGTTCGGGGGACAGGCATGCTCCACCATCGTCCCCACGATTTCATCGACCATGTCAAAAAGTCGTTCCTGCTGTTCCGTCAGGGACCGACCGACTTCCTGCTCCAAGTGAGATAGAAGCGCGGCAGGATCGTCGGCAAGGTGCTCGAGCTGCGTCACACATCCAAACCAGCGGTACACGTCTTTCTCACAGAGTCGAAAACGAACCTTGTCAAGCGTCTCAATGGAAGACGAAAGCGCTACCTGACGCTGCTGCTCAATCTCTTCGTCGGTGGCTCCCTTCTCGAGCAGCGGGGTACCGTGAATCTGGACCATCTGCTTGAGAATGGGTTGTGCGCGCTTCGTGAGATCTTCGCTGACTTCTTTGATGATGGACTCCGGGCGTTTCCCCTGGCTCTGCTCTTCTTCTGTCGGAACGGTCCTGTACTCTCCACGAAGAACCTGCTTTCGCAGCGCATAAATACTTTTGCGCTGCTGGTTCATGACGTCATCGTATTCAAGAAGGTTTTTACGGACGTCGAAGTTTCGTTCTTCGACCTTCTTTTGAGCACCTTCAACCGCCCTTGTCACCCACTTGTGCTCGATGGGAATGTCTTCTTCCATTCCCAATCTGTCCATCATGGTTTGAACCCGCTCGCCCGCAAAAATACGCATCAGGTCGTCTTCTAGCGATAGGTAGAATCGGGAAGATCCGGGATCGCCTTGTCGACCACTCCGGCCTCGCAACTGATTGTCGATGCGGCGGGACTCATGGCGCTCCGTGCCCAAGATATGGAGCCCACCCAACTCTTTGATCGCTTCTCTTTCTCGATCACACTCTTCCTTGTAGCGGGGCGTGATCTCCGCGATGGCTGCGCTCAGGGCCGCGGGATCGGAAAGGACACTTTCCTCTGCTGTCTCTAAAACCTCCATTCGAGACAACATTTCTGGATTGCCCCCCAAAACGATATCCGTCCCGCGCCCTGCCATATTGGTCGCCACAGTCACGGCACCCCGACGGCCCGCTTGAGCTACGATGTACGCTTCCCGCTCGTGCTGCTTGGCATTGAGCACGTAGTGAGAAATCCCCTCCTTGGTAAGCAATCGGTCGAGGGCATCGGACTTCTCGACACTGGTGGTGCCGACCAGTACGGGCTGACCCCTTTCGTGCGCTTCCCGAATTTCACGGGCCACCGCGTGAAACTTCTCGCGTTCACTGCGGTAGACAAGGTCTTCGTGATCGAGACGAACCACCGGACGATTGGTCGGAATCACCACGACATCGAGGGAGTAGGTCTTATGAAACTCGGTGGCTTCGGTATCCGCAGTGCCGGTCATGCCGGAGAGCTTGTCGTAGAGGCGAAAAAGATTCTGAAAGGAAATCGTCGCGAGGGTAATGTTCTCGTCCTGAATCACGACGCGCTCCTTGGCCTCTACCGCCTGATGGAGTCCGTCAGACCACCTGCGACCGGGCAGCACACGCCCTGTGAAATCATCGATAATATGCACTTTACCGTCTGTGGTAACCATATACTTTTCGTCACGTCGATAAAGCGTATGGGCTCGCAAACACTGCTGCAAAATATGGAGATTTTGTAGATTCGAAGGTTCGTAAAGGTTCTCAACCTCGGTAATCTCGCGTTCTAAAAGCAGCCTCTGGGATGATTCGATTCCATCCTCGGTCAGAGTAACCGAGCGAGCTTTTTCATCGACAACGTAGTGCTCGTCCTTTCTAAGACGAGGGATCACCTCATTGATGCGTAGATACTTATCGCTGGCGGTCTCTCCCGGGCCACTGATGATGAGTGGAGTTCTTGCCTCATCCACCAGGATCGAATCGACCTCATCGACGATCGCGTAGTTCAAATCACGCTGAACGTAGTCGTGAATGCTGAACTTCATGTTGTCGCGAAGATAGTCAAAGCCAAACTCGTTATTTTGGCCGTAGGTGATATCCGCTTGGTAGGCCCGCTTCTTATCGACCCCGTTTTGGCGAGGATGAATACAGCCAACTTCTAGACCCAAGAATCGATGCAGTTTCCCCATCCACTCAGCATCTCGAGAGGCCAAATAGTCATTGACGGTGACAACATGAACGCCTTTGCCAGAAAGCGCGTTAAGGTAACAAGGAAGCGTGGCGACCAGCGTTTTGCCTTCACCGGTCTTCATCTCCGCAATCTTGCCCTGGTGTAAGACCATCCCACCGATGAGCTGAACGTCGTAATGCCGCATGCCGAGCGCACGCACGCCCGCCTCACGAACGACAGCAAACGCTTCCACCATCAGCGAATCAAGAGATTCACCCCGGTCTATCCGCCCACGAAACTCCTCGGTCTTGGCTTTTAGGGCGTGGTCATCGAGCTGTCGGACACTCGCTTCCAGGCCGTTGATCGCGTCCACATGAACATGAAGCTTTTTTACTTCACGCTCGTGTTTGGTACCGAAAACCTTCTTAATCGCCCATTGCAACACGCTTGCGTCTCCATCAAAACAAAGCTCTGACCCTCGCACAGAGCCCGAGGACGCAAGAGCGGCGGCAACTTAAGCTCTCGTCGAGACATGCGCAACGGGAACCCCAAGGGCACTGGGACGCATCCGACGCCGAATATCTGACAATACGATATTTCACCATAGACTACGGGAATTTAACAGGAGGGCGGCGGCAGCAAACGCACCGAAGACCAGCAAAGCGACCAAGATCACCGACGCCGGGCTCCGATTCAGAGCACCACGGGCAGACTGGACATCGACGGCTCGCATCAACTGCCTTGCCCGACGTTCTGCAGCAAACCCTCGTCTGAGCACCGTGCCAGCCAAGATCAAGCCTCCAAGGAGGATGAGCCCTCCACCAACGGTCCTTCTGCTCATGCGCGCCGCCTCACCGCCATCTCGACCTTGAGCAGCTCCGCTCACAAATAACGGCTGAGCCACAAGATGCGACTCCAGGGGTGAGAGCAGCCAGGCGGCCATCCAATCTTCCGAAAAAGGTGCCGTGCGCTCCTGCTGAAACCAGTGGACAAGGGCCGCATCGGGCTCGGACAGATCTCGATCTTGCAGGACATCCACCAAGCGATCGAGCGACTCGCTTTTTGAATCCGCTGCCGCATGCCTCCAAAAGAGCCGCACACCCGCGTGTTCAGCAGAGTACGGATCGGTGCGTACCTGAAGTCGCACAAGACCGATAGGAAGTGGGTCGGTCGACGGCCAGAGCAATTTGGAGGGACCCTCTGAGGCGAGGGCGAAACTACGAGAACTTCGCCAAAATCTGCCGTCCTCAAACAGGTCAAGAAGCACAGCTGAATGGCGCATTCCAGATACTTGTACGCTTAGGGGCTCCGTGTCGATCATCAACACCGCAGGCACCGTCACCGCACGAGCTGCAAGAACGACCGAGAGCTGCACGCTCCGAGACCAGCGTTGGGTCGACAAAGCCACTGCCGAGCTCGGAGTTCCCTCGGGCTCCAACCTAGACGAGTTAGAGGATCTAAGCGCTTCGATCTTGGTCACCGCTTCTGGACCGTGGGTCGTCAGAACAGCACGGATCATCGACGCCGAGTTTGTCTCTGACTGCGGAGCCGCTGCGCTTTGGGTGAGCGATACGATCGAAACGGAGGGACTCGGCACAATGGACGGTGAGAAGCCATCTCCTTCGACGAGCACCAGTACGTCGCAGCGCTGTTCGGGTACGCAGGCTCCGCCAACAATACGCACCTCTAGACGCTCTGGAGGACGGAGATCCTCTCGAGCGGCAGTACCTAGGCCAGGATTGTGGACGGTATTCGGCGGCTCGATCAAGCCGTGATGGAGCTGATGCACCAAGGCGAGCGGACGCGTTTTGAGTGCAGGAGCTTCCGCGCCCAGAGCGACCTGAAGAGAGCGAACCACACGGGTATCTCGACCGTCTCTGAGTGTGGCGCTCAACCAAAGTTCACAGTCGCCCTCCACGTGATTTGGGATCATCAGTTGCCCTTCCATGCCGGGCAGCAGTGATGGACTCAAAAAGGCATTTGCGACGGCAGCGCCTCCACAAACCATCTGAGCAGTCGCTGGAGCGGTACGTAGCTCGGGGCCCAACGGCGTTCCGAGCTTCTCGAACAAAAAGGAGCGCACGGCCATGGGACGACCTGGTCGCACGCGGCGATCACTACAGACCTGCAGATCCTCATTCGGTCCTCCTCCTTCAGAACCCAATACGAAGAGAAACACGAGGGCGACCGAAAGGGGTACCCCCCAAAACATTATCTTCTCCCCAAACCCCATGCGCGCTACGGGCCACACAGAATGGACCTCATGGCAAATCGCCGAAGGGGTGGACATCGGAACCGATGTGACTTACCCAGAGGGCGAGTCGTTCCATGGCGAATCAAACTCAAACCCAATCCTCGATAATTTCGGATCTGCGAGATCGCCTCACGACCTATATGGAGAGAAAAGGGCTTCGTTCCACCGCACAGCGACGTTTGGTCACGGAAGTGTTTTTTCGGAGCAAGGAACATCTTTCGATCGAGGATCTGCTGGCAGAGGTTCGAAAGGAAGACCCAAAAGTCGGCTACGCAACGGTGTACCGAACCCTAAAGCTCCTAAAGGAGTCAGGTCTCGCCTATGAACGGAACTTTGGCGGAGGAGTATCGCGCTATGAGGTCGCCCATGAAAACGAGCATCACGATCACTTGATCTGTCTGAAATGTGGTCTGATCTTGGAGTTTGAGGACGCAGAGATCGAGCGGCTGCAAGAGCAACTGGCCAAAACCCATGGTTTTGAACTCGTTCGACATACGCACGAGCTGTACGGTTATTGTTCCAGCTGCATCGAGAAAAAAGATCCCTCGAACTCCGCACCCTAGACGACAGGCTGAGACCCAGCTCTTCCGGGCAAGCGAGCGGAGCTCCGGTGCGTTATGGTCGCGTCATGATCATCGAGCATTTCCCGGTCGGTCCTTTGGGCTGCAACTGCGTCATCGTTGGAGATGAGGAAACCAAAGAAGCCTTGGTGGTCGATCCGGGGGGCGAGGCCACGAAAATCATCCGACGGCTAAAACATCACGGCCTCCGATGCACCGCAATCCTGCACACGCATACCCACTTCGATCACGTGGGTGCAACCAAAGAACTGCAGGAGGCCACGAATGCGACGACCGCACTGCACGAGGACGATCTCTTTCTCTACGAGGGCCTTCAAATGCAGCTCGATACGTTTGGCGTACCGTTTCGAGCACCGCAAACTGCGGATATCGATCGATTTCTAAACGATGAGGAGACGGTGCATGCAGGTCAGATTGAGGCCGCCGTGCTCCATACGCCCGGTCATACACCCGGCAGCCTTTGCTTTCATTTCGGTAAGGTGCTCATCGCGGGAGACACGCTTTTTCGGGGCAGCGTTGGACGAACAGACCTTTGGCGCGGCGACTCAGAGCAAATCTTGAAATCGATTCGCCGGCGCATTCTCACTCTGGAAGACGATACTGAGATCATTACCGGACACGGACTTCCCACAACCGTAGGTGACGAGCGAGCTCGCAATCCTTTTCTTCGCGGCCTGTAGATCTTCTAGATGAAGACCGATCTGGTGCTACGCGAGAGGGGCTTAGCTTAACCAATGGGGAGCTTTAACCGATGAGGGCGAAAACCACCCTCATCGGGCCAGATGAATACTTAGGCGAGTTGCGCCTGATAGAGAACTGGGCTGAGCCTGACGAACTCGGCGGCGCAGGAACTAGCTGAAGATATCTCGAAGAAGCGGTGCGATTACGAGCGCGACCACGCTCATCAGCTTCACCAGGATGTTGAGCGAGGGCCCTGCGGTATCCTTGAACGGATCTCCCACGGTGTCCCCAACAACTGCGGCGTTGTGAGCTTCGGAGCCCTTAGGATGGACCGAGCCGTCTTTCATCGTGTAGCCACCACCCTCAAAGGACTTCTTCGCGTTGTCCCATGCACCTCCCGCATTGGACATGAAAATAGCCATCAAGACTCCGGACACGAGTGTTCCCGCAAGCAGACCACCGAGGGCTTCCGGTCCCATCGCAAAACCGATGACCACCGGGGTGAGAATCGCCAACGCTCCTGGCAGCATCATCCGCTTGATCGCCGCACTCGTTGAAATATCTACGCATCGAGCGGTATCAGGACGTGCGCGCCCCTCGAGTAGTCCGTCGATTTCACGAAACTGACGGCGAACCTCTTCGATCATCTCCATGGCAGCCTCACCCACCGCCTTCATCGCCATGGAAGAGAAAAGGAACGGCAACATGCCACCGACGAAGAGTCCCGCCATCACCGTAGGCTCGCTCACATTGATGGCGGTGATGCCCGCCTGCTGCATGAACGCTCCAAAAAGCGCAAGCGCGGTCATGGCTGCAGAGCCGATAGCGAAGCCCTTACCGATAGCGGCGGTAGTGTTTCCCACCGCGTCGAGCTTGTCGGTTCGCTCACGGACCTCAGGGTCCTGATGACTCATCTCCGCGATACCACCCGCGTTGTCCGCGATGGGACCGTACGCGTCGACGGCCAGCTGAATGCCGGTGGTCGAAAGCATCCCGAGGGCTGCGATGGCCACCCCGTACAAACCGGCAAAATGAGCGGCCGCAACCACCCCCATGGCGATCACCACGATCGGTGCGGCGGTCGACTGCATACCCACCCCGAGTCCGGCGATGATATTGGTCGCGGTTCCCGTGCGTGACTGTTCGGCGATGCTGTCGACTGGAGGCTTTTGCATCGAGCAGTAGTAGGAGGTGATCAAACCAACCAGTACCCCAGTGGCCAGTCCAACCACCGTCGACAATCCAACATCGACCCAAGTGACGACGTCGGTACTGATTCCATTGGTCGTGCCGCCCTCTGGCCACATGAGCTTTGCGATCCCGAAGGTGGCAAACGCCATCACGCCTGCAGCCCCGAAGGCGCCGATGTCGAGCGCCAACTGTGGATTACCGCCTTCTTTGGTTCGCACAAAGAACGTTCCGACGATGGAGCAAATGATTCCAGCCGCCGCGATGACCATGGGGAGTACGACCGGACCCACCTCGGCAGACCGAGTCGCAGTAAATCCGAGTCCTAAGACCATGGCACCGATGATCGCACCGACGTACGACTCAAACAGGTCCGCGCCCATGCCCGCAACATCGCCGACGTTGTCACCAACATTGTCGGCGATAACCGCAGGGTTTCGTGGATCGTCCTCAGGCAGACCGCTTTCGACTTTGCCCACAAGATCTGCACCGACATCTGCGGCCTTCGTGTAGATTCCGCCGCCTACCCGAGCAAAAAGGGCGATGGACGAAGCACCCATCGAAAATCCGGTCAGCACATTGAGGGTGGTGCGCAGGTCGGCTTGAAACAGCACGATCGAAAGGAGCACGTAGAGCCCGCCGAGGCCGACAAGCGCCAATCCGACAACACTCATACCCATGACCGCGCCGCCACTAAACGCGACCGCCAAGGCATGCGGCAGCCCCGTTCGAGCGGCAGCGGTAGTGCGTACGTTGGCGTTGGTCGCGACCCGCATTCCAAAGTAGCCCGCAAGGGCGGAACAGACGGCACCGACCACGAAGGAAACCGCGATCCACGGGGAGCGATTGCCCTGGGTCTCGATCAGCCGCTTCACGCCCGGATCTTCTGCGTCGAGGGGAAGATTGCCGACAGCGAGCAGCGCAGCCACGACCAGGACGAAGATTCCAAGTACTCGGTACTCTCGCCCCAAAAACGCCATGGCGCCTTCTTGGATTCGCGCAGCGATTTCTTGCATTTCATCGGTGCCGGCGTCTTGCCGACGAACCCAAGCCGCTTTGATGTATGCGAAAAGCAGCGCCAGTATACCCGCTAGGGGGGCAGAATATATCAATAGTTCCAGCATATTGGAAGACCTCGGTCGCGGGGGTCTGTCTCAACCTATTCAAGCAGGCCTAGACGACGCCTTTGGCGGCCGGATGTGTCAGTATTTTTCATCTCGGTCAACCGCGCGGGAAGGATCGAGACCTCGTTTTGCGCGAATTCGTGCACGCACTGGCGCTATATCTTCAGGCGTTTCTACGTTTAGGCACTCAACATCGCTTACGATTCGTCGAACGAGCCCGGCGAGCACTTTCCCGGGACCGAGTTCCACGAACAGACTGGCGCCATCTTGAACCATCCGCTGAACGGTTTCTGCCCAGCGGACCGGCCGACTTACCTGCAGGCGTAGGGCGTCGCGCGATGCATCCCCGGAAGTCACGGAGGCCGCATCGACGTTACAGTAGACCGGTATTCGGGGGTCTCTAAACTCGGTGCCTTGGAGATCAACCGCAAGACGTCGCTCTGCCGGTTCCATAAGCTGTGAATGAAAAGGAGCACTCACCGGGAGCGGTACGATGCGCGCTCCCTCGGCCCGAAGCAGGTTCGAGGCGGCATCCACCGCCTTGCGACGGCCCGAAATCACGACCTGACCCTTGGAGTTGTAGTTCGCTGGCTGGACCACTCCATCCACCCGGGCACAGATCGACTCGACGAGCGCCGCTTCTGCCTTGAGCACCGCGGCCATGGCACCTTCTCCGACCGGAACCGCTTCCTGCATGTACGCGCCACGTTTCCGCAACAGCCAAACAGCATCAGAAAAGTCCAGTGTACCCGCAGCCACATGGGCCGAATACTCCCCGAGGCTGTGTCCAGCAGCCATATCGCAATCCTCGCCCAGCACTCGAAGCAGTGCGACCGACACCGTCAGCAGCGCAGGCTGTGTATTGGCAGTGAGATTCAGCTCTTCGGACGGTCCCGCAAAGCAGAGCTGGGACAGCGGTTCGCCCAGCACGCGGTCAGCCGCACGGAACACGTCACGAGCTGTCTCGGATGAAGCAGAAAGCGCCTCACCCATGCCAACCTTCTGACTTCCCTGTCCTGGAAAAATAAACGCGATCTTCCCCACAAACGGCCTCCTAAAATGCCCCTACCACGACGGCGGATCCTGGGACAGCCCCCGAAACCCACCGAAGCCATGGGCAGTAAATGCACTTTTGCACGACGTAGTCGAGCCACAGCCGCTACCATGACGCGGGTGAGCACTCAGGTGGGAAACGTGATCGTCGACCGAGACGGCGTCATCCGCAGCGCTGACGGCACACCTCTTTTGGCGGGACCGGACGATGCTTGGAATGCAGCCATCCGAAGCGACGACTTCATCGTGCTTCGACGAGGCAGCTCTCAGCACGACAGTCGCATCTTGATGGCCGGCGAAGTCATCCACCGCATGACCATCATCGAGATGATAAGCGTCATCGCGTCATCGAACTGGCGCGGTGACTTCACCGTGCTGGGGGCCTCAGAGCGTCGCACCCTATCTTTCGACCAGGCGGCTCTTAAAGGCGCCACGAGCACCGTCAAAGCGGAGCGTCTCAGCCAGGTGCTGTATCGCCTCGGCATGATCACCAAGCAGCAGCTCCTGGAGGTCGCGGATACACTCGACAGCGATCGCGGCCTTGCGGAAGCCCTGATCGCTTCCGGACATATCGACCGAGAAAGGCTTTTCAGCGCATTGCAGTCACAGGCCAAGCAGATCGCCTATGGAGCCCTCCTCGTACCCGCTGGGTGCTATCTCTTCACCACCGCAAACGAAAATGCACCTCCAGAAACCCCAATGCATCTGCCGATCCAGGGGCTACTCATGGAGGGAGTGCAGCGAATCGACGAAATGACCCTGTTTCAGCAGCGAATTCCTTCTACGGACCTTTGTCCGGAGATCACCGGAAGGGTCGGTCGCACCTCGCTGGAGCCGGAAGTGGCGATGGTCGTCTATCAGTGCGACGGCAACCGTTCCATCGAAGACATCGCTCGAGCCACCGGCAAGGATCTTTTCGAAACCACGAAGTCGATTTACCACCTTCTGCAGCGGGGTTTTGTCGAGCTTCGCAGCCCTGATCGCTTGGACACCGAGGCGGTCCTTAGACTCCTGTCCGGATTCAACGAGGTCATGCGTGACGTATTTTTTGCGGTGGCAACCTATGGTGGGGTCGATCAGACCCATGAGACCCTAAACGCCTGGATTCAGGGCAGCGGCTACGAAGACTACTTCGGCAGTAGGGTCGAAGAAGACGGCTCTGTGCAGCCCGAGAGAGTGTTGACCTCACTTCGCGAAAGCGATGCGGAAAACCCGGTCGAGGCACTGCACCAGGCACTGCATGAACTTGCAGCGTTCGCTCTCTTTGCTGCGACCACATCGTTACCTCGAGACCAAGAGCTCGCGCTCGCCCGCGACGTCAACCGACGTCTGCAGGCGATTCGACTCTGAAGGGTGCGGACTCACAAAGCTGCTATGGTGTCTCCCATGATCGAGCCGGACCTGGTCGAAGCACGAATCCGAGAGCACATCACGGGAGTTTCCCACGTCTCCGTAAAGGACCTGACGGGAACGAAGGATCACTACGAGGCAGTCGTGGTCTCTACGTCGTTCGAGGGAATCTCGCGCATCAAACAGCACCAGATGGTCTATAAGGCGCTCGGTGAATTGATGGCGGGACCAGTGCACGCGCTGGCGCTGAAAACCTATACGCCACAGTCCTTTCAGGGCGACGATGCTTGAGTAACGATGCTTGAGTAACAATGCTTGAGTAACAATGCCTAAACGCGTAAGGCGCACGCACGTTTAGGAGCAATATTCAAAACTCGACCCCTCTGCGTGCGCGCACTCCAGCTTCGTAGGCGTGTTTGACGCAGCGCATTTCGCTGACTGTATCCGCGATCTCGATGAGCTCCGCTTTGGCGTCGCGTCCAGTGACGACGATGCTCAGCTCAGCGGGCTTGTTCTTCAACACTTCGACGACATCTTCGATCCGGAGGTAGTCGTAGCGGAGGGCGATGTTGAGCTCGTCCAATATGATCACTTGGTAGGCCTTGGAATCGACTCGAGCGGCTTCGATCATGCGCTGCGCCTCGCCCCACCCTCGTTCAGCAGAGGCGATATCCTGCGTTCGGTCTTGCGTATCCCAGGTAAAGCCGTCTCCTGAGACGACATGTTCGATTTCGGGAAAGCGCGCGAGCGCCGCTTGTTCACCGGTTTTCCAAGTGCCCTTGATGAATTGAACGATGCCGACCTTTTGTCCGTGGCCCGCAGCACGGATCGCAACGCCAAACGCTGAAGACGACTTACCCTTCCCGTCTCCGGTGTGCACGAGCAGAATACCGCGGCTCACCGTCTTCTGCCTTCGCGCCTGACGTTGCCGCATTTGCAAGGCCTTCATCTTTTCGCGATGTTGATCCTCAGTGTCCTCTGCATTCGGCGTCTCTTGGCTCGCAAGACCGTTCTCTTCCTTCATCTTTCGACCATGGCTTCGATTCGCTGAATGTCGAGGGATGCTCCAAAGGAGCGAGCCAAATCATCGTAGGGATCCGAACGCATCCCGGGATCTGAATGCATCCCGAGTTCAGAACGCTTAGGAGCGGGACGGTCGGAAGCGTTTGTGCCTCCAGAACGCAAATTGGATGCAGACACTCGCCCGGCTCCGAGCGACGCTCCCTTGATTTGAGATAGCCAGTGAAGCAATGCCCCTCGGAACCAGGACTCATCGAAGAAGCCGTGCAGCATGGTGCCGACCACGCGACCTTGAACCGAACCCTCCGGCAGATGCATCGAGGTCCCGTGGCGCTGCAGAAGACAAAATGCGGCAGGTCCGCGAAGCCGTGTCGAACGCCCATGGTGAATTTCGTAGGCATGCAGCTGTTCATCCTGCAGCTCGGGAGTCATCCACGGCACAGACTGTAAGGGTGTCGCGATCACCTGCGTCGTGCGCTTCACCGGGCCGAAGCGAGTTCGTAGCGGGAGCAAACCGAGTCCTTCGTACGAGCCGGCAGCGCTTTCGACGCCTTCTGGATCTTCCAAAACTTCTCCAAGCATCTGACATCCGCCGCAAATCCCGATGATCGGTAGCTCACGACTCACGCGAGAGAACGCGTCGGCAAAGCCGGTCGCACGCAGCCAAGCCAAGTCGGCGACCGTCTTTTTGGAGCCCGGTAGTAGAATGAGGTCCGCCCCAAAGAGATCGCGAGGGTTGTCCACGAACCGGACCAAGACCCCCGGTTCTGCCTCAAGTGGCTGCACGTCGTCGTAGTTGGAGAGATGCGGCAGGCGTACCACCGCGATCTCGATCTCGTCCAAAGGGGCCCGAGGACGATCCCGCCTGCGCTCGAGCGCCACCGAGTCCTCTTCGGCAACACCTACCGAAGGCAGGTAGGGCAGTACTCCGAGCACCGGCAGCTCGCTCGACTTCTCGAGGTAGCCGATCCCAGTTTCAAAGAGTGCGGGGTCGCCCCGAAACTTATTGACGATCAGGCCCTGAACCAAAGCGCGCTCGTCTGGACTGAGAAGCTTTAGGGTGCCGAGCAGCGACGCAAATACGCCCCCTCGATCGATATCGCCAACGAGCAGTACGGTCGCTTGAGCCGCCTTGGCGACGAACATATTGACCAGGTCTCCATCGCGGAGGTTGATCTCCGCCGGGCTTCCAGCTCCTTCCGCCACAACCAAATCGACGCGACGGCGCAACCGATCGAGCGACCTTAGGACCACCTCGGCCAGCTCGTCATGCCGGGCGCGGTACGCTGAAAAAGACATCACCCCCCTGGAGGTCCCAAGCACCACAAGTTGAGAGCGGAGTTCGCCTTCAGGCTTGAGCAAAATGGGATTCATGTCCACGTGAGGCAAAACCCCCGCCGCTACCGCCTGCATCGCCTGAGCACGTCCTATTTCATGCCCCTCGGACGTCACGGCAGAGTTGAGCGCCATGTTTTGCGCCTTGAAGGGAGCCACGCGCCAGCCCCGCATCTTGAAGATCCGGCAAAGCGCTGCCACGACCAGCGACTTACCGACGTCCGACGCCGTGCCCTGGATCATCAAGACCGGAGCGTTGCGCCCTTCTCCTCGTGCAGAAACCTTGTTCGAGAAGGCCTCGATATCGGAGACCGGCATCACTCAAACCACCCGCATCGATACATACCTCCAAACGCCCAAGGCAAAGGCAAAGGCAGGCACAGCACAAACACCAGACAAAGCAGCTGCGCAAGAAAACAAGTATGCGAGGTGAGACGAATAGCGCATTCGAGATCATTACGCTTCGGGGAAGGTGCCTCCGCATGCAAAACGTAATGCTCGCGTTTTTCTAGTCGCACCCCCAATAGACCTGCTGCCATGGCCATCGGCTGACCCGCGTTGGGACTCTCGGTTCGATACCGGTCGCGAAAGAATATGCGAATCCCGTCGCGGAGCGACAACCCGAGCGGTAGCGACGCAACGACCATGATGAACGCAGTAACGCGAGAGGGAACCCAGTTGACTAAGTCGTCGACTCGGGCAGCGGCTTTGCCAAACCAAAGATACTGTCCTCGATAGCCGATCATCGCATCCATGGTGTTGATCGCGCGATAGACGATCGCACCTTGGATCCCAAAAAAGAGATAATACATTAGCGGCGCAACAACACTGTCTGAAATATTCTCGGTCAGCGATTCGATCGTAGCGGCAAACAGTTCTTCTTCGCTGAGGTCTGTCGGATCGCGACTGCAAAGGTTGGTGAGTTCACGACGAAGCGGCGCAAGGCAGTCTTCCCCCGTTACCTCGCGAGCCGTCTTGGCCTCACGAGCCGTCTTGGCCTCGCGAACCATTCGCCTGCCGGCCTCGACAAGCGCACGAGCCGCAAACGTAGACTTCAAAAAGTAGGCTCCCAAGACAAGCGAGCACACGGAGCCCGCAAGGGCGATCGGCGAAGGTACGGAGAAGATGATCGAACCTCCGCTCGGAAACCCTGAGGAGAACGGGGACGCAGAGGGTGTATCAGGCGCCGAACGCACTGGGACAGAAACCCAACTACCGAGAAGATCGTGCAGGCAGGTTGAGTCCTGCAGGCAGGCGAGAAGCACCTGCAGGACTCCACCAAACGAGCCTGCCGCCAAGACCATCAACGCAAGCGTGAGCATTCCGGCGAAACACTGCATCGCTGGCGACGCTGCCGGTCTGAAACTGACTCGCCGCACTAGATCGACTCCCGCCCCAAACCAGACCACCGGGTGCAACTTTGAAGGCATTTCTCCGAGCCTTTGATCCCACAAAAGCGCCGCTGCGAGCAGGATCTGTGCGAAACCGTCGCTCATCAGAGGAGCGATCTACGGAGGTCAGCGGCACATGCGATGCTTAGAGTCACGGATGTTCTCGGAGAGAAGAGTCGGCATTGTCGGACGCTTCCTGTTTTATCTTGAGAGGAATGCCAAATACCAAAAGAACGACTTCGTCGGCCGCGGCCGCAAGCCGTTGATGGGCAAATCCCGCAAGATCTCGAAACCGGCGAGCAAGAGCATGTTCGGGCACGATGCCAAGGCCTACTTCGTTCGTCACCAGCAGCGTCGTTCCTTCGCGACGCACGCAACAATCGACCAGCCGATCTACCCTAAGGAGAATCTCAGCGTCAGACCTGTCTTCGAGAAGCAAGTTGCTCATCCAAAGCGTCAGGCAGTCGACCACGACCACCTCATGCTCGAGCGTACTGAGGAGCGCTACGAGTTCGGTTGGTGATTCGAAGCTATCGAACTGACCTTTTCGCTCTGCTCTGTGTCGCGCGATGCGAGATCTCATCTCGTCATCAAACGCCTGCGCTGTCGCCACGAACGCTCTCGTTGGCGAGATCTCTCGTGCGCGCTGCAACGCGTATTCGCTCTTACCCGAGCGAGATCCCCCACCTACCAGCAACAAATGAGACATCAATCTTCCTCTGCGCCCACGGCGCCAAAACACCGAGAGTGCGCGTGGGATTCGGTGCACTGCCGCACTTCCTCAAGCCAAGCCGCAATCCCGGCAGAAAACGAATCGAACGCAGCCTGACCGATCGCCTGGCCTAGCTTGGTGTGCTTGCCCGCGTAGGCATGAGGTACCTGTTCGTCGATGGGTGAAGCGACGACGATGCAGTCGGTCCCGGTCCCGGTCCATGCAGGCCGCTCAGGAAGCGCAGCGCAGGCCTCGATCACCGCGGCCGTTCGAGCCTCAGCAACTAGGGAAAGCGCTTCCATGCTCGCAGGAAACGAAAGAGGCACGTCCACTTGGCAGAGCGCGTTGATCGTCCCGAACCTCGAGGCAGCTCGATTCGCGTGATCCCCTTGAGCACCGAGAGCACCGCGAATATGAACGGCATTGGACAAACCCGTCGTCGACCAGCACCTCACATGAACCTCGTCGATTCCCGACCAAGTCTCCTGCAGCGTATCGATACGACGGCTCGTCATCAGGGTGACTGCATCCACTAGAGCCTCTTCCTTGAGACGTTGCTCAGCCACCCACTCTGGTTTCACATCGGCAGGAAGCTCTTCTCCTCGAACTTCGAGCCACGCCACGGTATCGGAAACCACCATACCCCCTTGAAGCACAGCCCAGCTCAGCATGCGTTGGGGCTTGGGGAAGCGCACCACGCAGGCGCGACGACGAAGCTCGACGGTGGGGCGCATCGAAGAGTCATAGACCGTCATCTCTGAGGGCGCACTCGATCGTGGCCTAGCGTCGCTCTCACCCAGGCTTCATCGAGCGACATCCGAGACCGCAAACCGAGTTGACTTCCGCCTGCGAGGATCGCAGTGTGGTGTGCCTTTTGGGTTGGTTGCTTTTTGCAATCAGCAGGAATCCGGAGAGAAAACCGGCAGTTCCAAGAGGGAAGTCGGTGCGATTCCGACGCGGACCCGCCACGGTGTTCGGTCTACGCCCGGGTGATCATGCCACTGACGAGACGCTTTCGGATGGGAATCCCCCAAGCCGGAGGGCTCGTTGGGAAGGCCACCTGGTTCACGGCCGTCAGTCCGGAGACCTGCTCAAATTAGGTGCACTTTGACCTCGCCTCGGGGATGGCGGTTGAAGACGAGCCGATGCGGTCATCGGAAGGCAGCGGGAGCGTTGAACCTCTCGGTTGAGTTGCCTAAAGCGACCATCGCATCTCCGGTGCCTGAGCGCTGGTTTGCTTGTCCGATACCGTTCCCGGGGTGGCCCTCTGCCACGATGAAGCCAACCCCGCCCCATCCCACGTATCTCTCCGAGCGCGTCGCATCATTCGCGGCCGTACCGTCTCGGGGCTGGAGCGTGCATCGTCACCAGCGTGTCTTTCCTGGGGCCGGAACCTTTGGGGTGTTGCTCGGTTGGTCGCTGCTGCATCCCGCGGTGCAGGCACAGAGGAGCCTTGCTCAAACCCCAACGGAGCAAACCGCATCGAACGAATCTGCGAAGGAGTCCGCACAGGCACAGCCCGCAGCGAACACGAACCCCGATCCGAACGATCCAGGCTCGACCGATGTAGGCGCCTCTGCGTATCAGGCCCGAGCGGTCGCCCACCCGGGCCCGATCGCGCTTCACGGACTGGACCCGAGCGCCTCGGGCACAGAAGTACCGGCGGCAACAGATGTCGCGATGGCCACCACCTCCGAGGTCCTACGCCAGACCCCAGGATCCCATGTGGTCGCGGTGGGAGGCATGGGCAGTGGTTCAAGACTTGCGCTCCGAGGAGCGCAGTTTGGCCATACCGTGTACATGCTGGGAGACCTTCCGCTCACCGGACCAGACACCGGCCCGTTGGACCTCAGCTTGCTTCCGCTGGAGGCGTTCGAATCGCTCGAGGTATTCCGGGGAGGAGCGCCAGCTTGGCTTCTCTCACCGTCTATCGGAGGCGTGGTGCGGCTCAAGCCGCGGCGAGACTATCGGGACTACCTGATGCTCGAAACGGGCTGGGGGAGTTTTGGTACCCACCGATCGTCGGCATCTGCGGTGGTCTGGAGCAACCGCACCATGGTGGTGAGCTCGGTCGGTGCCTACGGCAGCCAAAATGACTACCCGATCCACTACGACAACGGCACGGTCTTCGACCCGAGCGACGACGAGAGTCGCAGGCGACAAAACGCACAGGTGCTCGGCGGTCACGGGCTGTTTCACAGCCGCAGCGAACTCGAGTCTGGAGGGACTTTGGAGATCGCGCTCCTTGCACTCTCAAGGCAAGGTGGTGCGCCCGGACCCTCCGCGATCTACGCCCGCCACTCTCGCCGAAACGAGACACAGGGAATCGGCAGCGCTTCTTTGATTCAGCCTTTTGGACGAGGACACCGCGTTGGGCTGTTGTGGGGAGGAGGCCATCAGCGCCGCCAGTTCATCGATCGCTTTGGTGAAATTGGCTTGGGTCGCGAAATTTCAGACGATCGGATCAGCGCGATGCATCTACGCTCTTCCTTGGAGCTTTCGGTCGCCGAGTATCTCGAGATCACCACGCTCCTCGCAGTACGGCGCGATCGATATCTGCCGGACAACGCACTCGGCACCCCGCAGCAAGATTCGGATCGAGCGACCATGCGAGGCGCTGTTGAATTCAACCTTCATGGAGAAGCGCTTCGTACCTATTGGACTCTGCGACCCAGTATCCAGGTCTACGGTACCCGAGCCCGAATTCAGGGAGAGCTACTCGGCACGCAAACCTCTCGGAGCGACACCCTGATCGAACCGGTCTACCGCCTGGGCGCAACCGCAACGCCTCTTCCGTTCCTCAGCCTCGTCGCCTCAATTTCGACCGGAGTGCGCACACCCTCGGTGCTGGAGCTCTTTGGCGATCGCGGTGCACTCGAAGCAAACACCGATCTCAACCCCGAGCGGGGACGAAACTTGGATTTTGGGGCAGTGTTTCGGAAGAGAGGGTCACTTCTAGAGATTCAAGGAGAGGTGCGTGGTTTCCACAGTGACCTTCGCAACCTGATCCAATACCGGCAAAACTCACGTGGAACCGCAAAAGCCGAAAACCTCAACCACGCGGAGACCCTGGGCGTCGAGGCGGGCTTTTCCGGCACACTACATACAGCAAAACACCTTCTGGAGCGGGTAAGCGTCAACGGAAGCGCGACCTTGATGCGCGCCACTGGGGACGGGGCGCGCGATCTGGTGTGGAGGCCTAGACAGGTCGCCCAAGCCCAAGCGACCTATCACAGCGGAGCTCTGGGTGCCGTGGAGAATCTCTCAATTACGCTTCACATGCGATATCGCGGCTCTTATTACAATGATCCAGCAAATTTCGTAGAGGTCGCAGCGGCAACCTGGCTCGACCTAAGCGCAGCGCTGCGCTTCAACTGCGGGGTTTCCTTCCTTGGGGCAGCAAGGGACCTGAGAGACACCCGTGGCCAAGACTTCGTCGGCTATCCACTACCGGGCCGGCGCTTTGCACTCACCGTTCAATATCGAAAGGAACTATAATGAACACTCGGATTGCCGAAAACCTCGGCCGCTTTCTTATTGCATTTTCACTAACTTCTTTAACCGTCGGCTGCGACGACGACTCGAACGGCACCTCTTTAGAAGATCCCAACGTGCAAAGCGGGCTTTGCCCTAGCGGAGAGTCGGGACTCTCTAGTTTGTCCGAAATCCCGAGCTTTGCCGTGATCTCGACGGACTTCTCGAGCACCGCCGTCTCTCTTCTGGGAGCAGAGGCAGAGGTCCTCGCCGAGAGCTGGCACAACTCGGGCGTTACCCGCCCCGGCTTGGTGGCTGCGCTCTCGGGAGACGTGGTTTTTCCCTCTGCGCAATACGCGGGAACCTTTGGCGTGATCGACCGATTCGGTACCGACGCGGTCAGTCTCTTCTGCCAGCCCGAGGGAGACCTCGTCGGCCAGGTTCGCTTGAGCGGAAACCCAGACGGTAAGGTGGGGTTCAGATCGAACCCTCATGACTACGTCATTGTCAGCGATACGAGCGCGTTTGCGTCACGCTACTCCGGCAGCCTTGATCCGGATGCACCGGAAATCGACCAGGGTACGGACCTACTCGGATTCGATCCGACCACGATGACGCTCAACGGCGATCGGGTCGATCTCAGCGACTTCAACGAGGTGGTCACCGGACTAGAGCAAAGCGAGGGGGGCGAGCGGACTGAGGTTGATGTGTCAGTGGTCAGCCGCCCGAGCCGGATCGTTCGGATCGGGGACTACCTCATCGTAGGCCTCGACCGATTGTCGAGCGACTTCTCCGGCCCTCGAGGACACGGCGACGGCATAACCGCGGTGGTCGACCTGAACAGTGAGACCGTCACCGGTGTTCCGCTGGGAGGCCTTGCCAACTGTGGTCAAGTGACCCGCGTACCCGGAACCGAAAGAGAAGTCCTCGTCGCCTGTAAGGGATATTCCAACGTATCCTTCTTCGACGAAGAAGGGGTACGGGCAACCTCGGGTCTAGTTCAACTTCGTTTGAACGGCTCTGGCGAACTCGAGGAAGTAGCCCGCTTTGAAAACGCGGACGACACATCGTCCCTCCTTGCGACTTGGACGGTTACCTCCCTTGGTGACGGTCTTGCAGTCGGTGTGGCGCTGGGCAATGGCGACGACGTCACCGATCGTCTGGTGCTCACAGAGCTTGAAACCGGAAGCCAAGAGGTATTGATCGTAGCGGACGGCTCCTTCGTACTCGGTCAGGGCGCCTATGGAACTTCCTCAGGATTGTTACTGGTGCCCAACTCGGGCGCGGATGAGATCCATCGATTTGTCGTCAGCACCGACGGAGAGACCACCCTGCAGGAGCTCGATGCCGTAACGGTAGCCAGCTCGACAGGACTTCCTCCTGTCCGCATCGCTGCCCTCTAGGATAGACGTCTTGAGCCCTGAGAATCGATTGCTGGAACGCCAGCTCTGATTTCTTGGGGCTTTTAGAGAAGCGCCAACCGACATGGACGTGCAGACCAGCCCTGCTACACCGAGCCGTTATGAGTCATCGTTTTCCTTCTGAAGGATGGACCGCCGCGTTCAAAGATGCGGTGAACCAAAATGAAGCCTACCGCACCCACGGCAAGCCGTGGACGTTCGGAGCGGTCGCCATGGTGGTTGAAGCCGATGCCGCCTTGGGAATTGAGCAGCCGATGGCCATGGTGCTCGATGTCCACGAGGGGGTTTGCCGCAACGCGACATTGATCAAAGGAGAACAAGCGATCGACGAAAGCCCAACCTCTTTTGTGATCAAAGCCAGCTACCATCGATGGAAGGAAGTCATCGAGGGCTCGCTCGATCCCATCAAGGGGATGATGGAAGGAAAGCTGAGGCTGACCAAAGGCCACCTGCCTACCATGATTCGGTTTGTGGAGTCGTCGCGAGCATTGGTGGCAAGTGCCAAAAAGGTAGACACCGAGTATTTGTAGTTGGTTGTGTCGAGGGCTGAAGGCAAGAATACCGGATGACTTCGTCTCGAACCGACAGCTCTCAAGAAATTGAGATGGCCCCTGGGGGAACCGAAAACGGTCTCGTCTCTATGCTTGCCGAGCTCATCGGTCAAAACCTAGCGGATGATCCGGCGCGCCGAGCGGTCTTCGCTCGGTTGCTTGGCCGGGTCGCCATCGTAGCGGAAGACTTGGACCTTGCGGTTACCCTGCAGTTCAAACTCGGACGCCTGGTCGTGCATCACGGGATTTGCGGCATTCCCGACATCACGATTCGGACGAGCAGCGAGATGATCGTTCGTCTCAGTCAGATCGAAGTTCTCACCCGGGGCATTCCCAATCCCTTCGGACCCAACGCTCGCGATGCGCTACGCGCTGTGTGGCGGGGCGAGTTGCGGGTGTATGGTGGGGTGAGGAATCTACCCGTGCTTTGGCGAATCTCTCGCGTCCTTAGCGTGCTGCCCGGTAGCGCCTAACTCGCATTTGGTGGCGCCTAGCTCACGTCTGCCAGGGCGGCTTTCGGAGCGAGCCGATTTCAGCACGGGTGCGGAAGAGAGGACTCGAACCTCCACGGGTATTACCCCACTAGATCCTTAGTCTAGCGCGTCTGCCAATTCCGCCACTTCCGCTGGTGGGGACCTCGCTTGTAATCTGCGCCGCGTGCTTGTCAAGTAGACACTGTGGAAATCAAGGGGAACCTCTGGGTCGATAGGTTTGGTTCAAGAGGCCCGGCACAAATCGATTAGAATCGAGGCTCAAGCTGTGATCCGTCTTTTGACATTCAACTCCCATGAAGCCTACTGCTTTGATCTGGCTCGACTGGGCATGCCCATGGATGTCGTCGTTGAGCTGGCGGGTCACCACCATCGAAACTGGGACGAGCGGATGCGGCCACTGCCCGCAAACGTTCGGCTCTGCACGATGCAGGAGGCGAGAGGTCGTCGGTACGACTGCATCATCGCCCACAACCTTACCGACTTACTCGCCTGCCGCGGCATGGCCGGAGCCAAAATACTCACCTTTCACAGCTCGCTGCAGGGGCGACTCAAACAAGAGCAAAGAGGCGAAAGCGGCGCGGAAATCAGAACTCTTGTCGACAAATATTTGAAAGCTGTTCAGGCGCTACCCGTCGTTATCTCTCCGATGAAGCAGAACACGTGGGCTCTCGACCGCGCAAAGGTGATTCAGGGCGCGGTCGATTGCGAGGAGTACTGCGGTTACGACGGCGCACTCGACCTTGGGCTGCGGGTCGCCAACCATATCACCCTCAAGACCGAATACTTGAGATGGCCACTGCACGAAGCAGCGTTTCAAACCGCAACGAACGAAGAGCCAAACGCAGGCAGCGATCGGCCAAACGTCAGACTGGTCGGAGTCAATCCAGATTTCGCGGGCGTCGAACCTGCATCATGCTGGCAAACCCTCAAAGCGTACTATCGCAAGCACCGTTTCTACGTGCACACCGCGGCCGCACCCTTAGAGGACGGCTACAACCTTGCGATGCTGGAGGCGATGGCTACGGGCATGCCCATCGTCACCGCAACGCATCCAAGCTGCCCCATCACCCAAGGCGTGGAGGGCTTTGTATGCGACACAGCCGACGAACTACGCCTGGCGGCTCGCAGGTTGCTCGCAGACCGAGAGCTCGCGACGCGCATGGGCCAAGCCGCAAGAGCGCGGGCGCGGATCGATTTTTCGATGAAACGGTTCGTCTCCGCGTGGCGGGAAACGATCACCGAGGCGATCCAAAGTAGAACTACTTGACTTGTCATTGGATTACATGTCGTCATCTGTGACAAACGCGCGGATGGCGGAGGAAGTCCATGTTCAAGGAGATTTTAAAAGAGGTCGTCGACCAAGCCGAAGGCAGCATTGCAAGCGTCATCATGGACAGCGACGGTATCCCTCTCGAACACTACGTGCGCGGATCGGAGCAAACGCCAGACGTGGAAGCGGTAGGGGCCGAGTTCAGTGTGGTTTTGAACCAAGTTCGCAGCGCTGCAGAAATGTTGGAAGTCGGCGGGGCAAGCGAGATCGCTATTCGGGCCGAGCGGCTTACCACGATCATCCGCGTGCTTACCGAGGAGCATTTCGTAGCGCTCACCCTCCACCCGACCGGCAACTTCGGCAAGGCACGCTATCTGCTACGTCGTCAGAGCAGCCGGCTTTCCGAAGCGCTGGTCTAGACACGACGGAGGGACTGGCCGGAAGAAAGGCTCGCGATTTCTGGCCTCCGAGGTGGCACGCAAGGTGCGCGGCGTGTAGGGCTGAAGCGTGAGTGGCAAAACGCTGAGTGTAGGTCGCGCTACCGACGAAGCGATCGACGGGTCGAGGCCATCGCTTACGGTTTTCATACTTCACGGCCCCAACCTGAACCTGCTTGGGACACGAGAACCGGAGATCTACGGCGACGGGTCGCTTGAGGAGCTGGACACAGACCTTCGCCGCTACGGTGCCGACATGGGTTGCGATGTCGAGTGTCGGCAATCAAATCACGAGGGAGTGATCGTCGACTGGCTGCATGAAGCTCGAGAGACCGCCGCGGGCGTTGTCATCAATCCTGCAGCCCTGACGCATAGCTCGATCGCACTGCGAGATGCGATCAAGGCGATCGCGATTCCCTGCGTCGAAGTTCATCTCTCCAATATCGATGGCCGAGAGTCGTTTCGAAACCGCTCCTATACCGCCGCGGTCTGTCTCGGTTCGATTGCCGGTTTCGGACGTGAAAGCTATTACCTCGGCTTACAGGCGCTCATCGTACACCTGAAACGACCTCGTTTTGAGGCTGGTTGAACGACGGACGTCACCCACGGACATTGAGGAGTACTCCATGCAGATCGATCTCGATCAGCTCCGTGCGCTGATGCGCGCCATCGAAGATCACGACATCGCTGAAGTGGAAATCGAGAGCGGCGATGAACGCATCTTGCTACGTCGAAACAGCCTAACTGCACCTTTTTCGACTTCTGCAGCGACTCAATCGCAACTGCCCGTCGCAGCGGAACCGATGGGTTCGCCCGCTGGAGCGGATCTTATCGACGTGACCTCACCCTTTGTGGGAACTTTTTATCGCGCACCCTCTCCGGGATCGCCACCCTACGTTCAGCTTGGAGCTCAGGTCTCGTCCGGCCAGATCCTGTGCATCGTGGAAGCGATGAAGCTGATGAACGAAATCGAGTCTGAGGTGTCCGGAATTGTCGAGGAGATCCTCGTCGAAAACGGAAAGCCCGTCGAGTTCGGTGACGTGCTCTTTCGAATGAAACCCCAGGGTTGATTCGTTATGTTCCGTAAGGTGCTCATCGCAAATCGGGGGGAAATTGCCCTCCGTATCCTGCGTGCCTGTCGAGAGTTAGAGCTGGAGACCGTTGCAGTCCATAGCGTACCGGATGCCCAGGCCATGCATGTTCGCCTTGCCGACGAGGCAGTCTGCATCGGCCCCGGTCCGGCACATCAGAGCTACCTGAATATCCCCGCGCTCATGGCTGCTGCAGAGATCACCGGTGCCGACGCAGTTCACCCAGGTTACGGTTTTCTTTCTGAGAATCCTGACTTTGCCGACGTGTGCCTTGCTTGCGGACTCACGTTCATCGGTCCCACTCCTGAAAACATGCGGCAGTGGGGAGATAAGGTGCAGGCACGCGCCCTGGCAAAACGCCTTGGACTGCCCTTGATGCGTGGCTCCAATGTGCTTCAAGGTACGGAAGACGCAGTGCAGCAGGCACAGGCCGTTGGATTTCCGGTGATGCTCAAGGCTTCGGGCGGTGGTGGTGGACGCGGGATGAGCATCGTTCGTTCTGCAAGTGAGATGAGGCGTACGTTCCAAAAGGCACAGGCAGAAGCGATCGCTGCATTTTCAATAGGCGATCTCTACTGCGAGCGTTTCATCGAAGAGCCGAAGCATATCGAGTTCCAAGTGCTCGTAGACCATCACCAAGCACTCGTCCTCGGAGAGCGGGAATGTTCTATTCAGCGACGTCACCAAAAACTTCTCGAAGAGGCCCCCAGTGGCGCCGTAAGTGATGAACTCCGCCAAGACCTATCTGCGACACTACGTCGAGCCATGAAGGAAAGCGACTACGTCTCCGCGGGCACCGTGGAATTCCTCATGGATGAACGCGGCAATCTCACCTTCATGGAGATGAATACCCGCATTCAAGTCGAACACCCGGTCACCGAACTGGTGACCGGAGTCGATCTGGTGCTGGAGCAGATCCGAGTCGCCTCCGGAAGGGGTCTCTCTCTCTCTCAGGACGAAATTTCGATCCGAGGCGCTGCGATCGAATGCCGAATTAACGCTGAAAATCCGGAGACCGATGCCCCCTCCCCAGGACTAATCACCGAGTACCATCCGCCAGGGGGACCCGGAATACGCGTGGACGACGGGATCTACGGAGGATACCGCGTACCTAGCGACTACGACTCCCTCGTTGCCAAGGTGATCAGCTTTGGCCGAGATCGCCCACAGGCCATCGACCGAATGAAAAGGGCACTCTCAGAAACGATCGTGACGGGAATTCATACAAATATTCCCCTACATCAGCGTATCCTGTCATCGAAAGCTTTCTTAGAGGGAACTGTTTCAACACGGTTCCTCGAACGACTCAGGATGGAACCCAACAACAGATGATAGGCTTGAAGCAAGCGCAGCATATCGACATGGAGCAGCGTAATCGCTTGAAAAGAAGCACGGTATGGTCGTCATTCGATCTTAAGCCCGTCGTCGACAAGTTCGCCAGCCTCGAGGCGACACACGTAGGTTGAAGTGGCAGTCGATCGCTCTAGAATACTCGCCTCCGCTCAGAAGCAAATCTCGAAGGGGAACTACGACAAGGCGATCCTGGAGTATCAAAAGCTCGTCAAGGACGATCCAAGCGACGTTCGCACGTGGCTCAAAATCGGCGATCTACACACCCGCAGGGGCGCACGACCGGAAGCCATCGAGACCTATGCTCGAGTAGCAGAGCACTATGCAGGCCAGGGTTTTTTTCTGAAGGCCGTGGCAGTCTACAAGCAAATTCTCAAACTCGATTCAGCACGACTCGATATCTCTCTCCGGCTCGCCGATATGTATGAACAGCTTGAACTCGTGAGCGATGCCTTGAGCACGTACGAGCAGGTTGCCGGAGCGTACGCCCGAAACGGAGATGTGGAGCAGGCTCTCGAAACCCTCGCCCGCATGTGCGACCTGGATCCGGAGAACATCCCGATCCGAATCAAACTTGCCGAGGCGCTCTCTAAAGCGGGAAAAACCAAGGAGGCAGCTCAGGAATTTGAGACTGGAGCGCACCTGCTAAGGAGCCAGGGTCGCATCGACGACTACATCAAGGTAGCCGAGCGACTGCTCTACCATCGCCAGGACGATCTGGAGACCGCGATCGCATTGGCGCGGCTCTACCTCGACCGAAACGATGCGAAACGGGCCCTTGCCAAACTGCAGCTTTGCTTCAAGGCCAATCCGCGCGATATCGGCACGCTAGAACTGCTGGCACGGGCGTTCCACATGCTGGAACAAATACCCAAAACCATCAGTGTGTATCGGGAGATCGTCCGAATTCTACACGAGACGAACAAACCGGAAGAGCGGGCGCGGATTCTCAAGGCGATTTTGGAGTTGGACCCAGGCGATGCGGAAGCCCGCCAAGCCCTAGCGGGCTATGCTCCGAGAAGTCGTCCTCCGGCTGCGATCACTCCTCCCCCTTCCGCGGTGGTCGAGCCCTCGGGAGCCGTGCCTGCCGAAGAAGTCGACGACTGGGATTTGGAACCGTCAGTGCGGCGCCGCGTGACGGTGAAACCGCCAAGGCCCACTCCATTGCAGTCTACGCAGCAGCGGGAAGCCACAGAGCCACTCAAGCGACCGCCGGTCACGCCACCGAACCATCCCCGTCCTGAACCACTGGCTCCCCAGAGTCTCGAACGGAAGGCCAAAGAAAGCGAAAGCGGCATGATGCTGCTGGACGACGACGAACTGATCGAGGAATTTGAGGGCGAAGATCAAGGCGCTCAAGGACATGTCCGTCTCACCTCGATACCTCCAGACGTCGCCCAGGAGGCGCAGATCGCGCGACTGCTCACCGAATGCGAGGTATTCCAGCGCTACGGACTGCGCAGCAAGGTCATCGAGCAACTGAGCCTCGTCATCCAATTGGACCCCAGCCATAGGCAGGCGCGGGAAATCTTGGCGAACACCTATGCGGAAGAAGGACTGCTGCAGGAGGCCCTCCAAGAGTTGGGGCAACTCATTTCGCTAACCGAGGTCGCACTACCGGAGGCCGCTGAAGGCTACCGAGCGCAGATTCAGGCGCTCGATCCCGAGGACCCGAGGGCAGCACCGGCAGCCTTGAATCCGCAAGAGCACTACCAAGACACAGCTCCTTTAGATCGAGCGACTTTTGAAGAGGACGAGGAGGTGCTCTTCGTCGACGACGAGTCGGATCTCATCGATCTTACGGCGAGCGACGTAAGGCTAGAGGAAGCGGTCGAGTATGAGTCGATCGTCCCGCCCCCCGCGGATTTGATGGTCCCGACGCGAGACCTACCGCGCCATCGTGGACCAGCGGGAAGCGCGTCACCACCGGAGGCCGGCACCCTACCTGCCCCATGGGAACAACGAAACAGCTCAGGTCCGTTCGAAGCAAAGGGGTATCCGTTTTCGATTCCTGGAGACAAAGAAGCAAATGAGAGGTTTGCTCCCCCAGACTCTTCTCAGGAGTTACCCGGAGCGACAACCCCTTTCGAAGTCGCGCACCCACCTGCCGCGCCGTTCATTGCAAGAGAGATCCCGAAATCGATCCAGGGAGATCCAGCTCTCGAAGCGCCCATATCCCCTCGTGAGTTTAACGAAACGGACACCACAGAGGCGGATCTTCGCCTCGCCAAGGCAGAGGCTCAAAAACGTCTTTCCATGCCTCCGGGCGAGATCGAGGAAACCCTGGACGAGGTGGACTTTTTCTTGGCCCAGGGAATCTTCGACGAAGCAAGGTTCACGCTCCAAGACATGCTCAATTCGCATCCGAACCATCCTCTTTTGCTCGACAAGGCCAAGGAGATCGAAGAGATGGCGGCGGCGGCAGCAGCTCAAGTTTCCATTAGACCATCTCAGTATCCGGATCAGTCATTTGAACTCGCAGAAAAACTGGCCGAGGAACTCGGACATGCGGAAGACGCAACCAACCCCGGAAGCGATGTACTCGACGTCGAACAAGTATTCGCCCAATTCAAAGAAGGCATCGAGCAACAGGTCAGTGCCGACGACAGCGATACGCACTTCGACTTAGGCATAGCCTACAAAGAGATGGAGCTCTTAGACGATGCGATTCAGGAGTTCGAACTCGCGATGTCTAGTCCGAAGCGCGAGTGCACTGCACACACCATGATCGGGCTTTGCCTTATCGAGAAGAGTCAGTTTGCCGAAGCGATAAGCCGTTTCAAGAGAGGTCTCAACGCCAAAGAGCGCAACGAACATGAAGAATTGGGACTCTACTTTGAGATTGGACATGCGTATGAGCTGCTTCACGATGCGAAGGAAGCTCTTTATTACTATCAAAAAGTTCAGAAGCGTCACCCAGACTTTCGGGGTGTCGGTGAGCGAATCCGTAACTTGACCCAATCGCCGTCGACTTCTTATGCAGAGATTCCACCAGACCCAACCGCGGATGATGTGGACGCAGCATTCGATGAACTCATGGGCGACGACGCGAGCTAAGCCAATCCAATATCGGATGCATCTATGCTGAACTACTCTGCATCAGTCAACTCTGCATCAGTCAACTCTGCATCGAACTACTCTGCATCAGTCAACTCTGCATCGAACTACTCTGCATCAGTCAACTCTGTTCAGCTGACTCAATATGAAGGTCTGCGCCATGGCCGTCTCGCGATGTCTACGATAGCGCCCTGATGCTCCACCGTGACCCGCATCCATATTGACTGAAAATACGATCGGTTGCCGACCGACGCCTCGAGCGCGTAGTCGCGCCACCCATTTCGCTGGCTCCCAATACTGAACTTGGCTGTCGTGCAGCCCAGTGATCACCAGCATCGCGGGGTAGTCCTGCTCCGAGACATTGTCGTACGGAGAATAGGACAGCATGTATTCGTAATACTCTCGCTGACCCGGGTTACCCCATTCATCGTATTCAAAAGTCGTCAGCGGTATCGACTCGTCAAGCATGGTCGTCACCACGTCGACAAAAGGGACATTGGCCACAATACCCGCAAAAAGATCGGGACGCATATTGGCAACCGCCCCAACCAGCAAGCCACCTGCGCTTCCTCCCTGGGCGAAGAGTTTCTCGGTCTCAGTCCAACCTGCGCGTATGAGACCTTCAGCAACGTCGATAAAGTCGGTGAAGGTATTTCGTTTCTGGAGCAGTTTGCCGTCTTCGTACCAAGCTCTTCCAAGCTCCTGCCCACCGCGAACGTGGGCGATGGCAAAGATGACTCCGCGATCGAGCAGACTGAGTCTTGGGGAGGAAAACGTTGGATCCATCGAGTATCCATAAGAACCATAGCCATAAAGCAGCAACGGTTGCGGCTTTGAACGATCCAAGTCTGCGCGGAACACCAGGGACACGGGAACTTCAGCTCCATCTCGAGCGGTAATCGTAAGAGATGCACTTGAATAGTGTTCGGGAGAGAAATCACCTTCTATATTCGATTGCTTTCTCAAAATGCGTGTTTTGTGTTCCATATCAAAGTCGAATACCGAACGTGGAGTGGTCATCGACTGATAAGCAAAACGCAAGGTTGCACTGTCAAACTCGGAGTTGCGGTCAAACTGCACTACGTAGGATTGTTCATCGAACTCAAGCTGATGGGCCTTTTCTCGATCGGTCCAGGGAATCACCTGGAGCTCGGTACGACCTCGTCGACGCTGGGACACCGCGAGATGACCCGCAAACAGTTCAAAATCCCTTAGAAACACACCCTCTTCCGCAGGTACTTCGTCCCTCCAAGCAGACTTATCTTGGCTCATCTCAGGAGCTACGGACATCAAACGAAAATCCCGCGCTTGCCAGTTCGTCCTAATGAAAAAACGTCCGCGTGCATGATCGAGATCGTACTCGTGACCGCGTTCCCTCGGTAGCACCACTACCGGGGCAGAGTCTGGACGCTGCGCATCGATCGTCAGGTATTCGTGGGAAAGCGTTTGGCGACTTGCGATCAAGATGTATTCGCGACTCCGACTTCTGCGGATAGACAGGTAGAACTCCTCATCCTCTTCGTGAAAAACGAGCTCGTCTGCCTCGGGATTCGTGCCGAGGTGATGGCGGTACACCTGGTAGGCGCGAAGGGTGCCCGGATCTCTTTTTACGTAAAAGACGGTGCGATTATCGAGTGCGAATACGAGCTGCCCGGTCGTTCCTTCGATCACATCATCGAGCGGACGACCTGAGACCAAATCACGAAAACGAAGCGTGTAGATCCTACGACTCAGCGTATCTTCGCCGTAGCCTAGCGTATTGCCGTCCACGCTGACGGTGAGACCGACGGCAGAGTAGTAGTCGTGGCCTTCGGCCTCTCGATTGGCGTCGAAAAAAACCTCTTCCGGCGCATCCATCGATCCTCGGCGACGGCAGTAGCGACGATACTCGTCTCCATCCTCAACGCGATCGTAATAGTAGTAGCCATCCAACCGATGGGGGACTGAAGCATCGTCTTTCGGGATTCGGGCCACGATCTCCTCGTAGAGCGCGGAGCGGAACGCATCGAGAGGTTCAAAAAACGCTTCGGCGTAGGCATTCTCCTGCTCGAGGTAGCCCAACACCTCCGGATCGCGTCGGGCATCGTCCCGCATCCAGTAGTAAGGGTCGCTTCGAGTATGGTCATGACTCGTAAGCTCGTAAGGCACTTGTTTGGCCACAGGTGGACGCATCGATTCTCTCCGGATTGCGGTAGTCGATTCGCTATCGCCTCGGACGCAGCCAACGGCGAGTTGAAGCACGATAACAAGGGTTGGGTAGCGGACAAGCGAAAGCAGTTCGTATGGACTCATCGAACATGTGATGTACCTCGCCGGAACCTCGACTACAATTTCGAATCCTCCGCGTGACTCTCGATTCGGTCTTGGCGCGTCGACGTCGCCTTGTGGCCAGTATCAATATTGAAATCAACCTCGCGGAGGGTCCGGAGCACCGCACCCAAAGAGCGCGTCAAGCTCCTTTGAGCTCAGGTGGCTTCAAAACCGGCGCTCAGCAGCCGATGACCTAAAGATGGAGTGTCATGAACACCTGGGTGCCCTGGGTTCGACGGGCGAACCTACCCTGAGAAGTCGCCGGCATTCCCATATTCAAAACTCCGAGGGTGACGGCACACTTCAAACGCACAAGCATCGCGTCATCTTGGTCGATGATGAAGAGCCATTTCTTCGAGCCACCCAAAGGTCCCTCGGGGGAATCTTCGACATCGTCCTCTGTTCCTCGGGACGGGAAGCCCTCGAGGCCTTTGAGGAGGTGGAGCCAGCGGTACTAGTGACCGATCAAAATATGCCGCAGATGAGTGGCCTTGAACTGCTCACCGAAATCGCAAAACGATACCCCTCCGCGTGCACAGAGCGGATTCTCATGTCGGGCTACGCGGACGTAGAAGTGCTCAAACAATTCGTCAATGCTTGCGAAATTAGCCGTTTTGTAGCCAAACCATTCAGCCCTGAGGAGCTTCGCAGCGCGATCTATCAGTGTTCACAAAGCTACAGCCTTGAGGTCCAGCGGACCGATCGAGAGGCCACCCTGGAGGCGCAAAACAAAAAGCTCGCACGCGAAAACGAAACGCTGCGCAGGGCAGCTGGGTTTGAATCGATTGTTGGATCGAGTCCGGCGCTTCGTAAAGCGCTGCTGGCTCTGGAGCGCGTACGCCGAACCGACGTCACCGTCTACATCTCTGGCGAGACCGGAACCGGCAAAGAACTGGTGGCCAAAGCGCTGCATACAGGTGGTCCCCGCAGTCGATCTCCGTTCATCGCGCAAAACTGCGGAGGCCTCACCGAGTCCCTATTGCAGAGTACGCTGTTCGGTCATCGAAAAGGCGCGTTTACGGGTGCAACTCGCGATCAGCCGGGTCTCTTTCATGAGGCCGACGGCGGAACCCTGTTCTTGGACGAGGTGGCCGAACTTTCTCTTTCGACTCAATCGATGCTTCTACGCGTTCTGCAAGAGGGAGAGATCACGCCCATCGGTTCCAGCCGCCCGGAGCAGGTCGATGTACGTCTCATCTCGGCAACGCATAAAGACTTACGACAGGAAGTACGGGCAGGGCGATTTCGAGAGGATCTCTATTTCAGGCTCGTCGTTGTCGGTATCGAACTTCCTCCGTTGCGAAATCGGGAAGGCGACATCTCCCTGCTTGCAAAACACTTTCTGGACCTCTACACCGCAAAGTACTCGACTCCGCCGCTCCGCTTGTCTGCCGAAGTGCTGGGCGCACTCGAGCGCTACGACTGGCCGGGCAACGTACGAGAGTTAGCCAACGAGATAGAGCGACTCGTCGTCCTATCGAGCGGATCGGAAATCGACCAGTTGAACCTCCTTTCTCCTCGAATTGTGGATCTCGATCCTCGTTCCCAAACGCCGAATCGAGAACCATCAACGGGCGTATTTATCCGCTACGGTGTGCACTACGACGAGGCGATCCGTACGCTCGCGACCGCGCTGATCCAACACGCGATGTGCCATGAGGAAGGCGTGATCCGTCGGGCCGCTCAGCGTTTGGGAATGGAACGAAGTCGGCTTGCGAAAATGCGGCGACGACTCGGTCTCGCGGGATCTGCGCGCGCATCCTCGGAGCGCTAGCTAGACACCTCGAACGGTCAGATGACTCGCCGATGGAACTTCGACAACAGTCCACTCGACGTCGACAATGCGTTCACAAGCCTTGTCGAAATGCCTCTTCTCCGAAGCATACACACCCAAGCGAGCATGCGCACCCGAACGCTTTGGAGTCAGCTCTCTTGAAACGTCCATTTCCAGATTGGATCGAACCGTCTCTACCTGACGTAGATTCCTTCGTACGATTCGCTCCGCGGCGGCGACTTCACCACTGCGCAATGTGGCCACCTGGGCTCGCTGAGACTGGGACCCAGGCAGCACGTTCATTCGGCGCGCTCGAAGCCTGTCCTCATGTATCCATAGTGCGATCACGAGCAGGCTCAAAAACAGAGATGCCGTCAGCACTGTGAGAACCATGGGTTGAGCGTTAGCACGTATCAGGCCACGGGATTTATCTAAAGATATCGCGCCTAAGATGCATGCGGGAGGAAACAATTCCTCGCCTAGCCCCGAGTGAGGGTGATGTTCTTCTCGGTAAAGGAAAAACTTCACTGCCTTGAATCGCTTCCGTAGCCGAACTCCTCGCAGGCTTCGAATTTGAAGAGCCGAACATTTACCTGCCGGTGTGGGTGTCAAACGATCGGCGTCAAATCTGCTTGGGCGTTGGTTCTCTGGCGAAGTCTCTCGTTGAAGTGCATATCTTCGGGCACTTAGGTTCTGGCACACGCCGTGCTCCTTTACTTTCGCGATGGCGGACGACACCGAAGGCGAAGTCACGAAAGTCGATGGCGGGGGAAAAAATCGGCTGATGCTGATTCTCATGCTGTTCAACCTGCTGCTCATAGCCGGGCTCGGCGCCTACTTGCTGCTCGGAGGTGGTCAACCTGCCGCGGCCGCTCCCGCACCAGAAGAGAAAGAGGCTCCCCCACCGGAACCACGCGCACGCGAGTTTGGCCCACTGATCGAGCTGATGCCGCTCATCGCCAACCTAAACAGTCCCGGCGCTCCCAGATACATCAAGGTGACCGTTCACCTCGAAGCACGAGCTGACGAAGACCAACCGATCGTCGAGCGCGCAATCCCTCCGATTCGAAGTCAAATGCTGATCTACTTTTCTGAGGTATCTGCCCCTCAAACGGACGGTAGCGAGAATAAGGAGCGCATCCGTCGTGAACTCGTGGATGCAGTCAATGACGTTCTGGGCGGCACTCACGTTGTCGATGCCTACTTTACGGAGTTTGTCGTTCAATGAACTTTGACTCCGACGAACCAATACTGACTGGAGAGGAGACCGACGCCCTACTCGACGTGATGCGACAGACCGGACCTGAGGAACAGGTGGAGAGTCTCGACCTTACGAGTAAGGAGCCGCGTCTTCGCGATGCGCTTTCACCTGCAGACCGGGCCACGCAGTTTCTCGCCGGTAGAGTACGTAGGTTGGTGCTTCGAACCGCAGGATGTTCGGCAAATGTCGAAGCTCAGCCTGCAGAAATTATTCCTTATCGTGTCATGCGGGATGCAATAGCTCCTGGCGCCGCCATCGCCACGTTGACTACGCAAACCGACAGGTCACGAGGTCTGCTTATCTTGGGTCCGAATCTTGTTTCATTCCTTCTTGATCGCCGACTCGGCGCCCCGCTGCGCCTCGACACTACCGAGGCTGCAGCGGGGCCATCCGATGCCCGCAAGACCCTGAGCCCAGTAGACAAGCGCGTGATGCGCCCGATCACGAGCGACATTTCAAAACTCTTTGGGGAAAGCTGGTGTGAGGACCGCAACGATTTCGAGTTTGGAGAGTTGCTCGAACGGAGCGAGCTGCCGGAAATCGATACGTACGAGTCTCTTTTACGCTTTGCGGTGCGGGTCACCCCTCTGGGCGCACCCGCCGACGACCTCATCGTTGTTCTCTCTCCAGAAGCCACCCTTTCCACGATGCCAAAACAGGAGGACACGACCGTCAACCTCCCGTCGATTGAGGAGCGCTATCGCATGGCGGAAAACCTTCACGGCACCGACCTCAGTCTCGTCGCGGTACTGGGTGAGGTTCGATCGGACATTCGCAACGTTCTCGGTCTACGCAAAGGAGACATCGTTCGACTCGATTCAGTACCGAGCCAGCCGACTCCCATCTGCAGCGAGGGCATTGCGGTGCTCTACGGAGACCCGTGTATCCATCATGGAAACCTCGCGGTTGCGGTCACCGCGGTCCACACCTCAAAGATGCATTGAAACTGAGAATACCTGTAGCAAACGCAGTCTGGCTAGGGGCTGAACCCCTGGCGATCGTCCGAAACCTGGAGTAAGCGATGGAATCCGAAGAAGAAAAAGTTGATTCGAGCAGTGTCCAAAGTCACTCACCTCGGGATTTAGATCGCATTCTCGATATCCCTCTCACGATAAGGGTAGAACTTGGACGTAAGCGAATGCGCATCAGCGAGCTTCTCGATGTCGGCTCTGGAGCCGTAGTAGAACTCGACGCCCCCTCAGGAACGCCGCTCTCCATCTACGCCAATCAGACGCTGATCGCGCAGGGAGAGGCGATCGTTGTCGGAGACCGCTACGGCGTTCGCGTCACAGACATCGTATCACCTCACGAGAGAGTGCGACGTCTCGGGGGTGGAGGATGAGACTGGTCTCGCTTTGGCTCATCGTACTCTTGATCCCCAGCACGGTTGCCGCACAGTCCTTCACCGACGCAAACATCTTCTCCGGCTCTGACTACACAGATATCTTATTGACCTCAAATACGCCGCTCGCATCCCCGCGTATCCGAACTCGAGAAGGACAGATTCGACTCTGGTTTCCGAATATGTTGGATGTGCACTTAGATCGGCCTGGCGACGGCGAACATATACGAAGCATCCGATTGCGACCGGGAATGCAGGGTTCTACCGTTGTGGTCCTCCAGCTGAAACCAGGCCTCAAAGTCCCGGTCGAGGAAATACGCGTCGAACTCGGGTCTGCGGGAGCGAAAATACGCCTGCCATTTGCGGCACGAGTCGAAGTGCCCTCTTCCGAAGCGCCACGTCGCGACGCTTCGGAAGCAACCCAAACCCCGATACTTCGGGCAGAACCTACTGCGCCGTCACAGCAACCTTCCGGTGCGAACTCCAATCCTGTCGACAGTACAGACCGGTCTCCGTCAGAGGCACCCGCACCTGCTGTGCAATCCGGCAGAGACCTCACATCGACCGCCTCCGGAACGAGCCTGAACATAGGGCTGCTTCTGCTCATCACTGCACTACTTGGAATAGGTTATTTGGTGATGCGCTATCTGCAGAAGTCCAATCCGCTTATCTTGGAACGTCCGGAGATCGAGTTGCTCGCTTCGCGAAGGCTGGGCACGAAACATCAGCTGGTTCTCGTGCGTGCTCTCGGCGAAGACCACCTTTTATCTATCCAGGGCAACGCGACGACACGGCTCAGCTCACTTCCGGCGGGTCCTGGTGAAGCACATCAGTCTCACAACAAAGATCCCAGCAGAAAAAACCCCGGAAGTTCGGTGTCGGTAGATATCGACGACATACCCATCGAGCTACCTACCCACAATCTGCTCTCTAAACTCCGCAAAGGGGTCGCCAAAGGTATCCGGGCCCAAAACGACGTGCCGAAAGCTCGCGTCTCAGAGCAGGAATCCGACAGCGATCCAAACTTCGGCACAAAACTGATGAAGCTCGCTGAAGCGCAAAGGAAGCAAAGTATTCATTCCGAAGCGGTTGCGGGTCTTATCAAGCTCAGAAGAGCCGCTGGAAAATAGAGTGCAAGCGAGCGATGCGCACCGAGCGGGAGATACCTTGGTTGATCGGAGCTTTCACCTTCAGTCAGTCCAGCTCCAGTCAGTCCTGCGCCCGGGATGTGCGATGGGCGCTGCAGTTCAGCGGCTGCTTCTATGCTTGGTGCCGGCATTCCTCTTCTCAATTCCTTTGACGGCATTTGCCCAACCTACCCTGCCTGAAGTAACGTTTTCCCTAGGAAATGTCGAAGGGCCCGAACAAATGGTTCCGGCTCTCAAAGTGCTGTTGTTGATGACCGTGCTCTCGATCGCACCGGCCATCCTGATCTCGATGACCTCGTTCACTCGGATCGTCGTAGTGCTTTCCTTTGTGCGGCAAGCGATGGGAACGCAAAACGTACCCCCGGTTCAGGTGATTCTTGCACTGTCACTTATGCTCACAACGGTGGTGATGGCGCCTGTTGCAAGTCGCCTCAACACCGAGGCCTTGGAACCGTACATCCAGGAAGAACTCGACGACAAAGCGTTCTTTGAGCGGATCGAAGCGGTCCTCGGAGGTTGGATGCTGCGCCAAACGCGAGAGAGCGACCTGCTCCTATTCTACGACCTAAGTCAATCTCCAAGACCCGAGAGTAAAGACGAAGTTTCGCTCTACACTCTAGTGCCCGCATTCATGATCAGCGAGCTACGCACCGGTTTCGAGATGGGCTTCTTGCTTTTTCTACCCTTCGTGCTCGTCGACATCATCGTCGCCTCCATGCTGACCTCGATGGGCATGGTGATGCTGCCCCCCACCATGGTCTCCACTCCGATGAAACTTCTTCTCTTCGTCGTCGTCGACGGATGGGCGCTGCTCATGCAGTCGGTCGCAAGCTCTTTTTCATGAGGATCCAATGAGTGCTGCCTTCGCGTTAGACTGGTTTCGGGAAATGCTGTGGACGGCGGTTGTTACGGCGGCACCGCCGGTCGCTGCAGTGGTCATCATCGGACTCTTCATGGCGATCTTGCAGGCCGCGACTCAGGTCAACGACCAAGCCGTAGCCTTTGCACCCAAGGCGATCGGAGCCGTCGTGGCACTCCTCGTAAGCGGCGCCTGGATCCTGCAACAACTCAAGGATTTTTGCATCGCTGCCTTTCAGACCATGGGACAGCTAGGGCCCTAACGCCTCGATCCGATGACTGCGATCTGCCGCGCCGAACCAGTCAAAGATCGATGCCTCGAGAAGCCATGCGCGATAGCTTAGAATTGAGCTCTGCATTTCTTCACTTCGCTCCACTGATGATGCTGATAGCGATTCGCGTCGGGGTCACTCTAGCGCTGCTCCCAGCACCTTTCGGCAGCACGACTCCCGTACAGATAAGGATGGCGATCGGTCTTTTTGTTGCATGGGCGCTGACTCTTCCCAATATGCATCTTACCGACTCTTTTTCCATCAACGTCATCGCGCTACTGCGAGGAGGACTGGGAGAAATGCTGATCGGCATGCTCATTGGACTCACTGTACGCTGCGTATTTGCGGCAACGGAGATTGCGGGTACGGCAGCCGGCTTTTCCATGGGTCTTGGATTTGCAACGAGCATCGATCCGACCTTCGGAGAAACCAATCTTCCTACCAGCCGCATATTCAACATTCTCGCAGTCGTCATCTTTCTGGTGCTCTCAGGGCATCATGTCGTGCTCGAAGCGCTCCAGGCGAGTATCGTCCTCGCTCCGCCCGGCAACACCTTCGCTACATTTGCCTCCGGCGGCGTCCTGCGGGTTTCGACTCAAATGATTACCCAGGCGCTACGCATCGCCGCGCCAGTCGTGGCGACCATGTTTATCGTACAGCTGGGCACAGGACTTGCCTCTCGCGCCGCCCCTCGCGTGCAGATCTTTGCCATGAGCTTTGCAATCGCCACCGCCGCCGGCCTGCTTACCCTGTACATCGCAGCATCAAGCATTGCGACCGCGATCGGGGTTCAAATTCAAGGACTGCCCTACGAGATTCTCCGAGCGCTCCGAGGAGCCTAGCCCCCGGTTAATTCAGAGCGAAGACAAGTCCAGCGCCTTCATGGCCCACGGCGCTGAAATCAATCACGGCGCTGAAATCAAGAGGTAACCGAACCGAGGCTGCACCTCGCCCCCTGCTTCATCTCGTCAAAGTTGGGCCTTCAAATGTCAGTGCGGTGACGTCAACGTGCACGACGACTGACGAGCATGTCGATCAAAATGCAGCACAATACCCTGCAACTACTGAAGTGTAGCGAAAATCAAAATCGCTATTTTTCCTTACGATCGGGCGAATTGAGTCACACCTTGAGTGGGATTTTTCTGATCAAGTAAAGAGCCGTACCCGCACCTCGCACCGAATAGGTCACCTAACTGGAATGGCATATTCGCTGCACATCCAGAAAGCAACCGTGGTCCGAAAAGGAAGGCCGTAGTGGCCGAGCAAGACAAATCCTCAAAAACAGAAGAAGCATCAGCGAAGCGCAAAGCGAAACTGCGCGAAGAAGGCAAAATAGCAAAGAGTGCCGACATCGGCGCCGCTGTCGTTCTGATCACCGGATGCATATGCATCGCTTTGCTCGGCGACTCTCTCTGGCTTGGACTCCATGGTTTCTCTACACGAATGTTTCGATTCGAATTCGTCGACAATCCCGCACTCGCTCTTGCCTCAGCGATGAGTGTGCTCCAAAGGACTCTACTGCCCTTTGTGATACTCACCATGCTCGCAGCGGTGATCTCCGGGATACTCCAAACGCGCTGGTTTTTCAGCTTCAAACCACTGATGCCAAAGCCTGAGCGCTTTAATCCAATACCTCAGCTAAAAAAGATTCTCCCAGGTAAAGAGAGTGCCATCGAACTGCTCAAGCAGATGACCAAACTCCTTCTCTTGGGCGCAGTGGTATTCCGGCTCGTCGCAGAAGCTACCCCAGCATTTGCCATGCTTGCTGCAACTCAGCCGATCACCGGAGCATCGATGGTGCTTTCGGTTGCAGGGCAGGTGGCAATACAGGGGAGCATCGCGTTCGCCCTGATCGCTGCGTTTGACTGGTGGTACAACCGCAAAAAGTTCGCTGACGACAACAAGATGAGCAAGCAGGAGGTCAAAGACGAACATAAGGAGGCAGAGGGAGATCCGCATCTACGGGGAAAACGACGCCGGAAGCAGCGCGAAGCCGCCAACCGCAGGGCTGTCGCCGATGTGGAAAAAGCCACCTGCTTGGTGACCAATCCAACCCATATCTCGATCGCTCTTCGTTATGAATCTGGTGGAGATACTGCACCGATCGTCATTGCAAAAGGCGTGGACAACGTTGCCATGAAGATGCGGGAAAAAGCTCGCAAACGCGGAATACCGATACTCGAGAACAAACCAGTTGCGCGCGCCATGTATAGAGACGTCAAGGTCGGCCAGCCTATTCCCGTCGAACTCTATGAGTCTGTTGCTGCAATCATCGCTCACGTGTTGAGACTGAAGGGTCAAATCTGATGAACGACGTCATGCGTATTCTGCGAGGACCTCAAATGGTTGCGTCGATCGTTCCCTTGATTCTGGTGGGCATCGTGCTCCTCATGGTCGTTCCACTGCCTGCGGTCATTCTCGATCTCCTGCTCGCCTCCTCGATCGCTCTTTCGGTCGCACTGCTTCTCATCAGCATCCATCTCGACAAGCCGCTAGACCTTTCTGCTTTTCCCAGCATCTTGCTCTTCTCGACGCTTTTGCGCCTGGCGCTAAATGTCGCTTCAACTCGGCTGATCTTGCTGGAGGGACACTCGGGTACAGCCGCAGCGGGGAACGTGATCCGGGCATTTGGAGAGTTCATCATTGGAGGCAACTATCTAGTCGGTGGAACCGTCTTCATTCTGCTCGTGATCATCAACTTTGTGGTGATCACCAAAGGCGCCGGCAGAGTCGCTGAAGTGAGTGCTCGCTTTACCTTGGATGCACTTCCAGGCAAACAGATGGCTATCGATGCCGACTTGGCATCTGGCGCTTTGACCCAAGATGAGGCGCGAGACCGAAGAAAAGAGATCGGTCAGGAAGCCGACTTCTTCGGTGCGATGGATGGAGCCAGCAAGTTCGTTCGAGGAGACGCGGTAGCAGGTCTGCTCATGACCGCGATCAATATCGTGGTTGGGTTCATTGTTGGAATCGTCCAGAACGATTTAAGCGCATCAGATGCAGCCTCAACGTACACCATACTCACGGTCGGCGATGGACTCGGCTCTCAGATTCCTGCACTGCTCGTGTCTACTGCAGCAGGTGTTGTCGTCACCCGCGCTGCTGCCGGAGCTGCTCTTGGCCCTGCACTTCTGCGGCAGTTCGGCCAGCAGGGCAACGCGCTGTACCTCGCCTCAGGCGTACTTGGCTTTGTAGGACTACTTCCGGGAATGCCGGTGCTGCCTTTCTTTCTACTGGCAGGAGCGCTGGGCTATGGAGCGCGTCAATCGGAGCGTTTCAAAGACTACGATAAGGAGGGAGAAGCGGGTCCCACCGAAGAAGGAGAACTGGTCGAGCCTTCCGAACGAGAAAAGATCGAGCGAATGTTGCCGGTCGACCTGCTGGAACTGGAGGTAGGTTTTCAACTCGTACCTCTCGTCGATTCGGAAAAAGGCGGCGAGCTCGTGGAACGCATCACCGCGATCCGTCGCAACTTGGCTGCCGAACTCGGAGTGATCATCCCGTCCATTCATATTCGAGACAACCTTCGCCTCGAGTCCAACGGTTACCGGCTGCTCCTCTCGGGCAACGAGGTCGGCAAGGGGTCGCTCCGGCCTGGTCAGTTCTTGGCTATGGACCCCGCCGGCAATCTTCCCGCGCTCAAGGGCGAAAAGATTCGAGAGCCCGCCTTTGGACTGATGGCGCAATGGGTTTCGCCTTCAGAACGGGACAACGCCGAGGCACTTGGATACACGGTGGTCGACGCCGCCACCGTAGGCGCCACCCACCTCACGGAACTGCTGCGCTCCATCGCCCCGGAACTTCTCGGCCGAAGCGAAGCTCAGGAGATCATCGACCTCTTCGCAAAGACCCAGCCGCAGCTCGTAGACGAGCTGATTCCCAATCTACTTCCACTCGGCCAAGTCATTCAGGTGATGCGAAATCTCTTGTCGGAGTCGGTCTCCATAAGGGATCTAAGAACCATTCTTGAAGCGCTAGCCGACCATGCTCGAGACGTCAAAGATCCCGCCGAGCTATGCGAGCGAGTTCGAGCACGCCTTGCACGACACATCACCGAGAGGTTTCGTGGTGAGGATGGGGCGGTCGCCGCCCTAGTACTGGATCCAAGAGCGGAAGAAGCGTTTCGCTCTGGAGGTCCGGACGCTGGCGCATCGCAGCGCATTCTCTCTTCTCTCGACCAGGCTGCCCGAGCGTTTGCCGGGGTGAACACTCCTCCGGTAGTTGTATGTGCACCTGATGTGCGATGCAGAGTGTCGGACTTTCTAACTCGGCGCATACCGGGTTTGTCTGTTCTTTCTTATCGTGAAATCGAACCCAAAACCACCGTGCGAAACCTCGGGGTGATCCGATCTTAGTGCCTTTTACAAGGAGCAAATGAAGCGATGGAACGCGTATTTCGAGCAAGACGCTTTGAGGAAGTACTGGCTCACGTAAAAAAAGAACTAGGCCCCGATGCGATCATCCTTTCTTCGCGCCAAGTCCCGGGAGACCCATTGGGACCCTCCCAGATCGAGGTCAAAGCGGTGAGCGAGAAAGTTGCACTCAACCTAGGGATCACGCCGAGTCGACCCAACACGCGTCACAGACACGCCAGCGGGATGGTCGAAAGCGAGCTAGTACGGGCGGGCGTTCCTCCAACCGCTGCACGCGCCCTATCGACCATCGTACGACAGCGGGAAGAAGGCGAGCCGCTGTCCATGGGACTCGCTCGACCGTCGCTCGAGGCAGCACTCGCGCTTGAGATGCAGTTTGACGGACCGATCCGAAAGGAAAGCGCCAGAGTCTTGGCGCTCGTAGGTCCCACAGGTGTCGGAAAAACGACAACGATTGCAAAGCTAGCGGCGCAACAATCCCTCATCCACGACAAACAGGTTGGACTGATCACCATCGACCAGTACCGAGTTGGAGGAGCCGAGCAGCTCGAGAGGTACGCCGATCTAATCGGAGTTCCTATGGAAATAGCGCATGACTCCTCCTCGCTTGAGATCGCGCTACGTCGATTGGAAGGCGCGGACCTGGTGTTGGTCGATACCGCAGGCCGCTCTCCAAAAGACAGAGTGGCACTCGCAGAAATGGCAGAGACCTTGCAGCGAGTTCAGGAGCCGGTGGAAGTTCATCTCTGCATGACTGCCGGTATGCGAGATCATGAGCTCTCTGCCTGTATTGACCGTCATGCGGTTCTTCGACCATTGAAACTCTTGTGTACAAAATTGGATGAAGCGCTTCTTCACGGCTCGATCATCGAGGCTCAGGTACTCTCTGGACTACCCTTTTCGTACTTCACTATCGGTCAGAGAGTTCCTGAGGACATCGAAACAGCATCTGCGGAGCGTTTGGCAAGTCTCTTGTCGGGGGAGGAACTGTAGCAATGCAACGGCTATCTGATCAGGCGGCGGGGCTTCGAGTCGTCAAAGACGACAGCAAAGACGAAGGACGCACCAAAATCAACTTCCACCGAGGCGATGGCGGTCCACTCACGATTGCGGTCACCAGTGGTAAGGGAGGCGTGGGGAAAACCCAGGTTTCCGCCAACGTAGGTGTAGCGCTGGCGAAACAGGGTGAACTTTCAGTACTTCTCTTAGATGCGGACCTCGGCCTCGCGAGTCTAGACCTTGCACTTGGCCTGCAGCCCGTAAACGACTTGCGCTCGGTTCTTAGCGGACAATGCAAAATAGGAGATATCCTCATCGAAGGACCGTGCGGAGTAAAACTGATTCCAGCCTGCCCTGGCCGATACGAGATGGCCAATATTGGAACCAAGGAACGCCGGGCGCTCATAGAGGCGGTAGAAGAAGTAGCCGAAGGGTTCGATGTGCTCGTCATCGACACCGGCGCAGGAATTGGAAGCAATGCGGTCGACTTTGCAGCCTACGCAGACGAGGTGTTCCTGGTATGCACCCCGGATCCGACTTCGCTGCGGGACGCCTACGCCATGGCGAAAGTGCTGCACCGGCGCGCTGGACTCGACCGAATTCAAGTCGTCGCCAACCAAGTAGTCAACGATGCTGAGGGCGCTGCGCTCTACGACCGCATCGATGGGATCGTCCGCAGGTTTTTGACTCTTGAAATGAAGTATCTCGGTTCCATTCCTCGAGATGAAAAAGTACGAGAGGCCGTTTCAAGCGGAACCCCATTTGTGCTGGGTGCAGCATCTGGAGTAGCGGCACGCGCCATCGAAACGATCGTGCGAAGACTATTACCTCTGCCGTCGACACCGAGGCAAATGTGTTAGGCCACGCAGTACATAAGGTCTACGGTCGAGAGTCCAAACGAGACGAGTTGGTTCGCGTTGGCCTGACCAGAGTCCGACGCATCGCGTTTCGAATGGCGCGTAGACTGCCTCCCAACGTGGAGGTGGACGATTTGATATCTGCCGGAACCGAGGGCCTGCTTAAGGCGGTAAACGCCTATGACGAAAAAGTAAATCCACGTTTCGAACCCTATGCGGACACCCGAATCCGCGGAGCCATTCTCGACGAGCTCCGTGCGGCAGATCCGATGACCCGACACGGGCGGAGACGGATGGCAGAGGTTGAAAAGACCATTCGCGAGCTGAGACAAGAATACGGCACAGAACCGACAGAGGAGGAGATCTCCGCAAGGCTTTCTATACCCTTAGAGCAGTTCCAAAAGCTTATGGAGCATTTGGCACGAGCTCCAGCGTTGGGACGCCTTGGGGAAGTCGAACCCGATGAGATCGCCAACGCCGGCAAAGATCCAGAAGGCCTACTCGAACAGGAACGACTGCACTCAAAACTGATATCTGCGATCGGTAAGCTACCTCAGCGTACTCAGTTGGTGCTGGCACTCTACTATCAAGAAGAATGCACTCAGGCGGAGATAGGTAAGATACTCGACGTTACCGAAAGCCGCATATGTCAACTCCTAGGTGAGGCAACCGCTCGGCTGCGTTCACGAATTAAGAGTGATTCAGAATGAGTGACGGTATCTATAGCGCTTTGTCGGGAGCGATCGCTCAGGAGCGAAACCTGAGTGTGGTGGCCAACAACGTCGCCAATGCGGGCACCACCGGCTTTCGCGCCGATCGAGTCGCCTTTAGGGAGACCCTTGCAGGCGCGTCAGGCGATCCGGACGTGGTGCAGCCGCTCCGCTACGTGGGGGTCGCAGAGGTCGGGATCGATGCGGCCCCCGGTACCCTCGAGTCTACGGGAGCTCCTTTAGACCTCGCCCTACAGGGAGAGGGTTTGTTCGCTCTGCAAACAAACGCGGGCGTGCGCTATACGCGTGCCGGTTCTTTTCGTACCGACGCAGAGGGACTTTTGCGTTCTCCAGGCGGTCATCAGGTCCTTTCCGCGGAGGGAAATCCAAACGATCCCAGAACCGCCGAGATTCGTATTCCCGAGGATGCTGCAGAAATCGTAATCGGCAGTGATGGCACGATACACGCGGACGGCGCTGAGGTCGGTCGGCTACGAATCGTACGCTTCGACTTAGCGCAGCTGGAAAAAGAGGGACTCACCCTGTTTCGTGCGCCCGATCCACTACCTGCGGTCTTGCCAGGAGAGGTTCAGGTCGTTCAGGGCTCTCTCGAAACCAGCAATATGAATGCAGTGCAGGGAATGACCGAGTTGATTACGGCCAGCCGGGCATTCGATGCTTTTCAGAAAGTCATCGACAACTTCAAACAAATCGATGAACGCGCCGCGCGCGACCTCGCCGCTCGCTGACCAAGGAGAACCCTATGCTTCGTGCCCTAAATACAGCCGCAACCGGGATGGTTGCCCAGCAAACCAATATCGACGTAACCGCAAATAACATGGCCAACGTCAATACAACCGGATTTCGCCGTGCTCGAGCGGAGTTTCAAGACCTCGTCTATCAAACGGTTCGTGCACCAGGGGGCCGGACGGGAGACGGGGGCACTTTGCCCACCGGCGTGCAGCTCGGACAGGGGACGCGCACCGTCTCCACGACCCTCATTCACTCCCAAGGCAGCCTGCAGCAGACCGATGGTCCCATGGACCTGGCGATCGAAGGTGACGGCTACTTTCAGGTTCAAAGGCCCACGGGAGAACTGGCCTACACCCGCTCAGGGAATCTGCACGCGGATGCGGAGGGGAACCTGGTCACCGTCGACGGTCTTGCCATCGAACCCAACATCACCATCCCATTGGATGCTACCGCGATCACCGTCACTGCAGACGGCACCATCAGTGTGCAGGTAGCCGGACAGCCCAACGCACAGGAAGTAGGTCGGCTTCAACTGGCGGGTTTTGCCAACCCCCAAGGTCTACTCGCGACAGGCAGAAGCCTATTCGACCAGACCGACGCCAGCGGTCAGCCCATCGTCGCCACCCCAGGTCAAGAGGGACTCGGCACGATCGCCCAGGGATTTCTAGAGGGCAGCAATGTCGAGGTGGTCAACGAAATGATCGACCTCATCAGCAGCCAGCGCGCCTACGACATCAATCAAAAAGTGATCGAAGCTGCTGATGAGATGCTCAAGCGCATCACGCGGTAACGATCGATTGGGATGAGTCATAGTCGCTGGGTCATAGACACTGGGTCATAGACACTGGGTCATAGACACTGGGTCATAGACACTGGGTCGTATCCAATGAGTACTAGCCACTGAATGGATAGGTTGGCTCAGTAGAATTCAACCTTTGAGCAGATCGATCAGCTCTTGCTGAGAGTGCACGCCCACTTTGGAGTAAATCGACTTCAGATGATTTCGGACGGTGTAAAGGCTGATGCCCAGTTCTTCCGCGATGCGCTTCGGTCTCATGTTGGCCCCAAGCGCACGCAGCACGTCCCATTCGCGTTCTGAAAGTCCGGTGAGGCGTTGGGTAAGCATCGATTCGGGGGCATGCTTGGTTCCATAGCCTCCACTTGAGCGGGCCGCTTGAAGGATCCCAACCGCTCGATCGATGGCATGCTCGAGATCGTCACGTTCCCGAAAACGAGGCGCACGCACCGGTGCCTCTACCCGTTTCGCCAACGCTGAGGCCGTGCGTATCGAAGCGCGCAACTGCTCCACGTTGCCGGGAACCACCACCGTCGCAAGCGCGCCGATGGAATCAAAAAGCTGAATCAAGTTCGGTCCGCAGCGGTCGACAGCCAAAACCAAGGGGGTGCCCATGAGCTTGTGCAGCTCACTTTTCAGACCCAGCGGTAGAGGCTCCTGCTCGGCCAGCATCAAAACGATGGTATCGGGCAGAAGACGATCGACCATGCGTGTAAGGCCTCCGTCGGGCGCCAGGGCAGAAATGCCGTCATACCCGGCATCGTCCAGTACACTCCGAAACGCATAGGGCACGGGCATCGTGCCTTCAACGAGCAGCACGCAACCGCGGTCGGCCCGTGGCTCTATCGCAGAAGCAGGCCCGGAGGAGGGCGTTTCTGAAGGGGCCGTGCTCGGCACCTCACTCCGATTTGAGGCGTCGTAACCCTCTACCCGTATGGAGCCGCCTGAGGAACGGTCTTCATCTTGGCCCTGCACCGCATCGCCCGATTCAGCATTGCGGTCGTCGGCATCTACGCCGCGCATCACCCGAGATGCTCCAAGAGTAGGCGTTTCCTGGTGCTCTTGCGCATGTGCACGTCTAGATCGCCGCTATTCAAGAGAACGACGGCGGTAGAAGTCCCTGGACGCTCGGGTTGAAGGGTCACCTCAGCGCCGAGCGTACTCGGACCGGCTCTGAGAATCAACGCCCAGTCCGCAACGGGAGACCGTTGGCTACGCAGTGCAGGTCAGACCCAAACGCCACTCTGCCGCCGCGCCACCAAACTGGACCGGGAGACCTACCGCGGCAGGCTCCGGTACCTCAGCTTCGCAACATACTCATTGGATGCGGCGCGAGGAACTAGCGAAGGCTATCTTACACGCCGTTTCTGTACGTATCATACGTAAAATAAGCAAACATGACAGTGAAGGCGGCGAAGAAAAATCCAGCAATGGCGTACAAAATGCAACGCAATTCAGATTGTCGATTTGCATAATAAAAAAAGTAAGCGCTTGCACTCGCAAATATTAAGGACCCGCAAGCGAGGACCAACGGTTCCGGCAGAGGGTCGGGTCGACGGGCACGATTCCTTTGCGGTGGTGGCAATTGTATTGTCACCTTATTAGCCGCACCTGAAAGAAGTTCATCTAGACTTCGTTGCATTTGAAGCTGAAGCGGATTTTGTCGCGCTGGAGACGGAAGCGAGGCGCCAGACCATGGTTGGACGAGCGCGCTCATCACTTCTTGGCGGCACGACGGACTTACTCGGCTCCAAGCAGGATGCATTGGCTTCCTACAAAGTGGACAATTTTTTACATTATCGCTTGTTGCTAGTCGGTGTGTGCACGCAGGGCAGAAAGCATGAATTATGAGTTTGCCAGCTCCTCGTGGTTGGCATTGATATAATCCGAAAACGGGGAATAGACCGGCGTCGAGTGAGCCATAACAACAGGGACATATCTCCGGCATTTCAAACTTGGGAGGAACCCCCACTCGCTCCACAACTACCGTCACCGGGCGTCCTAGGCTTGAATGTATTTCCGGGGATGTAACGCGAAACGCCACAGCCGCCCCACTCGGTGGAGAATGTCGCAATAAGGGAGGAGGCAGAACATAGAGAGCGGGTGACTCTGGTTCTGGTGGGGTAGTCGAATGGCGGTAACGATGTTGCACGACTTATGATCCTGACTGCGAAAGATCGTTGGAATCGCCGTATCAGTTCTGATGAGGAGATACCTTACGGAGTATCCGAAGGCCTATCACGCATACCGGCTCAACGCTTGGCCTATGAAAGGCACTGAAATATTGAGGGATGTCCTCAGCAATCGGGTGTGAAACAGAGCGAGGCTTATCCGAAATCGCCCGAATACTCTGAGCGCGTCCTCGGCGGACTCCTCGAAGCAAGGATCAGGCGGTATTACATCGAAGAGCGGCAGCATGCCGCCCTCGGCTACCCAACACCGGAAGAGTCCACTGCCCGCGTCGAGCACTTCGGCTCGACGCCTATGCACCAACCCTTGCCCGAACTGCCGTAAGCCACAGACCAACAATCGGAGGCAGGTCACCACGAGAAAGCAAAGTCGGGGTAAAGCTCGCTCGGTGATTCGCTCAGGAGGGTTTGTGAACAACTACGAGTTCATGCATGCAAAAAGCAAAATAAGGCTATTGTCGACACCGGAGACGAGTCTAGTTCGAACGCCGTCGATTGGCGTACACCGCCTGAAGCGCTCACTGAGCTGCTGCGCCCCTCCTCAAGCCAACGTCTCGCAACGACCCGCAGACCCCTGGAAAGTCTGTTCGCTCGAGCATACAGCGCTACATGATCACCTAGCGTCACCAGCATCATTCGATCACACTTGCTCATCAACCGGCTTAGGGCCATGGCAATTAAGAGATACTCAAATCCTAAGAGGAGAGTATCTCCCGAGCGAGCGCCTCTAAAAGCTAATCGAAGATGTAAATTATCAGATACAAGACTACGCCAATAGTAGCTATCAAAGGCAGAAGAAGACAAATCAGACAACGAGCGAGACAATGAGTCCATGTGCCGGCTGCCCGTACAGGTCGACCAGGTGGAGGTTGCAGCGCAGGTGGAGGTGGAGATGACAAACCGGTTCTGGAAAAGTCTATGGGGTATTCGGGGCGATTCTGATCCGATAAAAAAGCCTTTATAGCGGCATCCGGCAGTGGTAACTGTGATGGTGGGTTTTGCTGTGCGTTACCCGCTGCTAACGGAGATGCAGCTTGCACTCGTCGCAGTGCTTCTACCATATGCTGAGAATATCTACTCCAGGACCTACACATGGGCTTGCGGCACGTGGGGCAGACTACACGATCGGTTCCGCGAGGTTGCGTATCAATATATGTTAGAAGGCAATTCGCGCAAATGCCATGGAACGTTGCATTAGCACCTCTCTCTCCTTGCTTAAGGCACTCAAAGACTCCGACGGGAACTATACGACCACCAAGAGATTCAAGACAAACCGGACAGTCGGCGGGTAGATTGCAGTCGCCGTAAGGTAAGAGTTTTTTGAGTGTCACTCGCACCCCACCGTCAGGTAGTCGCTGTGCCTCAATCCCCAAGTGCCCCCCCTGCGTTCCAGGCCAGGAGTCCCGCGGAGCATGGAGTCGGAATCGCCCGTCACCAGGCCATCGTGAGACAGAGCCTGGCGGCGGGAGGGATCTGGAAGCGCGTGCAGTCGGTGGCGCTGAAGCAGGCCTGACGGCGTGGGGACCGATACGCGAGACCCCGGGAGGGAGCGGAAGAGCGGGGTCAACGGGCCGTGGGACCCAGCTCGCAGAGGCAGGCAGGACGCCGGGACGCCGGGAGGGCTCAAAGGACCGCGTGGTGAGCTGCGCACGGCGATGAGCCCCCCCCCCTCCGTGCGGCTGGGTGGTAAGGATCGACTCCTGCTCACTATTCGTATAGTCCTTTAGTGAGTGCCATTGGGTTCACTGGGTCAGGGTTGAGAGAGAAAACTCGACCAAGAGTTCCGATCCGCGCTCGAGAAAGGCGGTATTGAGATTACCCTCGCTAGCGTCTCCGTACTGAACGGTGCCCTGATCCGCACATTCAAATTCGTCTACCGGCCAGTCCTCGACGCTAGTCTCTACGAGAGTGCGATTGTCCAGGGTGTCGTATGCAGGCCTTTCAGTGACCTGATGCTGGGCCTCTCGGACTAGAGCGAATCTTGTCTCAGCTTCGATATCGCGTTCGTCTTCTGGAAGAGTTGCACACTCCCATACCGGCGTATCCCCGGACGAAACGAGCTGGGTTCTCCTCGTATCTGCTTCCGTCCACGGCGGTAGTGCGACCACAAAGATGTGATCGGGAGCTAGAATTTCCCGCTCTGATGACACCTCCGCAAAACCATCGAAGACCGCGCTCAAGTCGCTCGCGTATTCATCAGCAGTGGGAGGCTCAATTTTCTCTGCCAGATTGGACCAAGCATCCCGATGACCTTGAGTGAACCAAATAGCGGCAAGATCAACAGATATGCTCGGTGGTACTGCGCCTAGGGGCTCAGCACCGGTAACCTCCCTGATCAGACTCGCGGGGTCCTCAAGGGCTAGAAGCGGCCGGCGATAAAAATCTTCGTAGGCCCACCAAAAACCCCATGACTGATAGTCGTACCCTACTTGCTCTGCCGGGGGTTCCGTCTGAAAGATAGAACACCAACTTGACCGGTAGTATTCAGACCATAAATCCATTTCCACCGGATGCCAGGTTTGGCCCGATGCAGGAAAGCCCAGGCGAGCTCGATCTGTAGAACTCTGATCTTCACAAAGGTCGTTAGGCTCCATGAGATAGGGAGCCTCCACACTTTCTGGGCCAGGATGTTCCACAATGTGTAGGTAGTGGTTCTTAGGATGCGTCTCTTCGAAGCGTTTCGCATACAGCGCGGCAACAGTGAAATAGCGCCGATCGGCCATCAAAGACATGTCGAGAGGTACCCAGTTACCGCTCACGTTCTGTTCCGTTTCAGTGCCTTGCTGCAGGTAGCTCGATTCATCCCAAATGGTGGTTCGCTCCCATACAAAGTCACTCAACCCTTGCTGAACAAACCAATCTTCGTTGGCACCCAAGTCCTCTTTGGAATCTTCTGGCAATCCGAGAAAAGGGTAACGAGACATTTCTTCTTGTCCTGTAACCATCAGGAACATATGTTTCTCGCCGCCATCCTCTGGAACACCTTTTTCTGTGGAGCCCGCATCACCTTGATTGCCATCTTCCACAGGGTCGATGTTGGTAGTCTCCAGCGCAGAGTCAGAATCTGAACCACAAGCAGTCAAGATGCACAAAGCGATGAGTGTTATTTCTTTTATATAGCCATTCATGTGTTTAATTAACCTTGTAGCGTAAGTTATGCAGTGCAGTGTCTTTGCTCGTACGTATGAATATCGAGCCGGAGAAAAATGCACTGGAGCTTTCGTCGGTGTTTATCACACACGCCAGGTCGATGCTCGGCATCTGAAAGGCGCAGAAATCTCTGAGCTAGTCGGCATCTGAAAACCCTCTCATTTCTTGGAAGAGGAGAAGCGCCAACATGAAATATCAGAGAGATTTTGTGATGAATCCATGATGTTCTTCGTGACGGGCGCTGGAAGATTCGCCAGAGCGTTTGCGGATGAGGCAAGCCTGCTTCCGAGCTCCGTAGCCCTCGAGGGTACGTTGCCGGAGATATTCGAAATTGCCTACGGCAAGCGGATAGAGTCTCTATCAAAAAATCCAGGGCGCGATTCTTCCAAGCCTGCGAATTGGATACAAGGCACCGCGCGTACAGCAGTCTATATAGCTGGGCATTCCCATAGCAGGATCCGGTATCTCAGCTTTGCAAAACACTCATTGGATGCGGCGCAAGGAACTAGCGAGGGAGTACTGGAACTTGGCGCGTGATTCGAGCGCGATTGTAAGCGCGGTAAGCAAGAGAGGTCGCGAAGGCGGCGATCAATGATTCCAAAACGAAGTACACAGCGCGATAAGGATCAGGTACTCGAGTTGCAAAATAAAAAAGGGAACGCAATAAACTGCAATAAAGAGAGACCCACAACATAAGACACCGAGTCGTGTCGTCGGCGGAGGGGTGGGTCGACGGGCACTGCTTATGATCCTGACTGCGAAAGATCGGTGGAATCGCCGTATCAGTTCTGATGAAGAGATACCTTACGGAGTATCCCAAGGCCTATCACGCATACCGGCTCAACGCTTGGCCTATGAAAGGCACTGAAATATTGGGGGATGTCCTCAGCAATCGGGTGTGAAGCAGAGCGAGGCTTATCCGAAATCGCCCGAATACTCTGAGCGCGTCCTCGGCGGGCTCCCCAGAGCAAGGATCAGGCGGTATGAATAGAGAGAGTGTAGGTCAGCGACCTTGATGCCCAATTTTGGCAGGCGGGTTCAAAACGCTTCCCGGTGTGCCGATGCTTCAGGGAGCCTCAAGCATTGGAGGTAGGCGCTTGCCCACTGTGATCCAGGAGTGGTTGGAAGTCACCACAAAGGCTTTCACCAAATTAAGCGAAGACTTCGAACTACCAGAGTGCACCCATATCGAGAGTGTGGGCGATATCCCGAGAAACCAACCTGGCGCATACATTTCGCTGACCAATGAGGAACACGCCGGTCTCGTTGGAGTGCTTACTACCGATCAGGGACAAAAAGCCCTCACCGCCAACATGCTGGGCATGGAGCTTGAGGAGGTGGCGGAGCTTGACGAGGGAGAAATCGCCGACTGCATGAGAGAAGTCGCGAATATCCTCGCGGGAATGGTTAAATCTTTGCTCACAGGTGGAGAAGATCTGAAACTGGGTCTGCCGGTATATTCACTAAGTCCGTTACAGTACGGGTCTAGTGTGCGTTCCGAAGTCGCAAAAGTGCGCGCTGGAGAGCACACCTTTGCCATAGTCATTATCCTCGGACCGACAAAATCAGGTGTCGGTGCTGCTGGAAGAAAGGAGAGTGCGGCATGAAAGTCCTAGTCGTCGATGACAGCAAAGCCATGCGCATGATCGTCAAACGAACTCTTAGACAGGCAGGATTCGGTCATTTTGAGGTAGTGGAGGCCGAAAACGGTCAAGACGCACTCAGTAAGATCGAAGCAGAAGCTCCACAACTGATACTCAGTGACTGGAATATGCCCGAAATGAGCGGCATCGAACTGCTGGATAAACTCGCGGAGAGCGGATCCAAGGTGAAGTTTGGATTCGTCACGTCGGAGGGAAGCGACTCCATGCGTCAGCGTGCTACCGAATCGGGAGCGCTTTTTTTAATCGCCAAGCCCTTCAACGCCGACACCTTCAAGGAAATACTCAGCCCCCACGTGAGCTGAAGTTGATCAAGTCTCGCCCACCAGCGCCGACGGCGCGCATCGGTTGGTTCGAGCGTAGTCTAAACGCCCATCTGCCCCCGTCGCTAGGCCCTCGAGGTACCCTCTACCCTTCTGGTCGGCGCTTCGGGGGCAGCTGCCGTTCAGGCCGATCGAAGTGCGCTCTCGGGAGCGAACATGTCTAGACTGAACAGTTCAAACAGCAAAGACATTCTGCAAACAGGGAAGCCCTCAAGGCTGCTTCAGGAAGGCGGAACTTGGACCCTGGAGATCGAGCATCTCGTTTCGGTAGGGCCTCACATGCTGAGGCCGATGATCGAAAAGGTGCAGGAGCCAGAGCGTATCGTTTTGGCTCTGGAGCAAACGAGTGAACACGGCAGTCTGAGAGAGAGCGCCATCCAACTTCTGAAATCCGGTGGCGACGCGGAAACCGATCGGGCCTATGTTCCTTTTCGGGGAGAGTGGACTCCCGATGTGCTGCTCGAGCGGAGCGAGCTTGAGGCGCGTTCCGAGGTGCAACGTGAGCACGAACTAGAGCTGCTTCGAGACGAGGTCGCCTCGCTCAAGACGACCGTATTTCGCTTGCGAGATGAGAGCGCGTCCGGGTCGAACCAGCTAGTGCAGCAGCTGCGAGAAGATTTTCGAAGTTTGATGCGGCGGGTGGAAGCCCTCGAAGAGAAAGTCGCTTCGGGTTCTTTCGGTAGGGCTTCGCCGAGTCCCTTTGGCTCTGATCCTCCGCCCGATGAGCCGATGGACGATTCCCAATCGCCCTCTGACGCGGAAAGCGCACAGCTTCCGGACGCGGTGAAACTTCCCTCGTCTCCGGAGGAGGAGTCAGAGCCAGATGGCGAAGCCGTCGAAGAAGCGGGACCGAGCCTTCCACCGAAACAAGAGATCCCGTTCCGTCTGCCTACACCTGTCGCCGCAGACAATTGCCTCGAAATGCTTGTGGGGCAGCGAATCAATCTGGAGCCTGCCGAAAAAGCGCTTTCTTCACAGTACGACACCCTCTACCACTGCCCCCTTCTCACCGACGAGGATGTCCTTATCGGATCCTTGGTGTGCGATATCGAAGCGGGCGTGTGGCTAGGCGGCACCCTGCTTATGGTCCCGGAGGGCAGCATCGAGGAGCAAATCTCATCGAAAAACCCCTCAGAAGACGTGCTCGAGGCGCTTTCAGAGGTATTCAACACTCTGAGTAGTATCTTCAACGATATTGAAGACAATCCTCATATCCGCATCACAAAGCTCGAGAAATTTGATCCGGAAAAGTACCCGTCACTCGAGCAGCCTCTCGAACGTATCGATCTGAAGTGTACCGGCCTCGCTGGACGCATCGCGATGTTGCGAGCCGCTCCGACTGCACCGTAGTCGTACTCAACTTGGCGCGGCGTGAGACTGGTGGTGCAGTGGGTGCGCACCGACATGATCCAGTGTCGAAATGATGGCGGACCACGACGCGGGATTGACGAGTCCTTGGCACCTTTTGCGTCGCGTCACCGTGATCCTTGAACAAACCGGCTGGCACGTTCAGTGCTGTGTCTAACGAAGATGCCGTCTCCCTCGCAGATTCGTGTGCTTTGCTGCGGAGTTCTCTTTTTGATCGTCCTCGGGACCGAGCACCGCTCGGCAGCCGCGCAAGATCGCATCACCCTTGACGAGGTGATTCCAGCACTCTCTGGGACAGAACTCGGGGCGCTGGAGCTGGGGATCGCTCCTCCAGTCGGAAGCTCACGAATTGTGCGTCGCTCCGAGGTGCTTGCGGCACTCCGCAGGGCAGATCGAAACGCACGTGGACTCGCGATTCCCACTGCGACTCGCATCGAAAGGCAGGCGCAAGAGCTGAATGCCGAGCGATTTGCAGAAATGGTGCAGCCCTCTGTTCAACGGGCGATTCAGCCTTGCGAGGTGAGAGCGATTCATGGGCCGGCACGCCTCACGATAGCGGCCTCCGGACTCGACATTCGCGCTGAGGCGCAGCCGCCGAGGCGTTCCGGCAGCACGGGCGCGGTCGTCGTGTTCCGGTCCAACGGTCGCGAGAAGCGGGTGCCCATTCGGGCCGATGTGCGGTGTCCGCCTCCGATCATCGAACCGGGAAACCGAGTGCAGGTGGTGGTGCAGGTTGGCGCTGTTCGAGCCACGGCGCCGGGCGAGGCCAGGCAACCTGGACGGGTCGGCGAGGTCATCGTGGTGCGCACCGGCCCTACGAACACCCAGCTACAGGCGAAGATCCTGGATGGACAGCAGGTAGAGGTGGTTCGATGAATCGCCGAGTGCGGACCGTGCTCACGCTCACCTCCCTCTCCTCTTCGCTAGCCTTTTCCTGCGGGCCGCAACAGATACGTCCTCACACGGCGAGAGAACGAAACTACCAACCTGGCGAATATGAGCAGCGTCCAACGCCGGTTTCAGACGGGTCCCTTTGGACCGATAACGCATCCGGACTGTTCGCAGACTTTCAGGCCCGTCACGTAGGCGATCTCGTCACCGTTCGAATCAGCGAGAGCGCTCAGGCATCAGGCGATGCATCGACCGATGTGCAGCGGGATTCGGAGGAATCCTTCGGGATTCCGGTGCTGTTCGGACTGACACAGGCTCTGCAAAATGCCCACCCAGACATCAACCCTTCCCAGCTGCTTTCGGTGCTGAGCAACGCCTCCTTCAGCGGCGACGGCAGTACCTCCCGCGGGTCGACGGCGAACGGTTCGATCGCGGTCCGTGTCAAAAGAAAATTGCCAAACGGAGATCTCTTCATCGAAGGCACCAAGATCATTCTCATCAATAATGAAGAACTACATATCTACGTCTCCGGAGTGATTCGGCCTGAGGATATCGAGCAGGACAACTCGATTGGCTCGAGCCTCATCGCCGACGCTCAGATTCAGTTTGCGGGTCGCGGCCCCTTGGCGGACAACCAGCGTCAAGGCTGGCTTTCGAGACTTCTTTCTAAGGTGAGACCGCTATGACGGCTCGTCTTGAACGGGTGCTGGGAGTCGAAAGCGCAGCGCGTCCGGCGCCGAGGACGCGATCACGCGCACGCTTCCGGGTACAAAAGACTCTGCTGGTAGCGTTTCTCGCCTCGGCGGCCGCAGTCGCAGAAGCCTCACGAATCGAAGAGCTCTGTGATATTCGCGGCGTTCGGCCAAACCAACTGATCGGCTACGGACTGGTCGTCGGCCTAAACGGAACGGGCGACAGCGGGCAGGCGCGCTTCACCGTCCAGAGCACGGCCGCCATGCTGCGTCGTCTGGGAGCCACGATCGATCCCACCACGATTCAAACCAAGAATGCGGCCGCGGTCGTCGTCACGGCTACGCTTCCACCTTTTGCCAATCCGGGCACGCGCATCGACGTCGCGGTATCCTCCTTGGGCAACGCCCGCAGCCTCCAAGGCGGCACGCTCGTTCAAACGCCTCTTCACGGTGCCGATCGAGAAGTCTACGCGGTCGCTCAGGGGCCCCTTTTACTCGGAGGCTTCAGCGCGGAAGGCGGCTCAGGGTCCGGCGTTCAAAACAACCACGTGACGGTGGGACGCGTGCCCGCAGGAGCCATCGTAGAGCGGCGGGTGGCGGCTCCAGCACTGAATCGCGATCTGCTCGTGTTCACGCTTCGAGACCCCAACTTCGTCACCGCCCAGCGCATCGTCGACACGATCAATGCACATGTAGCACCCAACATATCCCAGGCGGTCGACTCAGGTACGATCCGCATGAGGGTGCCTCCGGAGTATCGCGGACAGCAGGTGGGCCTTATCGCGAACGTACAAATGTTGTCCGTGACCCCAAACGCTCCGGCAAGGGTGGTTATCGACGAGCGCTCCGGCACCATCGTACTTGGGACCCATGTTCGCATCTCTGAAGTGGCGATCGCCCAGGGAGGCCTGACCGTCGAGATCCGTGAGAGTTTTGCGGTATCTCAACCGAACCCATTTGGCGAGGGAACGACCGAGGTGGTGCCGGAGAGCGAGGTCCGCGCCGAAGCGGCGACCGGGTCCTTACAACGTCTGCAGGGTTCAGCAAATCTCGCCGACGTGGTCACTGCACTCAACGCCCTCGGCGCCCGTCCGAGAGATCTCGTGGCGATCTTTCAGGCGCTCCGAACTGCCGGAGCTCTGCAGGCTGAGATCGAACTACAATGACGCTCATCGGCACAGAAGAAATCGCACAGCAGATGCAGCAGATGCAGCAACCATCGAAGCAGACCAACTCCGCTCAGGCAGCAGGTCAGTTCGAAGAGCTCATCCTCGCCCAGCTGGTTCGCGTGCTGAGAGAAACCAGCGTTTCAGACGGCATGCTCGGCAAGGCTCCGGGCGCCTCGGTATTCGGTCACCTGGTGGACCAAGCCCTGACCCAAGCTTTATCGGATGGCGGAGGTATTGGGCTTCGAGATGCGCTGGACGCGTCTCTGGGTTCTTCAGCGACTCAGGAGACTGGAAGCGTCAGCACATCGAAGACCAACCAGCCGCATGGGGAATCGTCCCCAAAACTCGTCGGCACCCTACGCCGTATGAGGTCGGTAGACTTTGGTCCGATCACCGGCGCCCCACTCGAGGGAGCGACTGCCCAACTTCAGCAAGCCGCCCAGGAACTTCTTTCCGCCGAGCGGTCCACGCGCTGGAGCCGCGAGGGCACGCTTCAGCGTGACGATCTCTCGAGCAACTACCACACCCGTACCTCTTCCGGTGAGATAGCCGCATTCAACGTGCAAGACGCAGGGGGCTACCAGGGTCAATACAAGTGCAATCTGTTTACGATGGAGCTTGCGAGACGAGCCGGGTTTTCGGTGCCGGTAGCCCCACGGGCCCACGGATGGGGCTATCCCGCGCCCAACGGACTCACGACGAGCATCGAAGATGGTGAGGTTCCAAAGGGGTGGGGTCGAGTGGTCACAGGAGCGAGCGCAACCTCCATCGATCAGGAAATACTACAGGGACGTCGCGCATTCATGCTCACTGGAAGTGCAGCCCATCCTGAGCGTGCGGGTCATATGGGTATCGTCGAGCGGGTGCACTCGATCGACTACGACTCCTCCGGAGCGATCCAGAAGATCGTCTACGACGGCTGGGAGGCACGGGTGGATGGCGCTCGTCACTTAACCCGCCGGACCTGGAATCGAACGGGAACTTTTGGTGGAACCGATCCCCGGGGCGGATTCTCGCGCATTGAAATCATTGAACTTCGTCGCTCCACATCCATGGAAGACGCCGAAGTACCGCTGTCCGGAACCCCTGGAGCATCAAACTCCGACCGACCTGAGGCACCCGCAACTCGAGAAATTCGACCTCAGCCTACGAATTATTCCTCAAGGTCCTCGGAGAAGCGTCCGAACCGACGATTGGAGGAACATTCATCATGAAGATCCAAGACCCACACGCGAGCACTCTTGCCGACATCAAAGCGAGCCAGACTCGTGCAAAGCAAGTACATGAGGAACAACGGCAGAGCGAGGTGCGTCCGCAGCACTCCACCTCGGTAGAGCTCTCGGGAGCCGCAAAGCACCTGGCGGACGCCCGGGCCGAACAAAAGCCCGACCTAGAGCGGATCGAACGCCTTCGCGCCGCCATCGAAGACGGTAGTTTTGAGATCGATCCGGCACGCATCGCCGAACGCATGCTCGAGGAGGAACGCTAGCCCAGAAGTGGTGGGGCTACGCCTACTCAAACCACCTTGCTGAATCTCTAGCCACATGAGTATCCAAAAATGAATGACGTCTTAATTGAAAAGTTTCGGGATGTACTGGCAAAGGAACGCACCGCAACCCGATACGCGAACCTGGACGAGCTCCTCAAGATTCAGGAAGAGAAGCGGGCCCTCCTTTCACGTATCCAAGAGATCGGCATCCACGACTCCGAACTTGAGGAAATTTCCGAGCTGTCCCGCCGAAACATCGGGCTCATGAGACATCTCGTTTCGTGCCTCCGAGGGTTGGCGACGGGAGGCGAAGAGCCATCGATCGCGTACAGCGCGAGCGGCAAACCCAAGGACCTGCAGTCCGGACTGCGCAGGGGAGCGATCTAGCCGAATGACGACCGTATTCGGCATCTTAAATCTGGGAGCCAACGGTATGCGCAGCCATGCCTTCGGAACGCAGGTCTCCTCACAAAATGCCTCCAACGTCGGCACGGAGGGATACAGCCGGAGGCTGGCACACATCGATCCCATCGCCGCGCAATCTCCTGGACTCGGCTCTCGCGCGGTCGGACAAAAACGGGTCATCGATCCGTACATCGAACGTCGTTTGCTCGGCGCCCGCTCGATGATGGGTGAATCGTCCGCGCGCGCAGAGGCGCTAAGACCCCTCGACGAGGCGTTCGGCGATGAGGCTGGAAACTTGGCGGATGCACTCGACGCGTTTGAAAACGCGATCGCCGATCTCAGCTCGGATCCATCGGACCTTACGCGCCGCAACTCGGTACTCACCCTTGCCGAACAGCTCGCATATTCGTTCCGAGCCACTTCAGATTTCTTGACCCAGCGACGCGAGGACATCAACGGGCGTATAGAAGACGAAGTTGCAGACCTAAATGGAAAACTTGAAGAAATCGCACGACTAGGGCAAGAAATTGCAAAAACGGAGCTTTCTGAGCTTGAGGCAAGCGACCTCAGAGATCGACGAGACCAGCTCGTACGTGAAGTAGCCGATGTCGTCCCGGTCACCGTACTCGAGCAGGAAGATGGCCCCATTCAACTGCTTCTCGGAGGAGGCCAGTCCTTGGTCACTGCCGATGGATCCGTGCATCCGCTCTCGACGCAGCGAAATCCCGCGACTTCCAACGTCGACGTGTTCCGCATCAGTGCTGGCGTCCAAGAGAATGTGGCCTCCAGTCTTACGAGCGGACAGCTTAGCGGGTGGATCGATGCACGCGACGGAGGTTTGACCTCCGCACAAAACGCGCTCGATCAGCTCGCGTTCGACTTTACCACCGCCTACAACGGCACCCACAGCGCCGGATATGGACTGGATGGAATCACCGGCCGGAATCTATTTGAAACGATCGGCACCGCAAGCGGCGCTGCTTCTCAAGTGCAAATTTCTTCAGCCGTAGATGGCGTGCCTGAAGCGCTCGCGGCAGCCACAGACCCCACGCTCTTACCGGGGGACAACCGCAACGCCCTCGATCTTCAAGCGCTTGCCACAAGCTCGATCGCTCTTGGCAGCACCGCGACCGCCGGAGAAGCGCTTCGAGAGCTCATCGGCGACGCCGGCGTGACCGTATCGGATGCACTTTTTCGGGAAGAAGCCTCCGAATCTGCACTTGAACAGGTCTCCACCCTGCGAGAGTCCGTTTCCGGAGCGAGTACCGACGAGGAGATGGTCAACCTCATGCAGTTTCAGCGCAGCTACCAGACCAGCCTCCAGGTGATTCAAACCGCGGATGAAATGCTCGCCGAGCTGATCAACCTCAAGCGATAGGAGATGGTGATGCGCGTTACGGATTCCATGCTCTATGAACTGAACCGGATCAACATCGCCAAATCCCGTGAAGAAGTAGCTCAGGCTCAGGAAACGTTGACCACCGGACGCCGGGTTCAGGACCCTTCGGACGATCCGGCGGATTTTGCGGCCGCCCGCCGTGAGCGAAGCCGAGAGGCCCGTGCCGCCATGCATAAGGAGTCGGCCGAGCGCGCTATCGCAAACCTGCAGCTCACTGACGATACGCTTTCCAATGTCACCGACATTCTGAACCGAGCCCGCGAGCTCGCGACCCAAACCGCCAACGATACCCTCAATGCCGGAGACCGGCTCAACGCCGCATCGGAGGTTGAGGAATTGAGGCAGCAGCTTATCTCTCTGGCGAACACCCAGGGTCAGGGAGGGGCCTATCTCTTTGCGGGCTACCTAGAGGACGCACCACCTTTTGATGCATCGGGCACATTCGTCAGCGATCAAAATGTTCGCGAAGTGGAAGTGGCGCCAGGCGTACGCATGCCGATGAAGATCAATGCGCAAGCGGCGTTCGCTCCGGGAGCACCGGACGACCCGATCGCGGTCTTGGAAAATCTGTCCACTGCGCTTCGCGCCGATGATGTGCCGGCGATTCGAGGCACGCTTGACGGTCTGGACATCGCCCATGGTCGTGTCTCCGATGCGCGTGGAACCACCGGTGCACTGATTGCAGCCCTGGATGTTGCACAGTCTGTGGCAGATCGAGTGGAAGATGAAGCGGCCATCCGGCAAACCGAGCTGGTCGGAGAATCGGATGTCGATGCGTACTTCGCGTTCAATCAAGCCCAAACGGCTTTGAACACAGCCGTTCAGATCGCAGGAGAACTTCCGCCACCAAGCTTGGCGCAGCGATGATGTACTTGGCTCATCGCGAGCGCACCAATTCGCTTAGGAGCCCTGCGCCCACGAAGCGCAGGCGCGAAGGCGTACACTCCGTACGTCAAGCGACGAACATCAAAGGTTCGCGGCCTTTCCGGACCGGCGAGGCGTACTGCAGCGCGTCTCGATGGGCCCGAACGCCCTGCGCCCACGAAGCGCAGACGCGAAGGCCTTCATTCCGTACGTCAAGCGACGAACATCAAAGGTTCGCGGCCTTTCCGGACCGGCGAGGCGTACTGCAGCGCGTCTCGATGGGCCCGAACGCCCTGCGCCCACGAAGCGCAGACGCGAAGGCGTACATTCGGTACTTCGAGCGACGAGCATCGGAGGTAAGCGGGCGTTCGGGCCCAGCGAGGCGTGCTGCAAAAGGAGAGCAAGGATGCTGACGTTAACAAGAAAAATAGGAGAGCGAATTGAAATCGGAGGACTCATCCAGATTTCAGTCCTTTCGGTATCTCGCGGCAGAGTACGAATAGGGGTGCACGCCCCTAAGGAATTCTCGGTGTATCGAGGAGAGCTCGTGGATAAGATTCAAAGCGAGAATCAGCGCGCACAGGCCGGTGCAGTCCAGATCCGCGAGGCAGACGAGCATGCACTCGCCTTTCCGGCAGGTTTGCTCGGGATGCAAGAGCATACGAGCTTTGTGCTCTGCGAAACCGACGAGGGGCACGACGTACGCGCGCTCGTATCACGCGTCGATCCGCAGATTCAACTCTTGGTCATCGAAGCAAGACTCGTATTTGAGGGCTACCCAATCGAAGAGGCCCAACAAATCGCTGGACTTGACGACGAGGAGGTCGCGGTAGCTGCGGTGATTACAGCGCCGCCAAACGCCCCCGCCACCGTAAACCTGGCGGCACCTATCGTGCTTGGTCTCAACTCGCGGGAGGGCAAGCAGGTGATCCTCGATCGCCGAGAGCTCGGCGTTCGACACACCCTGGTGGCTCAGGGACTCGGTGGACTCGTCGCCCAACCCGCTTCGCCGGCCGCGTGAAAAAAATACGAACGACCCTCTACGCCGAGGGGTCCAGTTTGTCCCCAAATGGACGTAAACCTGGGATGTGGGAGTGATGCCGCCTCATGACCGGGCATACCGATTCACAAACTAGCTCACCCATATCTGCCCTAGCGGTGCAGATCGTGAGTGCGGCCATGCAGCCGGATTGCTCCCTGCCGTACGTTGCAGGACTGATACAGAGCGATCCGGCCTTCACCGTCCGGGTCCTGTCCCTGGTCAACAGCCCCTTACTCCTACGTCGTAGTAAGGTGACCGACATTCGACGTGCTTGTGCGGTACTCGGGGTGCGCGGCATTCGCAACCTCGCATTAAACATCGCCGTCACCGATATGGCGCCCGATACCCCAGAAGGAAGACAGCTCTTGGCGTGCTGTCTTCGTCGGGCGGTAGCGATCGCGCAGCTTGCCCATGCCGTGCATTATCCTGACGAGTCGGAGGTATTCACCACGGGACTCCTGCTGGAACTCGGGCTGCTCTCTCATGCGCGAACCGATTTGAGTCGTGCCGCAGCCCTTGCGGCTTCACCGGCGCTGCACCGTCCTACTCAAGAGCGTGCCGAAGGATGGATGGCGCACCCTGAAAAAGGCGCTCGCCTCGCCCGGGAATACGGCATGCCTCAGGCGACCGCCCTCGCTATCGAATGCCATCACCAACTCGAACCTCCAGAGGACAAGCTCGCGCGATTGAGCTGGGCGGCAGAACGCCTTGCGGCCGTTTTTGAAGGAGGCCCTACCCACAAACTACGAGCGCAAGCGATCGAAGCAGGGGTTCACCTTGCGCTTGATGAGCAAATAATCGAGGAACTACTTAACTCGATACCCATAAAAGTTGAAGAATGCGCGCGAGACTTTGAACGTACCCTTAGGCCTCAGGCAAATCTCGAAGACTTGATCAAGGACGCCGCCGAAGAGCTCTTCCAGCTGAACGTACAGTACGAAGGTGCGGTGCGCCGACTTGAACGCCTGCTCGAAGAAAAAGAAGTGCTTGCGACGGAACTGAGGCGAGCCAACCAAGTACTCAAGACGATGGCCTTGAGCGATGCGCTGACCAAACTGCCGAACAAAAGAGCCCTCGATGAAACGATCACAAGGGAGTTCGAGCGCAGCCGTAAGAGAGGCCTCCCCCTCGCAGTCGCCATGATCGACGTAGACCACTTCAAGGCGTTCAACGATACCCATGGGCACCAGGCCGGCGACCTCGTGCTCAGCTCGGTCGCCGCAGCGCTGAAGGACCATCTGCGGAAGTCCGACTTTCCGGCCCGATTTGGCGGAGAAGAGTTCTGCGTCATCATGCCGAACACCGAAGCCAAAGAGGCAGCCCGACTTGCGGAAGAGATGCGGGAAGCCATCGAGGCCAAAGTGGTCGACTATCATGGCGAACCGCTGCGGGTTACCGCGAGCCTCGGCGTCACCTGTGACTCGAGACTTGCGGCAGAAAACCCAGAGGAACTGATCGAAAACGCCGACCGAGCGCTCTACGCCGCCAAAAACGCGGGTCGCAATCGGGTTGAAATGGCAAAGTCGTGAAGGCGGCCACGCCGAGCGAGGGTGAGAACTACAAAGCGCAGGAAACGGTACTGAGAATTCTAAAGGGCGCGCTCGCCGCCGGAGCCTCCGACATCCACCTTCGGGCCGCCGCTACCCCGATGGTCCGTATTCGAGGTCAGCTCTGTCCTCTCGACCACCCCCCGCTCGACGAGGCCACGATCACCGGAGGAGCGAGTGCGCTTGCGCGATGGGCAGGGATCTCTCTCGATCTCATCAAGCGCAACCAGTGCGACTTTTCATGTCAGATACCGAACGTGACCCGCATTCGCTGCCATCTCTACAAGCAAAACGGGACGCTCGGCCTCATCGCCAGAAACATTCCAAGCGAGATTCCAGACTTCACGAGCCTGCGACTTCCACCGGTGATGAAGCGCATCGCAATGCAGAACCGAGGTCTGATCCTGGTCACCGGAGCCACTCGGAACGGCAAGTCAACCACGATCGCTTCGATGCTCGAGTACATCAACAAAACGACCTCGAAACATATCGTCACCATCGAAGACCCGATCGAGTTTGTCTTCAAAGATGTCAACTCGGGATTCTCGCAGCGCGAGGTGGGCAGAGATGTCGATTCTTTCGAAGAGGGACTGGAAGGCGCCCTGCGTGAAGACCCGGACGTGATCTTCATCGGAGAGCTCCGAAACCATCAAGACATCAACGTCGCCATCACCGCCGCAGAGTCAGGCCGACTCGTCGTGTCGACGATGCACAGCAAGGACGCCACGCGAGCGATCTCACGAATCGTCAACTTCTACGGGGAAGATCAGCGCGACGCGACCCGTCAACGACTTGCAGACTGCCTCAGCGCGATCGTGTCCCAAAGACTCATCCCCAAACGAGGGGGCAGCGAACTGGTGCTTGCCACCGAAATCCTCGTTCCAGCCCCAACCATCATGGAGTGCATTCGAGACGGGAGTCGTCTCCGGGGCCTGGCTGCCGCACTCGACACGTGCTCCAGCGAGGTAGGCTCTCACTCTTTTGATCGGATGTTGATCCGCCTGGTGCGGGACGGCGTGATCGCGACGCAAACCGCACAGGCCGTCGCCAACAACGCAAGCGATTTGGTGCGAGCATTGAAGCTCGCGTCTCGCTAAAGGAGGCGCAAAAAAAGGACATCGGCTTTAGTTCTCGATCAACTCGCCGTTTCCCATAGAAATGCGGATCGCCTGGGCTCCTTCATTCAAAGGAGGAATGTAATTTGAAAGCGAGGATGAACCCAAACTATGGACGGGGCATACACAGCGTAAACGAAGCCGACGCCTCGCTCTTTGACGATCCAACCGAGCGGATTTTGGCGCTCTTTCGTAGAGAAGACTACCGTCCGCCCCTACTGCCGAAGGTCGCTCTGGAGGTCAATGCACTGATCAAGCGACCCAACGTCGGGATGGAGGAGATCATCGAGCTGATTTCCACCGATCCGATGATCGCAGCCAGCATGCTTCATCGCGCTGCCTCTCCGATGTACAAAACCAAGGTAGCGCCGCGAAGCCTGAAAGATGCGTGCATGCGGCTAGGTCTCAAAGAGATCCAGAACCTGGTTTGGATCGTGGCGATGGAATCTACCCTCTTTCGAAGCAAGCGGTACGGAGAGGTCATGAATTCCGTCAAGGACCACAGCATCAAGGTGGCCCGAGCCTGTCAGTTTCTCTCCGACCAGACGCAATATCCATCAGACCATCTCTTCCTCTGCGGTCTGCTGCACGACATGGGTACGGCTGCCGCCTTAGCGATCGTCGACAGTCCAAAACTCAAAGACCTGGACGACTTGAGCGCAGATCTACTCGCATCGGCGATCGACAGCGCCCATGAGCACGCCGGCGGTGCGGTCTGCAAGGCCTGGGAACTTTCCGATGAAATCCGGTGGATCGTCGAGCATCACCACTGCCCGCGCATGGATGGGCGTATCAACCCGCTGGCGGCGATCGTCACCATTGCCGACGACCTCGTTCGAGGAGAGGGGTTTGGAATCCCGCTCCTCGACAACGCGGACTACACTCCTCAGGAAGAGGTGCACCAGTCGTGGCATGGCCTCGGTATTTCAAACGACGTGCGAGCTGCACTCGAAAAGCAAATTCGTGCAAAGGTCGCAGATTGGGAATGAGGATTGAGTGACCCTTCGAACATCTGTGCTTGGTTTCTCGGGGTTATTCGATCAACTCGCCGCGATTCTCTGAGAGGACCTATCGGTCGATCACGATATCGGTCGACTACGAAGCTGCCGAATCCGCAGCGCCTCCGTCGACTGCGCCAGCATCGCTCGATGCATCGCTTGGCGTAGCGTCGTTCAGCCCTGCATCCGTCGCCGCGGCATCGACCGCTGAATCCACAACCGCCGAATCGACCAGTACGGTGGCGTCCACAACTCCGCCCTCGCCGCCGGCCGCTCCATCGACCGCTGAATCCACAACCGCCGAATCGACCAGTACGGTGGCGTCCACAACTCCGCCCTCGCCGCCGGCCGCTCCATCGATCGATCCAGCCTCCTGACTGGCATCCCCAACCGACGCCTCGGATGCCAAAATTGTGCACACACCCACAACACACTCTTGATCTCCCGGGCAGTCGCTATGTCGAACGCAAGAGTCACCGCACGCCGAAACCGACCACAGCGAGACCTCCAAAATCACCAGAAACGCAACTCGGGCAAAGCCTGAGCTGCGGACGGTTCTGCGGACACCTTTCATAAAAGCAGCTCTAATCCGAGCGTGCCGTTGATCATGACTACCGCCGTATCGTCGGGCACATCGCTGCCCCATAGATAGCCGTCGATAAGCCCGCGCGCGACCAGGGCTGCTTTGGGATCGAGCGCGAGGCGCAACGCGAAACCAAGCTCAGGGCCGAACATGCTGAACGGTGCCAAAAATAGATTCAGACCTCCCTGAGGCCTGAAGGTGAGGCTCCGAGTGAGCGGAACCGAGTACTCCACCCGAGCCACCACTCCCACGCTCGCGCGGCCATCGACCTCGACTCTGAGGGCTCCCGCGTAGGCAAGCTCAGGTCTTGTGTCGACAAAAGTTCGCACACCGGCATCCAGAAATATCGGAGTTCGACGCGTGACAACATCTTCCTGTCCGGAAGCCATAGAGATGCCCGAACCCGAATCAAAGGTCACACCAAAGCGACGTTGCTGAGCCAAGACTTCTGAAGACAGCATGCATTGCACTATAAGTGCGAATACAAAAACGCTAGGCCGTATAAAAACCCTAGGCAGAGTTCCGAACTGCACCTCGCAGCCTCTCTCCGCGACCAGGCCGATATCCGCGAAGCATCTGCCTGCCTTGCTGCACTTTGTGAAGGGCAGCCTGAATCTCCTCGATCCGTAGATTTGCAACCTGCTGAAGATGCGTTCCTTGCGTGACCAGAGCGAGCACGCGATCCTGCACCTCCGGTGTCTCCGGAGGCGTTTGCCGAATCGCTTTCGCCAGCTGTGTCACCAGTACTTCCCGCTGCGTGACCAGCGCGTCAAATTGCTCGAACGTCAAGGCCGCCGGATCCTGAGAGGCGAGTGCTTCAACGGCCTCCAGAATTGAAACCACGGTATTCATTTGACGACCTTGACCTGAGGCTGCTCCCCGCTCTGAGCGATCTCAACCCAGGCGCCTCGCAACGTATCCATGACCAAAGCCGCTTCGTCGATCGAATTTGCATCGTTTTTGAAGTTAGCAACCCCGATTCGATGAAGCACAAAGTCGTAGAGTCGGTCGAGCTGCTCCGCGATCTCCGGGGCTTTTTCATGATCAAGCGTGGCCTGAAGCTCGGTAACGATTCGATGCGCCTTCCCGATAGCGAGCCCTTTCGCTGCGTGATCACCATCCGCTATCGCCTCTTTGGCCGACCCCAAATGCTTCAACGCGGCATCATAGAGTTGCACGAGGAGGCTCACTGGCGAAGCAGTTTGCACACGGGCTGTTCGATATTGTGCGAGACCAAAGGACATGGAAATACCGCTCCTCCTAGCTGACCGATCCCAAAGCAGCCAGAAGCTGATCGCCCTGGCTTTGAAGACTGCTCACCGTAGTCTCCAAATTCGTGTATTGCCGACGCAAGCGCGCTTCATAAGCGTCGATCCGAGTCTGAGTTCTCGCGATTTGATCATCCAAATCGGTAACTCGGTCCGCGAGTCCATCGGTTCGCGCCGTCAGAACTCCATTGTCGGCGTTGGTGTAGGTATCCGTAAGTGAATCAAAGAGGCTGACAAAGCCGTCGGCGGTATCATTTCCCGTGAAAAACTCGACAACCGAATCGGGATCATCCGTAAGTGCGGTACTTAGCATGGCCGAGTCGAAAGTAAGTGTTCCTGTCTGATCGATACTCACTCCCAGCTGAGCAAAAGTATCATACTCGCCGGAAAGTCCGTTTACCTGTGAAACTATGAGCAAACGAAACTGCTCCTGAGTGCTCCGAAGAGCCGAATCTCCGCGCAACGAATCCCCCAATCGAACAGTACCGTCAAAAAGCAGTTCCTGGTCGATGAGATCCATCATGAAGTTAAATTTATCTACGAAACCTTGAACATTGCCCGAAAGCGCCGAAGTGTCCTGGGCTACGGATATGGTCACCGCACTTGTGGTCGTGTCCGACAGATTCAGTCGAAATCCCGGAATAGCGCTATCTACCGCGTTTGAACTTCGGGTCATTGCAAGGCCATTTACCGAAAAGGCGGCGTCGACAGCCGCAACAAGCTGATTGCTTAAGCCACCAGAAGTACCTTCGAAGTCAAAGGCAAGAGATCCACCCTCTGTGTAACTCACAGTATTCGCAACTCCGGTATCCTCTCCAACCACCTGTAGTCGATACGTACTTCCATCGAAGATCACCGATGCGATAGCCCGAGCATCTGAATCATTAATCTTAGAAGCTACAGTATTCAAAGTATCGGTACCGTCGATGCTAATTGTCACAGCAGTATCGGTACCGACTTGTATGGCGAGGTCCCCTGTGCCGAAAAGGCCTACTGTATCGGCATCTGAAAAACCGTCTGAAACGTTCGACTGAGCCGCAGCAAGGGCCGAAACCTGTACCGTATATTGACCGGGAACAGCGAGAGATGTGGCAGTCACACCGACCTTGGTGCTGTCGCTGCTGGTTCCCGTATAGGTCAGGATATCGTCTTCGGTTTCGAGCTTTTTGATCTCAGTGCGCGTGTTTTCGACTTCACCAGCGATATCGGTAATCCGCCGACTCATCGATTCGTAGTCGGCCTTTTGATCCTCCATCCGTACGATGGGAAGGCTTTCGACTTCGACCAGCTGGGCGATAAGTGAAGATGTGTCGAGTCCGGAGGCCAATCCGGAAAATGATGCAAGGGGCTGAGTCAAGGAACGCTCCTAAACCTTGAGGTTCGATTGCAGACGCTGTGATGCATGCCCCATGCCTACGCTTGCGACTGAAAACTCATGGGAAATCGGGCAGGCTCTCTGTCAGAAGCTTGGCGATCTTACGACGGTTCCGTGGCCTTTTTATAGCGTACTCAAGACGCGCCCCCGCTCCCGGGACCGGGATCAGTCCCGGGAGCGCTTCGCGCGCACCCATTAGATGAGTGACAACGCGAGGGTAGGAGTCTGATTCGCCTGAGCGAGAACAGAGACACCTGCCTGGGTCAGGATGTTCGCTCGAGTCAGATTGGCTGACTCACTGGCTACATCCACATCGCGAATCCGAGAATTCGCCGCCGAGAGATTCTCTCGAGCAGAGGATAGATTGGAGATCGTAACCTCCATCCGATTTTGCGACGCGCCCAACGTCGCACGCTGCGTCGAGATATCGCTGATGGCCTCATCAAGGATAGCAAGCGAACCTTGGGCTGCAGTGAGGGTCGTAAGACCGACCGCATTCAAGCCCGAAGTAGCAGCGGTAGTACCTACAGAACCCGCTGTTGTCGTTCCAATGCTGACCTCGATTCGGTCGTTGCTGGTCGCGCCGGTACCCACCTGGAACGTGAGCTGGTTGGTACCCGAAACGCTACCATCGATGAGTTTGGTGCCATTGAACTCCGTAACCGACGCGATGCGATCAAACTCGTCTCGGAGCTGCGTGAGCTCGTCGTCAAGAAACTGCCGCTCTGTCGACCCGACGGTGTCGTTGGCTGCCTGAATCGTCAATTCGCGCATGCGGGTGACAATTCCACTCATTTCGCTTAGCGAGCTCTCGGCAGTCTGTAACAGACTGACCGCGTCACCCGCGTTTCGCTCCGCCTGGGCCATGCTGCGAATCTGAGACTGTAGCTTTTCACTAATGCCCAGACCCGCCGCATCATCCGCTGCGGTGTTTATTCGCAATCCACTCGACAGACGCTGTAAGCTCTTATTTAAAGAGTTATTCGTCTTGTTGAGATTTCGCTGTGCTGTCATTGACGGCACGTTCGTGACTACGGTCATCGCCATGGTACACCTCTTCCTTGAGTGTTCGTCTCAGTTCATCCCTGCCCACATACATGCGCCGAACACGTATGTAGACGAAGCTTTTGGACGACTTGAGCGCTCCTTCGTGGAAGAGCGGTGGGCCACGGTAAATCGCGACAGCACACCAACGAGGAGCATAGCCATATGGCGACCCTCTACTCAAAGGCGGCCCTCGCGAGGGCCCACGACTCGCCCCGCGCGGTCCGTCACGCGGAAGCGATGAAGTACGAGTTCTAAAAGACACGATAAATCTCCTTAGAGCTGAGGACTTGGATACCGCCGAGCCCTCAGTCCTCTTGAATCACTAACCGATTAGACTGAGTGCGAGCTGTGGTGCCTGATTGGCCTGAGCCAAAACCGATACACCTGCCTGCGACAAAATATTTGCCTTGGTAAGATTTGCTGACTCACTCGCTACATCGACATCTCGAATACGAGAGTTCGCAGCGGATAAGTTTTCTCGAGCAGAACCCAGATTCGAAACAGTAACTTCCATTCGATTCTGGAAGGCACCCATCGTTGCTCTCTCACTCGAGATATCACTGATAGCCTCATCAAGGATGTTCAATGAAGCTTGCGCACCGGAGAGGGTAGATAAATTGATCGCCTGCAGACCCGAAGAGAAGTTTGTATCGCCGACCTGAGACGTAGTCAGGTTTGCAACATTTACCGTGATTCGGTCATTGGTAGTGTTGTTAATACCCACCTGAAACGTCATAGGCCCATTGGTGCCATCGAGAAGCTTGGTACCGTTGAACTCCGAAACCTGCACGATTCGATCAAATTCTGTTCGAAGCTGAGAGAGCTCATCGTTGATGAACCCTCGCTCGACAGAACCCACGGTGTCGTTGGCCGACTGAACAGCTAGCTCGCGCATGCGTGTCAGAATTCCAGCCAATTCACCCATTGCGCCTTCTGCGGTCTGAAGCAGACTGACCGCATCTTGAGCGTTTCGTTCGGCTTGAGCCATGCTTCGAATCTGAGATTTCAGCTTCTCGCTGATACCCAGGCCTGCCGCGTCGTCCGAAGCACTGTTGATTCTCAATCCACTCGAAAGCCGACCGAGACTCTTATTCAACATATTCTGAGTCTTACTCAGGTTCCGCTGCGCATTGATCGACGGAACGTTCGTAATTACGCTAATACCCATTTAAGTCTCCTCCGTGAGCTACCCTCCGAACCTTCCCGATTCGGCATCGCGTGCTTCCACACGCATTGGTCTTTCCGTCAATCCAGCTTCAAAACACCCAATTGAATCCGGATGACTGTCCAGCGCAGCTCGGGCAAACGATTCCACCCGAGTTGCCTGAGCATCTTTTGTAAAATGCGGGCGCGCGGCCCAAGGCCTACATGCGTTCATAGCGCCTCCATTCACTCCATCTCAAAGAGCACGACGAGCAGCTCTTCTTTTGTTCACTTAACAAAATCAACTTCGTTCGTATTTGAAAATAGCAATCTACTAACACTCGACAACAAAGATCTTACACAGGATCTTACTGGAGAACACCGTACTTCGAACACTCAAAATACCAGCCGCTCAACACAAAACGTCATCGCAAATCATTCTCATTCACTGAATAAACCATCACCAGAATCACAATAAATTGCAGGGATCTCTGAACAACAAAGCGTGACAAGAGATAGGCTCCCTAGATCAATCGATGATCAAAACGATCATCCGGCCTCTTAAGTGGAAGTCCATAAAAATGATTTAGATCTATTTCTTGAATTCACTCTAAATCATGGACTCCCCACCACGAACAAACTGCCATCAAGACCCATCAAGACCCATCAAGAGGAGAGTAAATAGACCTCGAAATTCTCCAACGAACAACATCAGTACACAACGACCGCATTCACACAAGGACATCATCAGCACCTACCGATAACGCAACTTCGAGACAGACATAAACTCGACCAAAGTCAAATTGAGCGAATCAACCACAGACATTTAACCTAGAGCCCATCAAATAACCAAGAAACACAAATAAGAACCTATCAATCGTAGATCGCATTGGATAAAATCAGTCCGCAGAGATCACAAATGCAACAGATCATCATCATTGAGTATCATTTATAAAATAAAGAACTGCGCATAGTTAACCTCTAAGACAAGACGAGTCTAGCTTCGCAAATCTATTTGCTGAGACTCACTACAGAGCGCCTTTGGCGCATACCCGACAACTCACTAACAACCGGCCGACTTCGTCCTAAAGGATTCTGCCGATTAGCTAGTCCGAATCGCTTAGAACAAACGACGCAAACCCAACATTGATCTCTACTGTAAGAAGATATGATCGACCCCTAGAACGCTAAAGGAATATCTCTGATGCATCCAACGAAGTACCATTCTGACAAACTTTGTACATCGCAAGAACAAGTTGTACTCGACAAAAGAGGAAGCACTTCGATTCAGCACTCGGCACTTATATTTGATCATAGAATCGATCACATACCTCCGCCGCATAAATCATCCCTCACTTAGAATCTATTCGCATTGCATTGGACCTTTCAGTTCTCTTCAAGCCTGCTCGAGGCCATGAGTGGAGCGAAGGCATAAAGCCACGCATTTATTAATTTAGACCACTTGCTACCCACCCAGAAGACTGAGAGCTATCTGCGGCGCCTGATTTGCCTGAGCCAACACACTGGTTCCTGCCTGCACCAAAATATTGGCTCTTGTAAGCGCCGCCGTCTCCGCTGCTACGTCGGTATCCCGGATTCTCGAGTTTGCTTCTGTAAGGTTTTCACGTGACGTCTGTAAATTCGCGATAGTTACTTCCATTCGATTTTGAATCGCTCCGAGATCCGCGCGACCCGAGGACACGTCGCTTATCGCCTCATCGAGTACGGCAAGCGCAGCTTGTGCGCCCGTAATCGAAGTGACATCGATCGCTCCCACACCTCCAGTTACCGTGGTTGTGCCAAGCTGAGAAGCGTGCATATCCGCTATAGAGACCGAGATTCTATCGTTGGTGGTGTTGTTGATTCCCACCTGGAAGGTAAATCCGGTCCCAGTGCCGTCGATGAGCGCCCGTCCGTTGAAGTCGCTTACTTCCGCCAACCGGTCGAGTTCATCTCTTAGCGCCGATATCTCTTGATCGATAAAACCCCGTTCCGTTGAGCCCACGGTATCGTTGGCTGCCTGAACCGAAAGCTCTCTCATCCTCGTCAGAATTCCGCTAATCTCTCCCATCGCACCTTCAGCGGTTTGCAGTAGACTGATCGCATCCATTGCGTTTCTTTCAGCCTGGGACATGCTGCGGATTTGTGACTTCAACTTTTCGCTGATAGCCAATCCCGCCGCATCGTCGGACGCCCTATTGATACGGAGGCCGCTCGACAATCGACCCAAAGACCGATTCAGTGCGTTTTGTGTGTTGTTGAGTTGGTTCTGTGCATTGAGCGACGGAACATTGGTGACAATACTAATTCCCATGGTCTTCACCTTTCCCTGGTGATTCACTCGAGTCTTCCCTGACTCGAGAGGCCGTGGCGTTCCTTGCCTCGGACACCTGAACCTTCGGGCGAGTCGGTGTGCGAGTTGAGAAAAAAAACCGACGCGTAGTGACAGAAGCCCGACGCTCTTTCGGCGCTGTCGTCGTAACAATTCGCAAAACACCATGAGTTTGGGCATCTCAGAGCACCGGCACACGGTTTGCTTCAGACTTGCGGCATGCGTCGCGCTCAAGATGCCGTGAACAACGCCCGAAATCCCCTAGAGGAGTTGGGGGAACCGTCCATGGCATGCATCGAAGTTGAAGGCCGAAAAACGAGAGGTCGTGTGATAGCTAGTCAGTCCGCCCTGACGCGAGAAAGCGCACTTCCGCCACTGCCTGAAACTGCGATAGAGGCCCTGAACTACCTCAAGGAGCTCGCTACGGCCACTACCCCGTACGAAGCCCTAGATGCGTCAAACGCTCTTCGGAAAACGCTGGGTGAACTGGCGTTTCACTGGAACCCGATCATCGATAGTCTCGCGGAGCGGGCTGGAGAGGTGTTTCGACTGAAGCGAATGGCTGGCTGCGACGAGCTCACGGGCATTGCAAATCGCCGAGCATTTCGAGACGCACTGGAACGTGAATGTGCGAGAAGCGAGCGTACGGGTGCCGGACTCTCTATTATCCTTGTCGATTTAGACGGGCTCAAAACGATCAACGATCATTTCGGTCATGCGGCAGGAGACGATGCGATCGTCGCCACCGCCCACTCCTGCCTCGATGCACTAAGAGCGACCGACCTTGTGGCAAGACTGGGTGGAGATGAATTCGCGCTTCTGCTGCCAGAAACCGATGCCGGTGAGGCGGCGGTCGTCGCCGAGCGGATTCGCCGGCACATCGAAGATCAGGTTCTGGAGTCTGGACGCCTGAAAGCAAGTGTAGGCGTAGCCTCCTCAGGTGCAGAGCCGACAGATGCAGCGTCGCTCACTGCCTCTGCGGATCGCGCGCTCTACGCCGATAAGAGATCACGGCAGCCGCGTACTGAGGGCGCTACGGAAGCAGCTTGAAATCCGTCGTGCCTAGAACCGAGGTCTAAACAGTGTTGAATCCGACTCCGTGCGCATCACCTCAGTATGGGGTCGAGGCGCGAGCGAGACCTGGAGATTCGAGCAGAACACCCTACCTTGCACGACATCACGGAAGACTACGCGGTGAGTTTGGGAGCGAGGAATCTATCTCCAAACAGTGCATTCTCGAGGAGCACTGACGAAAAATCGACGCTATGCCTCTCGAACGCCCCTGGTCGCCTAGGAACGTAGGCGGTACCCTCGGACTACATCGAGGTGCCCGGGACCCTGCACGTTCCGAGGTATCCATCGAGACCAATGTGGCACACCAGCTCGAAGGGAAGACGCACGACCATGAGCCGCGATTTCGGTGTCAACCAGGCACTTGTCGAAGACATATTCCTCAAGTGGCTTGCGAACCCAAAGAATGTCGACGCAAGCTGGCAAGAATTCTTCGCTTCTCTGCCGCCTCAGGACTGGCCCGACCTCACGAGTCACGGCCAAATTCCGGCGCCGCTAATCGAACCGCCAAAAAGACGCTCTGAATCCTCAGGCGGCACATCTTCAGGCGGCACGGGCGATGTCGATGCGCCGTATCGGCATCCACGGAGCAGCGGGGACTACCTACCCTCTCTGCCGCCAACGGCCGAGCTTGTGCCTTTTATCGCAGATTCAACGCGCCAAAGGGCCACAACCTCCTTTCCACCTACCCATGACGTCCTTGCGGCCAACGAGCTCCAAGGCCGGGTCTCTGCGTTGGTAAACGCCTACCGCGTGCGCGGGCATCTCTTCGCAGACCTGGATCCGCTTCGGCTTCAGTCTCAGCTTCCCAACGAGTTCCTGCTCGAGCACTACGGTCTCGCCGACGTCGACCTATCGACGATTTTTTCTACGGGCGATATGGCAGGACCGGCCACGATGACCCTCGGGGAGATCGTGCAGAAATTGAACGAGACCTACACGCGTTCGATCGGCGTCGAGTTTACTTTTCTCGAGGATCGGCAGGCACGCCGCTGGCTTCAGGAGAGCATGGAGTCGACAAACAACCGCGTTCCTCTGAGTCGCGAGGAACAGCTCCGGATACTAAGGAAACTGACCGACGCAGAGATCTTCGAGCAGTTTCTGCATACCAAGTTCAAAGGAGCTAAGCGCTTCAGCCTGGAAGGTGGCGAGAGCGTGATCTCGATGCTCGACTACCTCGTCGAACGCTCAGCAGCCTGCGGGGTTCAAGAAATCGTCATCGGTATGGCACATCGAGGCCGTCTCAACGTATTGGCCAACATCCTAGAGATGAACGTGCGGGACATCTTCGCGGGTTTTGAGGATGGAAGCCCCGAGAACCACCTCGGTGGGGGGGATGTAAAGTACCATCTGGGATGGTCCACCGACCGAGTGACGAGAAGCGGCGACAAAGTCCATCTCACACTCGCATTCAATCCAAGTCATCTCGAGTTCGTCAATCCGGTGGTGGAAGGCCGAGTGCGTGCCAAACAAGATCGCTTTGGCGATGAAGCGCGCAGTCGCGTGCTGCCGCTGATCATCCACGGAGACGCAGCCATCGCCGGACAGGGTGTGGTGGCGGAAACCCTCAACCTTAGCGAGCTTACCGCCTACGCGACGGGGGGAACGATCCATCTCGTGATCAACAACCAGATCGGATTCACGACAATTCCAAACGATTCGCGATCTTCCCGTTACTGCACGGACATCACCCGAATGCTCAGGTGCCCGGTCTTCCACGTCAACGGCGAAGATCCGGAGGCGGTAACCCAAGTGATCCGCCTCGCGACAGAATTTCGGCAGCGCTACCATCGTGATGTGGTGATCGACCTCTATTGCTATCGTAAGTACGGTCACAATGAGGGCGATGAGCCTCGCTTCACTCAGCCTTTGATGTATGCCGCCGTCGACGAAAAACGGACGGTGCGAGAAGTCTATGTCGACTACCTAGACGAGACACAAAGCGTCCCTCGCTCCGAGGCCGCAGCACTTTCCGAAAAGCGTCGTCAGGACCTCGAGACTGCACTCCAGGAAACCCGACGCGGCGACTATGACTTGGTGCCGGACTCCATGCGTGGTGTCTGGAGTGGATACCACGGCGGACTGGAGTCGAAGAGCCCGAACGTCTCTACCGGAGTAGCCAAGTACACTCTCAGGGCACTGATCGAAAAGCTGACAACGGTTCCAAGCGACTTCACCCCCCACCGAACGATCAAGCGTGCGGTACTGGACCGGCAGAAGAGCTATCTAAAGGAGGAAGATCCGAAACTCGACTGGGGCACGGCGGAAAACCTCGCGATGGCAAGCCTACTCGTTGAGGGGACCCGAGTGCGACTCACCGGGCAGGATGTTCGCAGAGGGACATTCAGCCATCGACACGCGGTCATCTTCGACGTCAACACCGGAACACGCTACACGCGCCTCGGCCATCTAACTCAGGATCAGGCTACGCTCGAGATTTACGACAGTCCGCTTTCTGAGGCCGGCGTACTCGGGTTCGAGTGGGGATACTCTTTGGACTCGCCAGACGCTCTAGTGGTCTGGGAGGCCCAGTTCGGCGATTTTGCCAACAGTGCCCAAGTGATCATCGATCAATTCGTCGTTTCTTCGGAGGACAAGTGGCATCGACTTAGCGGTCTAACCATGCTCTTGCCTCATGGCTTCGAAGGGCAAGGTCCCGAACACTCAAGTGCGCGGCTCGAGCGCTTCCTCAGTCTCTGTGCAGAGGACAACATCCAAGTCTGCAACGTGACCACCCCGGCTCAGGTATTTCACATGCTACGCAGGCAGGTAGTTCGCCCATGGCGCAAACCACTGATCGTCATGACTCCAAAGAGCCTTCTGCGGCATCCCAAGGCTCAGAGCAAGCTTTCCGAACTCAGCGAAGGCCAGTTCCACAAAATCCTGCACGACATCCCCGGCGAGTCGAACAACGTCAACCGGGTACTTTTTTGCTCGGGAAAGATCTATTACGACCTCGTAGCAAAACGCGACGAACTCGACCGCAAAGACGTCGCCATCGTTCGGCTCGAGCAACTCTATCCGCTCTCTAAAGACGAACTCAGCGAGGCGCTCGGAACGTACCCGAGCTCCGCCGAGCTTATCTGGGTACAAGAGGAACCTTGGAACATGGGCCCCTGGCTGTTCTTCAGCGCCCGGATGAGACATCTATTCGGAGAACAGCATAAACTCGCGTGCGTCGCGAGACCGGAGAGCGCAAGCCCAGCGACCGGCAGCAAAGCCGCTCATGACCTCGAGCAACGATGGCTGATCGAGCAGGCGCTTGGGCTGCGAGACAAATGGGGTGCAGTAGCGGCCGAATAGTCGGGTGCGTGATCGCCGTGGGGTTGAGAAACCTGGCCTCGGCGTGCCTGGCCCGAGTCCGCTTGCAACCTACGGTAGAGCGACAGCACTTGCCCAGCGCAGTGCGTATGAGTAGATCCGTCGAGACGTGTTTCGCTTCCCAAAACTGACCCCGACCGTAAAGAACATGCTGGTCGGATTTTTCGCGGTGTATTTGAGCACCGTCATCGCAGAGCAGTGGCTGCAACTTCCCCTGCTCCACCTCCTGGCCCTGCAACCGAGTTCTCTCGGGGTCGACAACCTATGGCAGCTCATCACGTACGTAGTTGCATTTCCTCCAGATCAACTCTTTGTGTTTCTAATCCAACTCCTCTTTCTCTGGTGGATGCTTGCCCCTTTCGAAGAGCGATACGGGGCACGCCGGACGCTGCAGCTAAGCGCGGCTGCGGTTCTCGCTGGAAGCATATCTTGTGTAATCCTTGGGTTTGTGCTTCCGGTCCGCCAACCGCTTTTTGGCGCCAGCGTATTGCTGTTCGCTTCGATCACCGCCTCAACCTGGTCGAGACGTCACTCAAATCATCCACTCATGCTGTACGGGCTTTTTGCGGTCAGACCGAAGCAGCTTCTCGTGGGTTTTGCGCTGCTTTCCCTGCTGCGTTTCCTAGTAAGTAAAAACCTCACTGAGCTCATCAGCGATCTGTCGGCAATGGCGGCAGGAATGCTCTTTGTGGACTGGATGACTCGACCGAAGAGCAGAAAACGCCCGAGGAAACAAACCGGGAAACGGAAGGGCTCACCGTTCATGGTCATCCCTGGGGGGCAAAAAGGGGAAGATAAGCCTACCTGGTTGAATCGATCTCGGCTGAGGGACGTCTCAGCTTAGTTCCGGCCCGACATCGTGAGTGGCCCAACATCGTGAGTGGCCAACCGAGGGGCTTGCGTTGCCGAGAAGACAGCACAGGTCTGAAGCGGTCTTAGGACGCGCAGAAAATTGGAGTCAAAAGTTAGCTCGAGCTCTGAACTTGCCTTAAGGCTCGGGTACTGTCTTCGGTGCATCTTATCCACAGGGAGCTGGTCTCAAATGCGTCACATTCACAAATATCTAGGTCGATCGACTTTTGGGCTATCCACGTTGTTGCTGGTGTCCATGCTGCCTGGGTGCATCATCATCGATGACGATGATGATGATGATTTCGTCGTCGTCTTGGGAGCGCCCTACGAATCGTGCACGTTCACTGAGGACTGCGACACCCGTAGCGAAGCCTGCTGGGAAATCGCCACGGAAACCCGAATCGACGCGATGTGCTCCAGTACCTGCACCGGCGACTTCGATTGTTTCGGAGACGGGACTTGCCTGAACATTCTCGGTAGCGGCGTGTTTCTTTGCTACGACCGCTGTTTCTTCGACTCTGACTGTGAGATAGGATTTTTCTGCACTTCTACCAGCAACGGAGATGCGATCTGTCTGCCTTGAGTGACCGCTCAAACAGGCGAACGAAGCCCGAGAGCGCTCTGATTGGAGTCGTCAACGAGACCGTGAGATTCTCAAGGGCGTTTTCAGGCGAAATGGAACGCTGAGGTTGACACCGAAGAAACCGTAGTCAGACTCTCGCCAATGCCAGACCTCGAGGACTTGTTGGCGGCCCTGGCCGGAAACGTTGCAGAAGAACAAGGCGAGCATCCGCCCGAGCAAGAATCTCCTTTTGCTAAAGCACTTTCCATGAGCCTTTCGGTCTGTCTTGAGGAGATGTGCACTCGGGAGATCGTCGAAGTAGACGAGGGAAATCAGGCTGCTCTTGTGGCGGAACTGGTCACCTCCGCATGTGATGCACACAATCCGAAACACATGTACAAAAAGCTCGCTCGAACTCTGTTGGATTCTGAGCACGTCGAAGAAGTATATGCCAGCGACGATGAACTCCTTCGCACCTTCGCGCGCTTTTTGGAACAACCATCTTCCTAGAAACACCTCCGATGTCCTCTCATCCATCCCAAGGCGCGCTTGGAGGCTTTGGAAGTTTAGACATCTGAGGTTGGCGGTCCTCGTTACGCTATCAGTCGGATGCGATGAAGCGTCACTGAAGGTTCCGTTTAAGGCGGAATCTTCTGGCGTGACGTCGGAATACCAAGCCAAACATTCTCGCGCGAAGACCGCCCAGGACGGCTCGCCGGAGTTTGTGCCCTACGAAATACATACGTCTCTGCCTGCCGGAACCACCCATCTGCCGCTTGGGGCACAGCCGCTCAGCATCGGAACCGGAAGTCTGCGTTCTGCGTTCGTCAGCGACCTCGACCAAGACGGGCATACAGATGCTTTGTGGATTCACGAAACCGCAGAGGGAATCGAGCTCAAGCTATCTCTCGGTGACGGCTCAGGCTACCGTGACCACCGTACCTTGAGACCAGCGCGACCGACGGACTGTCCGATCCTTCAAAGCAGGCCTCAGCGCCTGTCCCACGATCTCGCCCTCTTCGAAATCGAACAATTGTGTGGGCAAGACAAGCGCACACATCACCACTGGATCCTCGCGTCGCTCGATGCTGCGCCAAGAGCCCTCGAAGAGCTCAGTACAAAGAGCCTCACGTTGCAAAAGGACGGTCAGGATGCAGGACCCCAAACCAGGCTCTCACTTCAGTTTCGGGGCCTCGACCTCGATCAGGATGGCCATACGGACGTAGAGCTCACCGTTCGCGTTTCAGTTGAGGTACTTGAGCCCGTGGAGCTCAGGCTCACGATGTGGAACCGTCCTTCAGGACTCACGACCGCAACTGAGGAACCTCGCGAAACGCTAGTCCGCCTGGGAGAGCAGGCGTCTCGCCAACTCGACGCAAATCCGGACCAAAGCGAGGAGACTGCACGCAGAGCAGACCTGGTCTTCGAAGCATTATGCAGGAGCAGCAAGAGTGCCTACCTCGAGCTGGGACCATCCCGTGGACTTTCCTGTGGAGGACTTCCCCTCTGGACCAGCATCAAAGCGATCGTCGCCAGTGCGCAGATCGCCGCCGGACGTTTTGATGAGGGTCTCACAATGCTCGGTACTTTGCCGACGCAGCTCAAAGCAACCGATAAAGCGATCCTCGATCGAGGTTTTCGGCGCGCCCCCATCCTCTCGGCTACCAGTCGCATCGTTGGGACACACACGGTCGCACCTATCCCAGCACTGAGGCTTCCGAGTTTGCAGTATCTTGAAAACGGCGACTTACTCGTGCGGGGCGAACATGGCCGGATCATCCAGGTCGCCAGCAACCCCGCGCTCCCGAGCGATTCGCCCGGAGGAGCCTCCGAAAGCGACCTCGCGATGGAATCGCTCCAAGTGACACACACCAGCCAAGACAATGGCCTAGACAACGCCTTTCTGTCGAATACGGATCAGAGCAACCTGCTGATTCTCGATCCGAGCGGCTCTCTTGCTGCAGTGGACTTAAGGTCAGACTGTGACGGCTATCATCTGAGCATCGCGCGGACAGAACATATCTCTGCCGGTGCGTTGGTCGGGCCCACAATATCGGAACCGGTTTTTGGCCCCACCCCACCTCGACCCTGTGAGACCGGGGCAACCCACACGCCCTACACGCGAGCGCTGTGGCTGGGATGGGCCCCTCAAGGACTGGTCATGGCCATCGGTTCCTCTCTCTGGGTTGTGCCGATCACGATCAGCGGCCAGCAGGCAGGACCTTCTCGGCCTCTCAGTGACTCGCCCATGCCGGCTCCATTTCGGACGAGGGCGAGCACAGACTACTGGGCACTAGGTACCGCCCACGGCGTACTTCGTTTTCAAAGAGCAGGGCGCACGGTGTTGCTTCGTTCAGAGGACTGGTACGACGTGGCTGAACCCGCTAGAGATGCTGCTCTTCGCAGTGACGCTCGGGCAGTAGCGCTCATTCGAGGCGAGACGATCTACGTTGTCGAGCTCTCGGAACGCTGATGGTGCCTGATGGCTTTCGAAACACATCTGAACATCGTATGTTCGCCGGCCGTGTCCTACCGCTTGACCTCAGTCGGCTGGTCCAGCTTGGGACTGCTGATATTCATCGTGTTCGTAGTTTCCTGTAGCGGGAGACCCACGGCCCCGCAGCCGTGCATGTCTGATCGAGAATGCCGTGCGGATCGGATCTGTCACGAAGGTCGTTGTCGCTTCCTCGAGGAGGTGCGGGCTGAGGTTCACGCTGCGAAAACAAATCGAGCAAGTCTCGAAAACCGCTCGGAAGCACCTGTAGAACAGGACGCCGTCGCACCATCGCGCTCGGGTGCCCCTTCAGCGGAAGAGCGAGAACCGGAGCCACACTCGAATTGGACCGAGAAACCGATGTTTATGGGAGGACCCTACCATCGAGGCAGAAGCAGCTTTGTAGGTCCTCGGCGACAGCCCACCCTGCAATGGGTGCATCGAACTCAAGCCCGCGTGTTCGCCTCACCAATTCTCGCACCCAACGACTTGGTTTTTATCGGATCCTTAGATGGCAGTTTCAATGCGCTTGGGATGCATGACGGATCGGTTCGGTGGCGCTACTCGGCTGGAGACCGCATCTACAGCACGGCGGCCCTACTCAACGATGGGACTGTAGTTGTGGGAAGCGACGATGGCTCGATCGTGGGTCTCACCCATGCTGGGCAACTTCGATTTCGTGTCGACCTAGGGGAAGCGATCGACGGCAGCCCGGCGGTCGGTTCCGATGGAAACTTCTACGCAACCGCTGCAGGTGTCTACGCGATCTCCTCAAGAGGCGAGGTGCTGTGGCACATGCCCACTGCATCCCATGTGCGAAGTTCACCAACACTTCATCCGAGCGGACTGGTTGTCGTCGGTACACCTGACGGACAAGTCTTGGCGATCTCGCTCGAGGGTAGCCAAGTCTGGACGGCGGATGGGGGTGCCAGTATAGACGGCGGGGCAGCGATCGGTGAGGACGGCACTATCTACATAGGTAATGATTTAGGCCACGTGCTGGCCTTCAATTCGTCCGGACAACCACTTTGGAAATTTGAAACTGGAAGCGATGTGCGAGCCACTCCGGCGATCGCACGCGACGGCACCATCGTGGTCGGATCTTATGATCACTTTCTCTACGCCATAGAACCAACAGGAGGGTTGCGCTGGAAGGCGAGAACCTCTGGTCGTATTCGTGCGTCTGCCCGAATCGATAGTGAGGGATGCATCTTCGTTGGATCGCAGGACGACAACATCTACGCCTTCTCCCCTGAGGGAGAACAACTCTGGCAGTACAATATTGGCCAGGACGTGGATTCAACCATCGCGTTGGGCGCTGACGGAACCCTCTATGTGGGGGCAGACGACGGCGGGATTTACGCTCTGCGGTAACCCTTAACTGTCGTTGCAGTAAACCATGAATACTTTTTTATCATTGAGCACCAGATGAATGCTGTGAGCCCCGAAGCGGTCCTTTCCGCCCTGCGATCCCGAGCACCCCGTTCCATCCACTTTGGCGAACTCTTAAGTATGCTTGGACTTGCCAAAGAAAACAGGGACTCAATCCTCGCGGTATTGGATCAGTTAGAAACAGCTGGAACGATCAAGCAGCTGCCTGGTCTGCGATTTCGAGTAGCCAAAGTTCGCAGGCAAATCAGAGCGCGGACAGCCGCTCGGGGCAGTCAACAAGGTCGTCTCTCGATGAGCCGTCGCGGCTTTGGTTTCGTCAGCCTAGCGGACGGTGGACCGGATGCCTTTATCCCCGCCGAAAGGCTTGCAGGGGCAGTCCACGGCGACCGAGTTGCGGTGGGGGTATGGCCAAGCGCGAAAGGACGCGAGGGAGAAGTCGTAGAGATTCTGGAACGAAGTCTGCGCTGGCTAACCGGCATCGTGCGCCGAAAACGAAGGGACATCTGGCTTGATCCCGACGATCTTCGCATTCAAGGCCCGATACCGATCTCCGGCACCGTGCCTCGCGAGGCTGGTCCTGGAGTCACGGTGTTGGCTGAAGTCGTACGCTATCCCCAACACAGCAGGGAAACCGTTGAGGTGCGCGTAGTCGACGTCTTGGGCCCAGAAGGAGATGCATCCGTCGAAGTCGCGAAAATCAAGCTGGCGGAGTCCATTGTCGAAGTTTTTCCGGCAGCGGTGGCGGCAGAGGCCGAGGCTCTACCCAATCGGGTGCTCGCGAGTGAACGAAAGGAACGCGTTGATTTACGGCCCATGCCTCTTGTCACGATCGACCCAAGTGACGCACGAGACCACGACGACGCACTTTATGCCGAAGTCGATTCGGATGGAGATTTTCGGGTCATCATAGCAATCGCTGATGTTTCACACTACGTGAATGAAGGCAGCGCCATGGATGAGGAAGCCGAGCGCAGAGGATGTTCCATCTACCTACCAGATCGCGCTATTCCAATGCTGCCACCAGAGCTTTCTTCGAAACTTGCATCTTTAGTTCCTGGTAAAGATCGCATGTGCATGGCTGTAGATATTCGCCTCAGCTCGAGCGGCGCTATACGGAGCTATAGTTTTGTGGAAGGCCTTATGCGTTCTCGCGCTCGGCTCAGCTACGAGGGCGCGGCGCACGCCTTAAATTTAAGCTCTCAAGCTCCCGTCGAGCGAGAGGCGCTAAAACACTTAAATACGCTCCAGGTACTCCTCGAGGTGAGTCGTCTGCTGCGAAAGAAGAGAAAAAGACGTGGTGCACTCGAGTTGGAAGTGGACGAGGCACGAGTTCGTCTTGACGATGATGGAATACTGCCGATCGACGTCGTGCGCAGCAAACGCGATACCGGAGTTCGCGAAGCGTACCAACTTGTCGAGGATCTAATGCTGCTGGCCAATGAACTTGTCGCACAACAGATGACCAAACATAGAATTCCTTGTCCATACCGAGTACATGGTTCACCAGACCCAAAGAAACTCGAAGGTTTTGCTAAGGTCGCCTCCGCACTGGGCCACCCGATCGAACCTGAGGAGCTCGAGGACCCCAAGAGTCTCGCTCGATCTCTCAAAAAAATTCAAAAAGCGCCGAGAGCGAAGGTTCTCAACTTCCTGTTACTACGCTCGATGCAACAAGCATCTTACAACACGCAAAATATCGGACACTTCGGCTTAGCACTCAAAGAATACGCACATTTTACTTCACCGATAAGACGTTACCCCGACTTGGTACTGCATCGACTTCTGAAAGCTCATCTGAGACAAAAGCCGCTCGATTTCGCCACCCTGAAACCGAAAATCAAACATACGTGTAGTGAGGCAAGCTTCCTCGAACGGCGTGCGATGAAGGTCGAGCGCAGCGTGATGGACCTATATCGAGTATTGCTAGTACGGGAACGTATTGGAGAAGAATTTCAGGCGTCGATATCATCGGTCAGCGAAGACTCTTTCTGGGTCGTTTTTGATGAGCCTTTTGTGGAAGCGATGGTACCGCTCGAACGTCTTCGAGACGAGTTTGAACTCGATCCGTTAGGCATCACGCTCACTGGCCGATTCACCTCTTTTCAGTTTTCCTTAGGTGATCCCATTCGAGTGCGGCTCGAAAATGCGGATATTGCAAACCGACGACTCGTAGCGCTACCCGCCAATTACAAGGAGCAACCGCACTCAACTCCCGAGGCTCGTTCATTTCCCACGTCGAAAGAGTCCTCAAGAGGGCAACAACGTCAAAACCGTGAGCGAGATCAAGTACGCAGGAAGACTCGCCAGAACAAAAGTCGGCATCAGCGCCGCTCTGGTAAGAAACGATAGCTAATTCACCGAAGAGCTTTCACCCTATTGGCTCCCGCTATGCATAAGACTTCGTTGGATGAGTTTCGCATAAGCCAGTACTCTTATCCCTGTCTTCACAAAAGAGGCTGAAGAACGATGCCAATATTTCTGCTATCACGATGCAAGTAAAAAGCACGCTCGGGGATTCTATAGCTGGATTCTCTACTACAGAGCTGATCGCAAAAAAGCGTGATGGTGAGGAACTCCCACCGGCGGAAATCGGCCGACTAGTGGAAGGGTTCGTCTCGGGAGAGATCACCGACTACCAGATGAGCGCCTTCGCAATGGCGGTCTACTTTCAGGGCATGACGCCGAGTGAAACCACTGCGCTTACGCTAGCGATGCGTGACAGCGGCGAGGTTGTCGACCTAAGCGGCATTCAGGGCATCAAAGTCGACAAACACTCGACGGGTGGGGTGGGAGATAAGATCAGCATCTGCCTTGCACCTCTAGTGGCCGCTTGCGGAGTTCCGTTGCCGATGATCAGCGGCAGAGGCCTCGGCCATACAGGAGGTACACTCGACAAGCTGGAGGCGATCCCAGGCTTTCACGTAGCCCTTTCAACGGATGCCTATGTTCGGCAAATACATCAAATCGGATGTGCTCTAATCGGCCAGACAGCGGACATCGTACCGGCAGACAAGCGACTCTATGCACTGAGAGATGTCACGGCCACCGTGGAATCCATCCCGCTTATCGTATCGAGTATCCTCTCGAAGAAGTTGGCAGCTGGAGTTGACGCGTTGGTGCTTGACGTGAAGGTCGGTAGGGGCGCTTTTATGAAAACGCTGGAAGATGCACGCCGACTTGCTCGCTTACTCGTGCAAGTCGGGACCCTTGCCGGCAAGAATATCTCAGCGGTGCTCACGGACATGGATGCCCCTCTTGGCAACGCGGTCGGCAACGCTCTAGAAACGCGAGAGGCTTTTGAAGTACTGCTTGGACGAGGTCCTGAGGACGTTCGAGAATTGACCCTTGTTTTAGGTGTGGAGATGCTTCTTCTGGGGAATGTCGAGTCGAGTGAAGCAAGAGCTCGAAAAAGACTTGAGCAGGCTCTTGTCCGCGGTCGTGCGGCAACCAAAATGGAGGAGATCATCAAGGCTCAACATGGAGATCCCAGGGTTGTTAGGGAACATGACCGACTTCCCGCTGCACCTCATCTGATTGAGGTGACGTCAACGCAAAGCGGCTACGTAACGCGTCTCGATGCCTTCGAAGTTGGGCAGTGCTCGGTGGCACTCGGTGCAGGAAGGAACCAAATAGATGATGAGGTCGATCCTGCGGTCGGCATCGAGCTCAAGAAACATGTTGGCGATCGAGTCGAAGTTGGAACTTCCTTGGCGGTGCTTCATGTGCGGGATTGCACGCATGCTGCAAAAACCCTGAACCGGATTCAAACCGCGTACACGATAGGGACGCATCGAAATGCATCGCAAACCAGGGTGCTTGAGTACGTTCGCGAATAAAAGGTGTTAATAGAAAAAGGAGGACCAGTCTATGGCCCCCCTTTTCCTACCTACACTCAGAGAAGCTTACTCTTCATTAATAACTGCGGCCAGCGCCTGTTCGGCTGCCCCTGCCTCCACCGGACCCGTACCGAATCCAGCAATGGTGTCTTCGACCACAAGGTCCAAACGATTGTAGGCGCCAAGTCCAGTGCCTGCTGGAAGTAGTCGTCCCATGATCACGTTTTCCTTGAGGCCTCTAAGATGGTCTACCTTTCCGCTGATAGCCGCTTCGGTAAGCACCTTCGTCGTCTCCTGGAATGAGGAGGCACTAATAAAGGAATCCGTAGAAAGCGACGCTTTTGTGATTCCTAGCAGCAGAGGCTCAGCCACTGCCGGTTGCCCGCCGCGAGCAATGACCTTCTCATTTTCGCGTTCGAACAAGGCTTTCTCGATTTGTTCATCCGGTAAGAACTCTGTGTCACCAGCATCCTTGATGCGTACTCGGCGCAGCATCTGACGTACGATGACTTCGATATGCTTGTCGTTGATCGTAACGCCCTGAAGTCGATATACCTGCTGGATTTCGTTTACCAACCAGGCGGCAAGTTCCTTCTCGCCCTTGACCTTCAAGATGTCGTGCGGATTCGCCGGACCGTCCATCAAAGACTCGCCGGCTCGCACCCGATCACCGTCTTTGACGGTGAGGTGCTTGCTCTTTTGAATTAGGAACTCTTTTGGCTCGCCGACCTCTGGAGTGATGACAACCTTCCGCTTGCCTTTGGTGTCCTTACCAAAACTCACTTGCCCGTCGATCTCGCTGATCACAGCGTGATCCTTCGGCTTTCGAGCCTCAAAAAGCTCAGCAACGCGGGGAAGACCGCCGGTGATGTCTTTAGTCTTCGTGGTCTCTCGAGGAATCTTGGCGATGATTTCACCAGCTTCAACTTCCTGACCTTCAACCGGAATGATATTGGCGCCAACCGGTAAGAAATACCGGGCCTCATTCTCCCCTATTCCAGTTTTCTTCGTGTCGCCAGTCTCTGGATCTTTAATCGAGATTCTAGACCGAGCACCGGGATCGCGTGACTCGATGACGACTCTCTGAGAGAGGCCGGTCACCTCGTTCAGCTTTTCCTCCATCGTGACGCCTTCAACGATGTCTCCGTATTTCGCTACGCCCGACACCTCGGTGAGGATGGGAATCGCGTACGGATCCCATTCGACGAGCTCGGTTCCCTTCGGTACCCGTGCGCCCTCTTCTACTTTGAGAAACGCGCCGTAGTTAAGGCTGTAACGCTCCCGCTCACGCCCGGAATCGTCCACGATCTTCACCGCAGCGTGGCGGTTCATGACAACCACGGAACCGTCGCGACGCTTGACCGACCGACAGTTCTCAAACCGAACGATACCGTCATTTCGATTGATAAGGTTGGACTGCTCGATCTTACCTCGCGCAGCGGCGCCACCGATGTGAAAGGTCCGCATGGTCAGCTGCGTTCCCGGTTCACCGATGGATTGGGCAGCGATCACACCAACCGCTTCTCCGATGTTCACTTGATAACCGCGGGCGAGATCTCGTCCGTAGCAGCGAGAACAAATGCCTCTTCGGGTCTGGCAGGTCAGCACCGATCGAATGAGCACGCGCTCTATGCCCGCCTCCTCGATACGATCCACCAACTCTTCATCGATCTCTTGGTTGTGTTTGACCAGGACTTCACCGGTCAAGGGATCGATGATGTCTTCGAGTGCAACGCGACCTAGAACACGCTCGCCAAGTGCGGTAACCACTTCACCGCCCTCTTCAAGCTTGCTTACCCAGATGCCGTCGAGCGTCTGACAGTCGTACTCGGTAACCACTCCATCTTGCGCCACATCCACAAGTCGGCGAGTTAGGTATCCGGAGTTGGCCGTCTTGAGCGCTGTGTCCGCAAGACCCTTACGCGCACCGTGAGTCGAGATGAAGTACTGAAGTACGGTGAGACCTTCCCGGAAATTGGCGGTAATCGGGGTTTCGATGATCTCGCCGCTTGGTTTGGCCATCAGACCGCGCATTCCGGCAAGCTGTCGAATCTGCTGATTGCTTCCTCGCGCTCCAGAATCAGCCATCATGAAAATCGGATTGAAGCTCGGCATGGTCCGAACTTCTCCAGAATCAGGATCTTCAATGGTATCGAGGCTGATCGCCTCGATGAGATCTGCGGCAACCTGATCCGAAGCAGCGGCCCAAATATCGACGATCTTGTTGTAACGTTCTCCGTCGGTAATCAGGCCTTCTTGATACTGCTCGACAACGGTTGCCACGTCGTTCTGAGACTCATTCAAAATGGTCTCTTTACTCTTGGGAATCTCCATATCGTCCATGCAAATGGACGCCCCAGCTCGAGTACTCATATCGAATCCAAGCGTTCGCAGCCGGTCCGCCAGGAGAACCGTGGCTTTATTTCGACTGGTTCGGTAGCACTGGTCGATGAGCGAGGAGAGCGCCTTCTTGTCCAGCACCTTGTTGACCGCATCAAAGGGTACTGCAGACGGGAGCACCTCGCTCACCAGACATCGACCTACGGTGGTGTCTACCAAGCGGCCATCTTTCAGCCGGACCTTTACGTGAGCGTGTAGATCGACCTCACCTGCGTCGTACGCCATGCGCACTTCGGTAACGTCGGAGTACATGCCGCGAAAGTCCCCTTCTTGCTCCGACTTGTCGCGGTAGCTACCTCGACAGAACGGTTTCTCCCGAGTCATGTAATAGAGACCCAAGACGATGTCCTGGGTTGGATTAATGATCGGACGCCCGCTCGCAGGCGAGAGAATGTTGTTCGTGCTCATCATGAGCACTCGAGCTTCCATCTGCGCCTCTACAGAAAGAGGCACGTGAACCGCCATCTGGTCGCCGTCGAAATCCGCGTTGAACGCAGTACACACCAGGGGATGTAGCTGAACCGCCTTACCCTCGATTAGAACCGGCTCAAACGCCTGAATACCGAGTCTGTGCAGGGTTGGCGCTCGGTTGAGCAGCACCGGATGTTCGGTGATCACCTCGTCTAGGATATCCCAGACTTCGGCCTTTTCTTTCTCCACCATCTTTTTTGCGCTTTTGATGGTGGTTACGTAGCCGCGCTCTTCGAGCTTGCTGTAGATGAACGGCTTAAACAGCTCAAGAGCCATTTTCTTAGGCAGACCACACTGGTGGAGTCTGAGTGAGGGGCCGACTACGATGACCGAACGACCGGAATAATCGACGCGCTTACCTAGAAGATTCTGCCTAAATCTACCCTGCTTACCTTTGAGCATATCGGATAGAGACTTGAGAGGCCGTTTGTTCGGACCGGTAATGGTCTTACCTCGGCGGCCATTGTCAAAGAGCGCATCGACCGCTTCCTGAAGCATTCTGCGCTCATTCCGGATGATGATCTCTGGAGCGCTCAGCTCCATAAGGCGCTTCAGTCGGTTGTTCCGGTTAATGACGCGACGATACAGATCGTTGAGATCCGAGGTGGCAAATCGGCCACCATCAAGGGGCACAAGCGGACGAAGATCAGGTGGCAAGACCGGAATGACGGTAAGCATCATCCATTCAGGACGATTGCCGGAGTCTTTGAACGACTCCACAACTTTCAGTCTTTTCGCACACTTCTTTCGTTTGGCCTCACTGGTGGCGTCTTTCATCTCGGCACGGAGGGTTTCGCTGAGCGCGTGGACATCCACGTCGCGAAGCATCTCCAAGATAGATTCTCCACCCATCGCTGCATCGAACGCGTCGTAACCGTACTCGTCGACCAGCTCTTGATATCGCTCCTCGCTTAGGATTTCGCCTTTTTCAAGAGGCGTGTCGATCGGATCGGTAACTACATAGCTCTCGCAATAGAGAACTCGTTCCAGATCTTTGAGCGTGATGTCGAGAACCGCACCAATGCGGCTGGGCAGACTCTTGAGGAACCAAATATGCGCTACCGGAGTCGCGAGTGTGATGTGGCCCAGGCGTTCTCGACGAACCTTACTCTGAATGACCTCAACACCGCATTTCTCACAAACGATGCCGCGGTGCTTCATGCGCTTGTACTTGCCGCAGATGCATTCGTAATCCTTGACCGGACCGAAGATCTTAGCGCAAAACAGACCGTCGCGTTCGGGCTTGAACGTTCGGTAATTGATCGTCTCTGGCTTCCTTACTTCCCCGTGGGATCTTTCTCGGATTTTCTCTGGCGACGCTAACGAAATACGAATGGCTGAAAAGGAAAGGGGATCCTTCGGCTTCTCAAAGAAACTGAAGATGTCTTTCATTCGATTATTCCTCCTCGGCGACTACGGCGTCGTCGTTACGGCCAAGAGCATCAGATTCTACTAGTTCAACATTGAGACAGAGCGCTTGAAGCTCCTTCATGAGCACGTTGAAGCTTTCTGGAAGTCCTGCATCCAAGGAATGATCTCCTTTGACGATAGCTTCATACATACGCGTGCGTCCTTGGACGTCATCGCTCTTCACCGTAAGAAATTCCTGCAGTGCATGTGCGGCACCGTAAGCCTCCATGGCCCAAACCTCCATCTCACCGAGACGTTGACCGCCAAATTGAGCTTTTCCTCCGAGAGGCTGTTGCGTGACGAGAGAGTAGGGACCGATGCTGCGGGCGTGGATTTTGTCGTCCACCAAATGATGGAGCTTCAGCATGTACATGATGCCCACGGTGACGTCTTGATCAAACGCCTCTCCGGTGCGTCCATCAAAGAGCACGGTCTGACCGCTAGGGTCTACCCCGGCGAGACTAAGCATTTCCTTGATCTCTCGCTCCTCAGCGCCATCGAACACGGGCGTTGCGAGCTGTAGACCATGCTTAAAGGAACGGCTGAACTTGACTAGCTCTTGCTCGGGCAACTCCTTGACCAAACCCTTGATGGACCCAGTTTTGAATATTTGGAGCAAGTGAGTTCGAAGCTCTTCTCCTTTGAGTCCGCCATTTACGGTTTCTTGCAACCGTGTTCCGAGTAGATAGCCAGCCCAACCGAGATGCGTCTCGAGGATTTGACCCACGTTCATACGACTGGGAACCCCGAGAGGATTGAGGACGATATCCACCGGTTTTCCGTCGGGAAGATAGGGCATATCTTCCTCTGGGAGAATTCGGGACACTACGCCCTTGTTTCCGTGACGACCGGCCATCTTATCGCCAACCTGAAGCTTGCGCTTGATGGCGATGTAGACCTTGACCATTTTGATGACGCCTGGGGGGAGCTCATCGCCTCGGCCCAGCTTGTCGATTTTTTCCTGAAAGAGAGTTTCAATCGCTCGATTTTGCTCTTGAAGCTCGGTCAAAATCGAAGCGACGGTTTCTTGGTCGGCATCGACTTCGATGTGCCCCCAAAGGGAGCGAGGAATCGGACTCAGATTGGCCTCGGTAAGTACGGACTCCTTTTCTAGAAGCACCTTACCTTTGTCGTCTACGAGCTTCGCCTGAGTGGTTTTACCTAACAGAATCGCTCGCACCCGATCGTAAGCGGACTCCTTCACGATCTTGATCTCGTCCGCCATGTCCTTCTCGAGCTTGGCTCGCTCTTGATCTTCGATTTGACGCGCGCGGTCGTCTTTTTCGTTGCCTTTACGGGCAAAGACACTCGCGTCGATCACGATGCCCGCCACCCCAGGTGGAACCCTGAGGGAGGTATCTCGAACGTCACCCGCTTTTTCTCCGAAGATCGCTCGCAACAGCTTTTCTTCGGGGGAAAGCTGAGTCTCGCCCTTCGGGGTTATTTTACCAACCAAGATATCTCCGGCTTGAACCTCCGCGCCGATTCGAACGATTCCCGAATCGTCGAGATCTTTCAACGCTTCTTCGCCTACATTGGGGATATCGCGGGTAATCTCCTCTTTTCCGAGTTTTGTGTCTCGTGCGACACACTCGAACTCTTCGATGTGCACCGACGTGTAGACGTCATCTTTCGCGATTCGCTCGGAAACTAGGATCGAGTCTTCAAAATTGTATCCGCCCCACGGCATGAACGCGACGATCACGTTTTGGCCGAGTGCAAGCTCACCACGATCGCATGAAGGACCGTCCGCAATGACGTCTCCAGCACGCACAGTATCACCAGGTCGAACGATTGGAGTTTGGTTGTATGCGGTATTTTGGTTGCTTCGCTGGAATTTATTGAGTCGATAAATATCGGGGAAGGCACCACCTTCTCCGCGGTGTCTTACAACGATACGACTGGCGTCCACCGACTCTACTGCGCCATCACGTTTGGCGACCACACAAACTCCGGAGTCCTGGGCCACTTTCTGCTCTAGGCCGGTACCAACGATCGGCGCCCGGCAACGCACGGTGGGAACAGCCTGTCGCTGCATGTTGCTCCCCATCAGCGCCCGGTTGGCGTCGTCATGCTCCAGAAACGGAATCAAGGATGCAGCAACCGACACCAGCTGATTGGGAGACACATCCATCAGGGTGAGGGTATCTGGGGAAACCATCACCGCATCACCATTGTAGCGAGCGTTGATGAGCTGACCGAGGAGCTTGCCGTCACCCTCCATTTCGGCATTCGCCTGGGCTATATAATGACCTTCTTCCTCAAGCGCGCTGTACCAGCGAACTTCGTCTGTGACGTAGCCCTCAGAGCAGCGCCGGTAGGGCGTCTCTACGAATCCATACTCGTTGACTCGAGCATAGGTTGAGAGCGAAGCGATCAGACCGATATTGGGGCCCTCAGGCGTCTCGATCGGGCAAATACGGCCGTAATGCGTCGTATGCACATCGCGAACCTCAAACCCAGCACGCTCTCGAGTGAGACCGCCCGGACCCAGTGCAGACAGGCGACGCTTGTGGGTCACCTCAGAAAGAGGATTCGTTTGATCCATGAACTGGCTGAGCTGACTTGAGCCGAAGTATTCCTTCACCACAGCGCTGACCGGCTTCGCATTGATCAAGTCGTGCGGCATGAGTGTTTCGAGTTCTTGACTCATGCTCATGCGCTCTTTTATGGCACGCTCCATACGGACCAGGCCGATACGGTACTGGTTCTCCATCAGCTCGCCGACGGCACGCACCCGCCGATTGCCGAGGTGATCAATATCGTCAACAACGCCTCGGTCGTTCTTCAGGTCGATAAGATTCCGAACCGTCTCGAGAATGTCTCGCGGAGTAAGCACGGTGGTCTCGAGCTCCGGACGTACATCCTCGTCTCCCTCTTTGTAGAACTTGTAGTTCAGCTTGAGGCGCCCAACCTTACTCAGGTCGTACCGTTCAGGGTTGAAGAAGAGATTGTTGAACAGAGTGCGCGCTGTGTCGAGGGTCGGTGGGTCTCCAGGCCTGAGTCGGCGATAGATCTCCAAAATCGCCTCGTCCTGGGTCAAAACTTTATCGGCAATCAGCGTATCTCGCAGGTAACTCCCAACATTCAAACCGTCGATGAATAGAATGCGTACGCGCTCAACGGCTGCTTCTCGCAGCGATTCGAGTTTGCTTTCGGTGATCTCCTCGTTGACGCCAAGCAGTATTTCCCCAGTCTCTTCGTCGACGACATCTTCAGCGCTGACCTTACCGAGAACATCGCTCACGTCGATTGGGAGTCGCTCGAGACCTGCCTCTCTCAGACGTCGGATTGCTGCACGTGTGAACTTCCGATTGCGACGTACGATGGGCGTGCCGTCGACCTTGATATCCTGAGTTGCCCGCTGGCCTGGGAGCAGATCATATTCGATCGACTTGGAAAACGTATCGCCGTCTTCAAGGTAAACAACCTCTGTATCGTAATAGAACTTGAGTAGTTCCTGAGTGTTGTACCCCAGAGCGCGAAGAAGCACGGTCGCATGCATTTTGCGCCTGCGATCGATGCGAACGTAAAGTAAGTCCTTCGGATCGAACTCAAAGTCGAGCCACGAGCCGCGGTACGGAATGATCCGAGCCTGGTATAGGTACTTTCCGCTGGAGTGCGTTTTGCCCTTATCATGGTCGAAGAAGACACCCGGGCTTCGGTGGAGCTGACTGACAACGACCCGCTCGGTTCCGTTGATAATAAAGGTGCCGTTTTCGGTCATGAGCGGTATTTCACCGAAGTAGACCTCTTGCTCCTTGATGTCCCGCACCGCCTTATCGCCGGCATCACCACCGCTGTCATAAATGATTAACTGTATGGTGACTTTGATCGGAGCCGCATAGGTCATGCCGCGCTGTCGACATTCGTCGACGTCGTACTTGGGCCGCTCGAGCGTGTAAGCGACGAATACGAGTTCACTCGTATTGTTGAAGTCGCGAATCGGGAACACACTTCGGAACACCCCTTGGAGCCCGATGTCCTCTCGTTCATTTGGCGGAATCGTCGATTGGAGAAACTTATCGTAAGATCGCTTCTGGATATCGATGAGATTCGGAAGTTGGATGATCCGATTGATCTTTCCGAAGCTATGCCGAACACGGAAGTTCGTTTGAATCGTGGTCGCAGCCATGGGTACTGTGGCTCCTGAGCCGGAATCGGGTTGCATAAGTTATAGGGATAAGAAGAACAAAGACCCGGACGTCGTATACGGCTACTTGCGCGACTCAACCATTGAGTCGAACATGAGACCGCCTTGATGACGACCGGGCATTAGTATGCTGGAACACGAACGCAAGATGATTTCTCCTTCGGTTCCGATATCGATTACGAATCGTGCGCCGAACGCACCGGAGACACGCCGCAGAGAAACTTCTCGCCGACAAGCAATCGGTAAATATCCGCAATCGTTCTGATACACTACTTAAGGGTGGCCTTGGCCCCAGCCTCTTCGAGCTTCTTTTTGATCTCCTCGGCCTCGTCTTTGGAGACTGCTTCTTTGACTACCTTGGGGGCGGCCTCTACCAACGCTTTCGCATCTGCGAGTCCCAGCTGGGTAATCTCGCGAATCGCCTTGATGACCTGAATCTTCTTACCACCTACTTCGGAGAGCTCGACTGAGAATTCCGTTTGTTCTGGTTCGGCCTCTTCGGCAGCGCCAGGGGCTGCCGCCATCGCAACAGCTGCAGGTGCAGCTGATACACCCCAGCTTTCTTCAAGGGCTTTAACAAGGTTGGCCACTTCCATCACGGACCAAGAGCTAAGCTCTTCGACCATTTGTTCGACGTTCATATTCGCCATGTTCCTATTGACTCCGCTTTATACGACCGCGCGGCGCGCGGAAAAATTTTGGTATTACTTTGTTCAAAAAAAGCGCTCGTTTAGTTGAACGCAAAACTCATCTGATTGGGCTACACAGCGTCTCTTGAGAGGGCCTGAGTCAGAGACGCATGGTACGAGTGCCAAAACACTCGAAAGAGCCTGGATACCTCAGACTCCGCCTTCTTGCTTCTTGCAATAGGCATCGAGTGCGTAGGCAAGATTTTGCGCCGGTGCGCCTATCTGACGCACGAACTGCTCTGCCGGAGCCATCAGTTGGGCCAACAGCATAGATCGGATTTCGTCTTTACCGGGCAGACTAGCGAGATCTTTTTCTACTCTATCCCCGTCGAGAACGGCATCATCGAGGATGCCGCATTTGATTTCAATATTGTTGGGCTCATCTTTTCGCTCTTTGCGAAAATCCCTGAGTATTTTTGCAGCAGAGGATGGATCCTCGTAGCTCCATGCAATCCCAGTCGGACCAACCAAGGCGTTCATGAACACCTCGTTGTTCACGATGGGAGTTTCCTCTAACGCTTTTCGGACCAGGTTGTTTTTCACAACCTGATATTCAATCCCGGCAGCCCGAAACTTCGTTCTGAGTTCGGTGATCGTTGCAACATCGATTCCACGAAAGTCGACGAACACCGAAGAAACAGACCGACTAAATCGATCTCGAACCGCCGCTACAACCGCTGTCTTTTGATCTTTGGATAATGTCATCTCAGGCCTCAACCTCGATACTGCTGGGGTCGATTTTCACGCCGGCACCCATGGTGGTACTGATACTGAGGGCTCGGAGATAGGTTCCCTTGGCCGCAGCTGGTTTTGCTTTAACCAGCGCACTGACCAAAGCGCGAACATTGTTTGCAATCTGTTCATTGGAGAAAGAGCGTTTGCCGACGCGAGCGTGAACGATCGCACCTTGCCGTTCTACTCGAAACTCAACCTTACCAGCCTTAGACTCCCGAACAGCTTTGGCCACGTCGAAAGTAACAGTTCCGACTTTGGGGTTTGGCATCAATCCACGAGGCCCAAGCACTCGGCCCAGCCTGCCTACTTGGCCCATCAAATCTGGTGTCGATACAACTGTGTCGAATTCCATCCACCCGTCAGTGATCTTCGCCACTAAGTCCTCAGCACCGACAAAGTCGGCGCCTGCAGATTCGGCTTCGTTGGCCTTGTCACCTTTCGCGAACACCAGTACCCGATTGCTCTTGCCTGTGCCGTGAGGCAATACAACCGCTCCGCGAACCTGCTGATCGGCGTGCTTCGGATTGACACCAAGCCTTACGGCGAGCTCTACCGACTCATCAAAATTGGCATACGCTAAATCTTTGATGAGATGGCATGCATCCGGCAGGCTGTACTTCATAGTCCGGTCGACGGTCTCTATTGGTCGACGACGCCTCTTTCCAACTTTCATAACGTTCCTTACGGCGTGCTATCGCCTCCCGCCCTACGCGCTGAGCGGTGTGGAATGAACAGGGGTGACGCGCCACCAAGTGCGTTCTTCGTTCGTGTTCTCTTTTTCTTGGCTAAGTCTCCGTACAGGAGCTTCAGAGCCTCGGCTCGCTGGTTCTTTACGCAGCCTGTTTGTCGTCCTCAACAGTTTGCTCCCATTCGACGTCTACTCCCATCGAACGGGCAGTGCCAGCAACCGATTTCATGCACGCTTCTATCGAGGCTGCATTGGTATCTTCGAGCTTGGTTTCAGCGATTTCGCGAAGCTGTTTCTCGGTTAGAACACCGATCTTAGTTTTGTTAGGCTCCGAGGAACCTGATCCAGGTTTGCCCTGAACCGGCAAACCAAGTGCTACTTTGATCAGGACCGCCACAGGAGGTGTTTTCAGTATGAAGGCAAAGGTCCGGTCTGCGAACACAGTGATAACGACCGGAATAATCATGCCTTCGCGGTCTTTTGTCCGTGCGTTGAACTCTTTGCAGAAGGCCATGATGTTGACCCCGTGCTGACCGAGTGCCGGACCAACGGGAGGCGAGGGATTCGCCTTGTTTGCTGGCAACTGCAGCTTGATGCTTCCGATAACCTTTTTCATGGCTCGTTTCTCAACCGTTCCTCAAACCGTTTTCTCGACCTGGGCATAGTCGAGCTCGACCGGAGTGGCCCGGCCGAATATGGACACCAAAACCTTCACCTTTTGTTTGTCGGGCTTCACCTCTTCTACGGAGCCGGTGAAGTTGGCGAATGCTCCGTCGATCACTCGAATATGATCGCCTTGTTCGAAGACTACGCGGGGTTTAGGCTTTGCTGCCCCTTCAGCAACTTGTTCTGATATTGCTTGAATCTCAGTATCAGGCACCGGAGTCGGTTTATGACCTCCGATGAAGCCGTTGACCTTCGGTGTGTTCTTGATCAGGTGCCAAGTGTCCTCGTTCAGATCAATCTGCACAAAAATGTAGCCGGGATAGAAATTTTTACTGGTAACCTTACGATTACCACCTCGGCTTTCTTGGATATTTTCCTTCGGTATGAGGATTTCTCCAAATCGGCTTTCAAGATCAGCCTGTTTGATGCGTTCCTCTAAAGAGATTTTGACCTTGCTCTCGTAGCCGGAGTATGCCTGAACGACGTACCATTTGAAGCGACTTGAGGCACTCTCACTTACGGAAGCCGAGTGCTCTGTCTCCTCGTGTTGCTCCGATCGCTCAGAATGAAGAGCACTTCTCTCTTCATCAGAACCGGGATTCTCCTCAGCGGATGTAGTGATTTCGCTCGTCATGCTCGACTATATATAAGGTCAGTTATCGCAGACCATGCTGCGTCGAATATTCCTAGAATAACGGCCGCGATCAGTGAAACGATTACGACAACGACCGTGTGAGACCATGTCTCTTGTCGCGAGGGCCATGTAACACGCGATAGCTCTCCGGCAACTTCCTGAATAAAGCTTCGGTACCGCGGGACTTGATAGCCAGACCAAACCACGGCAATCGATACAAGTGCCGCGGTAGTGGTAACCAGCACCGAACTTGGCTCAGCCCACAAATCCCAAATGGACCAAACCACGTGGTCCAATACCCAGAACAGACCGAGCGCGGCAACGATAAAGCCAAACTGTACCCAACGTTCCATTCCCAACGCCCGAGTTGGCCCTATCATGTTGTCGTTGTTCTGGTTCATTCATTCCTCGGTCTAGCGGATTACAATAGCTGGCAGGCCAGGAGGGATTCGAACCCACAACCCGCGGATTTGGAATCCGCTGCTCTACCAATTGGAGCTACTGGCCTTTGCTGAATCTTACTTTGACTCCTCGTGAGTCGTGTGATGGTTGCAAAAGGCACAAAATTTCTTAATCCGCAAACGTGTTCTCGCGTTCGGCGTTCGAGTTGTTTGGTAATTTCGTGCGCCACATTCAGAACACACAAGCGCGACAGGCGAACGAACCGGCATACCGCGTTCCTATTCCAAAATATTAGCGATAACGCCGGCACCTACCGTGCGTCCACCTTCACGAATCGCAAAGCGCTGCTTTTCTTCCATCGCAACTTTCGTGATCAGCTCTACCGTCATTTTCACGTTGTCTCCGGGCATCACCATCTTGACCTCTTCCGGCAGTGAGATGGTTCCCGTCACGTCCATCGTGCGCATGTAAAACTGGGGTCGATAGTTTGTGAAAAATGGCTTGTGCCTCCCGCCCTCTTCTTTACTGAGAACGTACACTTCGGCTTCAAACTTCTGGTGCGTGCTTACCGAGCCGGGCGCCGCCAGCACCTGGCCTCGCTCCACTTCTTCTTTCCCAACTCCCCGAAGCAGACAGCCCACGTTGTCTCCCGCTTGACCCTGGTCCAGCAGCTTCCGGAACATCTCGACGCCCGTCACCGTCGTCTTC